>NZ_JBDVXF010000031.1:0-13384 GCF_039964565.1 Paraglaciecola sp.
AACACCAGCGACTTTCAATCGAGGCGTAGTCCTGCAGGAATGGCTACCCCCTTTCAAAGGACTAGAACGAAGAGTGAAAGTCGCTGGTGTTCTCCCTTTGGGCGAGGTTTAAAAGCACCAACTCTGCGTTGCTCGAACTTACAATAGAATAACTATTGCTTCATTCGAGCGCCTTGATTAGGTGATTTTAAATCTCGCTGAGCGATCAATTGTTAGGATGGATTGGTATTAATGTAATCTCCTAAAACATGTTGATAGTGTTCTTTAACAACTTGTTGTGTCGCTAGTTTATTGACACTGGTATATTAGAAGAAAATAATGGCTTATATATTTTTCAGAGATACAGAACCTTAGATATGTTTTCAAATTGGCGCTCTTTATTATTTTTACCAGCTCATAATCAAAAATTTGTGCACAAAGCCAATACGAGAGGCGCTGATGCCTATGTTTTGGACCTTGAGGACAGTGTTCCAAGCGCTCTGAAGGAAGACGCGAGGAAAAGTATCGCGTCTGCGGCGTTAACTGTGTCTCAAGGTGGCGCTGACGTATTGGTACGAATTAATGCACCACTTCGATTGGCTATTCGCGACTTAGAATTTGCAGTTTGTAATTCCGTTAAAGCCATTGTGCTGCCAAAAATTACTAATGGTACTCAGGTAAAACTGTTGGCAGATGTAATTGAGGAGCTTGAAGTTGAAAACAATAGGCAAGGTGAAAAAACTGGGATCATAGTGCAGATTGAAGATGTCGATGCACTGCCTAATTTAGACGAAATCGCTACTGCATCTTCTAGGTTGTGGGGGATGACGATTGGTTCAGAAGATTTTGCTACTTCTGCTGGCATGGAGCCTATACCTGAAGCGTTGCTCATGCCTAACCAACAGCTATTAATGGCGTGTCGTAGGGCGAAAATTATGCCTTTGGGCTTTCCTGCATCTATCGCTGATTATAGTGATATTGAAAGCTTTGGGGCGACGATAACCTTAGCCAAAAAACTTGGTTTTGTTGGGGCCTTCTGTATTCACCCTAGTCAAGTTGATGTGTTAAATAAAGGATTTGTTCCTTCAGAAAAAGAGATTGCTTTCGCTACTCAGTTGTTAGAGACCTTTGAAATTTACTCTAAACAAGGTAAAGCTGTTTTTCAGTTTAAAGGGCAAATGATTGACGCTCCAGTGGTTGCTAGAGCGAGACACTTGCTAACTAGAGTTCAACCTTAAAAAACTTAATGCTAAAAGGATACACCCATAATTCACCATCATTGGCTTTGACTGCGGCAATAATGGCAAATATCAGATTTAAAATAACTAAAATGAAAAAACCTAGCATTCCTATGATTACAATCCATAACACTACGCAAACGATTGAGTAAATAAACAGACTAATCATCCAATTTAAAGTGACTTTTCCATGTTTGTCTATTTCTGCATTTTTGTCCTTATTTGTTGCCCACATGACTATAGGTAATATGAAACCTAATCCAGGCATAATGATGCTGGCCAACTGACTCAGATGCAGCAACATACAATAGGTATTTAAGGGCATTCCCCAATATTTATCTTCTGATTGTTCACTCATCTAATACTCCTTAGTTTTAACTCTATGCCAGTTAACTTTGACTTACTATTCGTCAACTTTAAAGGTAATTATTGAAATTTTTTGTTCAGACCAATATTTGGGTTTTGTTGCCGTTTGAGCATTGGATGGTCTCTGTGGAATATTCGTATATTTAAAATGTTCTGAATTTGAATATTGCGAGGGAGACACGCTAGTGGTACAACCTTTTTTAGTTTATCAATAATTTGAAAGCAGACACGTGCCAAAAAAGTTTCTAACAACCAAACAAGCGATGCGATACAACCGCCAAATAGTGTTGCCTAAATTCGATTTAGACAACCAAGAAAAGCTTCTGAATGCAAAGGTTCTAGTGGTTGGTGCGGGAGGGTTGGGGTGCGCGTCTGCGCAGTACCTAGTAGCATCAGGGATAGGCGAAATAACATTAATCGACGATGACAAAGTTGAGATAACTAATCTGCAACGTCAAGTTTTACACGGTGAATCTGACATAGGTACTAATAAATGTGTGTCTGCTAGGGAATCCCTTGAACAACTCAATAGCGAAACTCAAATACATATCATACAGAAACGTCTTGGTTTTGATGACTACTTAGCGCTAATTGATTCAATTGATATAGTGGTGGACTGTACCGATAACTTAGAAACCAGAAATACCCTTAATCAGGTGAGTTACCGATTGGGTAAGTCCTTGGTTTCTGGGGCAGCGATTCGAATGGAGGGCCAACTGATGAGCATTGTACCCGCTGAAAACTCGGCGTGTTATGCCTGCCTTAGTAGTCAATTTGGGCAGCAAAATTTAAGTTGTACCGAGTCGGGGATAATGTCGCCTGTCGTAGGTATTGTTGGCGCAATGCAAGCTTTGGAGGTGATTAAGCTGTTATGTCATTATGGCCAGCCTAACGTGAACCAATTAATGCTGTTTGATGCTATGACAGCCACTTGGCAGACATTTAAAGTGCCAAAAAAAACGAATTGTGTGGTTTGTGCGTAACATTTATTTTTTATGGGACAAGTGTTACCTAGTGACTACGGGAGTATGGAAAAAAGCTGGGTATGCCAACGAGTGGAACATAAATTAGTAACTCAAAGTTGAATGACCTCTACTAGGATGGGGATTTTTAGAGCAGTTTTATGTCACTCGGGAAATTTGCCTTTTTAAATGGATAGTCTAAACAATGTTATGGTTATGCAGCAGTGACAATGTTTTTAGATTACTTTAAGTAGTCACGAAAGTACTCTCAACAGTGTAAAGAGTACGTTCTTGAAAAATGCTGGAACATTGGTTAGCGTATTTCCAGTAGCTCTACTTCAAAAATAAGCAAAGATCCTGCGGTAATTTTTCCCGTTGAGCGGTTGCCATAAGCTAATTCAGAGGGGATAAAAAACTTAAATTTGTCACCTACGACCATTAATTGCAGTCCTTCTGTCCACCCTTTGATTACTTGATTCAAACGGAAACTAATAGGCTCACCACGATCAACTGAGCTATCAAATACTGAGCCATCTAACAACATTCCGTGGTAATGCACTTTTACCGTTGAACTGGCATTCGGATGACTTACACCTTGGCCCTTTTGTAATATTTGATATTGTAACCCTGAGGTTGTTTCCATTACAGCTTGATTGGTTTTATTTTTTTCTAAAAAGTCTTTCCCTATGGCAATGTTTTCAAGTGCCTCTTTTTTATTCACTGTGTTTTTTGCAAAGTAAAACACCACTAATACAATGACTACAGCGAGAACTATATATTTCATTACTTTTCCTAAGGTCATAATAATTAAAGTTGTGTAGTCTAACACTCGAATATTTATAGGCTAAGACTTCTTACTAATGTTCATCTACTACCGTGCCTTTCAATCGTGGCTTAAAGGGTTGCACAAAAGCCGACAATATTCATTTAGACTAAATATTTTTTGAGTTTTATTTAAGTGCATGTGTCCTATAAGGTAATGCCATTGTCTATGTAATCACGTCAACTCATACTTGTGAGTAATACCACATTTGTCGACAAACTCCTGATCATGACTCACTAATATAAAACTACTGTTAAAGCGAAGTAAGGCATCTGACAATATCTCTTTACTGCTAATATCAAGATGATTATCTGGCTCGTCTAGCAGTAATAAAGTGTTGTGTTGGTGACTCGCAATTAACATGGCTAAACGCATTTTTTCACCTGGGCTTAGTGATGCTGCTTTTTGAAATACCTTGTCTTTCCTGAATCCATTTGTTGCCAGCAGTGTTCGCCTATCTGATTGATTTAGCTGTGGACAAAAGTGCGAGAAATTTTCCAACAAACTGAGGTGGTTTTGTATCAATGAACAATGTTGGTCAAGTAAACATATTTGAGTATTAATTACCGCTGACGTATAAATTTGCGGCGTATTTATTGCGTTGTCATTAGCTAGGATTACGGAAGGTTTTTGTACATGGGACAGCTTAGTTAATAGGTGTAAAAAAGAAGATTTTCCTGAGCCATTTTTGCCATTAAGGTGCCACTTTTCGCCATTTTTGACTTCCATCGATACGGTGGTGTTTACATGAGGCAATAAAATATCTTTTACTTGAAGTAATCTTTTTGTTTTTTGCTGGTTAGCGGTTAAACCAAACTGAATCGGCGTGGCGACATTGGGCGTTTTTGCCGCCAGTAGTTGTTGCGCTATATTGGATAATTTGGACTGATGTTGAGACATTTTTGCGCTAAGAGATGCTTCAGACTGATGTTGCTTACTACCCAGCAATATTTTTGGTAAGCCACCTTGCTTTGATTTTTTAACACCTTGACTGGCTCGTTTTTGTGCTTTTTCTGCATCACGCTGCGCGCTCAACTTTGTTCTTTTTTGCAGGGCGAGTAATTGCTTCAGTTTTTTTGCCTGAGCATTTTCATTCAACAAACGTTGTTGTTCAAACCCATCATAATTTGACTCCACTAATTCAATTCCAAGAGGGGTTAGTTTCGCTATGTGGCGACAAAGGTTGAGCAGCAGTCGATCGTGACTGATGAGTAAACACTGTCCCTTAAAAGATAACAACTGCTCCGCTAACCACTGTTTAGAGAGCCCATCTAAATGATTGCTGGGTTCGTCGAGTATGAGAATAGCGTTCTCTAATGCGGCTTGATTAAATAATCTATACAGCATCAGCTTATTTAACTCGCCACCACTTAAGTGACATAGTTTTGAATTTGGCGAAATATTTTTTGAGAGCTTTGCCAACTGTCGCTTAAAAGTACTAGCAAAAAGCCAATCGTCAGCAACAAGTTGATAGTCTTGCTCCGCAATACTGCCATTTTCAATATTTTTGAGGGCGTTAAGTTTTGATGCGGCGCCTAAGTAGTCTGCAACGGTTTTATTGTTAGTCAGAGTCACCCGTGGATTTTGCTCTAAAAATATCAGAGGCCCGATAAGCTCAACCGTTCCAGTGGTTGCTTTAACTTTTGCTGTAATAATGTCTACTAGTAAGGATTTACCTACTCCATTGTCACCCACAAGGCCAGTGAGTCCTTGAGGGAGATTGAAGTTGATATTACAAAATTGCTTATCACCATTCGTGTGCAGAAATGAAATATGATTGATTGTTAATTGTTTCAAAATGAACGTCTCCTGATAACTCAGGGCGCTACTATCTAAAGAATGGCTGACCAAAAACGAAACGCGATTTTCGAGACATACACCAAATGAAGACAACAATTACCCTGATAATTCAAATTAAAAAGTGAATCAAAGTCAGACGTTATTTGTTCATCGGCTTAAGGTCTCTAGAATGGGAAACGCGATTTTACTACAAGTAGACTCGGTTTGTATATGTCCAGAGTCTTTCAAACCTATCAGGTTAATGTTTGTTTTCCTGCATGTAACTTGCGAGTGCTAAATCATCAAAGCCGTTAGAGCTATTCAAAGCGTTAAAGATACTGTTTTGATCTTCTTTGCTTCTGTTTTGTCCCAGTTTTAGTTTCCCTTCAATTTTGGTTAATTCGATCTTAAAGCCAACAATCCCTGCTAACATTTTATGCTTAATTTGATCAGTGACTATGTCTTTTTTTTGCAAGAGTTGCGGTTCGTATTTTTCAACTAATAGCTCAACTGCTTTCAGTGTTTCTTGAGGGGTGAGTAAGGTGAAAGTGCCGTAGGCGTGAACGGCGGTATAGTTCCAAGTAGGTACGGCAGGTCTACTCATATACCAACTTGGAGAAATGTAGGCATGAGGTCCAGTGAAGATCACCAGCACTGTTTGGCCCTCTAGATTTTTCCAATGAGGATTGGCTCTGGCGCAGTGGGCATACAATGCCCCTTGTTCAGCCTCATGTACATTTAGGACAAAGGGTAAGTGCGTGGCCAATAAGTTTTCAGAGGACGATATCATTACCCCAAAACCAAACTCCTCAATAAACTTATGTTTATCAGTTAATGCTTTCATTTGGAATGATTTTGGAATAAACATCTGGGATTACCTCTTTGACATTTTTGTTGTTGGCAGGGTTAACTTGGCGAGCAAATTTGATTTAGCTTGTGGCCACTCTGGTTTAATGATGCTGTAAACTGCACTGCTACGAATACTGCCATCTTGTTGAATACGGCAATCACGGAGAACCCCTTCAAAGCTAGCGCCAATGGCTGCAATAGCGGCTCTTGAGCGCTGGTTTTTTTCATGAGTTTGTAATGCGACCCTATTAAGTTGTAACGTTTCAAATGCATGGGTTAACAATAAAAATTTGCAGCGACGGTTTACGTAACTTCTTTGGGCACTGGGTGTAAGAAAGGTAAAACCAATTTCAATGGCTTTATGCTCTAAGAAAATATTTAAGTAACTTGTGGACCCCACTACTTTATCTTGGGTTTTATCTACTATGACAAAAGGTTGCTGACTGTTTAGACGCGCATTATCCAAACAAGAGGTAACCCACTGCTGCGTTGAGTCTAGGGTTAAGCAGTATTTCGCTGTGGTCCATTTCCAAATGCTGGGGTCTTTTCCAGCCCAATATAATTCTTCAATATGGCTTGTGTGCATAGGTTTAAGCGCCACGTATTCGTCTTCAAGTGTTAGAGTTTCAAGTGTCATTATTGTTCTCCTCATTTTTGTGTTGGCTATTATTACGGTATTTTGGTCTAATTAAATCAACCAATAGCTTTTTTTTGAATAGACCAGTGAGAGTGTTTAAATTACAGAATGTAAACAGTACGCAACCCAAATATTTGCAACTTGCGGAAACGGTTAGAGAGGCGATTAAACAGGGGCAACTAACTTCGGGTGACCATTTGCCATCGGTGAAATCCATTAGCCAAGACTTGGGCTTAAACAGGCATACTGTTATGAAGTCATTGGCCGAGTTAGTGGCTGAAGGATGGATAGCGTCTATTCAAAGGGTAGGCTATAAAGTCGTAGAAAATTTACCCATTGAAAAGAGCCAGAATCCCTCTTTCGATACTGTAGCTAACAGTCCCAGTCCAATCGACTACCGTCTAGTGCGGTCAGGGATGCCATTACCGACTTATCCTGCCAACGATTTTGAATATAACTTTGCTGGTGGACAGCCTGATTTGACGCTGTTTCCATTTGATGAGTTTAAACGTTGTATGTCTGATGTATTGAATCGACCCAATATCGCACAATTGAGCTATGGGCAAAGTGCCGGTACACCAGAATTGCTTGAGCAAGTGAAAATTTATCTGCGTAAGTCTAGGGCCATAACGGATCGTGAAATAGTGGTCACTAATGGGTCTCAGGAAGCGTTATTTATGGTGGCGCAACTGTTACTAAAATCAGGTGATAAAGTAGCTGTTGAAGCGTTAGGTTATCCACCCGCAATGGCAGCATTTAGAAGCAGCGGAGCTGAATTGGTGGGAGTAAAGCACGATATCCATGGAATGTGCCCTCAGGATTTAGAAAAGCAGATATCAAAAGGTAACGTTCGATTAATATACTTGACTCCTTTGCACCAGTACCCTACCACAGTTACTTTAACGGTTAGTCGCAGGATGGCTATCTATCAACTTGCTGCATTGCATAAAATTCCTATTGTTGAAGATGATTACGATCATGAATTTCATTATCGCTGTCAGCCACTTGCTCCCATGGCAACTCAAGATCCATCACAATTAGTGATATACATTTCTACCTTTTCAAAGATTATGTTTCCTGGTGCCAGAATTGGCATCATGGCGGTCACTAAAACGATGGCAAAAGCGGTTGCAGAATATCGCTTACTAATTTGCCATAAGAGCAACGTTTTAATGCAGTCTGCGCTGGCTAAGTGGATGGATAGTGGCGGGTTTGAGCGCCACTTAAGAAGAACCACTCGTTTCAACCTGCAACGCAGAGATCATGCAATTTCTGTTTTGAAAAAGTATCCTTGTTTCGAATTTATCAGCCCTGACGGAGGTATGGCACTTTGGGTACGATTAATCCGTCATCCCGGTCGCCCCAGTGGATTACATAGCGCTGAACAATTAGCCATAAAGTGTCAACAACTTGGGATATATATTCAGCATGAAAGACAATTTCTATTGGATAAGTCACGCGACCAAGATGGCTTTATTCGCATCGGATTTGCCAGCATGAACGAGACAAATTTTGCTACTGGTATTGAAAAATTAGTCGAATGTTTACATTTAAAAATTTAGTTCGTTGCTTATGCCAAACAAAATCAGAGTCATGGATTGTTTGGCACCTATAAATTATATCGCTAAAGTGCTGACTCAACTTAAGTTTGTCAGCTTATTGGGGTTGCATTAATCCTGTTTCTGCTAACAATTGCACACTTTTAATGCGGGCATCGACATCATGGATTGGCATAGAAACAATGATTTCATCAACTTTGGTGGCTTCAATAAATTGGCTTAGTTTATCAGTGACCGTCTGTTTAGAGCCTACCATGGCATAACGTAAAACATTCGTTAACATTGCTTGGTCTGCTGCAGTACAAATTGTTGATATATCATCCACAGGTCTGGCAAACGGACGATTAACTCCACGGCGTAAATTCATAAATTGTTGCTGCACTGAGCTAAATAAATAATTGGCTTCTTGGTCAGTATCCGCCACTACAGTCATTAGTCCCGCCATTATATAGGGCTTTTGATATTGCTCTGATGCTTGAAAGGATGCTCGATAGAGGCAGATTGCTTCGAAGAGTTGCTCTGGGGCAAAGTGTGATGCAAAAGAGTAGGGTAGCCCAAATTGTCCAGCGAGCTTCGCGCTATACAAACTCGATCCTAACAACCAAATTGGAATATGGGTGTTCGCACCTGGCACAGCCACAATATTCTGCCCGTCTGTAGGCTTACCTAAATAATGTTGTAGCTCACGAATATCTTCAGGGTAATTATCTACTTCAGACGTCAGGTTACGTCGTAAGGCTCTAGCCGTAGCCATGTCTGTACCTGGAGCTCGTCCTAATCCTAAATCGATTCTATTGGGATATAACGTTGCTAAGGTACCAAATTGTTCTGCAATCACGAGCGGTGAATGATTAGGTAACATCACGCCTCCTGAGCCAATTCTTATTTTAGAGGTTGCTGCTGCAATATGCGCCAATACGATAGATGTAGCCGAACTGGCCACACCAAACATACCATGATGTTCTGCTAACCAGACCCGGTTGTATCCAGATTTTTCTGCCTGAATAGCCAATTTACGTGAGTTATCAAGGGCGTTTGCAATGCTTGACCCTTCGGCAATTGGGGCAAGATCAAGTATTGAGAATGGTAGAGTCATAAGTAGCCTGAAAAAATAATACGAGTAGATAAACGTTATCATAAGTGCATCTCACGCGTCGCAATTTAATAACGCTATATGGCATCTGATTGGTTTTCTGGTTTCGCGTTAATAAATGCCTCTAGTTGATTGCAGCATAGATAGACATTGAGTAATTTGGGAAATGCTGTCATGTCAACTTCGAATCGTAAAGCGTTGTATAGTTGCGGGATCAAATAGAGGTCTGCTAATGTGACATCTTCCCCAAAACAGTAACTTGATTCATCGAGCATGGTTTCCAATGCGGTCAAACCAAGAGTGACCCAATGATGATACCAAGCTAACTTTTGTTGACCCGCTACTTCAAGGTGCTCGGTAAGATAATTTAGCACCCGTAGATTGCAGATAGGGTGGATATCACAAGCTATGATATCCACAAAACTTTGAATTTTAGCTGCCTGCAACGGATCCGCTGGCATTAACTTTACTTTTGAGTAACGTGAATCTAAATACCTCAGTATGGCTCCAGACTGTGCTAGACATAGCCCGTTACTGGTTTCTAAACAAGGTACTAATCCTTGTGGTTGTTTAGTTAAATAGTCGGCGCTTTTGTGTTCTTTTTTCAGCAGATTAATCGGCTCAATACTGTGTTCAATCTGTTTTAAGTTTAAGGCAATTCTGACCCTATAAGCAGCGGATGAACGATAATAACTATACAGTTTCATTACTAAGAGCTACACCTTAGCAGGTAAAATCGTTGCTACTACCTCGCCAAACCCAATTTTAGCGGCGCCTTGTTTACTGCATGAAGCGCGCATAATAATGCTGTCACCATCTTCTAAAAATGTGCGTTTTTCACCGTTGGGTAACTCAATAGGCGTTTTACCTCCTTTACTCAGTTCAAGTAAAGAACCTGCTTCCTCATAGGTTGGCCCAGATTGTGTGCCCGATCCCAATAAATCGCCAGCACGCATAGCACAACCATTACTGGCGTGATGGGTTATTAATTGTGCTGGGGTCCAATATGAATGTTTAAAGTTCGATTGAGATAGTTGTGCCATCGTTTGCTGGTTATCACGCATCGCCTTAGTTTGGATAAAACAACTTAAGTCGATGTCTAGGCTCCCATAGCAACTATTTTGTTTGCTGCTTAGGTGAGGCATAGGTTGAGGGTCTGTTTTGGGGCGCGAAAATTCACTGCGATACGGGGCTAAGGCTTCCATAGTGACTATCCACGGTGAAATAGTCGAGGCAAAACTCTTAGCTAAGAAGGGTCCTAATGGCTGGTATTCCCAAGCTTGAATATCACGGGCAGACCAATCGTTAAAAATACATACCCCAAACAGATGCTGCTCTGCATTCTCTATTTTAATTAATTCACCCATCTGGGTACTTTTCCCAACAAACAATCCCATTTCTAATTCGTAATCTAAACGTTTGCAGGGTCCAAAACATGGCTCGATGGCATCGGGCGCTTTGGTTTGACCAATTGGGCGGTTAAAATCTTGGCCGGAAATACCAATGGTGGAAGAACGACCATGATATCCAATTGGTATCCATTTGTAGTTAGGTAACAAGGGATTGTCAGGGCGGAATAGGCTACCTACCGCAGTTGCGTGATAAATAGAGGTATAAAAATCGGTATAATCGCCAATCAGGCAAGGCATACCAAACTCAATTTCGGTTTGAGGTATTAGGGTTGTTGTGAGCGCCCCTTGTAGCGGCGAATTGTTTTGTAGCGCTTTCGATAAAGATAGTCTTAGGGCCGAATTGGCTTCAACTCCTAAGTCCATTAGTGCGTTTAAGGTCGACTGACTTGCCGCTTCTAGCGCGGTTTGTGCAGTGCCAGTAAATAGATTGAGTTTTGCTAATGCCGCTAAATCTATTACCTGTGTACCTATGGCCACACCACCTCTATAAGCTTCATTTTTGTCTTTACGTTTAAAAATCGCAAAAGGTAAATTCTGGATAGGAAAATCACTGTTGGTATTGGCACTCGTCACCCAACTGGTGAGATTGATATCATGTGTTTGATTGAGTTTTATCATATTTTATTCTCTTAAATATTTGGATTATGGCGCCAGAAACTTATGGTTTCCCATTAAAATGTTTTTTTAAATTTCCCCAGCAACTTAGATAGTCTTTTTGCCTAGAACTGGTGTTAAGTGCAAATTCAGTGGGCGTAATCACATAACGAGACTCGAACATAAAGGCTAATGTATTCGCATATTTTTGTGGCGAAAGTTCAGCATTTGTGGCTTTTTCAAATACATCGGCTTCTGGTCCATGGGGAGTCATACAGTTGTGTAAACTCATTCCGCCTGGTTCGAAACCTTTTTCTTTGGCGTCATATACGCCGTGAACTAACCCCATAAACTCGCTCATCACATTGCGGTGATACCAAGGTGGTCGAAAGGTGTTTTCAGCCACCATCCATCTTGGAGGAAAAATCACAAAGTCCATATTAGCAGTGCCTTTTGTATCGGATGGGGAAGTGAGCACGGTAAATATAGACGGGTCAGGGTGATCAAAACTGACCGAATTAATGACATTAAAACGAGACAAATCATATTTGTACGGTGCGCTGTTTCCGACCCATGCCACAACATCTAGCGGGCTATGGTCAAGCTGCGCCTGATATAGTTCTCCACAGAACTTGGTGATTAGATAACTCTCTTGTTGGATGTCTTCATACCACGCCTGCGGATAGCAAAAATCGCGTTGATTGGCAAAACCATTTGCACCAACAGGTCCTCTTTCAGGTAGGGTAAACGGCGCGCCGTAATTTTCGCAGATATACCCACTAATTGGTTGATTTAGAGGATTAACTTGAAATTTAATGCCACGGGGAATAACTAAAATTTCACCGGGTTTTACCTGAAGCAATCCTAACTCGGTACGAGCGATTAACTCTCCTTTCTGGGGAACCAACAATAGCTCGCCATCAGCGTTACAGAAAAAACGATTATTCATGCTCTTATTGGCTGAATAGAGATGAATGCCTATACCAATTTGTGTCTTTACGTCGCCATTGGCGGCTATAGTGGTGAGTCCGTCAAGAAAGTTAGTGGGCGTTTCTGGGATAGCTTGGGCGTTCCAGCGCATCACGTTTGGTGGGCATAGAGTGCCTTTTAAAGGGGCTGTGCGTAGTAAACCTTGATTGATAAGTGAATAGTCTCCCATACTGATTGATGGGCGGATTCTATACATCCAAGTACGCCGGTTTTCATGTCTAGGAGCGGTAAAAGCGGTGCTACTAAATTGTTCGGCGTACAAACCATAGGCGCACTTTTGTGGACTAAATTGCCCAACTGGGAGTGCTCCCGGTAGAGCTTCAGATTGATGCTCATTATTAAATCCTTGGGAATAGCAAAGATCGTTGGACTTAAACATAGTTGCCCCTTTCAAGTGTTTTCAATATATTCTCATATGAAACTATATTATGGGTGTTATCAACCTTTATTCAGTTTAGCGGTACTGTATTTTATTCTTTACGCAAAATAGATAAGTGAGAAATATGCAAAATCTAGGTAGTGATGTAGTGGAGCTTAAGCAGTTTATTCCATACAAAATGGTGCATTTAGCGGCAAAAATAAGCACGGAACTCTCCCAAATATACAAGCAGGAATTTGACGTCAGTATCCCAGAATGGCGTATCCTAGCGCAGTTAGCGCGGCAGAAAGAACTGTATTCCAAAGATATTGGAGAAATAACTGCAATGGATAAGTCTAAAGTATCCCGAGCTGTGAAAGTGCTAGAAGGTAAAAATTATTTACAACGTAAAATTGATAAAGACGACAATCGTGCAGCTTATCTTTCTTTAACAAGTCAAGGCCTTGAGGTCTATCAAAAAATTGCGCCTAAAGCTTTGCAGTGGGAAAGACAGCTTATTGATGCATTAGAAGTAAGCGAGCATAAAAATTTAATTAAAATCCTAGACAAATTAGAGCAAAAGCTAATGCAGATTAGTCTTAGTTAACCTGAACTCGGGATAAGCCATACCGTCCAGCACCGCTATTATTGCGCCTATCTTCGTTGAACTTGCTCTCAATAGCTGGCAATTGCTTCACAAGCTCGCCTTGATAAACACAATAATATCAGCACTGGATGCATTAAA
>NZ_JBDVXF010000032.1:0-282486 GCF_039964565.1 Paraglaciecola sp.
AATACCAATCCATCCTAACAATTGATCGCTCAGCGAGGTTTAAAATCACCTAATCAAGGCGCTCGAATGAAGCAATAGTTATTCTATTGTAAGTTCGAGCAACGCAGAGTAGGTGCTTTTAAACCTCGCCCAAAGGGAGAATACCAGCGACTAATTGATAAGATGAATTGGTATAAGAGTTGTTATTGATTGGGAAGATTGAGTATCACGCAGTACTAGTGTTTTGGTGGAATGAGCAACTAGGCAAGGACTATGCCTAATTGCTTACCTGAGTCATATCGCAGATTTAAGCCATGTAATAAAGTCATGAGTAATTACGTCTCTGTTGATTTCATTAAACAACTCGTGCCGCGCTTCAGGATAAAACTGATGGGTTACTTTGCTGAGACCGTTTTTTTCATAGGCTTTAAGTAGACGTTTGACTCCTTTGCCATTTTCGCCAACGGGATCCTTAGTACCACTGATGACATAAATGGGTTTAGTTTTATCGATTTTATTAAGCGTCTGATCTGTGGCTAATGTAGTCAACGCATCTAACATGCCTTGCCAACTCGCTACAGAACATTCAAATCCACACAGAGGGTCGGCAACATACTGGTCGACTTCTTCTGTATCTCGACTTAACCAGTCAAACTCGGTGCGGTTGGGTTTAAACGCCTTATTGAATGCTTTAAAGGTCATGGCTGACATAAGCGCACTGTGACCTGTTTTTCCAAATCTTAATTTTTCAATACGTATGATCAATTGCGCAATTTTGCCAAGCAGCCCTGGCGGACCATTACTGGCTGATAGGGCTGCAGCAGCAATGTTATCGCCATATTGATTAAGATAAGACTGCGTCAAAAATGACCCCATAGAATGACCCAATAGGATAATAGGTAAACCTTGATGACGGCGGCGGATCTCGCCATTAAGTAAGTCAAGATCGTCTACGGCTTTGTTCCAACTGTTTTCATCCGCCATGTGCCCTAGGGGTAGACCTGCTGATATGGATTGTCCATGACCACGGTGGTCATTGGCGTAAACAGCAAAACCCTCGGCGTTTAGACTAGCGGCTAAGCGCCCATATCGCGCGCCATGTTCTGCCATACCATGTGCAACTTGTACCACAGCTTTAATGTCTGCCGTGGGTAACCATTGGTGGCAGTGAAGCTGTAAATTATCTGCGCTGATCAGTTTAAAACTAGCGATATTGGCTGTGTTTGGGTCATTGCTTGAATTGATATTGGTTTCTCCCTAACTGGATGTGTTTTATATTTAGATTGGATGACAGTGACATAGTTTATTAGTCTCATCGCTTTTTAGTGCCACGTACACCGTTGTTGAAACTAAGGTCTGTGATTGCGCCACTTTTGTCCCTTTCAAAGGTCACGGTACTGCCATCCATTGCAAAAAACGTGTCTTTACCTTGGTACCAGTGTTTTTCATTTTCTACATAAGGAGAGGCGGTAAGTAGAAACCCATTTTCGGCCGCTTCTAAAACGATATCGACCACAACAGGCTTGGTTACAGCGTAGGATCCAAGATACTCAGTCAGTTCATTTGTGCTCAGCTCGACTATGGTTTTAGTTTCGGGTTCGGCATAACCTATGTCGAATGCTTCTTTTATTCTTACCTCAAGCTCACTAATCAATTGATTGCCGTTGTTACCATTGGTCATAATGGCGTAGCCGTTACCTGAGTTTAATTCGAGATATAATTGCGACATAAAACCTTCGTCTGCACCACCATGGCCAAATCCAAGCATTTCACCCTCATCTGACATATTTATAAAAAAGCCTATACCAACATTCGGACTATCAGGTGTAGGGGCATTGGAGGTGAGTATTTCGACGGCGGTGGCCTGTGAAATCCAGTCTGTTTCAGTGCCTAAATAGGCGCTACGTACAGCACTCGCCATGTTTAACATATCTGTTGGTGTGCTCCACATTCCGGCCGCTGCGAGCGTGGCGTAGGTGTGGGCCCCGTCTGGCACTGCTGTGCCATCACCCTTGTAAGGTGTTGCCCTATTATCTACTAACTTAGAGGATATGGGTTGTTCGAAGCTAGAACGTTTCATGCCTAAAGGAGCAAACAATAAACGCTCAGCCATTGTGGGTAAAATTTCGCCTGTCACATCTTGTAGGACTAGCTGTGCTAGGGTTGTGCCTCCACCGGAATACCGCATCTTTGAGCCCGGTCGGATATCGACCCGCACTGGCGCCGTATTGGCTGGTTCTGCGCCATTTAATACTTGTATCAAAGTAGGTACGACTTCATTAGCGGCATACCCAGGAAAACCATGTACTGTGGTACCAGCGGTATGACTCAACAGTCTGCGAAGTGACACCACTTCTTGTCCTGACCAATCATGTTGAGGTAATTGCCAACTTGTGAGTAATTTGTTGACGTCAGCATCCAAATCTAAAGCATTTTCTTGGCGATACTTCATCAACACCGCGCCAAATGCAGGCTTTGAAATACTGCCAGCTTGAAACACAGTATTTTCATCTAGAGGATGATTAGTGGTGAGATCCTTGACACCACTTTGTAACGTCCAAACTACGCGGCCGTTGCGCATAAACGCCAATGATACACCCGGCACATTATAGTGTTTTTGTCGTTGCTCTAAGGTTTGTAACCAAGGCGTTTGATCCTTAATGCGAATTCGCTCAGTCAGCCCTGTCTTTAAAAGTTGTGATTCGGGTTGTGACTTTGTTTGATTCGTTTTTATTTGTTGGGGGGCAGGCTTATCACAGCCAAGTACCGCTAGCATACCAATGCTAATCGCGAAGGTCTTAATATTGGCGCTTACTTTCATCTGAATATTCCGTTGCCTAGCATGATATCAGAATACGTTTATAGGATAGCCTCGTCAATCCAGCGAAGATGTAGGTGTCTTGCACTCGTTCACTGGAAGGGTTAATGCACATCTTGTTTTTTAATCAAACATTTTTCTATTTTGATAAAAATATTGTAAATTGTATTGGTGTATTATATATATAATACACCAATACAAGAGAGAACAGAAACTTGCAGCACTCAACGCTTATTTTGCAATTATCTCCCAGTTCTGGCGAACCCATCTATCGGCAGTTGTTTGAGCAGATAAAACGCATGATCGCCAGTGGTCAATTGAACGCAGGTGATTATTTACCCTCTGTGCGGCAGTTGGCTGTTGAGCTTGAAGTGAACCCTATGACCATATCCAAAGCCTATGGATTTTTAGAATCCCATGGCGATGTAGTTAGAATGCGTGGCAAGGGAATGATGATTGCCGAGCAAGTGCATAAAGAAAGCACCAGTGAGCGTTTACAAAAGTTAACCCCTCTAGCAGAAACCTTTATTCAGCAATGCAAACAATTAGATTTAGATAAACAACAAGCGCTCGACTGGCTAAGTAAAAAATTAGAAAAGGAACTCAAATGAATCTTTCCAATATGGATAATCTCGAATCCAATGTGTTAACGCTTAATGATGTGTATAAAAGTTATGAAGGCAAACCTGTGTTGCAAGGCGTGAATTTAACTCTTAAAAAAGGCGCTGTCATGGGGTTGTTGGGTGAAAATGGTTCAGGCAAAACTACCTTGTTGAAAACGGCTTTAGGTCTATTAAGACCAAACCGAGGTGAAACATTAATATTTGCTGAAGATGCATGGAATATGTCAGCAAACACCAAACAGCGTTTAGGCTATGTGGCACAAACACTAGATTGTTTTCATTGGATGACACCGCAAGAGTTGTTTATGTACACAGGGGCGTTTTACCAAAATTGGGACGCGATAAAGGTTAAATCACTAGCTGATAAAATGCACATTGATACAACACAGCGGATCAGCAATATGTCTGAAGGGCAAAGACAACAAACCTCTATTCTTCAGGCATTAGGCCATTCGCCCGAGTTACTGGTTTTAGATGAACCCGTTGCCAGTTTAGATCCCAGTGCGCGGCGCTCTTTTATTAAAGAGTTAATTGACATTAACCTTGATGAACAGACCAGTATTTTGTTTTCCACTCATATCACTTCTGATATCGAAAGAGCTGCGGCTGATATAGCTATGTTAAAAGCAGGCAAAGTGCTTTATCAGGGCGGTATTGATGAGCTTAAAGAACAAGTGGTTCGGATTCATATAGCCAGTGAGTCGAATTTAGCCGATGTCAGTTCAGACCCTTTAGTATTGAAGCATCAAGTTGCAGGAAACACCGGGCGATTAACCGTAAAAGGATTTGATGTAAAAGGCTTAGATGTATGGGAAAAGCAGCTCAACGCCAAGATTACCGTTGAGCAATTAAGTCTTGAAGATATATTTTTGGAGCTAAACGCATGAAGCAATATTTAGCGATTATAAAAAGAGATTATGGGGCAAGTGGCGGTGAAACATTTTGGTTGCCGGCTCCCATTTATAGCCTGATTATCGTTGTTTTAATTACTTGGTTATTCGCTTCTTCGAGTGGCAGTTTCCCCGCTTGGCAATTTTTAGCTTTGAGTATACTCGGTGCATACAGAATACTGGATGATTTATCCTTGTCTCGAGGGCATAGCTTTGGTTTTTTGGCTCCTGATTTTCATACCTATCAGTTTAACTATTCAACTAGTTTAGTGTTTATTAGCAGTGTGCTGACTTGTGCCATATTCGCTAATTCGTTTTATGAATTTTTTGTTTGCCTAAGCGTATTGTGGCTAATTACTTCATCAATGTTCTTTTTTGTCAGAAAAGAGATTTGGAGGTTAACAGGCTTTATCGGGTTAGGGATTTATATCCTGATTTGGTTTTTGATGATTTATGTTAAACAAAACGAATATTTCTTTAGTCTCTGGCAAAAAATAGTCACTAGTGTTTGGTCTATTTTCTCAATCCCAGCCATCGGTATAACCATTTCCTGCGTATGCTTAGCCGTTACCTATAAAAGCTTTTTGTTAGCCAGAAGCAATTATCTAAAACCGGCAGAATACGACCCAAATTTGGCACCAAGAACGTGGAAAAAACATCGTAAAAGTTCAAACTTTACACCTCTTCAGCTTTTTGCCAATGCAAGGAGGTCATCTAAAACCTGGGGCAAAATTGAAAGTCGTGTGTTATTTGGTTTGGATATCGGTAGACATGAGGATTTATTGTATTTAGGCCTGTTTGGCGCAAAGGTGCATAGTTTCTTATTAAAATGTATCTTCGGTTTTCTAGTCGTACTGTTTGCTCTGCCGCTGTTTTTTGTCAACGAAATTAATCATGAGGCCATACTTATCCCCATTTGTATTTTTATGTTGTTTTATCTGGTGGTGGTCTGCACTGCGATAAGTCTTGAATGGATATACAACCGTAAAAGTATCTCTGATCTATGGCTTTTGGATAATAGTAAAAACCGCAGGCGTTATATGTTGAAAGTGGCGATGTTGTTTGCTGAACGAATTGGTCGAGTGAGTTTATTTGCCTGTGCTGTTTTTATGTTATTTACTCTTATCATCTCAGGTGTAAAGGGGGGATTGATAGTAGGTTTAGTTGCGTTATTAGCCGTAGCGCTTGGTTTGTTGCTACAAATGACTTATGTGTTATTTGTTACTACTAGCGTAAAAAATACTGCGTGGTTGAGATATGTCACAGTACTATTTACTGCTTTCAATTTTATTGGATGGTTGGCAGTGGCATTGTTTAGTCTGCAGCAAAAACAGTATTGGATACTTGCTTTAGCGATAGTTTTAGCGGCTGGCCTGTGCTTTACCAGTATCAAATTTTGGTGTGGTTATGCCAAAGAGTTGAGAGCATAAAAGTCATTGAAACTTTTCTCATAAATTTTTGTTTGTTTTATTCTTTTGATCTTATGTTAAGTTATCAATAAGCAGCTTCATAGAATTAGGAGTTCATTACAGTGCCAATCAATACGCAACAAGGCCTTTATCGTCTACATTTGGCGGGCAATGTATTGTGCGTAGAGATGAATAGTGTTTGGTCAAAAGGCACAGTTAAAAAAGTACTAGAAGAAACCCAACAACTGGTTGCTGGTATTAAGCATCAACCATGGGCTGCAATTGTTGATTTGCGCAATTGGATCATGCCAACTTTTGAGGCTGTTGAGGGCTTCCAGCTTATATATGATTGGTGCGCCGCGAACAATCAAACTCACGAAGTCACAATATGCCGTTTTGAGTTGCAAAAAAATATTATTGGTGATGTATCTAACTACGATACAGAACATCAATTTTATACTCAAAATATTGAGGATGCCGAACAATGGCTAGTCAGTAAGGGGTTTGTTGTTTCATTGGAGCAATGGCAACAAGCTAGGCAACAAAACTCATCTTGAAAATCTACGTATCATTATTCATTGTTATTGCATATGTGCTAGTGAGTTGCGAACGTACCCACGTTAATGACGACATTACCAAGACCTATGGCCTGCCAGATAAAAGTTCAGAATACCAAAAGCTCAAAACACAGGAGCCTGAAAGCCTAAGTGACCAAGCACTTTACAATCGTGTACTGACGTTATGGAATACAGCGTACCGTGAATTAAAACTGCCTACTTCAAAGGGTACTGCACATATAATAGTCTCAGGACCTACTGATGGCCCGCCCGTTATTTTACTTCACGGCATGAGCGCTGACTCTACCATGTGGTACCCAAATATTGAGGCGTTATCAATAAACCACAGGGTGTATGCGATAGATGATATTTTAGGACCTGGAAAATCAGAACTGAATCATGATGAAGAGTCACTCGAAATACTTATTTCTTGGTATTTCGAAATATTTGACGCCCTAGAATTGCAAAAACCAATCCTTATTGGTGCGTCTCAAGGCGGTTGGATCGCAACTAATTTAGCTTTGACAAAACCCCATAGGGTGAAAAAACTCATACTGCTTAGTCCAGCGCAAACTTTTACTTGGTTAGAGCCCAGCCTTGGTATTTTATCTAATTTGCTATATGCATTAAATCCCCAGCGTGAAGGGTTACGCAAAAACTTAGCGACTTTGTCGAGCAATGTAGAGGGTATTGAACAAATATATATTGATCATTTTTTCAGAACTATCACAACCGCATCCACATCGCCATTGCTAATGGACATGAAACCATTTGACGACACACAATTGTCATCACTCGCTTTGCCGGTGTTATTCTTAGCTGGAGATAACGATCTTTTTAATAATCAGCAAAGTGTCGATCGCGCCATTAAAATTTTGCCTAGTGTACAAGCTGAAATCGTTGCCGATAGCGGACACTTTATTAACGTGGATCAAGCAGGTTTGATAAATGGAAAAATAATGGCGTTTATCGCTGGGCGTCAAAAACAGTAAGTGTAGGGTTGGTAAAACTTCACAAAACTTACAACAGTTCATAACTATGAAAAATTCTACTTTTAGCCAGTAATGAGTACACTGCTGTTAAGTTAAATTTCAAACGAATTTTAGGAGTGTTAAAAATGTTTAGTCATGTGATGTTAGGTGCTAATGATATACAGGCATCGAAAAAATTTTACGATGCGGTCCTAGGTGCATTGGGCTACGAAGAAGGCACAATTGATCCTAAGGGACGTTGTTTTTACTTTACTAAAACTGGTGTATTTGGATTAAGTTTGCCAATTAACGGGGAGCCAGCTACTCACGGAAATGGTAGTACTTTAGGTTTTGCCATTGAAAGCGAAGAGCAGGGTTTGGCATGGCATGCTGCGGGTCTAGCAAATGGCGGCACAGCCTGTGAAGATCCTCCTGGAGTACGTGATGGCGGTACAATGAAGTTGTATTTAGCTTATCTTCGCGATCCTGCGGGTAACAAAATTTGCGTTATGAAACGAGTTGAATAGTTTTAAGTAGATTTTTCAAATCAAAAAATGCACTGGATCTTTTGATAGTGACTGATAAATGACAAAGCTGTTCTTACTTTGTCATTTTCAAGCTAACTTCAGACCAGTGGATTTTATTCTTAGCCATTTTGTTCACAGTTATAGCTCAGTACCGTTAGAACACCGATTGACCGGCCAAAAACGTAAAGACCTTACTTCCATTTTTGAAACCGCTTAGTACCCACAATCAATAACCCTGCGCCTAAATACATGGCTAAACCGTATACACCCGGCGCAATTGCGTAGTCGGGACGTTCTAAAAACGAAACTGCTATCAAAATTGCCATCGCGCTATTTTGTACGCCTACCTCAATCCCTAATGTAATGCAGTCACGTTTAACTAATTTAAAAATCAGGCCTAATAATAGGCCGGTAATAATGGCCACAATATTTAGGGAGATAGACGGCAGTAATACTTGAGAGAAGGATTCAAGGATGTTATCGCGCTCTTGATAGGTGATAGCAATAATCATAAAAATCAGAAACCCTGTCGCCAAGCGCCGGAAAAAAGGTTCGCTATTGATGGCTTGTGTTGGAAATTTATGACGTAGCACTATACCTAAAATTACTGGTAACAAAGTGATAAAAATTAGGCCCAAAGTGGTACTCAGTAGCGAAAATGATTTCACTGGATTGGTATCAAATTGGTTTATCGCAAATTGGATAATCAACGGAGTAGTGAACACACAAACTAAGGTAGTAACGGCAGTTAAACTTACTGATAAGGCTAGATTGGCTCTGGCTAAATGGCTAATAATGTTAGAACTCGTTCCACCAGGGCAAGCGGCTAAAATCATTATGCCTATCGCCAAATGTTGGCTTATACCAAATAATATCGCCACGCTGTATGCCAAAACCGGCAGTAACAATAATTGTCCAAATAAGCCTACAACAACGGCTTTAGGCTCTTTTCCTAACTCTAAAAAATCATGTTTGGTTAGGCTTAAGCCCATTCCAAACATGATGAGAGCCAAGACTATAGGCATGATGACTTGGGTTAAGATCGAATCCGTCATTGCAATATTGTTCCTGAATTGAAATACAAAAGGTTAAACCATGGAACATGTTTTCATGGCAGTCAGGCGTGTTTTTTAACTCATTTTGGCTAACTGACTAAGTGGGGCAATTCGCGCTAAGTATCTAAACAAAGCCCAAGGCCATTTAGGGACAAAACTATTAGCAACTTCTTTTTCGATGTCTTTAACCATGGCTTTGCAACCTGTTTCTAAGTCAACAATAAATGGTACCGCTTTTACTTTTTCGTTGATTTCGGTACGGATAAAGCCAGGGTGCACAGTTGTCACTTTTATTGGGGTATGACGCACATCAATGCGAATGCCCTCGCTTAGCGAGCTTAACGCAGCTTTTGTGGCAGCGTATACTGTCATTGCTCTTTGTGCGCCGCGTATCGCACTCACAGAAGATATGGTCACCAAATGGCCGGCGTTTTGGTTGCGGAATATTTCCATGGCTACTTCACATTGTGCTATCGCCGAGACAAAATTAGTGACTGCAGTTTGTTTGTTAGCATGAAAATATCCCGTGCCAATCGACGCCCCTTTACCCATTCCAGCATTAACAATGACACGGTCCAAACTACCTAAATCTTCCGCAAAGGCTTTAACTACTTCAAACACTTGGTCATGATTGTTTACATCAAGGGAGCGAATAAACACTTTAATATCAGGGTTAATTTCTAATAGTTCCTGTTTAAGTGACTCTAGATTGTCCATTCTTCTAGCACATAGCGCTAAGTTGCGACCTAATTTGGCAAATTCAATAGCCATGCCTTTGCCTAACCCTGAACTCGCCCCAGTAATTAAGATATTTTGTCTGATCATAGTGTTCTCTTATTATTGTCTGATTAATTACCCCTTGGGAATACAAGAGCGGGGTGTTGTTAACTGCTAGTAGCCTTACTTAGCTAATAGCTTATGTTGTCAATTTTATTATTTGTTCCCATGCACCTTATTGGAGTTTACTTATACGTAAGAAGGCCTTTGTTGCTGCCCTCAAATGCACTGTGTTCGTTGAGTGTGGACAAAATCACTGCTTTTTTGGTGTTAATGAGTTTGGTAATACCGCAGTTCACTAAGGTCCAGTTTAAGGTCATTAGATTGTTTGCGGGTACGCCCAAAAGATCCTGAGATAATAATGCTATTGGGCCACCAGAAGTGAATACCGCCACATTTTTTTCATCTTTTAGGTTATTCACAAGGTTAGCCAAAGCCGATTGTATTCTTGCCTGATAGTCAGGCCATGGCTCACTATAATCACCATTATGCTTGCTGCCAATCCAGCGTTCAAAAGCCTGAGCAATGACTTGCTGCAAGGCTTTATGAGGATTGTCTTGGCGACTGACGTAATTTTTGACCCCGGCAGCCGTGGCCAACTCGGGATCAAATTGTGCGAGTATGTCTTGATGGTCATATTCGTTCCAATTTGCATCCTGTTGCTGTGCAATATCGGCTTGCCCTAATGCTGTTAGGCAGCCGGTTGCAGTTTGTTGATGGCGCTGCATGCTGCCACGAACTACTCTATCAAAGCTTGCTATTCTGGCTTTAAAGCTATTCCCAAGGTGGATGGCTTGTTGTTCGCCAAGTTCAGATAAACAATCATACTCAGCCTTGCCAAAAGACGCTTGGCCATGCCTAATGAGATAAATCGCGGTCATTTTTAGATTCCTTTAACGTTTACCTTTGATGGCTTTACGACATTGCCACAACAAATAGTGTACGAAGAACCAGATGTTTTTAAAGGCTGGATTATCGGTTTGCTTGTGGTGATAACGATAATAAATCTGCTGTGCAATTGCCGCTAACCTGAATAAACCATAGACCTCATAGAAAGCAAAATTTTCTACTTTAAATCCGGTTTTCTTGAGGTAATAGTCAATGACTTCTTTGCGGCTCAGCATACCCGGTAAATGAGTCGGTTGACGCCGTGTTGATTTTGCGAGCGTATCGTCATCAGCTTGTACCCAATAGGCCAAACTATTGCCTAAGTCCATTAACGGATCGCCCAGTGTGGCAAGTTCCCAATCTAATACACCCAAAATTTTGGTTGGGTCTTTCTCATCTAATACTAAATTATCAAATCTGAAGTCGTTATGAGTCAAACAAATATGTTCATGGCTAGGCATATTGTTTCTAAGCCAATTCATGACATATTTACCGCTGGGAACGTTCCATGTTTTGGCTTTAGTATAACGCGCACTCCAACCTTCAATTTGACGTTGGGTGTAACCATTACCTTTGGCCAAATGGCTCAGTCCTGCGGCTTGGTAGTCGACTTGATGTAACTCGATTAGGCTATCTAACGCGTTTAAACATAGTTGCTTTGTGGTGTCTGGTTTTAATGTGACACCTTTTGGCAGGTTTTTCCTTGGTATTAATCCGTTGAGTTTTTCCATGACGTAAAACTCGGCGCCTAATACAGACTCGTCTTCGCAATGGCCCAACATTTCTGGCACATAGCAATACACGGGTTTTAGGGCGGCTTGTAAGCGATATTCGCGGCCCATATCGTGGGCACCTTTGGCTTTCGTCCCTGCAGGCGCGCGGCGCAAAATAACTTCGCGGCTAGTTGCATTTTGGTGTGTATAACTTAAACAGTATGTCCAGTTAGATGCACCTCCGGAATACTGGGTGACTTTTGGCTGGCCTTTAAGGTTTGGAATATTGCTTTCAAGCCAAGGGATTAACTTGGTTAAGTTAAGTTCTTCTCCTTTTCTCACTTCACCGGCAGTATCTATCACCTGTTGATTCGCTGGGCTGGACTTAAGATCAGGCATCGGGTCTAGGCCTAAAGTTTCTTAACTGCCTTTTCATCATTGCCAAATAACGCATTGGTGTTAACCAGCGTTTTAAACGATAGGCCGCGCGACCATCTTTATGAGTAATGGTCATGAACTTAAGGTTTTCACTGTCTTGATAAATGGCTTCAGCAACCTGCGCAGCAGTAATATCTGATGAACTGTGGAGCATTTTACTCACAAGTTTTGCCACCCCAGGCTGCTTGCTGCGCAGTGATTCATCAAGGTTAGTTGAAAAGAAACCGGGGCAAGCCACACTGACATGGATATTGTCGTGTGTGAGTTCTAAATGCATGGTTTCTGAAAAGCTGACCACCGCGGCTTTACTGGCATTGTAACTACCCATCAGTGGCGCAGGTGTGATCCCCGCTTGTGATGCGATATTCACGATTTTCCCCGCGCCTTGCTGCTTCATCATAGGCACAAAGGCACGGCACATTCGTACCATACCCAATACGTTAATATTGATTACCCATTCCCACTGCTCAATGTCTTCAAACTCTAAAGCACCGCCAGTTGCCACGCCGGCGTTATTTACCAAAACATCAATTTTATTCCAACAAGTTTGAAGTTGTTGTTTTAGCGATTCGATGTCAGAGTCGTTAGTGATGTCACAACGCAAAAAGAATGCTTTTCCTTGTGCATTATTGATGGCTTCTACTACCTTATTGCCACGCTCATGGTTGAGGTCAGCGACACAGACTTCAAAATTCTGTTTGGCATAATGTAATGCCAGCGCTTCACCTAAACCTGAAGCGCCACCGGTTATCAGTACTGTTTGCATCATTGGTACTTCTTCAGCTCTAGACGAGCAACCATGCCTTTATGCACTTCATCAGGTCCATCGGCTAGACGCAGGGCACGGGCGCCAGCTGCAAATCGAGCAAGCGGGAAGTCATCACACATACCGGCACCACCATGAATCTGGATCGCCATATCAACCACTTCTTCTAACATTTTTGGCACTGCAACTTTA
Source organism: Paraglaciecola sp. (assembly GCF_039964565.1). GTDB lineage: Bacteria > Pseudomonadota > Gammaproteobacteria > Enterobacterales > Alteromonadaceae > Paraglaciecola. The sequence continues at coordinate 12,604 of NZ_JBDVXF010000032.1, forward strand.
ATGGCAGATATGTCCACCATGGCATTTTTAACGCCTACGTTGTCAATTTTCCAAGCGGCTTGTAAGGTTAATAAACGAGCTTGCTCAATTGCGATTCGCGCTTCTGCAACACGTTCACGGTTACCACCTAACATCATTAGCGGTTTGCCAAAAGCAGTACGCGACATGCCTCGCTGCATAGCCAATTCTAATGCTTTTTCAGCACCACCGATTGAACGCATACAATGATGTATACGACCTGGACCTAAGCGACCTTGTGCAATGGCAAACCCTTTACCCATGCCAACTAATAAGTTTTCTTTAGGCACCCGTACATTAGTGAAATGCATTTCGCCATGGCCAGACGGTGCATCGTAGTCACCGAACGCTTGTAACATGCGTTTAATTTCAATCCCTGGCGTATCAAGAGGCACAACAACCATGCTGTGCTGGCTGTGTTTATCATTTTCAGGATTAGATAGGGCCATAAAAATCGCGATTTTGGCGTTAGGGTGTCCTAAACCTGTTGACCACCATTTTTTGCCGTTAAGCACCAATTCGTCACCATCTAATTCAACTGTCGCTTGCATATTCGTAGCGTCAGATGAGGCCACGTCAGGCTCGGTCATTCCAAATACTGAACGTATTTCACCAGCTAACAAAGGTTTGAGCCACTTTTCTTGTTGGTATTCGTTACCAAAGTGATAGAGCACTTCCATATTGCCAGTATCAGGGGCATTACAATTAAAAATTTCAGAAGCAAATAATACACGGCCCATCTCTTCTGCTAGAGGTGCATATTCCAAGGTTGTTAAACCTTTGCCTAACTTGGCATCAGGTAAAAACAGATTCCAAAGTCCGGCTTCTTGGGCTTTTTTCTTTAGCGGTTCAATTAACGGATGGGCTTGCCAATTTTTCCAATTACCGTCGGGATTGAGTTCAAGCGTTTCCGAATAAATTTGTTCTTCAACTGGATAAACGTGTTCATCCATAAAGGCTCTGACACGTTCGATATAACCTTGTGTTTTTTCGCTGTGGTTAAAATCCATAATAGTGACTCCAAAGTAGGGGGAAATGAAACTTAACGCTAGCATAGTCTCTTTATTTGATTGAATGAAATGAAAAATACTATATGGTTAATATGAATTTAATTCATTGGGTTGAAAATGGCAGACGTATCAAAAATTCAACATCTTGACCTTAATTTACTTAAGGTGTTTGAGAGTATTTATCATGAGCAAAATATGTCGCGGGCAGCTGATGTATTACATATTACTCCCTCGGCGGTGAGTCATGCGTTAAAGAGATTGCGAGAGTATTTAGGTGATCCACTTTTTCAGCGCAGCAATAATCGTATGTTACCTACGCCAGCTTGTCAGCGCATGGCGCCGCAGATAATTGATAATCTAACGCGGTTACGACAAATACTTCAGCATTGGGGGGAGTTTCAGCCCTTCAACAGTCAACATCATTTTCGTTTGGGGATCCATTACGCGCTCGAACCCTCCATTTTACCGAGGTTAGCTAAAAAATTGGCTGAGTTAGCACCTAAAGCAACGTTTTCTAGTGTCAAAGTCGATAGGGAAAATTTAACCAGAGAGCTAGGAGCAGGGCATATTGATATGGCATTTGATGTAGCGTTGCCAATTAAACCTCCGGTATTACATACCAAGCTTATCGATGGAGAGTTTTGTGTGTTAATGCGTAAAGGACACCCTTTAGAAAATAACTTAACTGAAAATAGTTATTTTACTGCCAAACATATTGGCGTATCTAATCGTCCAAGTGGTGATGCGGCAGAAGATTTTTTGTTTCAACAGCAGGGGCTTTCAAGAGATATCAGTATTCGCTGTCAAAATTACTATGCTGCAAAAGCAATGTTGAAAGAATCTGATCTTTTATTAACCGTACCCTATATGTTGAGCAAGGAGTTGCTAGCAGATTCAAAAAGACCCAATGATTTAACTGAAGTGGCTATACCTGTGCGTCTCACCAACATTGAAACCCATCTTTACTGGCATAAAAATACCCAAGATGATGAGGCTTTAAGTTGGTTTAGGGGAGTGGTGCAGTCAATGTTTGAAACATTTTAAACTTTAATAAATTACGGGTTAGGGAAATTTTTAACTTTGTTTTAAGACCATATCTTTAATTTTTATGGCTTTTTCAAAATGATCTAATTGGTGGGTGGCAATCCACCATGTGGCGGCCTCCATTAATAATTCAGGATCATCGTTTTTGTTGGCGAAAAATGCGTAGAAAGATAAACCCACAGAAGGCCCTTTAGCGGCAACTTTTTTATCGCACACATCGATGATTTTGGTTCGTAGCGACTTTCTCATACTAGGGATACGTTTTCTATATAGGGGAGGGAGAGTTATGAGGTATATTTTATCCTATACCTCATAACTTCGATTTTAGTGTTGTAACAACCTAAAAGATGCAATGCTTGGCAAAGTCTTTGCCTTCAGTTGCTGTCCAATCTGCTTTCGGCTTTTCTTTCATGTCAGCGCACCATTCTTCACTACCGATTTCTGGCGCACAACCACTTAAAAATAATGCTACCGCACATACACCAATTAACTTTTTCATAAATTATTATTCCTTAATATTGCAAACAAAGTTTCTAAATTAAATTTTAATGTTTAGCATAAAAGAATTTGTTTATGGAGTACAGAGACCATAAGCTAGTCTAGTGCTTTATTTATTTGTTATTTTAACCTTTGTTATTGTACCTATTAGTTTGTTTCGAATTGATCAGGTGAAAATTCAGAAGAGCTACTTACCTTGCTTAGTATTGTCATTCCTACGTTAAATGAATCTAAAACTGGTTACTTGGCTAAAATTCTTAGCGCGTACCAGGGGTTAACAAACATTGAGATAATTTGTGTTGACGGCGGTAGTCACGATAATACTGTTTCCTTAATTCAGCACTTTAATACTCGCCTAATTAAAACAGATATTGGCTCGCGGGCTGGGCGTCTTAATATGGGGATTAAGCAAGCTAAGTTTGACATGGTAATGTTACATCATCCACGTAGCTTACTGGAAGTTGAGGCCATTGAAGCCTTAGTAAATTCAGCAACAAGGATACAATGGGGGGCGTTTACTCACCAGTTCGACATTCAACATCCGCTATTAACTTTTACTTCTTGGTATTCGAATCGAATTCGTGGTGATTGGCGTGAGATATTTTATTTGGACCATTGTTTATTTGCCCAGAAACAGTTGTTGCTTGATGTAGGACTGATTCCAGACATCGATATTTTTGAAGATACCGAAATTTGTTTGAAACTTAAGCGCAAAGCGAAGCCTGTTAGGCTACCCTACATCAGTCGAACCTCTGCTATTCGTTTTCAAACCAATGGGATCTTGAGTCAGGCGCTTAAGAACCAATATATGAAGTGGTGTTACTATTTTAGAAGCTCGGATAAAAACATGAATGCCCATTACGAAAAGGGTATAGATTTAAATACCAAGTATAAAAAATAACTCAGAAATAAGGCTAATTTGAACCCAGAAATTGTTAATATGTTCAAGTCACAATAAGTTTGCGTTCTGTTCATACAGCTTAAGTTAAGGAAGATATGGCTGCCCTAGAAAAATTTCACATGGCTATTTGGTCAAAAACCCTATCGATCGCCTTGTTCAGTGTGACTATGTTGTTATTCTTGCCACTGATTTATCACTTTGGTGTGGCTTTGAAGCCCGCGACCAAAACGGCAATCAATGGCCATGCCACAATTGAGTCAGCTGATTTTTTGCAAAGAAAAACTCTCGCATTAGATGGGCAGTGGTTATTTTATTGGAAGCAACTACTTGAGCCTGAACAAATACAAAAGTCGCAGGGTAAGTCGACTTTTATCCAAGGACACGGCGGCTGGCAATCCTCAAACTACAATCAACACTACGGTACTATTGGATTTGCAACCTATCATTTAGACGTTGCGCTAGAGTTCGGAGCGAGCAATTTGGCGCTACAAATACCGCAAATTGAAAGTGCTTATAGTTTATATATAGACGAGCATCTTATGGCATCAGGGGGCGTGGCGTCAGATACCGAACAATCGGGAACACCTGGTTATAACACTGCCATCGTTAGGATCCCTGAAGGACTCAAAGAATTTTCGATAACGATTCAAGTCTCAAATTATCATTCTAGTTGGGGGGGACTATGGGCACCAATTGTATTGGGAGATGCTGATGCATTACATACCTTACAACGAGACAAAGTGGCACTTAGCCTTTTTATTATGGGAGCCTTGTTAATTACGGCGATCCATTCTTTGATTCAATTTTTTGTGCGCCCAACAGACAACATTCCTCTGGTGTACACCTGTTTATGTTTACTGCTTTTTCTTAGGGAATTTACAGTTGAGCATATGAGTTTTGCATTGTCATCACTCGCTGGTGGCTTTGTTTTGATAACGAAGTTAAATTTTTTAAGTTTTTATGCAGGCATTCCAATCGCCCTGTATTTTTTCCATCTGAGTTACAGTCAACAGTTCCACTACCAGTTTTGCCGATTTATCTATTTGCTGAGTATGCTGTTTTCAGCCTATATCTTATTTTTCCCTACCCGTTACTTTGGCGTACCTTTAGTTATCTACGAAGTAGTCGCGGTGTTCGTGATGCTTTACATCTTGCAACGCATTTGGGTTGCAAATCGTCATAAACAGCGGGGCGCAGGCGTCTTATTAATTGGCTCGTTAATCGCGTTTTCCTTTGCTCTCAATGATATTTTAAATGCTGTTGGTGTGATTACAACTGGCAGATTTTTTAGTCTTGGAATTATTGGTTTTATTATGTCGCAGAGTTTCGTGACAAATAATCGCGTTAATCAATTGACTAGTAACAATGAAACTCTGACAGATAAGCTTAAAGAGCGAAATGCTGATTTAATGCTAATGAGTGAACTTCTAGAGACTAAAGTTGAACAGCGAACCCGACAACTTAAATTAGCCAATAAAGAGCTTAAGGCTTTGGCTAATAACGACCCCCTTACAAATACGTACAATCGACATGGTTTACAACAATACATTCAGGCGGCGTTTGAGCGCTATCGTCGTTCTCAAGAGTGTTTTTGCATCCTGCTGGTAGATTACGATCATTTTAAAGAAATTAACGACAGTTACGGTCATGATGTGGGCGATATTGTATTGATTACCGGAGCTGATCTGATTAAGGCCGGCATTAGAGAGCAAGATAAACTAGCACGCTGGGGAGGTGAGGAGTTTTTGGTTTTACTACCTAACACAGATCTACAAGGTGCATTTGCAATCGCTAATAAACTTAAAGATGCAATTTTTGCTCACCCAATAGGCCAGCCCGTTGGCGTGAAAGTATCGATAAGCGGTGGGATCGCTGAGGTCCAGAAGAATGATACCTTTGAAACATTGTTTAAACGGGCCGATGATGCATTGTATCAAGCTAAACAGAACGGAAGAAATCAAATACGTAGTTAGCCCGTAACGCGCTATAAACCATTTAACATGTCACGCAATTTTTTATCTGCCAATTCAGATGGCGATAAGGATTCATCTTGCTGTTTGGCTTCTATAAGGTCATCGCCAAACAAGGCCGCTAAGTTAGCCTTAGCTTGAGCTGCTTTTTGTTTGTCGACGCCTATTTTCGTTTTGTTGCTTGGTTTGAAGTAGTCGCAAAAATTAGCTTTTTCCGTATCACTAATATGTTCGGCTCGTTCTTCCTGGCAGCGCTGATTAACAAAATAAACACACATCTTACAAACATGTTGATCTGCTTTACAGTTGTCACATTCTTCTCGTCGTGACATTGGCAGGATGACCTTGCCTAATGGTTTTGTACATTTCCAACAAACAAATTCTGTAGACATAACTTCGAGACCTCACTAAAACTGGTCAAACATAATGGCGTTTCCATCTGGATCTTTCAATACACAATGGGTCGGTCCAGATTCCCCTTGTGTTGGGGTATCAATAGTAATGTCATTGTCTAACAAATGTTTTTCAATTGCCCTTACATTTGTGGGGTTAAAGGTGAGGATGTTGGACTCGAACATTCCTTCAAATATTCCAATTACTGTGGTGTCTTTTTGTAGAATCAACCATTTATCTTCGATAGAGCCACATTGTGGGTGGGCCTTAAACCCTAAGGTTTCATAAAATTTTTTTGATTTTTTGATATCTTTAACACTAAGGCTAACTGAAAACTGACCTAACTCCATTGGAGCCTCCTTACGTATGGGTTGTCGCTGGTTTCTCAGATGTACGAAATGCAATTGCACTTACTACAGAAAACAATAGTCCAATAATAAACACTGTGGCAAACATCACTGCTGATTGAGTAAGATGGCTACTCATTAATTCGCCGTAATGAGCTAATTCTTCGAGCTGTTGTTCCATGCTGAGGGGATCAAGGCCACTGCTGCGAATTTGTTGTTCTGAATATTGTATATAGGTAGCAGTAAACTCTGGATTGATAAATTCTAAATATACCCAGTTATATGCTGCAAAAATACTGGCAGCGATAAGACTGATCCCTAGACCCACATTAAAGCCAGCTAGAAAACTTAATGGAGTCGGCGCGGTGTTTCCTTTGAATTCTTTGATCCCCATAACCACAGCCAACGAACTGATGAGCATCACGCTATAGCCAACAATTTCACCTTTTGTGAAATTATCTGGACTGGTTCCTAACAATACATGTGACAGGTAAAAACTGATAACCAGTGCTAACCCATATAAAAATCCAAAGCGAATAATAGAACTCATGGGTGCAGCCTGTGTTGTGATTAGAAAGTCTAACTGTATGTTATTTCTGTGGAAAATAAAGTTTTTGAGAGGGTGAAAATCGGGTGAGTGTGATAAAACGAGTAATTTATATCGAGATTAAACTACTACAAGACTTCGTCCTTGAAGTCTTCTGAAACATTTAAAGTTAGTCGTGATTGATTGAACCTATGTTATGTATGCTCAAGTCGGCTCCTTTAAACTCTTCTTCTTCTGATAATCGTATGGTAGTGACTTTATTAACAAGTCCATATACAACCAAGCCTCCTAGTAACGCGATAACTATACCTGCAATCGTGCCAATTAATTGTGCTGTAAAAGAGACCCCGCCCAGTCCACCTAATGACTCGAGACCGAATATACCGGCAGCAATACCGCCCCAGGCACCACAAACGCCATGCAAAGGCCATACACCTAATACATCATCAATTTTTTTGGTTTGCTGCATAATGGTAAACAGTTTGACGAAAATCCAACCTGCAATTAAGCCTACAAATAAAGATCCAATCGGATGCATCACGTCAGAACCCGCACAAACGGCCACCAAACCAGCTAAGGGACCATTGTGAATAAAGCCCGGGTCATTTTTACCAAACCATAAGGCCGCTAAAATCCCTCCGACCATCGCCATTAAAGAGTTCATGGCGACTAACCCACTGATGCCGTCCATGCTTTGCGCTGACATAACGTTAAAGCCAAACCAACCAATACATAATATCCATGTACCTAAAGCAAGAAATGGAATATTTGATGGGGCAAAGGCAATCAGTCTGTTGTCTTTTTCCCTGCCTCTTCGTAAACCTAGAAAGTAAACACCTACTAACGCTAACCAGCCTCCCATTCCATGAACCACAACCGAGCCAGCAAAATCATGGAAGCTCGCTCCTGTGGTTTGTTGTAACCAAGCTTGAAAACCGTGGTTGCCATTCCAAATTAATCCTTCAAAAAACGGATACACTACTGAAACAATGAGTGCCGAGGCTATTAAAAACGGGTAAAACCTTGCTCTTTCGGCAATGCCACCGGAAATAATTGCAGGTATAGCTGCGGCAAAGGTCATTAGGAAAAAGAATTTTACTAAGTCATAGCCGTTATTGGATGCAAGCGTTTGGGCATTGTTAAAAAAGGTTACGTCGTAAGCTATCCAATACCCTATGAAAAAGTAGGCAATACATGAAACTGCAAAGTCTGTAATAATTTTAACTAAGGCATTAACCTGATTTTTGTGTCGGACTGTACCCACTTCTAAAAATGCAAAACCAGCGTGCATGGCAAAAACCATGATTGCACCTATAAGTAAGAAGTATGTATTAGAACTATGTACCAGTGTTTCAACGGCACTATTAATATCTTGCATGTGGGCTCTCAATTTATAATTAGAATAAGTTTTTTAGGAAATACTTTGTGAATAAAGCTAGAACTAAGTCCGTTAAATAGCGTCTTCACCTTCTTCTGAGGTGCGAATACGAATAGCGCGCTCAACGTTAAAGACAAATATTTTTCCGTCACCAATTTTGCCGGTATTAGCCTTAGCGGTTATCACTTCAATACACCGTTCAACCTGATCATCAACTACTACTATTTCAAGTTTCATTTTAGGTAAAAAGTCTACTTTGTACTCAGCCCCACGATAGGTTTCGGTATGCCCCTTTTGGCGACCATAGCCTTTAACTTCGGTGACAGTTAAACCTAATATCCCGGCTTCGGTTAAGGCTTCTCGTACATCTTCAAGTTTAAAGGGCTTAATTATGGCTTCGATCTTCTTCAATTTTTTATGCTCCAAATTGTAAAAACTACATATATTACAGAAGCATGACGCACAGATAAGGCAGTCGTTAGAACGAAAAAAGATAAATAATTATTTTTAGTTAACACCTAGTTAACACTTGCTTAATGTTTTCGGTGTCCTAATTAAGACTCAATGAGTTTTAATTCTTTTGCTTTGGCAACGGCCTCGCTACGACTTTTCACCAATAATTTGCGGTAAACTGATTTTAGGTGGGTTTTGATAGTATTTACTGAAAGAAAGGAAGCATCCGCTAATTGTTGATTGGTTAAGCCCTGTGCTAAGCCTCGGAGCAATGTCAGTTCTTTGATTGTCAATATATGAGGTGCCGCTTTTCTGACCCTAAGGTTTAAACGCCACCATAAACAAGTCGTCGCCACCCCTAAAAACAAAAAAAAGCAGGCAATAATACCAATATATAATTGTTGATTAAGTCGGAAGGAAAACACTTGGTACTCGAGTGTTTTGAAGCATGCCAGGGCAAAAGCTAACAGTGTTCCATAGCGGATCACTAAGGGTATTGTTGTAATTTGATGCAGCAGATTTTGAAAGTGTTTTTTCATAATTAGACTTTTTTGATTGAGTAGAGTGTCTCAGACAATCATTCATCGGTAAACCTTTTGGGGTAAATAATGAATTAGTCACACTAGATAGACTGTTATCAGGGGACATGAAATAATTACATCGCTATTAATAATAGCTTCACATTATAAAAGGCAACTAAAAATAAATGAGTAATTTAAAACGCGTACAATTGATATTGGTTATTTGTTTGATCAGCATAGGAATTGATCAAGGCACTAAGTGGTATGCCTCTGAGTATTTACCCAAATTTGAAATGACCAGTTATTGGGGAGACTTGTTGCGTATTGGGTATATCGAAAATACCGGTGCTTTTTTAGGGATGGGAAGTGGGATGTCAGACACTGCCAAGTTTTGGATATTTGTGTGTGCAGTAGGTTTGATTCTTGCGGCTTTGTTGGTTTATATTTTAAGAACAAGCACCCATACCGTATTTGGTTTATCTTCGTTAATTCTTATTTTTTCAGGTGGTATTAGTAATTTTTATGACAGGGCGCTTAATAATGGCGCAGTGATTGATTTTTTAAATATTGGAATTGGATCTGTAAGAACTGGGATCTTTAACGTAGCTGATATGGCAATCATGCTAGGGGTCTTTATGTTATTGTTTGCTAAAGATAGAAAAGCCGAACCTAAGGTGTAAAAGTCAGGTGGTAAACAACACCCAATCTGGTAAGTCAGGCGTGTATCAATCACCTTTAACCAAGTTGTTTGCCCGCCAGCAACCCAAAGTGAAAGCTAAAAAGGGTATGGCAAATTTGTTACTTACTTACGCCGAACATGACAATAAAAGAATTGCAGCTCTTTTAAGTCGTTGGATAGACGATAAGAAATAGCGGAAATTAGATTTTGTAGTGGTTATCTGTTTGACGTAGATTTCTAATAAAATTAATCATTCGCATGGATTTATAAGGCTTGTGAATATATTGGTAAAGTAGAACAGTATTTTCAGACCGATAAAACGGTCTTTGTTGTTCTTCAGCGTATTTTCTCATGCGAAATTGGCATATAGTGAGTTTATTGGATAGCTAGATTGGTTGTGTATCTAAACGAATTTTCATTCCGCTAGTTAAAAAGGATTGCCAGCGTTTCATGTCTATTGTTAAAAATAATCGGATTACCTGGGTGTCTCGCTTCTCGTCCATTTTGATATTCTTGGCTTGTATAGGGATATTTGCTCCGCTAATCGTGCATTTTGGGCATGCACTAAGTCCATCAAAAAAAACGGCCGAAAAGGGGGAGTTATTTTTACAAATATCTGACTTTGAATTAAACAGTAAGGTGGCATTAACCGATGGTTGGTTGTTTTTTGAAAGCCAATTAGTGTTACCTCATGAAGCTCAAGGCTTGCGCCAGCAAGCGAATGTTATTCAAGGGGTGAGTGGTTGGAAGTTTGAAGGGCAACACAGCAATCACTTGAATGGATACGGTACCTATTATTTAACTATCCATTTACCAAAAGAAAAACGTGACTTCGCCATGAAGATTCCGCAAATAGAGTCCGCATATCGATTATATATTGATGATAATCTTATGGCTCAAGGCGGCGTAGTTTCGGACCTGAAATCTACCGCGAAACCTGGATATAACAGCGAAATCATCTTATTGCCTAACGATAAAAGTAGCTTTACGTTAACCATTCAAGTGTCGAGTTATCACACTGCATGGGGCGGATTGTGGACACCGATTGTAATTGGCAATGCCAATGATATGTTTGCCACTCAGCGTGATCTAGTTGCTCTTAGTATGTTTATTCTAGGGGTGCTAACCATCACAGCGGCTTTTTATTTGATTCAGTTTTACCTGCGACCGACTGAGAAAATGCCGTTGGTGTTCGCCTGCTTATGTATGTTGCTATTGTTTCGAGAATTTACTAACGAACATATGCTGTTTGTTTTACAGTTTTTAGACGTTAATTTTATCGCAACTGTAAAAATGAATTATCTAACTTTTTATCTAGGTGTTCCAACCATTTTGTATTTTATGCAGTTGTGTTTTCCGCAAATTTTTAGGAAAAATGTCACTAGAGTCTGTTATGGGATATCCGCCTTTTTTTCAGTATTTGTATTGGTCAGTCCAACACAAACTATCGGTTATTCGTTATTGAGTTATCAAGCCTATTGTCTTGTGGTCACAACATATTTGTTAGTTTGTTTATGCATTGCCAGCTTCAAAAAATTACCTGCCGCAAAAATGATGTTGCTGGGGTGTTTTATTCTCGGCTTTTTTGCCATTAACGATATTCTTTTTGCGATGGATTTATTGGCAACTGGACGCTTTTTTAGTTTAGGCATAGTCGGATTTATCTTATGTCAGGGCTATGTCATTAATAACCATTTTAATGAAGTACGCAGTCGCAATGAAGCATTGTCTGGGCAACTGCAGCAGCGAAACATCGAATTGCAGCAATTGGGTGCTGAATTGGAAACAAAAGTTGAACAACGTACTCGCGAATTAGAGAAGGCTAATAGAGAATTACAGACATTAGCTGAGATTGATCAACTAACTGGCTCTCTGAATCGTCTTGGTTTGCAGAAGTATTTACAATCTTGTTTTGAACGATTGCGCCGTTCAAATGAGCCAAGCAGTATTGTGCTATTCGACTTTGATAATTTTAAGAATATCAATGATTCCTTTGGGCATAATAATGGCGATAAAATACTAAAGTCTGCCGTTACCATAACCAAAGAATTGATTAGAGAGCAAGATAAGATAGCAAGGTGGGGAGGGGAAGAGTTTTTAGTATTGCTTCCAGACACTGAAAAAAACGGCGCGCTCGCTATTGCAGAAAAGCTGCGTATAGCAATTGAAGAACAACTTTCTGATAGCCTAGCGGCCGAAGTACCAGTTACCATTACAGCGGGTGTGGCACAATTTCAACACAACGAGACTTTTGAAATTTTGTTTAAAAGAGCAGACAATGCCATGTATAAAGGCAAACGTATGGGGCGCAATTGCGTGCAGAGTTAGTTAGACTTTTTGGCGTTTAAGTTGACTCAGTCTTGTGAGTTCCCAATTTAATCCGGCGGTGGAAGTCCTTTAACGCCGTTAGCTTTTAACAGATCGACTTTTAATTGTTGGGGTGAAGCAACAGCATCACTATCTCTTGGTTATTCTAGATCTAGACCTGCGTGTTTTGGCGGATTAAATTATGATAAATGTGGTGCAGTCGGTCCAATTCCTCGCGGTCAATGTGAGGGTTCTGCAGAAGTGTTTGAATGCTTTGATCTAGTTGGTATAAGGTCTCGCGCATGGCACTGTTTGGTACTAAACTTTGCATCCAGGTGATGGCCGCTAATCGTTGTCCTTTGGTTACGGCTGTGACTTTATGTAAGCTACTAGATGGGTACAATACTGCATCACCCGCCTGACCTTTAAATCGTTGTTCTCCAAATTCGGTCTGGATAATTAATTCGCCACCTTGGTAAGTATCAGGATCACATAAAAATGTGGTCATCGACATATCTGAACGTAAAACATCTTGGCTATTTGGCATGCGCATAATGGCAGCATCCACATGAAAACCGTAGGCTTCACCTGCCGTATAACGGTTAAAAGCGGGGGGGAATATTCTGTGGGGTAACGCCGCTGACACCAATTTGGGATTGGCGCCAAAAATACCTAACAATTGATTGGTTAATTGTTTTATTTTTGGATCTTCTGGATTGGCTTGTACATTTTGCTTAACAGAAGCGGCCATTCCCATGGCCGTTTCCTTACCATCAAGCCATGGCGCAAGATTAAGGCTATCTCTGAAACTGGTAACTTGTGCTTCGGATAACAACTGCTTAATAATGACCATGGTTCATTCCTTACTGACTAATTAAAACTCGTAAGTGAGGGTGGCGCGAACTGTGCGACCGTCACCTAAATACATAAACGCACCTGAACGATAGGCTGCCGTCCAATATTCCTTATCGGCTATGTTACCGAGATTCAGTCTTAAGGTCATATTTTCAGTGGCATTGTAGTTAGCAAATAGGTTGACCACGTTGTAACTAGGTACAACTATGCTGTAATCGCCTAGGTCAGTGTTATAACCTGCGGCCGAATCTGGTTGACCACCGAACATTTCACTTTTGTAAGTAAAATCACCACCAAAGGCGAATTTTTCTGTAGGTTGATAGCGAAGCTGCAAATAAAAGCTGTCTTCGGCAAAGTTACTTAAGGCTAAGCCAACATTTTCTGCTGTATAGGATTCTAATACTTCAGATTCCATAGTTGAGGCACTGATTTGTACACTTAATGTTTCTGTTACATTGCCATTAAGAGCGAATTCAATACCATCTACACGGTTCTTACCTGTGTTTAGTGTACCCAAGGTAGAATAGTCATCACCAACACTTTCCATGACATCAGACTTGGTCATTTGGAACCAAGTAGCAGCTAAAAACAAGCGTTCGTCTAAAAACTCCCACTTTGTGCCAAGTTCAATGTTTTCTACCAATTCAGGATCCGCTACTGAGGCCTGATCAGGATCGCCACATAAACCGCCATAACCACAACTTGCACCTACATCAGATTCACCGCCGTTGATATTAGTGGCCGTGGCGTAAGTCGCATAAATATTACCGTGCTCTGCGACACTATAAACTAAGCCCAAATGTCCATTGTAGAAATCATCTTTATAGGCGTAGTCTATGGGGTTACCTCGGCTCACTACGTCATTGCTATAGTCGATGCTGTCTATGCGGAGGCCAAAGAAAACCTGCCACTTTTCACTTATTTTTGCGGTATCCATTACATATGCAGAAATAGTCGAGGCGTCAAACAGCGAATCCGAATTTCCCTGTTCAAACGTGCGGCCAATGATTTTAGATGGGTTAGCATAAACTTCAGAGTTTTCATCTAATAGACAATAACTACCACTCACTCCACCTCTTCCTGCTGTAGTGCAATTAGTGGGATTGTTGTAAGTAATATCATATGTGCCATTGGTCACTTGCTCATCGGTAAACTCAATACCCAATACTAAGTCATGTGTAATTTCACCGGTTGTTACATCCCACAAAAAATTAAATTGTGTCGCAAAGTATTCGATTTCTTGCCAGCCTTGGTGGGTACTTAGTCCAATACTTGCGACATTGGGAGCCAATGTATCTTCTTCGGCTCTGACGTTGCCTCGCGCACCTGTTGAGATATAGCCATTTTCTGTTTCACCGTAACGGGTAGCATTGTAAAACTTGAAATTTTCGTTGATGTCGTATTCAGTTCTGACGGTAAAGGCCATAATTTCTGAATCAAGAAAATCTTCTTCTTGAGCGTAAACTGGAATATCTTCTACAGGTTTACGTGTTGCTGAGTTGAAATAACTGCCTAAATCAGGGGTATCTTCGCTTTCAAGATAATAGAAATCAGAGAATACTCGCAGATCATTAGTATTGTCATATAAGCCTGATAACAACACGCCGTCTCTACTTCTTTCTATGCCATCTCTGTTTGGTGCATCTTCACTCGCGGTCAATAAGTTGATTCGTGCCGCAAAGTTTTCGGTGAGCGGTTTATTGTAATCAACCACCACTCTATTGTAGTCATCGGTACCAAGGGAGGCGTCAACACGACCAAAATCGTAAGCTGTTGACGCTTTTTTGGTGATGCTATTGACCGCACCACCTGAAGAGCCTCTACCTGCAAAAGTGGAGCTAGGGCCTTTGGTTATTTCAATTTGTTCAGCAGAAAAGCTCTCTCGAGTGGACATGCCAGGGTCACGTAAACCATCAACAAAAACATCCGAGCGTGCTTCATGGCCACGAATAATATAACGGTCGCCAAAGGCATTACCATTTTCGCCAGTACCCAGCGTCACACCTGCTTGGGAAGATAGTATTTCTTTTAAATCGCTTCGACCTGATTCATCAATTTGGTCTTTAGTTAATACCGTAATGGTCTGTGGGATATCAAATAATTCAGCCTGACGTCTAATATCACCAGAATGATCAACTTTATAAATAGAGTTTCTAACACCGTGGATCCTGATTAACTCCATTTCTTCTTGAGAGCAATTTGTCTCCTCGCATTGAGTCGTTTCGTCATTTGCCAGTGCATTGGTTGACGATAAAGCTAAGGTAGTAAGTAAGGCTGCAGAGCCCAACTGTAAAGGAGTGTGTTTGTGTTTAGACATGAGTTTGTGTGTTCCCTAATAAATATTTGGGCTGATACTAACTCAATCAATTTACCAACGCAAATGATAGTTATTATCATTTGCGTTGGTGCTGTTATTTGTAATTCTTTCTTTTTATATAGGAAGGTAAGTGACAATCAAGTAAGCGGTACTCCATCAAATTTTAACCCAGACCAACCTGATTTTATGAAGTGACGAATATTGTAGTGATCCTCCCCTTTGGGTTGGCTAGTACATCGTCTCGATAATAGCTTCCAAATAACGCTAGGGTTTGGTTTTCAGTCAATTTCTGTAGTTTTGAAAAATAAAAAATCTTACAGGAGCCCTCATTAGTGCCTGCTTGATTTATCACAGTACCATTTGTAAAACGAGTAGGAGTGTAAGTATAAGCCGTTTACGCTCATGAAAATTTCCAGTTTTAATTCTATTTATTTAATAACCAAGAGCCGCTATACGGTTATTAAGGTTGCACGTTACTCTGGGGTTAAAGCTACGGTTATTTTGCAGTCGATATGTCTAAGCAGTTTATTCACTAGCATTGGAACTTCAATCTTCGAGGGGCGATTTTGAGAAGTCACAGTTATTAGAATATCGCAATCATCTAAAACTACTTGTTGTCGCACAAAATAGATATTGAGATCGTTAATGTTGTCTAACTTATCAGTTAACGCAACAGATCCAGTAAAGCGACCATTGGTGTTGTTGGCATGGTAAGTGGCCCCAGTGACTTCTCTGGTTAGGGTAATCCCTTGTAATTTATTTAAATTTAAAAAGCGAAAAGAAACCTGTGTTTTAATGGTTAACACCTTAATTTAAACGGTAATAGAAAGAAATTAGAGCTCAAAATATAATTTGATACCAGCTAAGGTATTGGTCGTCGCCACTGCCGCGAGGATAAGTCCCATGACTCTACTGACAACACTTGCACCGCTACTACCTATCAAGCGGTTTATAAAGTTTGATGCAAGCATCAAGATATACACAATAACCAACACCAATAACATCATACTCACAGTTTGCATTTGCTCCAAAATATTAAAGCGAGAATTTTCAGTTAGAATAACCGCTCCAAGCATGGCTCCGGGGCTTGCGATTGAAGGCACCGCTAAAGGAAAAACTGCGGTATCGTTATGAGTTTCGGCAAGTTTTACTTCTGATTCAGGTTTACTCTCGCCAAATATCATAGATAGAGCGAATAGGAATAAAACAATGCCGCCGGCTATTTGAAAGGCACTAAGAGGTATGCCCATTGCAGTTAGAATAAGTTCCCCCGCGACGACAAAAAATATCAGCATAGCCGCCGATGTCAAAGTTGCGTATAACGCTATTTTACGACGAGCTGCGTTGTCAAACTTCTGGGTGACAGCGATAAAAACAGGTACAGTACCGATAGGGTCTATGACCGCAAAGAAAAAAATAAACGTTGCTAAAAAATCAATCATGAGTCGGAACCTCCAGAGGCGTGTCGCGTGTAGTTAATTCTTTGTACTTGTTTATCTAAGAAAGATTGTACAAAGTGCTGGGTTTCTTAAGTTTTTCACCTGCTCTTAGAATTAGATGGTACCTATCTTAGCAAAATACTTACCTTAACTGAAATTGTTCACAATTGGGTCGCTTAGTGAAGGCAGGGCAAACGCGGGAAGAGCAGCAAAAACGTTATTTTTTGGTCGCTGAAAAGCCGTCTACTATTTATTAACAGGGGAAGAATAATGCGGTTAACCCTACAACTACGTTACTAACAAAGGGCTAATATGAAAGTTATCATTGGAAAGTTTAGTCATGAACCTTTTCATGCATTGTCAAAAAAAGATCTAAGTTTGTTATTTAAACTGGTGCCAAAGGAGTGGGGAAATCACGTATCTAGTGTTGTATTGAGCTCGAAAATACTCAAAAAAGCCAAGTTAACCCATGCCATTGAATACAAAGTCACAAGTAAACAGATATGTATATATTCCAGAGGTCTGGTGCGAGAAATAGTCGCTAAACAATTACTCGTTGAGTTAGCTTCAATTGCGTTACAAAAAGAGCATTCCAAGCCAGTTGTTGAGACCGATTTAGACATACTGGTTAAGCCTTATATAGAAAAGTTTTTGAAAACCAAAGTATGACAAAAACTTCTGAGCATAGTCTTAAATTCACTCACATTAGAGGAGTCTAAGAGACGCCAAAATAAGAGTGAACCACTATTTTATTATTACTTAACGCCAGTGATTGTTTTTGATAACCAGTGTTCGAGGACTTGTTGTAACTTAAATGACTCTACTGGCTTTGAGATAAAATCATTCATGCCTGCATCGATACATTTTTCTCGGTCACCCGCCATAGTGTTGGCAGTCATGGCAATAATCGGAATCGAGCTGTCGAGAACTTTAGATTGTGGCGAGCGAACATGGCGGGTGGCCTCAAACCCGTCCATTACTGGCATTTGGCAGTCCATGAGTACGAGGTCAAATGGAAAACTCTCAAGCGCTTTTAAAGCTTCTTCTCCATTAGCTGCAAGGTCTGACTGAATACCGAGTTGCTCAAGCATTGATTGGGCTACCACTTGATTTATAACGTTGTCTTCTACTACTAATACTCTTGCATTAAACTGTGGCGATTGGCGTGAACTGTATTCATTGAATATTGGCGCATCATCCGTTGTTATTTTCGCTACTTGCAATAGTGTATTGTATAAAACGGTTTGGTCGACTGGTTTGGTTAGGTAAGCGTTAAACCCCGCGGCTTTTAGTTTTTTAGTATCTCCACGTTTTCCTTGAGAGGTGAGCATGACTAAATGTGTATTAGATATGGCAAGGGTATTCTTTATTTTTTTGCCTAATTGTACGCCATCCATTTCTGGCATCTGCATGTCGATTATAGCAATGCTGAATGGTTGCTTCTGAACACTCGCCTCTTTAAGAAGTGTCAGCGCTTCTTTGGCGTCTTCTGCTAACGTGTATTCAACTTGCCAGTTTGTTAACAAATGTCCAAGTAGAGTACGGTTGGTCAAGTTATCATCTACGACTAAAATTTTTTGTTCACTTAGGTTGGCCATAAAATTACTAGTGGCAGATGCTTCAGCATTTTCAAGATCCAGTGTAAACCAGAATGTCGAGCCTTTTCCTAAGGTACTATTGATGCCAATTTCACCTCCCATTAACTCTACTAATTGTTTACTGATAGCAAGTCCGAGTCCTGTTCCGCCATGACGGCGTGTTGTAGAGCCGTCAGCTTGACTAAAGCGTTCAAAAAGTCCAGCTTGCTGTTCCTCCGATAGCCCAATACCCGTATCAATTACCTCAACGAGCACCTTAGTACGAGATTCAGTCTGTTGCTGAACATGATAGTATACGGCGACTTCACCCTGTTCAGTAAACTTGATGGCGTTGCCCACCAAATTATTGAGAATTTGCCGAATACGCCCAGGATCAGCTCGGAAACACTGATCGAACAAAGGGTTGGCTGGGCAGATCAACTCTAATCCCTTGTCGTGTGCTCTGACTGCAATACTGGTTCCAAATTCATTCATTAATAAACCCATGTCGAAATCAATTGATTCCATTTCTAACATCCCCGCTTCTACCTTAGAAAAATCGAGGATGTCATTGATGATAGACAGTAAGGATTTGGCACTACTTTTGACTATTTTGGCGAAATTGTGCTGCTCAGGATTTAGTGGCGTGTCTAATAAAAGGTTGGTCATGCCTATTACACCATTCATTGGGGTACGGATTTCGTGACTCATATTAGCGAGAAATTCACTTTTGGCTAGACTGGCTTGTTCTGCATTTATCTTAGCGTTTTTCAATGCGGTTTTAGTTTGTTGGCGCTGGGTTATGTCTCGGGTAATCCCTACAAAATGTTTATCGTTATCGATAGTAAGTTCGCTTACTCCTAATTCCATAGGGAAGGTAGAACCATCTTTTCGTTGGCCAATAAATTCGTCGCCTTTATTGACTAATTCGCTGTCTGTTGCGTTATTACGGTTGTCTGGAAAGCCATTTTGCTTCGAGTGATAGGGTTCTGGCATTAACATGGTGACATTTTTACCAATAACTTCAGCTTCGGTATAACCAAAAATGTCGCGTGCTGCAGGATTAAATGATTCGATTATTCCTTGTTCACTAATGGTAATAATGCCATCTACTATGTTATCGATAACTGCGGATAGACGTTTGGTTTGAGTCATGACTTCATGATTCAGGGAGTCAGTTGTCTTTTGTTGTTTTTCAACAAAAGTATTGATGCCTTCGTACAGAGTAAGAATCTCATCTTTAACAGACTGCGTATCAAGACGTACTGTCAAATCCCCACCTTTGAAGCGTTCGCACGCTGCGGCCATAGTGACAACAGGCTTCAAAATTCTTCGTGAAACAAACCAAATAATAAAAACAGTGGCTAAAAAACCTATTAATAAACTGAATAACAGCATGGTTTGAAGTGAATCATTGATCTCAGAAAAGACTAAATCTTCTGGGATATGGAAGGTTAATACCCAATAATTAGTGTTATCTCGAGGGGAAAAAAATATTTTCTGAAACCCCTCCAGTTCTTTCTCATTTTGATCGTATCTAATGAAAGCATCCTGTTTAAGTATCGTTTTCGCCATGAAAGGCTCATCATTACTTAACTTGTTGTCAACACCGAGGTCAAACCCAAAGGTTTTTGTATCGTCGGGGTGTTTGATGTAGAAACCGTTGTTATCTACAATTCTCCTTTGAATCCCATTTTTTACTGAAGATATGCCGGAAAATAGTTGTTCAGTAGATAAATTCAATACCAATAACCCAGCTATTTTTCCTTCATTGTCAAAAGCAGGCGTTGCGATCCTCAATACAGGAAGATGAGGTAACTGAATCGCACCGTACTCGCGGTTGAGGCTGACATTTGAATAATAGGTTTCACCATGCTTTAGTTTGAGGGTTTCTATTACATAATGAGAATTAGCTTTATTTTGAAGGTTATCAGCAGCCACATTAATTACCTCGCCATTTGGACTGCGTTGCACCCGTAATACTTCATTACCCGCTTTGTCGATGAATCTTAATTGTTGATATTCACTGTGATTATGCACAAATGCTTCGAAAACCCTTGCTAGGCGCTGCCTAGGCTCTTTGAGGTTTTCAGCGTTTATTGGAGTAAGCGTATTCTCAATGGACCTTGTTACAATGGCTTGCAAAGAAGGGATATCACGCAGTGATTGCAAGTTTTGATGATGATTTTCTAAGGTCACTTCAATTGCTTGTTTAAGCAAAAACGATTTACTTTGCTCCAATTCAAGTACTTCTTTTTCAGCAAGATTCCTTGATTGCCAGTTAGTGGTAAAACTGATAACGACCAATGCAATAGCTAATAGCCCGCCCAAAGCCAAGGTTGTCTTAGCTCTAAGTCCAAAAGTAAATTGCTTCATTCTGGTAAGAATCCTAATTTGTATCTGAAAAATTGCTGGGTGCGTATTCCAGCATCAATGGTGTCATTTAAAAAACACGACAAAGTAGCTTAGTCGAATAAACATTACTGAGTTTTGAGAGATTAGTAAATAATTGTTAAGGGTAGGATTGTGACATTGATTGGTTAATTCCTTAAATGTGGGTTGGTATTAGATTACCCCAAAAAAAACCGGCTTTCGCCGGTTTTAAATATTTCTTCTTAAACGCTTAGCGTTTAAGACTTAGCAGGACGACCTGCTTGTTTACGTAAGTTCTCAGTCAACAACTTCTTACGAATACGTATACTTTCAGGAGTCACTTCAACTAACTCATCGTTATCGATGAATTCAAGAGCTTGCTCTAACGACATATTAACAGGAGGTACTAAGCTTTGTGCTTCATCGGTACCAGACGCACGTACGTTAGTTAACTGTTTACCTTTAAGGGCGTTTACAGTTAAGTCATTTTCACGAGAGTGGATACCTATTACCATGCCTTCGTATACTTCAACACCGTGACCGATAAATAAACGTCCACGACTTTGTAGGTTAAACAATGCGTTAGTCAAAGCTTTACCTGTAGCGTTGGCAATCAATACACCGCTCTTACGTTGACCAATTTCGCCGCCTTTGTGCGGACCGTAGTGATCAAATGTGTGGTACATCAAACCAGAACCTGAAGTCATAGTCATAAAGTCTGTTTGGAAACCAATCAAACCACGGCTTGGGATCATGAAGTCCATACGAATACGGCCTTTGCCATCTGGCGACATATTGGTTAACTCACCTTTACGGGTACCAATTTGTTCCATAACAGAGCCTTGATGTTCTTCTTCAACATCAATAGTGACTGACTCGAAAGGTTCGTGAGTTTGCCCATCAACTTCTTTCAAAATTACTTCTGGACGTGATACCGCTAACTCGTAACCTTCACGACGCATATTTTCAATCAATATACCTAAGTGTAATTCACCACGACCCGATACACGGAATTTGTCAGGATCAGGCATTTCTTCTACTTTAAGCGCTACGTTATGCACTAACTCATTTTGCAGTCTTTCTAGGATATTACGTGAGGTCACGTATTTACCTTCTTTACCGGCAAACGGTGAATTGTTTACTTGGAAAGTCATCGTTACTGTTGGTTCATCAACAGACAATGCTGGCAATGCTTCCACAGTACTAGGGTCACATATGGTATCAGAAATCTTAAGTTCACCTAGCCCCGTAATTGCGATGATATCTCCGGCATCTGCTGCGTCTACTTCGTGACGAGCTAGACCTAAATAACCTTGAACTTGGCCTACTTTGCCATTTCTTGTTTTACCATCAGCGCCAATAATAGTGACTTGCTGGTTAGGCTTAACAGAACCTCGAGTAATTCGGCCAATACCAATTACACCTACATATGAGTTGTAATCTAGCTGTGAAATTTGCATTTGAAACGTGCCATTAATGTCAGCAGCTGGTGGCTTAACGTGTTCAATGATCGTTTCAAACAAAGGTGTCATAGTATCGCTTTCTGCATCTAAATCGTTGGTAGCCCAACCATTAATAGCCGACGCGTATACTACTTGAAAATCAAGTTGGTCATCTGTTGCACCTAAGTTATCGAATAAATCAAATACTTGATCCATAACCCAATCAGGGCGCGCACCAGGCTTGTCGATTTTATTGATGACCACTATGGGTTTTAAACCTTGAGCGAAAGCTTTCTGAGTCACAAAGCGAGTTTGTGGCATTGGGCCTTCTTGCGCGTCAACTAATAATAGTACTGAATCAGCCATAGACATTACACGTTCTACTTCGCCACCGAAGTCGGCGTGTCCAGGAGTGTCTACTATATTGATTCGATATTCGTTCCACTTTATTGCCGTGTTTTTGGCAAGAATCGTGATACCACGTTCTTTTTCAATATCGTTAGAGTCCATCACACGCTCTTCGGCTTCGCCGCGGCTTTCTAAGGTGCCAGACTGTTGTAATAACTTATCAACTAGGGTGGTTTTACCGTGGTCAACGTGCGCTATTATGGCTATGTTCCTCAAATTTTCGATTGAGGTGGTTGATGAACTCATTATCTTTTCTCTGTTAGGGCCAAGTATTCGTCATTTTGGAATGGTTTTTTTGCCAATCTGCCAATGAAATACACAGCTAAAATTTACTGAAATTTATTGGGCGCGGATTGTACAGTTTTATCCTACGTTTAGCGAACTTCAAATGCATTTTGCGGTAAATAAAAGATGGAACAGCATTTCGATAACGTTACGTTAACATTAGAAAGATAAATTGAAGCATTAAAGTGCTATGGCACTGTTATGGTGCATAAATGCTTTAACGTGGTGCGTTGGTTGATGTTTTTTTCGTTTACTCTATGCTAAAAAAACATAAACAAAAGGCATTCCAAACACTTAGGTATGTGGCATGATTATCGCAATGTTTTGGCACGTTTTAGAATTTGGAGTGAGTTGACTCCGAGTAACGCATTTATACTTTTAATCTGGAGGACACCATGTCAGCACAAAAGGCCTTTGACCTTATTAAAGAAACCGAAGCTAAATTTGTTGATTTACGCTTTACTGATACTAAAGGTAAAGAACAGCACGTTTCTATTCCCACTCATCAAGTAACCGAAGACTTTTTCGAAGAAGGTAAAATGTTTGATGGTTCTTCAATTCTTGGCTGGAAAGGCATTAACGAATCAGACATGATTTTAATGCCAGACGGCGATACTGCCGTTCTTGACCCATTTGCAGAAGAAGCACAAGTTAATATCCGTTGCGATATTTTAGAACCAATGACTATGCAAGGTTACGATCGCGATCCTCGTTCTGTGGCACGCCGAGCAGAAGAATATTTGAAATCTACAGGTATAGGTGACACTGCGTTTTTTGGTCCCGAGCCAGAGTTTTTCTTATTTGACGATGTACGTTTTCACACTGATATGTCAGGTTCAATGTTTAAAATCGATTCGAGCGAAGCTAAGTGGAATTCTGGCGCAGAGTTCGAAGAAGGCAACATGGCTCACCGACCAGGTGTTAAAGGAGGTTATTTCCCCGTTCCTCCAGTTGATTCTGCACATGATACCCGCGCAGCAATGTGTATGGTTATGGAAGAAATGGGCCTAACTGTTGAAGCACATCACCATGAAGTTGCTACTGCAGGACAGAACGAAATTGCATGTCTTTTCAATACCTTAGTTAAAAAAGCTGATGAAGTACAAATCTATAAGTATGTGGTACATAACGTTGCCCATGCATACGGACAAACCGCTACTTTTATGCCTAAGCCAGTGGTTGGTGACAACGGTTCAGGTATGCACGTACATCAATCTATTTCTAAAGATGGTAAAAACATCTTTGCTGGTGACAAGTATGCCGGTATGTCTGAAGAAGCTTTGTTCTATATTGGTGGTATCATTAAACATGCTCGAGCAATCAACGCTTTCACTAATGCGTCTACGAACTCATACAAACGTTTAGTGCCTGGATTCGAAGCTCCGGTTATGTTGGCGTATTCTGCACGTAACCGTTCTGCATCTATTCGTATTCCTTTCGTTACTAGCGATAAAGCGCGTCGTATCGAAGTGCGTTTCCCTGACCCAACAGGTAACCCTTACTTAGCATTTACTGCTATGTTGATGGCTGGACTTGATGGGATCAAAAACAAAATTCACCCTGGTGATTCAATGGATAAAGATTTGTATGACTTGCCAGCCGAAGAAGCTGCAGCCATCCCACAAGTTTGTAGTTCATTTGAGCAAGCTTTGGAAGCGCTAAACAATGACCGTGAATTCTTAACTGCCGGTGGCGTAATGACTGACGAGTCGATTGATGCTTACATTTCACTTAAAAGTGCTGAAGTTGAAACCCTTAACATGTCAACTCACCCAGTTGAGTTTGATATGTACTACAGCGTTTAATTCAACACCCAGTTACATAACTTTCTAGATTAGTTATTAAAATAAATAACAAGCCCGCATTTGCGGGCTTTTTTTTACTTGAAATAGCGCTACACTTGAATTTACTGGTTTGCGGCAGGGTGTCGTTGATATTTGGAGTAGAAAACCGCTATGAAATTCGCTGCTATTATTTTGTTATTTATACTGTGTATTAGCGCTTCTGCACAGGTTATTTATAAAACCGTAAAGGCAGATGGAACGGTAGTTTATAGTGATATACGCAGCGATGGAGCAGTACCTGTTAATTTATCGGCAATGAATACTGTTGTCGTGCCTTCACTCAATACCCCTTCAAACCGTACGGCTAGTCATAATAAATCCGTATCTAAATCTAAACCGACTATTCAATATGTGGTGTCTATTCGCTCGCCTGCGGCTGAGGAAACCTTGCGCGATAATTCAGGGGCCGTCACCATCACCGCTGACGTATCGCCAAAAAAACCAGGTAAGTTTGAATTAATACTTGATAATCAAACAGTTAAAACTCAATCAAATAGTCAATTTCAACTCGAATCCGTCAATCGCGGCGCCCATATCATTCAAGTTAATTTTCTCGACAACTCAGGCAAGATCCTTGCATCGTCTAAGCAGCAGACCTTTTATCTGCAAAAAGCTTCTGCTCTGATCAATGCTAACTAGTGCAAATTAAAGATTTAGCAAAAAATAGTACCAATATCAAAGCAGCTAAATAATACTTTGCACTATATGAGTGCGTAAAATGTTGAGTTTATGTCTGAATCCGTCACTACAGAAAATTTGCTAGATAACCTATCTACCGCGGTCGTTATACTGGATGGCAATTTGAATGTGCAATATGCTAATCATGCTGCTCAGGGGGTATTTGAACGTAGTTTGAATTTACTTATTGGTTATTCATTTAACCAGTTTATTACCTCGTCTAGCTTGGACTTCGATCGCTTTCAAAATTCTATGCAATTTGGCGAAGTGTATTCCGATAGTGAAGTTACCTTCAAGTTTATTGATGGAAGGCACACCCAAGCCGACGTATCTGTTACCAGTATCTTGGAAAATCAAGATAAACGATTATTGGTCGAAATTAGATTGGTTGAACAGCAGAAGAAAATAAGTCAGGAAAACCATCAATGGGCACAGCAGCAGGCTGCTAGAGAGTTGGTACGTGGCTTAGCTCACGAAATTAAAAATCCTCTAGGTGGCATTCGAGGGGCGGCACAGTTATTAGGAAAACAATTACCTAATGAAGAATTAAAAGAATTTACCCAAGTCATTATTGAACAATCCGATAGATTAACTAATTTGGTCGATCGTTTGTTAGGGCCCAATCTTCGCCCTAATTTTGATTGGTACAACGTGCATCAGGTGCTCGAAAAAGTATGCACTTTAGTTCGACTTGATCCGAGTCACAATATTTCCATTATACGTGATTACGATCCTAGTATCCCTGATGTGTATCTTGATCAAGATATGCTGCAGCAAGCTACGTTAAATATAGTGCGTAATAGTGTGCAAGTATTATCAGAAAACCCAGACATTATTGGCCAGATAAATGTGGTCACTCGGATAGAACGACAGGTGATTATTCATGGTGAATGTTCCCCTTTGTGCGTGAAAATTCAAATTATTGACAATGGCCCAGGCATACCTGAAGAACTCAAAAATACTCTGTTTTATCCTATGGTGACGGGTAAGAAAGAGGGCAGTGGATTAGGTCTATCGATATCGCAAACCTTAATTGGTCACCACAGAGGAAAAATTGAAGTGGATAGTTGGCCCGGCAGAACAGAATTTACTTTATATATACCTATTGAAAAAAAGGATCCCCAGACATGAGTGCAGAACCCGTATGGATAGTCGATGACGACAGCTCGATTCGCTGGGTATTACAAAAAGCGTTACAAGCAGCGAATATCCCTTGTTTTAGCTTTGAAAACCCCGAAGATTTACTGTTACAACTAGAGACGTCGCAACCTCCTGAAGTAATAGTGTCAGATATACGCATGCCACAAATGGACGGCATGGTGTTATTAAACGAAGTGCATAAACGCTTTGCCAATATACCCGTGATCATCATGACCGCTCACTCAGACTTAGACAGCGCGGTTAACGCCTATCAAAGCGGTGCATTTGAATATCTGCCGAAACCATTCGATATAGACGAAGCGGTCAATTTAGTGCAGCGCGCGTTGACACACGCCCGTGAACAGTCCAGCAAAAATCAACAGCCTGAACAAATAAAAGCCACGGAAATTATTGGTGAAGCACCGGCAATGCAAGAGGTGTTTAGAGCGGTGGGGCGTTTGTCTCGTTCTAGTATCAGTGTCTTGATCAATGGTCAGTCGGGTACAGGAAAAGAGTTGGTGGCCCACGCTTTACATCGTCATAGTCCTCGTTCAAACAATACTTTCATTGCTCTTAATATGGCGGCCATACCAGCCGACTTAATCGAATCTGAGTTGTTTGGCCATGAAAAAGGAGCGTTCACTGGTGCTCAAGCTGCCAGACAAGGGCGCTTTGAGCAAGCTAATGGTGGCACACTATTTTTGGATGAAATAGGAGATATGCCGTTAGACGTTCAAACTAGGCTGTTACGCGTTTTAGCTGATGGGCAGTTTTATCGGGTGGGTGGGCATAATCCGGTTTCCGTTGATGTACGTATTATTGCCGCTACCCACCAAAACTTGGAATTGCGGGTATCTGAAGGTAAATTCAGAGAGGACTTGTATCACAGACTAAATGTTATACGTATCCATATTCCAACGCTTAGCGAAAGACGCGAAGATATCCCACTATTGGCTGGACATTTCTTACAAAAAGCGGCTGCAGAATTAGCGGTTGAGGTTAAGTCACTGAGTAAAGAGACGAAAAAGATCCTGTCTAACCTTCCTTGGCCTGGCAATGTTCGACAGCTTGAAAACATGTGTCGTTGGCTAACGGTAATGGCTAGCGGACAAGAAGTATTGCCCCATGATTTACCGCCAGAAATTAATCAACAACCAGTATCAGTTGAGAAAACTGCGCAATCTGGGGATTGGCAAACACTCTTAGCCAGTTGGGCTGACCTACAATTGCAGTCTGGCCACAATAATATTCTTGATGACGCCATTATGAGTTTTGAAAAAATATTATTAGAAAGAGCATTGCACTACACCCATGGTCATAAACAAGATGCGGCTAAACGTTTGGGGTGGGGCAGAAACACTCTGACTCGGAAGTTAAAAGAACTAAATATGTAATACCTGAATCAATTTGCTTTGCTACTGTTTTGGGCAACAGGAGCAAAGCTATTAGTTATAGCTATCGCTAGCAGGCTTGAAAAATTCTAGCGGTTACCTGGCTCGTTCGCTGGTTAATAACGCCGCCATACCAGTATTGAAAGCCTGCATCCATTTAGTTGAAAACTGTCCTTTGGCAATCCGGTTGATTTCAATAACAGCTTTTTTCTTAGGGCGTTTAAAATGGCTTTGATGTGCCCGTGCGTGGGTGATGGCGTCGAAAGTGTCTAATATGGCTAACAACTTCGCTCCTTCGCAAATGTCGCTTTCTTTTATTCCTAGCGGGTAGCCACTGCCGTCGATACGTTCATGATGTTGCATTACAATTTTTCGTGCTTCATTCCATTGAGTCAGATTTTCTAATAAGCGTGCACTTTTATACACATGTGAGCGCATTAGATTAAATTCGACTTCTTGGAGTTTTTCTTGTTTATGTAGCACCGCAATTGGCATAAAGGCCATGCCAAAATCATGCATATAGCAGGCAACGGCTAGTTGCACTTCATTTACCGGTGAACCAGCAATTTTATTGATATAGCCAGCAAGCTTTGCAATCCTATCGCCTCTGCCATCCCAATACTTAGAACGTTTTTCTATGGGTTTCATCAACTCTCTAAAAAACACTAAATCTTCACGTTCTTCATTGCTTATAGATTTAGGAATGCCTGTTGTTGCAATACTTACAGGTGCTTCAGACGTTGACTTTTCATTGATGATTTCACTTTCTTGGCCTAAGTCAAGACTGGGATCGAGCAACAATACAGCCTTGGCCAGTAACTGTTCATGTTGCGCGCCATTCTCTGGAGTAATACGTTGAATGGCAATCACCAATTGTTCAAATAATTGTTTGTCATATTCAGCTTGCCCAGTTTGAATGCAGCTTTGAACAAACACTTTCACTTTGTCCATTATCAATAGCACCAAATCGCTCATGTTACTGGTGTATTGAATTTGGCCTTTACGCAGGTAGTCGAGTAACTCTTCAGCATACTGTAACAGCGGGATGAGGGGGGTGAAATTGACTAAACCTAAGTCACCTTTAATGGTGTGTACGGAGCGGAATAATGATCGCTGTAACTCGTTGTCTTCCGGCTTTAATTCTAATTCAATTAAGGTTTGTTCGCTGGCTTCATAAAGCTCGTTAATTTCTTCCAAAAGGTCAGTGAGAATATCTTCATCGAGATCTTCGTGTTTAAACATTTGCATAAATTGAACGGCCTTAATAATTGAAAGAATTTGTTGTTTTGTTAAGTATCGGCTAATTGTGAATTTTATTCATTTTTTTATGTAGCATTAGAAAGCAAATATGTTACTGAATAAATCAGATCCCTTAATTGTTTTAGCTAACTGCTAAAATGAGTATACTCAGCGCC
This sequence comes from Paraglaciecola sp., assembly GCF_039964565.1. Classification (GTDB taxonomy): domain Bacteria; phylum Pseudomonadota; class Gammaproteobacteria; order Enterobacterales; family Alteromonadaceae; genus Paraglaciecola. The sequence continues at coordinate 41,834 of NZ_JBDVXF010000032.1, forward strand.
CATTTCATTGGTTAGGATATGCCTTGTTAGCGTTACTACGCATTATTGCGATATTCTTTTATTTTTTGTTGATCAATTTGTTATTGATTTTGGTGTGCGTGTTACGGCCTTTTCACCGTGACAACGTTCATGCTGCCGGTGTGTTGTATAGCTCTGTTTCTACTTTGTTAGGACTAAAACTTGAACTACGCGTCCCTGATAGTGTGAAACAAGGTGGGCCCTATGTATTTATTGCCAATCACCAAAATAGTTTTGATTTATTAACTATATGCGCTGCAGCTCAAAAAGGTACAGTGACAGTTGGTAAAAAAAGTCTCATATGGATCCCAATAATAGGGCAAGTGTACTGGCTAACGGGAAATATTATGATCGACAGGAAAAATTCAGGTCGAGCACATGATACTTTACAAGACACAGTGCAAAAGATTCAGAAAAGGCGCTTATCTGTGTGGTTTTTCCCTGAAGGAACACGCAGCAATGGTCGTGGATTGTTACCTTTTAAAACGGGAGCATTTCGTATCGCCAAAGCGACTAAGGAACCCATAGTAATGGTGACAGCCAGTAGCTTACATAACAAAATAAAATTGAATAGATGGGACAATGGTACGCTAGTCATACAACTGTCTGAGCCAGAGTTCATCAATGAAACTCAGTCGGTTAAATTCAATGCCGAATATTTTCATCGTAAAATGCAGCAACAAATTTCACAAATTAATGCAGAAGTAGATAACAAAAAAGTCTAACTAACTTGCCCATAGGAGTATTTCATGAATTCACAGCACACATCCGAATTAGCCGAATGGCATGCGTTTAATCAAGAAACAATAGAAGCGTTAATTGAAGATGGTAGTGACGCCAGTAAAGCACATACAATAGAATATCATTTTGCGAGTGCCGACTTTGAGTTGTTAGAAAAGGCAGCGGTTGACGCATTTAAAGCAGGCTTCGAAGTAGGGGATGCGGAAGAGTTTGAGTTAGAAGATGGTGAAGAAGTTTTTTGTTTTGATGCCGTCGTTGAGCGTATGTTGGATGTAGATTTAGTTAATCAGGATACCGATAAACTTTTTGCCATTGCCGAAAAACATGGTGTGGATTACGACGGTTGGGGAACGTTTTTTATTGAAAAGTAGCCACTATCAATTCGTTCAAAAAACAATCCAATGACACAATAGTGTCATTGGAACGCTACAAAAGTGTAGTAAAACCATCATGTAAGCGTCAATAAAAATACATCTCAGTTACACATTACTCATTCATATTACGGCCCACAAAAATAAATCTACTGGGACAACACATTCAATGAGCATCAAAACACCATCCAAATTAGCTTTATCGATATCTCTAGCACTCAGTGCCTGTGCGGTGACTATGCCAGTGATTGGCGCAGAAGAGACAGACAAAAATGAAAATTTGGAGTCAATTACTGTAGTAGGCAAAAGTGTGTCTTACGCCAACAATCAAACTTCTGATGAGATGGCGAAGCAACAAAGTAACTTAACTAGTGTGTTAGCCCAAATAGACAACTTGCCAGGCGTATTGATAAACGAAGGGGACACGTTTGGCTCTGATGATTGGTCTACTACCGTTTCAATTCGTGGTTTTCAGTTAAGCCTAGACGAACAGCAAATCGGTATTACTATCGATGGGATCGCTAACGGTAATTCTAACTATGGTGGTGGAGCCAAAGCGAATCGTTACATTGATACTGAAAATTTAGCTGCTGTAGAGGTATCACAAGGTACCGGCGACATAGCTTCCCGCTCAAACGAAGCCTTAGGTGGTACATTAAATTTTACAACCCTTGCTCCAAACGACGATGAGCAAATGACTTTGAGTTGGTCACAAGGCAACTTTGAAGCTCAGAAATTTTTTGTACGATATGATACCGGTGAAATTGCAAAAGATACCTTTGCTTGGGTGAGTGTTTCAAATAGTCGTAACTCCGACTGGGTTGATCAATCAGCCGAAAATAGACGCGATCATATTGCAGCCAAGGTCGTCAGTCTTATTGGTGACATTGAAGTGACTGCTTATGGTTCTTGGGATGACACCCATGAAGATAACTACCAACGTGTCAGCCTTGCGCAATTCCAGCAAAATCCAGAATCAGATGGCTTGATTTCACAATGGACGGGGATCCCTTACGTTGACCAAGTGTATCGTCAAGGTTGGTCTACCTTACGTGAGAACATTTTTGGATATGTGTCAGCCCAATATAAAGGCGACAATATTGATTTGAGCGCCAACGTTTATTATCACGAAAATGAAGGCCGTGGTGATTGGGTGCCGCAGTACATTGTTGATGTGAAGGCAGATGGTGTTGGTGCTCCCCATTCTGAACTCGTGTCTGGCCAAACCGTTAGTGGCGGTTCGGCGCTCGGGCAACTTTTCTTTGTGGATAAGGCGGGCAACGCCCTTAGCCCTGAAGCCGATTGTGAGAGTTCGATTACTTTCCCTTATGGAGGAGCCGGTGCGGTATATGATCCTGCATGTTATTCAGACGGTGCTATACCAGTGGGCTCTTACCGACATACTCATTATGAAAAAGAACGTTTTGGCTTTAACGCTGATTTTACTTGGTACAGTAAAATTGGCGATATGGATAACACCTTACGTGGTGGTGTTTGGTACGAAGATTATAGTCGTAATGAGTCTCGCGATTGGCATAAAATTATCGATTCTCGTTCTAGCGCTGAATTTGACCATACCCCATATTGGGTTGAATACGAACGCACTTTCCCAGTAGAAACCACCATGTTGTATTTAGAAGATGAATTGGATTTGGATTTTGCAGTGATTCGTTTAGGCGCTAAAAAATTCTTAGTGGATTTAGAGCGTGAAGACAACTTCGACTCTACTAATGGTGCCTCAGTTTCATCAGACTCTGATGTATTAATTTCTGCGGGAATAGTAGTGCCAACTCCTGTGGATGGTTTAGAGGCCTTTGCTGGGTATGCAGAAAATTTTGCGGCAATTAAAGATACGGTACTTGAGCGAGACGCTTCGACTTTGGATTTGGTGACGCCTGAATCAGCCGAAAATCTAGACTTAGGCCTACGGTATGTGTCCCAAGATATTAATGCGAGTTTAACTTACTACAGTATTAAATTTGACGACCGTTTGACCTTTATCGCTCCAGATTCACCCGACGGTATCGATTACTTAATTGGTACTAACGGCAGTTACGTGAACGTTGGTGGGGTGGAATCAAGCGGCATCGAAGCCTCACTATCAGTACGATTAACCGAGACAATTTCTGTTTATGGTGCCTTTACTGCGAACGATTCTGAATATACAGAAGGATCTATTGGGTACCCTGCTGGAAACACAGTATTTGGTTCAGTCGAAAACATGATAGTGGTATCGCTAGATTGGCAACAAGATAACCGTTTTGCGGGACTTTCCTCAAAATGGGTTGACGATCGATATATTGATGCTGCCAATACCGCTGTTGCCGATGCTTACTTAGTCACAGACTTGTACGCCGGGATCAGTATCCCTTCATTGGCTGAAGGGATGGGCGATTTAGAGCTTCGTTTTACAGTCAATAACTTGTTTGATAAGAGTTATTTAGGCGGTATCGCTGGTCAGTCTGCTTGGATTGGCGCACCTCGTACCGCAGCATTCAATGCTACTTTGAAATTTTAACATTTTACAATAACCAGTTTTCCCTGTGTGTCACTTTTGGGACGGACTTTATGTTCGTCCCTTTTTTTATTTGGGCTGAATTAATATGAAATACTTATACGTTTATGTGCTGTTGTATCTAGGATTTTTTAATGAGCCAGTAATGGCTGCAGATAACCTGTTAGTTGTGAGTCTTGATGGGCTACGCTGGCAGGAAGTGTTTCGGGGTTATCAAGATGATGTGCTCAACTTAGAAGACTTCGAAGGGAGCAGAAAGGCTATTGTTCAAGAGTTTGCTGGTAATACGGTTCAAGAGAAGCGTAATCGGTTACTGCCATTCTTGTGGCAAGTTGTCGCCAAACAGGGAATTTTACTGGGTGATAGAGATAACCATTCATCGATGCAACTCACTAATCATTTATGGTTTTCGTATCCTGGTTATAACGAATTATTAACTGGTAAAGCGGATCCTAAAATTGACTCCAATCATGCCAATGATAATGCAAACGTCACCTTTTTAGAGTGGTTAAATAGTCAGTCAGGCTACCAAAATCAAGTGGCTGCATTTGCCAGCTGGGATGTCTTTCCGGCAATTATCAACCGAAAACGCAGCAAAATTCCCATAAACGCAGGGTTTGAATCAGCCGCTTGGCCTAATTTATCTGAAAAAGCCAAGTGGTTAAATGCGCTACAAAAGCAAATTCCCAGTCCTTGGCACAATGTGCGTTTAGATGCTTTTACTGCAGGTTTTGCTCAGGAGTATATATTGCAACATCAACCCAAAGTGATTTATCTTGCTCTTGGTGAAACTGATGATTTTGCCCATCAAGGCAACTATCCAGAATATTTGCGCGGCGCTAAAAGGGCGGATCAATTTATCGCGAAAATATGGGAGCTACTTCAGTCTATCGAGCAGTACCAAGGCAACACCAACTTAGTGATCACAGTCGATCATGGTCGTGGAAACTCAGCAAACACTTGGCAGCATCATGCAAGTGCTAAAGCAGTAAAAGGATATTTACATGGCCTCAATCATTTTGAAAATGGCATACCTGGCGCGGATCAAGTTTGGTTAGCCGCTATGGGACCCGATGTAAAAACTAGCCTAGATATTAAACAACAGCAAGATTTGAGTTTGAATCAAGTTGCGGCTACTGCCATTCAATTGCTTAACCTAGATTATCAGCAATTTTCTACTGATATTGGACAACCTTTACCTATAGTCAAACAGAGATAAATGATCATGAAATATGTCGTTAACAGCATTTTTTTAGTTTTGATATCAATGAGCAGTTCGGCAATGGCTAAAGAGGTCTCCGCGGCTAAGGTTAAAATTTTATTTGGCTCATGTTTACATCAAGACAAACCTCAACCCATCTGGCAGGCAATGAATCAAGAGCAGGCCGATTTGTTCGTTTTGTTGGGTGACAATATTTACGGTGATACCAAAAACATGTCAGAGCTAGAGGGTAAATATGCCAAACAATGGGCCACTGCAGGTATGCAAACTATGTTGGCAAACACTACTACTATTGGTATTTGGGATGACCATGACTTTGGTGAAAACGATGCTGGCGCTGAATATCCGCACAAAGAAGCATCGCGACAGATCCTGTTGGATTATTTTAAGGTTCCCAAAAATAGCAAAAGGCGCACTAGGGGCGATGGCATCTATACTAGCCATATGTTGACTCAGGGCGAAATGCGAGTACAAATAATCTTGCCTGACTTGCGTTGGAATAGAAGCCCACTTGAATCTGTTTCCAAGCTGGAATATTTGAGTCATAAGGCACCGAATAATTTGGGCCCATATTTACCCAGTTCAGATCCTAAACGCTCCCTGTTAGGGGATACCCAATGGCGGTGGTTAGAGCAACAATTACAACAACCAGCCGATGTACGTATTTTTGCCTCTAGTATTCAATTGTTACCCGAGTTTTCTGGATGGGAGTCTTGGGCAAACTTACCCCATGAAAGGCAAAAATTTTTAGCCTTATTGGATAAATATCAAATTGATAATTTAATTATTGTCAGCGGAGATACACATTGGAGTGAATTAAGCCAAATAACTCGAAAAAACGGCAACACCCTCTGGGAAATGACTACCTCTGGTTTAACTGAAGAATGGAAAGCGGTGAGTCCCAATAAACATCGCCAAGGGCAAAGCTACAGCAAAGCAAATTATGGCGTCATTGAACTGAGTTCTCAACAGATCAATATGACAATAAAGGATGTTTCAGGTAAAAAAATCATGACAAAAACACTGTCTTTGGACAACGATTAGCTTGTGAGGGTAGACTCCATACTCATTCTTTATTTGGAAACCATTATGGGTATGTTTAAGTGGGGTTGGTTTGTGTTGTTATTGAACATTATTAATGTTCAAGCTAACGAGAATTTTGCTGAAGTGACACTCGCAGGCTCGCAAATACGAACCCTAAAGTCACAAATAGTTAATCAAGAATATCAACTTTTGATTACCACACCATCAGGTTATGGGCAGACAGATAAAACCTATCCAGTCATATATTTTCTCGATGCCCAATGGGATTTTCCTTTGATGGTGTCTACCTACGGGCAGTCTTATTACGATGGTTTTGTCCCAGAAGCTATTTTAGTGGGTATTCAATGGGGCGGAGAAAATCCCAACCCTGAAGTGTTACGAGCGAGAGATTTCACGCCAAGTAATATGGCGCAAGTCCCCAATTCTGGAGGAGCTGAAAAGTTTTTGGGATTTATTAAGCAAGAACTTATTCCGTTTATTGGCAGTGAATACCGCACTAATGGTAATCGTGTCTTGATGGGGAGCTCTTACGGTGGTTTATTTACACTCTATGCTATGTTTAATCAGCCTAATTTATTTAACGGTTATATTCCCACCGCGTCTGCGTCAGGCTGGGATAATAATTTATTGTATTCCTATGCTAAGACGTTCTCTGATAAAAAGTTGTCAAGGCCAATCACGCTTTATTCAGCAATAGGTGAGTTTGATGGCTTAATGCCAGCATTTGATGACCTTGTTGGTTTTTTTGAAAAGCAAAATTTCAAAGATGTGTCTTTTAAGTTTGAACGTTTACCGGGTCTAGGGCATGCAAGTGTAAAAGGCGCAGCTAATACCTGGGGGTTACATTATGTTTTCGCTAAGCCTCGAATTCCCCTAAGTGAGGCTGAACTTTTGACCTTTATTGGACAGTACCGCGGCAATACCTCAAATACGCTAATCCAAGTCTTGTCAGAGCAAGGGCAATTGCAGTTGCAAATAAATGGCAAAAAGCATCCACTTTTTGCCAGTTCAAAACAAAGTTTCTATCAACAAGGTGAGTTATTACAAGCCACGTTTGATTCTGCAGTGAAGCCGCAAACACTGACCGTCAATCGTTTTATGAGTGTTGAACATTTTTCACGAATAGCAAAATAATCAGAAGTGACACTATGAAGTAGCACTTTTTCAATGGCAGGTTACATATTATCTTGTCTAATGCGAGGCTAGGGTGTTGCTTTGTAAAGTTTATGTATAGGTCAAAAATCTCAATAAAAAAAGCGTTATGCTGCATAGTTAGTTGTGGGTGACATAGGGCTTATAGGCGCTGTTGCAACCCATTTTACACTAAGAGTCTAGGGTTTGATTTTCAAACATCTCTCTCACTTTGGAATTCCATCATGCTTCTGCGTTTTAACTTATTATTTGTAGTTTTATCTTTTTGCTTAATCGCTTGTTCAAGTGCACCAGAGTACGACAAAGGGGAGCCTAATCGATTCAGTACCGATATTCATTCTAACGGTGCAAAACGTTTTGTATTGTCAATGACATATCTAACCAATAAACCTAAGGGTGAACGAGGAAAAAGCAAACGAAGCGGTAATAAAGGAGACGGCGAACGTTCAGGTAGAGGGAAAGGTGGGCGCGGACAATCAGGCCAAAAACGAGAAGGCACGCAAGAGAGTACGCCTCAAATTGGTGTATATATTTCAGACGAAGACAAACGCCAAGCCATTATTACTTTGCTAGAAGAAAAACTTGCTGAAACTAAATATTGTCGGCTTGGCTACATCGAATTAGATTTTTCGCAATCGTCTGAATTAACCGAAATAACGGGGGAGTGTGTTGAAAGTGCTTCAGAGCATGATAAACAACAATGGAAATAACAGTTTTCGATAACAGTGAATCAAAGTGAGACGCTCAAAGTCGGTGATTGTTAGTAAGAACAAAAGCAGGGGAAAAGCGTAACAGGTAAATGAGGCAACCCAAGATTAGGATGCCTCCGCAATCTATTAATCGTTGCTATGCAAACTAGCGTTTAGACCGCCCCATTTAGATGAGTCTGCTACTACTGCTTCTACCACGCCTGATTGACTGTTACGGCGGAATAAAAGGCTGTTCATACCCGATAATTGGCGAGCTGCGACAACTTCACCGTCTGGGGTTGTGACTTTAGTTCCCGCAGTCACGTACAACCCAGCTTCCACAATGCAATCATCGCCAAGGGAAATCCCTATGCCGGCATTAGCGCCAACCATGCTGTTTTTACCAATCGCATTGATAGACTTACCACCACCGGATAACGTCCCCATAGTAGAGGCGCCACCACCAATGTCAGAACCATCACCGACTACTACACCTTGTGATATGCGTCCTTCAACCATGGAGCTACCTAAAGTGCCTGCATTGAAATTCACAAAACCTTCGTGCATCACAGTTGTACCAGGCGCTAAGTGAGCCCCCATACGAACCCGATCAGCATCACCAATTCGTACACCTTCAGGAATTACGTAATCGACCATTCTTGGGAACTTGTCGATAGAAGTGACGGCTAAGTGATGGTGTTCTGCGGCTATTAGTTCTCTTAATTCTTCCACCTTATTGGGTAATACTGGGCCCGCTGAGGTCCAAGCGACATTGGTTAATAAGCCAAACACACCTTCAAGGTTGATATTGTTAGGCAATACCGCACATTCTGATAACAAATGTAGACGTAAATACGCGTCTTCAGCAGATTGAGGGACGGCATCAATATCCAGACTAATCTCTACAAACTCGCCTTTAATCAAGCCAACTTTACTGGCTAAGCAATGACGCTCAATTTTTTTATTACTACGAGGAAACCATACATCTAAGGTTTTGCCACTTTCGACATCAATATATCGGTGACCATTGCGGGTAATTGTCATTATTAGGTCCTAAAAAAGAGAATATGAATATATCGGGATTATCGCGTGAATTGGATTTGTTCGCAGCCAGTATTTGTTTATAGGTTATGCCATATACCCATACTGGCGCGAAATCGGTATTTCTAAAGGTTGCGTTATAATAATATTTTAGGTTTGTTATGTGGGTTCCCCAGTTCAGTAATTTGCTGACTTGTAGGAAAATCATGTAAGTCTAACTCAATACCTCTGGAATTCGGATTGGCGCTGGTTTTATCAAAAAAACAGAAGGTTAAAATTTGCTGAAATGTATTGGTGTGCCACAAATAGCATCGGTCAAAACCACTATGCATAAGCGCGTAATCTTGTTCACCTTTCACCCATTTTGAGCTTTTAGAAATGTTACGCTTTTGAAAATATTCTAAGGCTAATGGATGTATCTGATCGTTACTCTGTAGTCTTTTAATAAAACGTTCGAATTGTACTTCTCCATTTTTTTGCCCACTGAAATCATAGGCTTGCTGCATGGTCATAGGTGAGCCAAATTTTTCAATCGCGGCACGTAGACTCTGCTCCCTTATGGGGACTATGCTTAAATAGGCATCTTGCAAGAAATAGGTGGCAGTAACTTGTTTAATAAATCCATTATGTTTATCGAAGTACAACTCCACTTTTTGCTCTAGGCGAGAATCTTCATAAGGCTGATAAAAACTAAATTTTATCTTATCGCTGCGGGTACCTCCGCGAATTCGACCCAGCTGTCCACCTTGCTCTTCTAGATTGATGGCTTGTTGCAATACGTTGTCGCCAATTTTAATCCCCTTAATTTCAAGTAAAACATCAGGGGTTTGAGTAACATTATGCATTGCCAAAGTACTGGTTTTATTAAAGCGTTCAAGACCGCGCAATGTTTCATAAGGGTGAGTTTGGGTTGGTAATTCGGCCCAAACTAGCGGCGTTGCCAAAACTGCTACCAATCCACTTATTAACGCAAAACGTTTACCCACAATTACACTCCTAATTGATTTAACTAATATAACTAAGCATACCACTGCGAAAGACATAACGATCAAGTTTGGGTTATCTAACCTAAAGCAACAATTATACGTAAGCACTTACATTTTTTAGCTTTTTAAGATTATATATTTTGCTAATGTATACCACGTATCCTTAATCTATATGGAATTGTGTGACTTAATGGCTCACTTTTATCGTTACTTTTTTTTATTGACTTGCTTTGGAATTTTAGCGACTTCGGCTAACGCGAAAATTTCTGGCCTTTTTTCGCAGCAGCAGATTGATGTGAGTTTTAATATCGGTCAACCGGTTTTAATCGCTGACCTGCTACCTCAGGAAGGCAAAGAGCTAGTTGTAGTTGGCATAGATGACCAACAACAGCGGATGTTAGTGATTTATGCGTTTGATACTCACAGCGATAGCTATATCACAAAGGACTCTATTCAAATTGGTTCTAATGTATTTGCCTATGACGTGGGCGAACCTCTACTGGATGGATTGCAACGATTATATCTTTTAGACAAAAACAACGTATATCGATATGTGCCAGCGCATTTGTCACAAAAATCTGCATGGGTGCAAGCTGAGTCAGTTGCGTCTATGTATATTGGTGATAAACCTGACGCGTTTCAAAAAATGGACTTTGTAAAACACATAAATAACGACAGCCTTGACGACATAATTTTGCCACACTTTGAACACCTGAATTTATGGTTATCTGACTGCTGCGGCGCGAGGCACCCACAAACATTACCAATAGCCGCACGGATTGAAATGGAAGAAAGTGGGGTGGGGTACCATGATCAAAAACTGTATTTTCAAGATATGAATACAGACGGAAAAATGGACCTGGTAACAGTTGAGCAAGGACAACTCAATGTGTTCGTACAACAAGATGATATGCGGTTTTCCGATATTGCCACCAAGATAGCAATTAACAATAACATTTATGCCTTGGATTGGTGGGATATCAAAGCTGCAAATGGACAGAAAATGGACCAAAGCAATATTCAACACCGAGTGGTGAGAAAAATTGAGGACTTGAACGCTGATGGTAATCCCGATATCGCGGTTCAGTTTACCAAAAGCTCTGGGGTTTTAGATAAAATAATCGACTTTGAGTTTTATTACTCAGTGTTAGACAAAGGAAAGTTAAGCTATCCCAATATCGCTGATTCCACTGTGACTTCAACCGAAACTTTGTCTGATTTGGTTGTATTCGACTCAGATTTGGATGGTAAAAAGGAAGTGTCGGTCTCATCTTTTGATATCGGAATTTCACAAATTATAGGGGCGTTGTTATCCGGTAGTATTGACCAAGATGTGTTAATTTTTTCAATGGACGAAACAGGACAATTTAGTAAAAAACCTATTGTAAGCCAAGAAGTAAAGATGACCTTTAGTTTATCCTCTGGGGCACAGGGGCAGCCTTTAGTGAAAATGATAGATATCAACGGTGATGCGGTTAAAGATATAGTGTATTCAGATAGCGATGATAGGATTCGAGTGTTGTTTGCTACCCCCGACAGCAAAAAGCCCTATGCAAAACGCTCCCAAAAACAAAAGATAGCCATGCCTAAAAACCCTTTCGATGCTGCTACTGGCGATATTAATGGTGACGGCAAAACAGACATAGTGTTACATCACGGATCCGCAGATAGCCCAGAACTCTTAAAAAGGTTTATTGTATTAATGGCGAACTAGTGGTTGATAAAAAGGCTGCAACTAGCAGCCTTTTACCGAGGACCAAGGTACCGCAGATGTTTATTTATCTAGCATATCAGATGCTGTAGACAATTCTGTCAACATACGTTCAAAGGCCTGCCACTTTTGAGCTTCGTTGCGACTTTGTTTAGTCACGTAATTCGAAACGATGTCTTTGCCTAAATTATAATTGAGTACATAAGCGCGATACTGCTCGATGAAACGTACGCTTTGTTCGGCTTTTTCTCTAGACACTAAAGCATATTTGCGTCGTTGCTCTATAGCTTGCTCGCGGCTGATTGTTCCATTCAAATACAGTTGTGCAGTGGCAGTAATACCATGGGACAATTGAGCCGTTAAGGTATTGAGTTTTTCTAAAGTTTCGGCGGTATCAGGATCTAAACCAGCAAGAGGAAATAAAACCTCCTGCTCGTACTGTACTTTTTGAGTACCGGGGAAAGCTAAATCTACTCCATAATTGGCACTGCCTTCAGCAATTAGAGCGTAGGGGCTAAACAGCGGGAATATTGAAAATTCAACCCACCCATTTTTGTTGAGCAAGTTATTTTCAATCAGTACATTCCAAACATGATGACCAGGGTAACCTTCATGACAACCTAGGCCTATGGCGCGGTCGATTTGCATGGGAAAGTCCTGATTAATTTGCATTAAACTTTTGTTATCGCCTTGATACCAATTATACCCAGACCAACTTTTTCCCGTGACGTACTCCAAATCGAAACGTTCATTTTCAGGTAAAGAGATGTAGTGATCAGAGCGCCTTTTGCATTCAGCAATTGCCCGATTTACGACAGCAGTCACTTTTTCTTCAGTAATAATAAAGCGTTTGCGAAACCCATCGACTCTTGCGGCTAAATCGCCTTCTCCCGGAACAAGTTTGTCTATTTCTGATAGTGCTTGATCAAACTTCCTAAGGTCATATGAAGGCAGGTTAACGTCGTAAATGAGACGAGCTTCTTCCGCAAAACTGAATGTTTCACCCATTAACATACGGGCACGGACATCCATGGCACGTACGTTGCGAAATAAAGCCTTGTGACGCAATTTCAGTGTTTGATCAGTGATATCCATGGTTTTCAGTTGTTGCAGTAACTCGCTAGTAGCGAGGGCGAGTTGTTGTTTAGAACGCAGTTGCGTCTTAGCTTGTTTTTTCCATTCATCAGGGCCGAGATAGGCATCGACATAATCTTTATCGTATTCACCTAATTCTAATCCCAACTTTACATAGTGTTGTGCAGCCTGATTAAGCTGACTTGTATTGCTGTTAGTCTCGCTGTTATTTGACTTTGAGTCAGACGCTGTACAGCCAAATAAAATGACGGCAAAAGCCAACAATAGAGCGATAGAAAGTTGTCGATTCTGTGTAGTTATCATAAGTGATTGTTGTTCCCTATTGATGTGTAGGCTTTAGCTTATACTATTAGTCCGCGTAGGGTTAGGGTCATAGTGAACCTAGGTTAATGGTTATTTTGATTTTCAGAGGTTTGGCCGCTGTGGTAAACTTTTTAAGCGTGTTAGATATCATTATGCTGAGTAAACTTGATATCATACTATTTGTATTTTAAGGGGTTCAAATTTTGATGATTTGAACGACGTGATAATTCAACCAACAACTGATTCTGTTGGCTTTAGGTTTTAATGAAAATACCAAAAAGATTACAACCACTTGTAGAAGATGGTTTGATAGACGAAGTACTTTATCAGCTTATGAGCGGTAAAGAAGCCACAGTTTATGCGGTGCAATGCGGGTCTGAAATCCGTTGCGCAAAAGTCTATAAAGAGGCGATGAAACGCAGTTTCAAAAAGGCTGCGCAATATCAAGAAGGCCGCAAGGTACGTAATACTCGCCGTGCCCGAGCCATGGAAAAGGGCTCTAAGTTTGGCCGAAAGCAACAAGAAGATGCGTGGCAAAATACCGAAGTCGACGCACTGTTTAAGTTAGCTAAAGCTGGAGTAAGAGTGCCAGAACCTTACGGTTGTTACGAAGGGGTGTTACTAATGGAGTTAGTGACAGACGACGAGGGGGAAGTCGCCCCCAGGCTTAATGATGTATCCATGTCTGCCGAGCAAGCCATTGAAGATCATGCCTTAGTGATGCTGTATGTGATGCGAATGTTGTGTGCGGGACTCGTACATGGCGATTTGTCAGAATTCAATGTATTGGTAGATGACTACGGCCCTGTCATTATTGATTTACCCCAAGTAGTCGATGCCGCTGCAAACAATAACGCCTTTAGCATGCTACAGCGAGACGTTAGAAACATGAATGAGTATTACGGCCAATACGCCCCCGAATTAACAAAAACCTTTTATGCTGAAGAAATGTGGGCTTTATTTGAGGCCGGCGAATTAACCGTTGATACTGAATTAACCGGACAATATTTACAGCCTGAAGAAGATGCAGACGTAGACTCGGTATTGGAAGAAATCAAAGCCGCTTTCGCTGAAGAGCAAGCTCGCCAAGAAAGAGTCAAAGAAGCCAACGAACCGCTCTGATACTAAACTTTACTGACTAATCAGCGCAGTGATTGGTATTACACTCGTTAACGATGGTCAATTATCACCTGTTATCATTCTCGTTAAACTGACCTTAACTTTTAAGTTAAAGTCAGTTGGATGTAGAGGCAATTATGTGATGAAAGTACTGTTTAATATTAGTCGCGGTTACGACCCAGTTTATCGTGACTACTGACCCAATGGCCGCCGATTACGGCACAACCTAATGATATATCACCCGCTAAGACCGTTGCCGCTACAATTTCGGCTAGTTTGTTAGCCTTGCCTTGACCATAACAACCTAACAATTCAAGGCATTCCTTTTGTGTCGGAAGTCCGGTTCCACCGCCATAAGTTGCGACTATTAAAGAGGGCAGGGTGACCGACATATAAATGTCGCCATTGTCTAATAGTTCGTGGGCTAACAATCCCGCATGTGATTCCACTACGTTAGCTTCGTCTTGGCCAGTGGCAATAAACAGGGATGCGATGCCATTGGCAGAATGTGGGCCATTGTACGCAGCACCAGCCATCATGGCCCCGGTATTTGCTAAAACCGTAGCCCTTGCGAGTGTTTTGGTATCTACCTTCATTATTTTTTTAAGAACGGATTTTTTGAGCACCACCTCGGCGATCACTCGTTTGCCTCGGGAATGTAACACGTTCAAATGAGAGTGCTTTTTGTCGGTATCCATATTGCCCGACAGCAAATATTCGCATTCATGAGGATAGTTAGCAGTAATCCACTCGCAGGCAGCCAAGGTGGCCTTGCCGACCATGTTTTGTCCGGCGGCGTCTCCGGTTGTATAGTTAAACCTTAGGTACTTGGTTTTCGAGACTGACCACTGCTGAATATGTTCCAATTGACCTATGCTAGTAGTGACTTCTGCGGCGGCTTTGATTTCGTGGAAATGTTCGGTCACCCAGTGACCAAATTCTCGTGCCTCACGCGCGTCAGCAAAAATAAATGCCGGTGCCCTTTGCATAAATTGTTCTACTACTGTGGTTTTTACACCGCCACATTCATTTATAACGCGCATTCCTCGGCTATAACTAGCGACCAAGGTGCCTTCTGTTGTTGCTAGAGGTACATAAAACAATCCATTAGCATGTTCGCCATTTATTTGAATCGGACCAGCTATGCCCACTGGTAACTGGACGACACCGATAAAATTCTCAACATTGCCGGGTAATTGGCCTGGGTCGACTGAATAGTGCCCAGTGTTATCTAACGTTGCGCCAGTTTTTTCTGTTAAAAACTGTCTCCTTTTTTCGGCCCATTCATGGCTATGATCATTCATTGTGTTACGGGGAATACGGGTAGGATCACTCATTGTTTTATTTCCTTAATTAAATAACGCTTCCTTCATACAGCTTAAGCTCCTTATATTTGTTTGTCAGTATTAAATCTAGACTGACAAGCAAACAAAAAAGCGTGTTTGCGTATGTAAGGCATGTGACTATATGCAGGAGTGAGGCCAAGCTGTAAGCCCATATTTTTTAGGCTTTTTTTCTGCACTGATAGCTAGCATGTGTGTAAATAACTGCACCAAAATATATCCTCCTTGCACTAGCATAGGACCAATCTCAATTTATATTACTAGTCGCTTGGTATAAATTATGAGTTAGCCATATTAAACTAAAATGACAAAATAAGAGGAAAATTTTTAACCAAAATGAGAGTCCAATATGTGTATTAAACGATAGTTTTGAAAGTAAATATGGAAGATGTCTCAACTAAAAACCAAAATGGTAATAGCAATGGGGGCGCTATTATTTGATAAACATCACGGATTGCTGTTGGTCAATCTTGAAGTCAAATTCCCTTAGAAAGTTCATGCCTAATAGCCCATCGGCATTTTCAATGCTTTGCAGTGGTAGCACCACAACAGGTAGGTTTTCCACAGTTGCATGGTTGATAGTTAATTCTCGAAATTGGTAAATTCTTGCCATTATGCTTCCAGCCGCAGTGGCAATGGTGAATCTGCCCAAATAATTAACCTTATATCTATTGCTTAAATTATCAAAATATTGCTTAGATATGGCGGTAATTGATGCCCCAGTATCAATCAACAACGCCACGTGATTGCCGCTTAGTTGTGCGTTGACCACATATTGGTCACCAAATTGTTGCAGTGGGATGGGGTGCCCTAAGTTTGTTTCTAGTTTATTTGAGTCGAGGTTATTGGTTTCGTTTACTTGGGTGTTTTCGGTTTGTGAGGCTTGATGTACCGCTATGATTTGTCTGACTTTTTGAGCGTCTTGGTCATCAAAGTCCAAGGAGGCAAGCGCGTTTTCCATTAAGCTTTCTTGATAAAGTTCAGCGTAAGCTTTTGCAAGGCTTAGAATATATAACCTATTATCTGGCTCTAGTTGTAAAAGTGGCTCCACAAACATCGCTAAAATATCCCAAGAGTAATTACGAGTTAACTGTTCGATGGTGCCAGTGGTTAATTGTTGAATTTGATCTGTAATTTCATTGCGCTGAGCAGCGGTCATCGGCTTCCTTAATAAATCGTAATAATGAGCGATGGCATCACTTAATAAGGTGGTTTCAACATTCACTTTGGCTTCTATCAATAAGAAGTCCATGTCTTGGGGATAGTGTTTTAAATAATCTCGTAAAAATGCCACAAGTTGCAGAAAGTTCTCATTTTTGAGCCACAGATTCGCTTGTGCTAATAACTCGAGGCGCTTTGCAGGGCTTTGTTCTTGTTGTCGTGCTTGATTGTTTGTTTCTGGAAATTGTTCTCGTGATGCAACTTTTAGTTCATTAAAAGTAGGATTAAGTGCAGGATTTTGTTGTAGTTCGGATATTCGCTCTGGTTGTGTTGTGAAATGTTTAGTTTTTGGAGTATTAACATCAATAGGAGCGGAAGTATCAGACAATAAATACACGTTTAAGGTGACAGAAACACCCAGCAATAACAGTAATAAAACGACCCATTTGTTCATATAGTTTCAATCATTAATAACAGGCTGGACGTTAGCGCCATATACTTCGGAAAACTCTTTTGGCATTCGTTTAGGTTTGCCCGAAGACAAGGCTATACATACAAACTCGGTTCGGGCCGTCAATAAGGTAAGTTGGTCGCTACGGCGAATAAATTGAAATTGTCGTGTTAATTTAAGTCTTTTGTCACACTCAATTATCCAAGTGGCGCAATCGATCAGATCATTCATATGTGCAGCAGCTAAATAATTGATTTCGTGGCGACTAATAGCCAGTCCTCTATCTAAGTCTTTATATTGTTCGATGGTTAACCCCAAATGATTGGAGTGTTTCCAAGAAGTGACTTCCAACTGACTGACATAGGCAACGTTATTGGCGTGTTGATAATGATCTATTTGCTGTGGCAAGACTTGCCATTGGCATAAATATGGATTCGGAAGTAGCCAAGACATCAATAATTACACATCGGGTAATGGATTCGGTAGGTTGGGGTTAATTAATTGCTGCATGATCTGGTGTTCTTTGTTTATCACGGGAGTAATAAAGTCGTTTACATTGCCAATGTTTTTAAAAGATTTAAAGCCTTTCTCAAGAAATTCATGTAGCGCTAATACTCCTGCCACTTTTGCCGGTTTGCGAGAGATAAATAATAAACTGGAAATGCCTTTCATTTTTACCACGTCAGCCAAATCGGTTCCTAGGGTGCGGATATAATCAATTTGCTGTTGTCTGGTTGCGTGATTGTTGCAGTTTACATAGGCTGTAGCATAAGTATCACGATTAACCTCAGTACCGACTAATTCTTTGGCGAGGTCAAAGTCCAACTCGAAAGATAACGTATTCAGGTGTAATGCTGAAGCTAAAGACTGCAAAGCACTTTCAGGTAGAAATCTCGACATTTTAGGAATGATTCGGGCGATGTCTTGGTCACGTTGACTAAAATCATTGGGTCCGTAGAGTTCATTAATAAAAAACTCAACAGCTGGTTTAAAACGTTTCTGTTGGTACATGTGTTGATGACTGGTTAATAGGCGTTTGCATTGCCAAGCTTGTACCGCTCTGATGTTTGGCATTAACCCAGCTTTTTCTGCAATTTCTTGCATCGTACTTATGCCATGTAAATGGCGAATAATTTGTTTGGTGCTGTCGCTCATATTTTTAGCTTAGTGTGCCACTATACTATGGCATCCGTCCATCCAGGGTTAGTGTTTCCATTTTTAAGCTGCGATATTTACATTAGTAGGTAAAATAGAAACCTTAGTAACAAAAGACTCACACCTAGATTAGTAGGCATTATCTTTTCATAGCTTGGCGTAATTTATGAGCGAAAACAATAGGTAATAGTTATTACGCAAAATATTACTGTAATTTTCGACTAAAGCTGCATCTGAAGTAGTTTTGCGTATAAAATGCGCCCCACTATGAATGAATCCGTAACCCAAACACCCGAGCAATCATTTTCATCGCTGCCTTTGGCGCAGAGTATTGCGCACAACTATCAAGATCTGATTGACTTGTTCAACGCAACGTTTAGCAAAACTGAAAATACAGTTTTAGTGAAGGGAGCGCATGAGCCTATCTACATTCCAGCCAACGACACGCATCAGAATCATCAGATCGTGTTTGCTCATGGCTACTTTGCTAGCGCGCTCCATGAAATTGCTCACTGGTGTATTGCGGGTAAAAAGAGGCGGTTATTAGAAGACTACGGGTATTGGTATAACCCTGATGGTCGAGATGCAACACAACAAGCTGAATTCGAAAAAGTTGAGGTCAAACCCCAAGCTATCGAGTGGGCATTTTCATGTGCAGCTGGCAAATCATTCAGAGTGAGTACCGATAATTTAAACGGCGCACCAGTGAATATTCAGGGATTTCAAGAGGCTGTGAAACAACAGGTTTTGCGCTATTTGGAACTTGGATTCCCCCCTCGTGCCGCTGAGTTTATAAATGTTTTGCGGCACTTCTATCAAACCCGTGAATTAGATCCAAGGACCTTTGCTGATGAGTCAGTTTAAATCGAGTAGAGTGTTTAAGTTAGGCTTGTTAGTGAATCCCTTTGCTGGAATTGGTGGCGCCTTAGCATTGAAAGGTAGTGACGGAGCCGAAATCCGAGAAAAGGCGCTAGCCATGGGGGCCGAGAAAAAAGCATTAGATAAGGCGCGATTAGCGCTTGAACATATTGTGTCTATAAAAGAACAAGTAACCTTATATGTTGCATCGGGTGACATGGGGGAAACCTTAGCTCGAGAGTTGGGGTTGAGTTACAGTTTGGTATATCAGCCTGCAAATATTCAAACGGAAAGCCAAGACACAGAAGCAACCGCTCAAGCACTGCTTGATGAGCAAGTGGATCTTATATTATTTGCGGGTGGCGATGGGACTGCTCGGAATGTATGTCATGTGATTGGCAATTCAGTTCCTGTGTTAGGTGTACCTGCTGGCTGTAAAATTCACTCAGCGGTTTATGCAGTTACCCCTGGGGCTGCGGGACGAGTGCTAAAACAAGTGGTAATGGGTGAAATTGTCAGTGTCAGTGATGCACAAGTCATGGACATTGACGAAGCTCTATTTAGGCAAGGCAAGGTGAATGCTCAACAATTTGGTGAAATGCAGGTGCCTACTGAATTGAGATATATACAAGCGGTGAAAATGGGGGGAAAAGAGTCAGACGAACTTGTTCTGGCCGACATTGCAGCACATATAATTGAAATCATAGAGGACCACCCACAACACCTATTTGTAATGGGATCGGGTTCAACTGTTGATTTTATTATGCAAGAGATGGGTATCGAAAATACCTTGTTAGGTGTTGATTTAATTAAAAATCAGCAACTGATTGCGAGTGATGTAACTGCCGAGGAGTTATTGAATCTGACCGCCGACCAAAGCTACAAGTTGGTGCTGACGATAATTGGCGGGCAAGGGCATATTATAGGCAGAGGTAATCAGCAATTAAGCCCGAGTTTTCTTAAAAATCTTGGGAAAGAAAACATATTATTAGTCGCGACAAAAAGCAAAATAGATAATTTGTCTGGACGTGCACTGATCGTTGATTCTGGTGATTTGGCTTTGGACCAACAAATGTCGGGGTTAATTAACATTATTACCGGCTACCATGATCAAGTGTTATACCCGATAGACAATTTACATTTTAAGGAACCAGTTTGACATTAGCTAAACAATCACCCAATGAACTAACACTATTCATCAAAAAAACCGAAAAGTACTTAGATCAAGTAGTTGAAAATGGCAGCGATCAAGAATTATTCATCGCGAGTTATTTACAGGGGCATTTTGCTGTTGCCGCTGGGCAAAGCCAAGTGAGAAAAATGACACAAGTGACGCAATTGAATGAATTAATGGAAACCAGTCTAGATGCGGCTTTTGATAACAACGAATTAGACAAAAGTGATCAGAGTCAAGTGTTAAAACTATGGCAAATACTACTTGCAGATTAAGCGAATTAGGCCAAATTAAGGGTAATTAGACTAAGGTATAATTTAAAACGAACAGAAAAAATACTACTATTTTGGATACTGGAGAAACCTTAGTGTCATTAAAATAGGAGCTTGATACGTGAATATTGCTAGCATTTTAGTCAAACACGGCAACGAGCTTTTCAAAGTCGATGCAAAAGACGAGTTTGGAGTGTTTATGCATGTTGATGGATTTAAAATTCACGTGCGTCAATACGATGTCAATCTTGTGACGGGAATGCCCCTTAGAGAATGTTACCCGCTTATCGATAGTTTGCAGAAAGTTTAGAACAAGCGTTATCTAACGTTAAGTACCCGCTGTTTTGCTTATAATAAAGTTATACCACAGTATTGTCTTCAGTTTGTTTTGTTCTCCTTAGCTCTCCTTAATTATGCCGCACCTTATAGCCATTTAATGTGCCGATGCTTTTAGCAAGTTTGTTTTCATTGCTGCTACAAACCAACACCTCAGATTAAAAACCACATTTAAGTGTAAATACTGAAAGCTTAATCTACTGAAGATCATCTTTGTGATCATCTTTGTGATCATCCTTGGCGGCGGATAAGCCCCCTAACTAAAAACCGATTAGGGTTTAGGGCATCTAATAAGTGGTTTGATAAGGGTAGGGGTTGGTCCAATATATGACTCACTAACATTTCGGCACAAAGGGGCGCGGTAGTTAATCCTCTTGAGCCTAATCCACATAGCATAAATAAGTTCTGATGATTAATTGGCTGTGGGTACTTATGGGCCGGTAAAGCTTTATACAAGTGTTGATATTGCTCGGTTTGAGCGTTGATATCTGGGATTGCACCTACCATGGGTAAGTGATCGGGAGTGCTGCATCTTATAGAGGCTCGGCCATTAGTGGTAGGTTCAATGTTGTGTATCCAGTCACATTTTGATAGTGCTTTTTGATGTAACTCTAGATTAATCTGTTGCTCAGATAAGCGATAGTCGCAGTTTTTATCTTCCTTTACATAAGTAGAGCCCAGCGCATGAGTACCTTGATACGCGGGCGTTAAATACCCTTTATGACACAGCACTGTGGCTAACTCGGCTAGTTCGTTTTGGCTATTTATGGCTTCGACTTGGCCCCTAATCAAACGAAAAGGCAACTGCGACATTTGTTGGCAATCGGCGCTATCGCTGCCAGTGGCCATAATCACCATATCCGCATATTCTTGGCTTCCATCTTGCCAACTCAGTTGCCAGGTTTCATCGATACGGGTTAGCGAGTTTAACTGTTTATTACATACCACTGTAGCATCAGCTGCTTTCGTTAGTTGGGCTACCAATTCTGGTAGATTGATCCATCCTCCTTGAGGGAAGTGTAAACCCGGATAGGGTAACTGCAGGTTAGCTAACTGCGATGCTTGTGGCGCATCAACCCAACTTAGCAGTGCTTCTGGCCAAGTTTTATTATCGATTAACTTACGATAGCGACTCACTACCTTATCATTAAAACCGAGCTGCAATGTTCCGCACCATTGATGCTTAAAGTGGAAGCCTTGGCTTATCAATTGTTTATATAGGGTGTTAGCAAAATTAAAAGCTAAGGCTTGAATTTGACTTGAGTGCCCAGCGTCGGCATTTAATAAAGGGTAAAAACCGCCTTGAGCATTACCAGACGCGCCCTGTGCCAAATTATCCTCTTTACAGTAAACCGTAGATGACAGCCCACGTTTACTCAGCGCATAGGCACAGTTTGCCCCTGCTAAGCCACCACCAATAATCGCAATCTTTGAAGAGGTGTTGATGGTCGCAGGCACTCTAGCAAAATACGGGAGACGACTTAGGTTTGTGACAGGTTTTTCAATGGAACCGGCTAACATATCGCGTTTACGTCCATGACCGGGTCGTTTTTCGACGCTAAAACCTGCTTCTCTTAAGCCGCGTTTAACATGACCTGCAGCGGTAAACGTTGCAAAGTGGCATTGGTCTTTGGCTAACAAAGCCATATTTTCGAATAGCTCTTGAGTCCACATTTCTGGATTTTTGCTAGGAGCAAATCCATCTAAATACCAGCTATCCACTAAACCTTGAGGTTTATTTTCAATTTTCGGTAGCACGTGGTGTACATCCCCTAACCATAAATCCAAGGTTACCTTGCCTCCGAGAAAGCTTAAACGATGGCATCCTGCTATAGGTATCGGGTATTGCTTAAGTAAAGATTCGGCATAGTGCTGCAATTGTGGGTAGAGTGCTAAGGCTTTAGACAGGTCTGCGTGACTAATAGGAAATTTTTCAATAGAAATAAAATGTAATCTAAATGCTGAGGTACCGACTTGTTCACAAAACTTTTCGAAGTACATTATAGTCACTAACACATTCAAACCGGTACCAAAGCCTGTTTCTGCGATAGTAAATAGTTTGTCTGAGTGGGTTTGCCAGCGTTCTAATAATTGATTGTTTTTAACAAACACATGGGTGGTTTCGTCGATACCTTGTGCATCAGAAAAGTATAGATCTTCAAATTCAGTGGCGTATGGGGTGCCATTTTCATTGAAACGAATGTTTGCATTGGTAATAGTCAAATCAGGTAAACTCTTTTTTATCACTGGTAAATCGCTTTGTGTATTATACATGTGCTTTTTTACAATAATCCCAGTTATAATTTGCAAGCATAAGAATTTATATTTAAGCTAACACGTGTACGCTGAAAGCAGACCAGTTAACTGAGTAATTTCATTAGAATGTGGAAAAATTTTCCTGAAGGGTTAAACATGAGAAGAGCGGTAATTACTGGGCTAGGTATAGTATCCAGTATTGGAAACAATAAAGATGAAGTCACAACCTCTCTAAGAGAAGGTCGTTCGGGTATTACTTTTTCTGAAGAATTTGAGCAAGCGGGCATGCGCAGCCAAGTTTGGGGAAAAGTCGATTTAGACATCAAGGATCATATCGATCGTAAAATAATACGCTTTATGGGCGAAGCTGCAGGATATGCGTATATTGCTATGGAGCAAGCTATTGCAGATTCGGGCTTAACCGAAGATATGGTCTCTAACTTAAGAACAGGCATTATTGCGGGTTCTGGCGGTGCGTCGTCTAAAAACCAAGTAGAAGCCATCGATATTTTGCGCGAGAAAGGCGTAAAACGTATTGGGCCATACATGGTGACTCGATGCATGGGCAGCACTGTATCAGCTTGTCTTGCGACTCCGTTTAAAATTAAAGGGGTGAATTATTCGATTAGTTCAGCCTGTTCAACCAGCGCTCACTGTATTGGTAACGCGTTAGAACAAATTCAATTAGGCAAACAAGACATTATTTTTGCTGGTGGTGGTGAAGAGTTGCACTATACATTGTCAGCTGAGTTTGATGCCATGGGAGCCATGTCTACTAAGTTCAACGACGATCCAACCAAAGCTTCTCGCACCTATGATACAGCGCGTGATGGATTTGTTGGTGCTGGCGGCGGCGGAATGGTGGTTGTCGAAGAGTTGGAACATGCTTTAGCTCGCGGCGCTAAAATTTATGCTGAAATTGTGGGTTATGGTGCGACGTCAGATGGTGCCGATATGGTTGCTCCCTCTGGTGAAGGCGCGGTGCGTTGTATGCAACAAGCCATGCAAGGACTAGAGCAACCTATCGACTACATTAATACTCATGGCACCTCTACCCCAGTGGGTGATGTGAAGGAGTTGTGGGCGATACGTGAAGTGTTTGGTGATACAACACCACCACTTAGTGCCACTAAAGCGATGACAGGTCACGCACTTGGAGCGGCAGGGGTTAACGAAGCGATTTACAGTATATTAATGATGGAAAATGATTTCATTGCTCCATCCATTAATATAGAAAACCTAGACGAACAAGCCGAAGGCATGGACGTAGTGACTGAAACTCGTGACAGTAAATTAACTACAGTCATGTCAAACAGTTTTGGTTTTGGTGGCACTAACGCCACTTTGGTGATGCAGAAATATCAAGGGTAACTATTTACTCTTTTTTGTATTGACGAAACCGCTGTTTTATAAAAATGCCGCTCAGTAAAATGAGCGGCATTTTTGATTAGTTGAACAAATATAAAACAGTGGCGCTGGTTTTATGAGCAGTCAGATGCATTTTCGCAAACTTAGCTTGCGTACTGGCGATATTGTCGCTATCTTGCGGCTCGAATCGGACGCGGGATGGAGCAGTCTGGTAGCTCGTCGGGCTCATAACCCGAAGGTCGTAGGTTCAAATCCTGCTCCCGCAACCAATCTCCGATTTATCATTTTATTTTAATTCCTCAAAGATTATTCGCCTCCGGCTCGCACTTTATATCCACGCAAGGTCGTAGGTTCAAATCCTGCTCCCGCAACCAACCGATTCTTCATATAGTCAAAAAATATTCGCCCTTGGGCTCCTCTTATTAAGCACGCAAGGTCGTAGGTTCAAATCCTGCTCCCGCAACCAACCGATTCTTCATATAGTCAAAAAATATTCGCCCTCGGGCTCCTCTTATTAAACACGCAAGGTCGTAGATTCAAATTCTGCTCCCGCAACCAATCTCCGATTTATCATTTTATTTTAATTCCTCAAAGATTATTCGCCTCGGGCTCGCACTTTATATCCACGCTAGGCCATAGGCTTACATTCTGTAGCCGCAATTAACTGATTCTTCAATATTTTTATGGCTCGCTCTTTATCAAATATGGCTTGAAAATTGCCCTAATGGGACGACATTAACGTCTCTGCTTTACGCAAATAGTTGTTTAATGCCCTTTGTTTATTAGTGAACTAAGCAGCAAGGTAGCATTGTGAGAGCAGTGACAATGGCGAAGACTCTATTTGGCTTTCTAGCGCTTTGGGCGGTTTTTTTCCGTGGCGTAACGTAAAGCGGCAATAAAATGCCATCAGTTTTTTTGAGGATAAAAGATGATCAACAGCATTCAATTTAGCGAGAAGTCACTTAATTTACTCAGTCTTAGGCAACTCAACAACGACGAGATCCAGCAATTCTCTGACATCCTAAACCAAGCGCAAAATACTCAAAGTTCAGCAAAAGACACCTTGCAAGCCATGACAGCAAATGAACTCGCATTAGTACAAAAAGCCAATTCATTAGCCGCGCCTATTAATGTGTCGAGTTTGTCTGAAGAAGGTGCCATGAACCTATTAAGTCAACCCGACAACTCAGATAAGGTTGACCTAAATAACGATGGTATTGTTGAAGTTGGCGCTGCAAGAAATCTTATTTTTCCTCCAGTTAACGCCCCCGCTTATGTTAAAGCCGCTTGGGAAAATGCCACGGCTGACATGAGTGAATCAGACAAAATGATGCTTGAATTGCGAATGCATATTGCCGTTTTTGGGATCAACATCGAAGGGGGGCAACCCAAACAAGCACTGAGCCCCGAGCAGCAGTGGAGCCAAAAAGGCATAGATGATTTGTTTACTAATTTAAGAAGTAATCTTGAATTTAGAGTCAACCTAGAAGGATGGACCGACCAAAATCTCATGCTGAAAGGTTTTTACGAACGTTTCGAATCGGCCCTCAATCACACTTCAGCCTCGCTGCTGCCAAGCGCGCAAACCAAGGCCAATAACACAGTTAATACCACAGACAAGGTTAATGACGACAACCAGCCTACTGCTAACGAAAGCAACACCATCTATTCCAATATGATGCAACTTTTGCTCGACGCACGTATGGGTATTGACCGCGAAAAACTGCAGGAAATCGAAGAAAAAATCCAAAAAATTGAAAACAACCCCGACCTCAGTGGCAAACAAAAACAGCAATTAATTAAGGCATTGCAACAACAAAAAGAAGCCATATTTGAAGAAGCACAAAGGCGCACGGTAGAAAACGAGAAACGCCAAGCCTTGTTACCTAAGAATATTAATTTGCTAGAACAATTGGAAGAACAGCAGTTGAAAGAGATGGGGTAGTAACCTTTGGTGATTGGTTATTTAGCCTAGGCATGAGCTGCGCTCAAAGGGATTAAAAACCGGGGGAAAGTATTTACTTTGCTTGTTTTGATAAAAATAGAAGTCTCGATTGTTCAATAAAAACACTAAAAACAACTGTTTACGTTCGATGGATATGAATATTTATGGCAAGTGATTTGGAGTGAGTACACCTTGCGTTTAATAGGGTAAAGAAATTGTCGCTTAAATATGGAGATTCAATTCTGCAGCTGGTTTCTGTTTTCAGCGAACCTGAGTCACAGGTACTGATTCACTATTTCGGCTGCCCCGTTAAAAACTCTGCATTGAAATTTTTCATTGTTAGAGTTTGTGTGTATAGTTTGATGTGTATAAAGCGTAAGTATGAGGACGGCCAATGCAAACTACGCAAGATAAATCCAGAGTAAATTTGTACATTTCGAAATCATTATCTGATGATGCTAAAAAGCTCGGTATTAATATGAGCCAGACCCTTGAACGAACATTGCGAGCAGATATTGCTAAAAAATGGCAAGAGATTAACAAAAGTAAAATAGAGCGTTACAACCAACATGTTGCTAGTAACGGCTTACCCTTTGATGATGAAGATATGGCCATTTAATCAGATATGAAACAGTTCGATGTATATCTCAACCCCATTGCCAAAGGGCGTGCGTTATACCCCTACGTATGCTGTCTGCAAAGTGAATTGTTAGATGGTTTATCGACTAGAGTGGTGTGTTTTGTTACTAGCGATGCAACTGTTGCTTTTGATAAAGTTAGTGTGCCTATATCCATAGATAATACTGACTTTCATCTTTGTATGAATGTTATAGCAACCATTGAAAATAACAGATTGAGTGAGCTTGTTTGTAATGCTATCGATTCACGGGATGGTATTGTAAATGCTTATGATGCGTTGTTAATGGGGATCTAGAATTACGCTGAGTACAAGCAGTGGCCGCGCGGCGACCGCTTTGCCGCCTAGGCATGAGCTGCGCGCACAGGTATAAAAACACCAAAACACTGGTTTAGTTCGATGGATACGAATATTTATGGCAAGTGATTTGAAGTGAGTATACCTTGCGTTTAATAGGGTAAAGGAATTGTCGCTTAAATATGGTTATTCTATTCCTCACCTGATTTCCAGTTTTCAGCGAACCCGCAGGTTCCTTATGCCTGTCCCTATAAAAACTTACTAAAGATCAACAACGCTTAATCGCGTAACGGGTTGAACGGCCACCGCCAGCTAATGGTTCAAGGCATTGTTTATTGACTAGGTCGGCTAAGTCACGAGTAGCGGTAGCTTTACTGACTGCTGCGATACTTTGATATTTACGTGCGTTGATACCTAACTCAAATTCTTCACCTTGAGAGTCCAATAAACGATTTAACACTTTAACCTGGCGTTCTGTTAACACCGTTTGACTGTGTCGTTGCCAAAAGCGCGCTTTATTGACCACTCGCCCAATACGATTAAGACCTTGCTCTAGTGCTTGATTCAATACCGTTAGAAACCACACCAGCCAATCTGTGACATCATTTATTTGCTCGTTTTTCTTTTGGCTACTGGTTTTGACGCTTTGGATCGCTTCAAGTATTTGATAGTAACCCTTACGGTTTTGCTCAATAGCACTACTGAGTGAATAAAAACGAATGCTAGTATTTTCGCTTTGGGCTAAAGCGCGATCTGTTAGAGCGCGAGCGACACGGCCATTACCATCTTCAAAAGGATGCAGGGTAATAAACCATAAATGAGCCAAAGCCGCTCGTAAAATGCCTTCACAATGCTCACTTTGTTGTGAGTTGACGTTAAACCACGTGGTAAAAGCGTTAAGTTGCCGGTCTAAATCTGCTCTTGGCGGCGCTTCAAAATGCACTGTTTCTCGGCCAGCACTTTGTGACACCACTTGCATAGGCGCATCATCACGTAATTCGCCTATTTTTATTTGACGCACAAGCGGGACGTTCGGAAATAAAGCACTCTGCCATTGGCATAATTCATCTACCGATAGTGGTTGGTCTAAGGTTGATGTGACACGGGTTAACAGACTCACTAAACTATCCGTTTGCTCGGTAGGCTGCACTTTTTGACCAGCGGTAAAAGCGACATGCTCAAGGCCCAAATGCCGTGCGACAGAAGAGCGTACCGACCCCACATTGAGTAACTCTCCCTCAATTTCAGATGTTTTGATGGCATTTTCGATCAACGCATCAATTTGTGCCTGCCTATCAAGATCATCAGGCAACTGGGCCGCTTGACCTATCAATTGCTGCTGATTGGCTAATACCTGCTGCAACAAAGGCATTACGGCAGGATCTTGATAGGTAAATTCTGTCCAATTTGGGTATTGCCAGATATACATACATCAACCTTTATGTGTCAGCTTTTTAATTTTTTTAAGAATGAGCCGAATACTGCTCTCTATTCGGCTCATAACATGAGCCGAATAATAAGGCTTAATCGGCTCAAATACTAGGTGTTAATTGTACTTTGTATACAAGGTACGTGCTTCGCGCCTGATGGTTTTCGTGACTGAGAGTAACGGCTGTGCCGTCAAAGCATGAGCTGCGCTCACAGGTATAAAAACGCTCTAAAAATAATTACTTGCTATTTAGGGTAAAAATAGTAGTCCAAATTGCTTAATAAAAAGATTAAAAAAAACTGTTTACGTTCGATGGATATGAATATTTATGGCAAGTGATGTGGAGTTAATACACCTTGCGTTTAATCGGGTAAAGGAATTATCGCTTAAATATGCTGATTCAATACCCCATATGATTTCGAGTTTTCAACGAGGCAGAGCCCGAAGGTTGAAGACTTATCAGTTGTATGCTTTTTATACGTAGTGTACAGTGTACACTATGCGTTTGTCGATTCAGGATAGGAGGAAACCTATTGAGTTATGCAATTGATTTTGTTGAAACTTCTATCTTTACTAAGCAG
The DNA here is from genome assembly GCF_039964565.1 of Paraglaciecola sp. GTDB lineage: Bacteria > Pseudomonadota > Gammaproteobacteria > Enterobacterales > Alteromonadaceae > Paraglaciecola. The sequence goes on from NZ_JBDVXF010000032.1 coordinate 71,104, forward strand.
ATCAAAGACATTGCTACGGATGATGAACTAAAAAACCTTCAAGTGGAGCTTATTTCACAGCCAGAAAAAGGTGATTTGATTAAAGATACTGGTGGTCTACGAAAGGTACGAATGGCTGTAGGTAATCAAGGCAAAAGCGGGAGTGTTCGTGTGATCTATTTTTTAGCTCATGTTGAAAAGATACACTTGATTTTGGCCTATCCTAAAAATGTCAAAGATACCTTAAGTAGGGGGGAAAAAGCTGAGTTGAAAAAACTTGTGAAATTGTTGAAAGGGGAAAGTAAATGAGCATTTTTAATGATTTGAAAGCCTCTCTTGAAGAAGCGGTGGCAGTTGAGCAAGGAAACAAAAAAGCCTCTCGTGTGACATCTTATGAGATTGCTGATGTTAAGGCTATTCGTGCCCAACTTAACGTTTCTCAAGTAGAGTTTGCGGCAGTATTAGGCACTAGCGTCGACACTATCAAAAGTTGGGAGAAAAAACGCCGAAATCCTACCGGCCTTGCTGCCAAAGTTCTGGCTACAATCAAAGACAATCCGGCTATGTACCAAGAATTAGCAAATCATTAGATGCATTGATGTCGCGTTGTTACAGTAATTTCTATTTTTGGGAAATTTAAAAGCACACTTCGCGGCATCGTCATTATGGTTTTCGAGATTCACGGCTTTGCCGCCAAAGCATGCGCTGCGCTTACCGCAATCCCGCGCGGCGTCCGCATTGCGTTTCTTAAACCCAGTCTCTTGGGTTCAACTTACTTTTTACCTACAGCTATACATATTTTCTGGAAACTAAAAAAGCACGCTGCGCGCCATCGTCCTGATGGTTTTTGACTTGAATCCCTTCAAGCCAGTCACTTTTTGTTATGAATTACATCCATGTAATTCCCCCTTCGGGCCGTACTTCGTAAGTTCTAAATTTATCCCTTAAATTTAGTCTGCAGCTAAGAATAAAGTAACCAAAAAGAAGCCGCTCGAGGGCAAAACTCTTCATCCACTTTTCTACTCATTTTTGCAGGGGGAAACTGGAGTTTTTAGAAGCACTGCTTCGTCCAGTTGAGCAGCTCGGCAAGGACGTCGAGCTTGGGTGAATATCATCAGGACGTGTGATTGACTAACTTAAAGGGTTTACATCTAGTCCCAATCTCAATCGCCTGTCCCGCGCGGCGTCCGCATGGCGATTGCCCTACAATAATGAGTAGAAAAATGGCGAGTTATGAGTCGAGGGTAAGTCAAAAGCAGCGGCCGCGCGGCGACCGCTTTGCCGCCAAGGCATGAGCTGCGCTCACAGGTATAAAAACACCAAAACACTGGTTTAGTTCGATGGATATGAATATGTATGGCAAGTAATTTGGAGTGAGTACACCTTGCGTTTAATAGGGTAAAGGAATTGTCTAAGTGTCAGAGCCGTATTATTTAATTAAATTGACTACGACCCCTTTTATTTTCCTTTTATTTTACTGGTTCTAATCATTATATTGACTCTGCGCCCGTTTAATTTCATCAATCCTGACCTAGCTGGTCCTTTCTAGATATCAGCAGTAACGAATCAAGTATTCTTAAAACAGCTGATTCCGCAGATTTACAACCAGTTCTTGGGGATATGAAAACTAGCTGATAATATGCATTTACTAAAAAACGGAATATTATTTTTAAAGATGAATCTTAGTACTGCTAATGAAAATTTTCGCCAGCTTGTCGGCCACAACGTTACATATAGTATCCCTCCTTTTCAGCGCGATTATTCTTGGTCAGAAGAAAATTGGGAAGAGTTATGGTTTGATATAATGGCTATGTATAGTGGTGAAGAAGATGCAGAGAATGAGCACTACATGGGATATCTAGTGCTTCAAGATTCGGATAATAAGAAGTTTAGTTCTGTGATTGATGGGCAGCAACGTATAACCACAGTGAGTATTATCGTGTTAGCGGCTCTGAATCACCTACGTATTCTCATTTCGAAGAATATTGATTCTGAAGATAACACGCAAAGGGCAAAAGTCCTTCGTGAAAGCTACATAGGCTACATAGATCCAATTACACTTAAATCGAGATCCAAGTTAACGTTAAACAAACATAACGATAGGTTCTATCAAACGTATATAGCAGTTAACTCTGAACATATTCCAGCAAGAAATTTAAAAGCTTCAGAGCACATGTTAAGGAAAGCTTATGCTTGGTACGGTAATAGGATTGAATCGAAATTTGGTTTTGATGAAAACGCAGGGCGTGAGATTACTGGATTTATAGATTCTTTAGTCGACAAATTATTTTTTACGGTTATTACTGTAACTGATGAACTAAATGCATTTAAAGTGTTTGAAACTTTAAATGCGCGGGGTGTAAAACTTTCTTCAACGGACCTCCTTAAAAACTATTTGTTTTCAGTACTGAGTAGTGACGATCCTCACGACTCAGTTCTAGATGATTTAGAATCGTCATGGGAATATATTACTGGTTTATTAAGTAGTGAAAGCTTCCCAGAGCTCTTACGTATTTTTTGGAATAGTAAAAATCGCTTAGTACGTAAAAAAGATTTATTCAAAACAATTCAAAAGTCAATAATATCTAAAGAGAAAGCATTTGAACTAGTTAGAGACTTAGAGATCAACTCTGAGATTTATGCAAATTTAAGAGATCCGAATAGTAATATCTGGAATTTTAAAGAAAAAGAAGCGCTAAGCCAACTTAGCATGTTCGGTGTTAAGCAACCAATGGCTATGCTTATGTCAGCATATAGAGGTTTTTATGACTGTGAGCGCTCAACCTTTACCTTTATTCTTGAAGCAATATCAGTAATATCTTTCAGATACAATGTTATTTGTAGTCTTCCTCCGCAAGATCAAGAAGGTTTATATAGTTCTGTTGCTATAAAAATTGAAAATAAGGAACTCTCAACTGGGCAAGACATTGTTGAAGCACTAGGAGATATTTATCCTGATGATGTTCAATTTACTGGAGCATTTGCAGCTAAACAACTTAAGACAACTAATTCTCGCAATCAGAAAGTTGTGCAATATATTCTCAAACGTTTGAGTGAGAGTGTATCTATGGATTCTATAGATTTAACGACAAATAAATATAATATTGAGCATATTTTACCTCAAAAGCCGAAAAGTGATTGGGATGCTTTCAACGATGTTAAGCATTCTCAATGTGTTTATCGTCTCGCCAATATGGTTATTCTCGAAAGGTCTATTAATAAAACTATTGGCAATATGGGTTACTCTGAGAAAAAATTAGTACTAGAAAAAAGTAATGTTAGTCTTACAAAAAGTCTTGTTGAAAAATATGATGAATGGACTCCGGAGACTATTGAGTCTAGGCAACAGTATCTCGCTAAACAAGCCAAAGGAATATGGAAAATTAATTCGTTGTAACATTATGCTCAGTTTAAAAGACTTCTTTAGATAATTAATTACGAGGAAAGTCATCTTAAGTAAGTATTAGAATCGGCTCTGCCGATACCCGCTCTGGTGGCTCCGCCACTGCTTTTCCGCATTTAAAGTTTCAGCTAAAAATGGCTTTTTCTTGGGGCAAATGGCAAGCGGACGCCGCGCGGGACGCCATTTGAGTGGAGCTTGAAGGGATACATTCGTAACGACCCAAGAATAAGCCATTTTTTGCGGTTAAGAACTTTTGTAGTGGCGGCATTTTTCTGGATACTCTATTTTTTGCTGTTGAAAAAAGAGTATCTGGCTAGAAAGGATTCTAGTGAAAAAACATCACGACGATGGCGCGAAGCGTGATTTTAATTTTTTATAAAGAGTAAAACATGCGCTAGCGCTTACCGCCCTCCATGGCTTTGTTCACACAGCATCCTTGCTGTACGACTTACTTTTTGCCTGCAGCAGCATAAAGTAAGCAAAAAGTGCCGCTCGATAACCAATTAATAGGACTCAATTAATAGGACAGGCATGATTATTCGCTTTGGTAAGCCAAAGATAATTTGTCATCTATACGCAATTTACGTATATTAGGTTAATGAAATCAATATTTGTCGAATCGAGTATTTTTGAAAAGCTTCGTGGTGAGTATCTATCTGACGATGATTATCAATTATTTCAATGTGGGTTGTTAGCAGAGCCAAACAAAGGCGATGTAATACAAGGTGCTGGTGGCTTACGAAAAATTCGAGTTGCGGCAAATGGGAAGGGTAAGCGTGGCGGTGCACGTGTGATTTATTACCATTTTGACCAATACAATCGTTTCTATTTACTTACCATATATGCCAAAAATGAAATGTCAGATTTAACCAGCGCTCAAAAGAAACAACTAAAAGACTTTATGGAGGTGTGGAAACATGAGCAAACGTGATTTATTTGCAGAGCTAGCAACTTCTCTTAATGAGGCAAAAGAACATAGTGAAGGGAAGTTAACCTTAAAAAGCCACGAGGTGAAGGTTGCTGATGAACTGGTAATTTCACCAAATGAAATTTTGTCTATCCGTGAAAAATTTAATATGTCTCGTGGCGTATTTGCTAATTACCTGCACACATCAGTGCGCACATTAGAAAACTGGGAGCAAGGGCGCAGTGCTCCCAATGGCCAAGCGGTAACATTGTTGAAATTAGTACAATCTCACCCTGAAACTTTATCGCATATCGCGGCCTTGTAGTTCTGAGTAATTAGGACGTTAACAAGAGTTTCGCACTAATTGTGATCAAAATAATCATCTAGAAACCTGCGGGGCAGGTTCTTTGAAACGTATAAATTACAAAGACTGCCATCGTAATTAATATTAAATCACGATGGGTATCTCAATAATTTCAATATACCCAAATTAGTAAATATGGTTAATGAAGCGATTTGTCGTAACACTGTTATCACTTAGGTATATCATTACCAGTTTTCAGCCTCAAAGCGAGCAGCTCTTGCCTCTGCCTCAGTGCAATGGGTAAGTGATACCAATTTTGATAACGTAATACTTGGGGTTTGCGTGATTAATCGAATCAACTTTGCTTCTAAGGTTTCTAATTTATCAGCATGTCCCAATAAAGCAGTTTCAATTTTCTTGATAAGGTAATGAAACTCACCATCACCTTGTTTATTTAACTTATGTGAAATCATTTGCTGTGCTTTTAGCTGCACTGCGTAAGTTTGAATCTTTATTGCATCGCCCGTTATACTCCAATTTCTTGAGCGACGTACTCGTTTTAATTCGCATTCATACTGTAATGCAATTGCTTTAGCTTGTTTAGCGGTCTCGCCTCCGATCCGATGAATGAGAGAAGGAAGCGCAATGATAATATCTTCATTCATGACTGTGAGTGCGTAAGTTTAATAAGACTTTATGATTGCCTATTAAATCATTAAGTAGGGTATTTCCCCACTTGTTTCTTATTTTTGCGATTAAACAAAATTATCAGGACAGGCATGATAATTCGGGTACTCGTTAGTGCATAATCCTCACCTAAAAAGTAAACCTAAATTAAATTATCTGAACGCAAAGTCTTTTGCTTTACTTGATGGGCTACACGTTTAATTTGCTCTAGGCTTAGTCGTTGACCAATTAGCTTGGGCACTTGTGTACTGAGAATTTTAGTTGCTACAACGGGGATTAATGGTTTTGAAACTGTTTTAACGAACCAACCTGGGATAGTCACAGCAGGGCATACTACTATTCTCTCTCCTGTGGCTTCACTTAACCAAGTTGTTGCCCATTTAGCCTGTCTAATCGCTTGCTCGATTATACTGGTATCTGTGTAGTTGGGGAATTCTAGAATTTTGCCCTTTACATTCACTACCAAATTAACAAGACAGTCATGATAATTCTTTTTACTCTACATCAAGCTCGGCTGCCCGTCATGGCATAAACCTCTATTTAAAACTAGCTCAGACTTACGCGTTATCAGTCGCCTTAGTTCCCGCCTGAATACAAAGTTATCTGAAATACGATCCACAGGACTTCCTTGCGGAAAAGCGAGCGCTGTGCTTATGGGGAGAGTGTTTTGTCCTTGACTACTTTTAAAAGATCGTCCCATTTTTCAGGTGGAGTACCAGACTTCAACATCTTTTCGAATACTTTGTAAGCATCGGTCTTACTACCATAAGCTCGTTTATTTTTATCGTCATTTACCCAAGCATAAACGATCACTTTCGAATCTAAGTGGTAGCGGAAAAACAAACGGTATTGTTGGAAGAACTTTGCCCTAAACCAATGCTTGTTTGCATAACCTAATGTACTTCCTTGACGAAATTCAGAACGGGTAGGATCGTGTGGTATTAATTCGAAGATTAACCTTTGAATAGCGGCTAATCGTTTAGTGGCATTTTTTTTTATGTAACCTTTAGGGTCATTTTTACGTAGAGCCTCAACTTGTGTTTTAAGACTCAAATATTGCTCTTTAAACAATGGATGAGTGTAAAGTGTCCAACCATTTACCACCATTGGTATCGTTTTTTGCAAACTTACTCGTCCTCATCCAATAACGGAGCATCTAAATCTATATCAACACCTTGAACCAATGCATCGACACTTTCGCGCATACTTGCTGATAACGGTTCAACCTTTCCAGGATTAGACTGCATATCACGCGCTATAAATGCTAAAAATTCACCAATAATCGGATCGTTTTGTTGTGCTGCTGCACGCGAGATAACAACGCTGCCATCAGACTGAATTGCATATTTTATTTTGTCTTTCTTTCCTAAGTGTAACGCCTGACGAACAGAACTAGGCACTGTAGTTTGAAAACGGTCTGTGAGTGTTGATTCAGTTTCTAAAGCAACTTGAGCCATAACAACCTCTATCTTTTACTTCTATTAAGAGTTTTGATTTTAGTATGAATGAACAGGTAATGCAAATGCATTGCCTGTCCTGATGGCTCCGCCACTGCTTTCCCCGCCTTTAAAGTTTCAGCTAAAAATGGCTTGTTCTTGGGGCAAATGACAAGGAGATAATTTTTTCTTTTCACCGCTATTTTCCTACATGAAGCAATAAACAGAACAGCCACGATAACAATTCTGAAAAACAAAAATATAGGTTCACTGACCCATTAAACGTTAAACGCCGATTGTTTCATGGCTAGCTCGGCTCGCCTTATCCCTAGGCGCTTAGCAACGGTTTGCCATTGCTTCACCGCCATTAATACTTCATCGTAAATTTGCGTGGCTTGGGTTTGCGAAAGTCGAAAGAAGTCTTTTACGTCAAAGGCTAACTGGTAATCTAAAGCGTTGTCTGCATCGGTAATGTTCAGATGTAGGCCATGCTTACCCACTATCGGGTTTAAATCATAAGCTGGTGATAACTTCCAACCATTCTTTGTTAATAAAAACCCATGGTTACGCAGGTGATCATCCGTGTTGGACACCGCAATATTAAACACGATACGTCGCCATAACTGTGCTAAATCAGCTCCGGTTGGTGCACCAGAATTGGAAATAAATTCAGCAATCTCTAAGTAGCTTGCACCTTGAGATTGTTCACCATCATACTTTTCGTCTGCAAAATACCGAAGCTGTGTCATGGCCGATGAAAAATGCAGCCGTTGATCGCCGTCGCGGTCAAACCGTTTTGTTAAAAAGGTATGATGCCCAGAGGAAAACTGCCTAATCTCACTTGGAAACATGTCAACACCTGCCGCCAAAGCCAATTCATAACAGACCATCTCCCACGCCCCCACGTCATGGGTATCATTTAGATTGGGAAACTTGGCAATCCACAAGTGACCTTGTTCATCTGTCACACAAGCCTTGGGCCTTGCACCACCTAATGATGAGCCTGGAGAAATAAGCATCTTTAACCAGCGATAATACTCGTCACTGTCGATGTTATCGTCTTTTTCAATCTGCATTGCAGCGTGCTCTAACTCTCGCAGAGAGGCCATTGGCGGCGCAGCAAATTCGACATTATTGTCTAAAAAAGGAGAACCTATTAAAGCATCCGAGCCTGCTCGCTTAAATCGAATACCACCCATCCGGTAAGAGTCATGTACGCCCAACAGGTAATCCAACTCGTTTAATCGACTTGTTGCTCGAATCCCCTTGCGAGCTTCAATAGCCGCACGTCGTTGCATTAGAATACGTCCCCATCTATCAGGCGATGAATCAAGAAAAGCACGGAAGTTTTTATCGGCTTCATCGTTGTATAGTTCACCGGAGTGAAGCGTCAGGATTGGATCAATTTGCAAGCGATAGGCTGAGGTTAAAAATGCTTTATCGTAGGCAAAACTAAACACGCCACCTCGACTTGAGTCGCTGTAAGTAAGCTGCCCTATTAGCAAAGGCGCTTCAATTGGCTGCCAGTCGGCATAGACTTCGATGATTTCACGGCTCATCTTGAACCTTCCAGCAATTTTATATTTTGCAGTTTGATACCAACTTCATCATGAGCGGCCATTTCTGCAAAATTACTCTCCATGCCAAGGACGGCCATAACCTTTACGTAAGTGCCTATGGCAACCCCCGGATCACCTGCGAAGACTTTGTTCACGGTTTTATGATCAAAGCCTGTGCGCTCACACAGCAGCTTTTTTGTAAAACCACGTCGTTTCATCGCCAACAGCAAGTCCTCACCGAAATGAGTCAGGATTTTGCGCTGCTTTGGAAACAATATACTGTGTAAATCACGCTTAGCCATATCACCAACCAAAGGGACTATATTCCCATTATTTCAACATTAATAGGAATATAGTCCAACTCTGAAACTCAATCAACTCTAACAGGTGGAAGAATGGGACTATATTCCCAATTTGCTAAATATAATTGGATTAATATCCTACTTTTAGGTTTGGTTTGCGTGTTAGCCAAGGCGATGATTTGAGTCCCTAAACACTATCGGGGTCACCCATAAGTCAGCCGTTGTCAACAGTGCGATAAAAGTCGGATCGCTTTTTAGCAAACGTTTAAGTTTATGGTTCCTTGCAGCAGAGCAATGTTAAGGCAATAAACAGCAATAAACAGGACAGGCATGATAATTAGGTTAGAAAAAAGAAATGGATTCCGGCTTAAAAGACTACCGGAATGACGTTTGGGAAATACAATAGGGGTGATAATATTGTATAGGCTGTGACAATTTATCTTTTGTTTTTAGTTCAATCTGTTTACTGCTTTTAACTGGCTTTACCTCTGTGTCACTCTGTGAATAGCTGTTAATCTTTTCGGCGTAGCCGCACCTAAAACTCTGTGTCTCTCTGTGATCATTTTTTAGCTTTGTCGGCGAAGCCGATGCTTTTTATTGTTTTTAAACTGCTTACTCTGCTTTATTCTGTTTTTAAGTGGCGTAGTCATGCCTTGTGAACCCAGTGATTAAAGCGCAGCGCATAAACAAATTTAAGGGCGAATCAACTCTGCTCTTAGCTCCATCGACTTTACCCTTAAAGCACAGCCATTAGCATGGTCATTCACCATGCCCATGGCTTGCATAAAAGCGTACATAGTTGTGGGGCCAACAAATTTCCAACCGCGTTTTTTTAAGTCTTTGGATAAAGCGACAGACTCTTCGCATGTGGCCATAAATTCTGGGGCAACAGTTTCATCGCGCTTTGGCTCAAATTGCCAAAAGTAATGGGCTAATGAACCAAATTCTTTTATCAATTGTTGCGCTCGCTTGGCGTTGTTTATGGTGGCAGTGATTTTACCGCGATGCCTTATTATGCCAGCGTCTAGCACTAAACGTTCAACATCCTCATCGGTAAATTTAGCCACAAGGTTAAAATCGAAATGTGCAAAGGCGGCTCTGAAATTATCGCGTTTTGTTAAAATAGTTAGCCAACTCAGGCCAGACTGAAACCCTTCTAAACAGATCTTTTCGAATAGCCGCTGATCATCGGTAACGGGGTAGCCCCATTCGTTGTCGTGATACTCCACATACTGAGGGGTTGCCTGACACCAAGCGCATCGCGCTTTGCCATCTTCGGCGATATAGATTTCTGACATAGTTACATTTCACTTATTTTGTGTGTAAAGCCCGATAAAGTGGACAAACCGTAATATCGACATCCGCTCCACTACGGTATTTAGCTAGAATTCGTTCCGATTGGCGGGCTATTTCTCGCCTTAGTTCGCGCCTGGCTCCCTTTACACGGGGAACGGGTGTTGAGTCATAAGCACTGGTTTTGTGGCGCATCCAGGCCATGACTGCCAAGGCTGCCTTATCTTCTAAAGTGACTGCTGAGCTGCGGGCTACTGTGCCGCTACCAACGGGCACAGCGTGTTCTTTTACCAACTTTGACAATTTCTCAACCAAAAGGTGATGTTTTGGGGCGAAGTTGAGAAATTGAATAATAGCTTGTTGAAAGTCTTTGGCGAATCTCGTTTCTTTTGCTTCGCGGCGTATTTTGCTCTGGGCTAATTGTTTTTGATGTTTGGGATCGGCTCGTTGCGCTTTGACAAGGGTTATCGCTTTTTCAATCTGTTCTTTCGCAGCCCAAACGCCATGAGAAAATGCCTTGCGTCCCTTTTTTTCTTGAACAGTCCAAGTTGGCCCTAGTGATTTTAGTTTGCGTGTCACCGAGGCATCTCCGGCAGGTAGATTTTCCCAACCTGTTGGCACAGTAAAAACCTTGCCGGTTTTATCTTTAAGACGATCATCAGACGCAGTGATTAAAAAGCTGCGTGTTTCTTTAGGCATGCATTACTTCCGCTGGGTTATTGAATCAGTTTTCAGTCTATAGTCTCATATAATTAACAGCACAGGCATGATAATTCAGAGCTCTAGTGTTACCACTGTATCTCTGCCGATAAAAATTGAATATGTCTCCTAGGTCTTTGCTAATGACTTGCACACATTAGCGCCGACATCAGAAAATTGGAAACTAGGGCGTGGTGCCTCTAGAGGCCAAGTCGCTTCTTTGTTGCAATTAATTCAATTTCATTCCGAAATTTTATCGTGTATCGCGTGTCGCAATTTGGTTATTCTTCGTATTTCAGAAATTAATTGGCCGCCTCAAAAACTTATTCTCCTGACTGAGTCATTGCGCACTAAAATATAAGAAAACTTTCAAACCTTAACTGTTTGGTGTAAAACCACTGCCAGACGAGCAATGCGTTGTTGCAAAATATTTGGATTAAGATGTCCACTTGGGTTATTTCATGAGCATATTTAGAGTTTCATTTTTATACGCACTGCTATGTTTTGTAGTGGGAGCAGTGATAGCAAGAGAGCAAAAGCGACCCACTGATATGATATTTTCGTATGTCGAACATCCCACTATGATTAATTACCTGCTTCCTCTTATCAAAGCTAGTTATGGGAAAATGGGGATAGAAACCCATTTTGTGCCTCAGCCTTCTAATCGGAATTTGCGGCTAGTAGAAGAGGCTAAGATTGACGGAGATGTGGGGTATATGCGAATCGTTTTGGGAGGATACAACAACTTAATCACAGTTGAACCGCCAGTTGTACTAGGCATTTTTACTTTGTTGTGCCAGCCAGGCCTAGCCTGTAATGCGGATGTATTAGCCGATGAAAAGTTGACAATAGTGACCACTTCGGCAACACAAACAGGGCTGCTGAAGGGGTACAAAGGCGTGGTGAATGCAGGGTTTTACGAAGTGAATAATATTTCTGTGATCCCAGATTTTGTTAGCGTGAAGCGCTTTAAATACGCTATTTATCCCACTAGTGAAAAAGACTTGTGGCGCCTCAATACTGCGAATTTAAACTACGTTAAACTCTTCGACTCTAACCTTTACCATGTTCTTCACAAAAAATATCAGTTTATGGCGGATGAGGTCGAAATTGCACTAACACAGACGATTCAGGAAATGAAAATAAAATAAGTGCTCAATCTTGGTTATCAACAACGCGACTACTTGTGAGTTTACGCCCTTCAGTTAACACCTAGCTACACCTAACAAAATCGCCGACTTATTTAAGGGGAAATTTAGTTCGCCGTTAAAACAGTTACCACTACCAAAAAATAAAGACCAAACCAAATTAGTATCGTTGGACATAATCACAACTAATGCTTATTCTATAATGGTGCGTTTAACTAAATAAAGTCATCTTTTTGTTATAAGTATGTTAATGGCGATAAGGCGAATACGGCAATTATGGATTCAATTCTTCTCATTATTTTTATCTCCCTAGCAATTGCCTGTGTGCTTAATTTGGTTTTAAAAAAGCTCTCAATTTCGCATATCATTGGTTACATCATTACCGGCACGATCATTAGTAATATATTCGATTTTAATGGCAGTGAAAATCTAAGTTCGTTAGATTTAATTGGTGAATTTGGCATAGTGTTTTTGATGTTTACCATTGGTTTGGAGATGTCTTTTACCAAGCTAAAAAAAATGCGAGAAGTGGTATTTATCAACGGTACCTTGCAAGTTCTACTCAGTGCGTTGGTGATTTATCCCGTTGCCCATTATATTTTTGCGTTAGATTCAACTTCTTCAATCATTATCGCTTTGTCATTTAGTTTATCGTCTACTGCCATTGTGCTGACCTATCTAAAAAAATCTAAGGATATCGTGACACCCTATGGTGAAAAGTCGGTCGCCATTCTTATATTTCAAGATTTAGCTGTGATACCGATTCTTTTATTGATTAGTTTTTTAGCCAATAATGAATTGTCGATGCAGGAAATCCTTATTAAAACCCTGTTGTCTGCCTGCGCTGTAATCCTATTTATGTTCACTCTGGGCAAAAAGCTAATTGAATGGTTATTACATTTTTCTACTAATGCCAAACTCGAAGAGCTGTTTTTAGGTTCAGTCTTAACCATAGTCATTGGGGCATCATTGCTGGCACACGAAATGGGGTTTACCTATTCTCTTGGCGCATTTATAGCAGGGATGATCATTGCCGAAACCCACTACCACGTTAAAGTTGAGTCAGATATAGCTTCGTACAAAGACGTGTTGCTGGGCGCTTTTTTCTTTTCTATCGGCACTAAGATTGATATCCACTATTTTTACCAAGAGTTCTTTTTAGTACTCGGGGTATTACTCTTAACCATGTTAGTTAAAGGGGCGATAATTTTTAGTCTGATTAGGCGTAAATCAAACAAAAGTGACGCCATAAAGTCAGCTATTGCGTTATGCCAAATTGGCGAGTTTTCATTCGCGATTTTTTCTTTGGCGGCAAACCAACACATTATTTCTGAACAATTAGGCAGCTTTCTAATTTTGGTCACAGTATTGTCGATGATAATCACCCCTTTTATGGTGAACAATATCTATAAGTTAGCGTCGTATTTTGTAGTGGAATTTTTTGAGTCAGATAAGATCACCCCTATAGCGGCAACTAACCATATTATTATTTGTGGGTTTACAATTGTAGGGCGTATTGTCGCTACGGAATTAAGTAAACAAGGCAAAAAATTTGTGATTATTTCGGATAACTTATCTCATGTGTTATTGGCCCGAGACCGAGGTTATATGGCATATTTTGGGCACTTAGAAAAGTTACCTGTATTGGAGTCACTTAAGGTTGAGCAATCAGCCAATATCATTATCACTATGAATACCTTGGTAACCAAAAAGATTATCTGTCAAGCGGTGTTGGATTATTACCCAGATGCCAAACTTATCGTCAAGGTGAATAGCCGCGCTGAGCAATCAGCTTTGGCAGGGTTGACTATACAGTCGTTTGTACACGCTCGTCGTGAGGCTGCTTTGTTATTGGTTAAGAAAAGTTTGGATTCGGCAGCTTAATTTGATTATTGCGTTCGCTTAGAAACCTAGATCATTGCTCCCCCTTAAGTTGTAAAAACCTTCTTAGTTTATTGGTACCCAGCACAATGATTGTACCTCGTTTGCAGCTGTGCCAAGATCAATGCCGATTTTACTCTTACAATTCTAATGGACAGCCGTTGCGTCAGATATTCCTTTTTTCGTTGTTACTGCAATTTATATTTTTTGCGACTAGTGTACGTGCCGAATTTGGCACTTGGACTGAATTCAAAAGCCCTCATTTTAGGCTTTATTCTGATCTCGACACGGAACAAGTAGAAAGAGCCTTGTTGGATTTTGAGGTGTTTAGAGCAACCTTGGTTGAATTATTACACTTAGACAATAAACACTTTGCACCTGTTGATATCTACGTGTTTAAAAGTCAAAACGATTACGCAAAAATACAACCAAACCGCAAAGTCAGTGGTTTTTTCATGGATACCGTTCGGGGGCCAGTAATGGTAGTTGGGCCCGGAAATTTAAGAAAACTCGATTTGAGTACGTTATATCACGAATATTTGCATTACTTACTCAGAGTGAATTCAAGCTTTAGGTATCCACGTTGGTTTGATGAAGGCATTGCCGAACTTTATTCTAGTTTGGAATACGATGAGAATTATGTGGTTATTGGTAAAATGGCTAATCGCGCAGCAGGGAAATACGCAAATAGTGGTTTGCTTGATTTAAAAAGCTTATTTACTCATACCGATATTATGTCTGCGTCGAATAACATCATTCAGAAATATTACTCAACCGCTTGGCTTTTTGTACATTTTTTGCAATTTAGCAGTGTGAATGGATTTGATGATTACAACGATTCGTTGACTAAGTTTTTAAATCTGTACAATAAAGGAGTGGCTCCTTTAGAAGCGTTTGAGCAATCTTTTGTTGTCAGTATTGACGAGTTGCAAAAACAGTTGGAACGTTACAATCGTAAACGGATCCTATATGCCAAGCGCTTTACAATACCTAAGTTTAGTTTGGATTATCAAAGCGAAAAGCTTAATCAGGGGCTGCTCTATGCCAATATGTCACATTTGGCATTTTCGAAAGGTCAACGCAAAAGTTCCGATAAATTTCTGCAACAAGCCCTGGAGCTTAATGATTTAAAGGCGCTATCGGTTCAGTCATTTTTATTGGTACGCCAAGGGAAAACCACTCAAGCCATGGCTCTGTTGGATGGATTAGTCCGCACTAAAAATTTGGATGCAGAGGTGTACCTCAATATAGGGCAGGCATATAAGGAACTGACAAAACGATTGTCCAAACGCAACGATGAAATGCGACGGTTAGCAATATACTATTTAGAACAAGCGAAAAAGAAGGGGCGTTTCAGTCAAACTCAGGTATTTTTAGCCGATTTATACTGGCAAATTGGTGAGTACCAAAAGTCATCTGAAGCAATTATCGCGGCGGTGAACCTAATGCCTTCGAATCTCTATCTAAACTATAAAGCCGGCTCATACATGGTGAAAATGAACAACAAGGAATATGCCAATTTTTACCTTGGAAACGTGATTAATTGGTCGAAAAACTCTCAGCAAATTGCCCAAGCTAAAATATGGTTAGAGAGCCTTTAGTTTTTGTCAGCATGCCCAGAGCGAGCCATTATTGTTACCGAGCGAATAAAGTCGAAATCAACAAGGCAAAACTAAACGGGATGATTTGTCATAGTATCAAGAACCATAAACCAGCACCAAAATGGCGAAAATAAATCCTACTCCAGCTATTTTTAAGCCATTTCTAAATAATTTGGTTTTTGGTAGAAACATGATAAAAGCCGAAAACACAAAAAATAACAAACTTGCACCAAAACTAATGTTCAGCCAGTAGAGTGGACTATTAGTGGTGGCTTTGTGCAATTTGACGAGCTTTTGAAGCACTAACGGATAATCTTTGCGGTTTACGACCGCTAATCCAGAGGTTTTGTCATAGCTACCTTGCTTAAAAATAACCGTTGATTCATTTTGCTCTAGTACTCTAAAACCCTTGATTCGTAGTTGCTCCCCTAAAGCGTCTGCGCTAAGTTGCGTTGCTAGCTGGCGTTGTTCTTGTTGTGGGTATTTGAGTATGTCGGTGTTCCTGAAAATCAACAAAATGCCACTGATAGCATAAACGGCCATTATGCCCGAGAGGAAAAAACCTAACCAACGGTGGTATTGACGAAACGTACTGTGAAACTTAGTTGATGCCATAGCGTTTATAAGACCAAACAAATGTGATGAATTAGCCTATAAGGTACTTCATTCATCCGCTTAGGTTAATACGCTTTAGGAATTTTTAGCTATATCCGACTGTTCTTTTGGCTTACAGGTCCAGCATCGGGTAGACAACACAAAAGATTTGGTGAAAATCACTCAAGGGTATAACCTATTGTTAATAGTTTATTAACTTTAACTACACAGGAGCGTTATCAATATGGCAAAGAAAAATTTGTTGGACGTCTTTAAAAGTGTTGCTGCCAGTATGTTGGGTGTGCAAAGTGACGCTAACTACAAAAGTGATTTTGAACAGGCTTCTTTTGTGCCGTATGCCGTAGTTGGAGTGCTATTTGTACTTGGTTTGATTGGTATCTTAGTGTTGATAGTGAATCTAGTACTTTAAAATAGAAGTCGTTAGATTTGGCTTAACTTATCAAGTGCGCTTTTGTCTAAAATGATGATCTTTCCATATTTAATGTTTATGACATTTTCTTTTTGTAAACTTTTCAATATTTTGTTGACCGTTTGCCTAGAACTATGAATAAGTTGCGCAAGGGCATCTTGAGAAATAGTTAATTCATTTGTCAGTGTATTTTGTTGTTCTTCCAATCCTTTGTGTAACAAGCTTAACCTTTTACACAGCTGACCTTTTAAAGATAAACAACCAGTCTCATCTATTAGGCTGAAAGTAGCACGCACTCTTTGACACAGAAGGCGCATAAGGTGCTGCGACCAATCCTGATGGTCATTGAATATTTTCTCAAAAGCTGACTTGGTGATTTTTAATAGTGTCGTTGTACCTTCAGCATGTCCATCGTGTGTGCGTGGCTGTCCATCAATCAGTGAAATTTCTCCAAACCAATTACCAGGTTGAATCCACGTTAGTACTAGCTCTTTACCTTCTACTGAAAAGTTACTGACTCGAATTCGACCACTAAGTACACAGTAAAACCCGTCTGCCAGATCGTTTTTTTTATGCAATATTTGTTGATTGTTCAGTACTTTTCGCTTTCCATTTTCAAGTAATGTATTTGCTAATGATTCTGGAAGAGAAGCAAACCATGGATTTTGCGAGAGGATCTGACGGATTTCGTGTGATTTCATAAAAACTCAGCAATTGTCAATTAGGCGACAGTTTAGTTTGTGGTCCCTAGCTTATCGTAAGCTAATTAATATTCAACTGAGAACAAAACAAATGACAACTTCAGTAAAACAACAAGTGAGTGAACAAGAATGGCAAACCCGAGTTGATCTAGCTGCGTGTTATCGAGCCGTCGCTATGCACGGTTGGGACGACCTTGTGTTTACCCATATATCTGCTCGTGTGCCTGGTCCAGAACATCATTTTTTAATTAATCCATACGGGATGATGTTTGAAGAAATCACCGCTTCTAGTTTGGTTAAAATTGACTTACAAGGTAACAAAGTCATGGAATCGGATTATGACATTAACCCCGCGGGATTCACTATTCATAGTGCTGTGCACGAAGCTCGAGAGGATGCAAAGTGTGTACTGCATTTACATACCGCGGCGGGTATTGCGGTGTCAGCGAGTAAAGATGGGCTTTTACCTCTGAGTCAACAATCGTTGTTTCCTCTTTCGTCATTGTCTTACCACGACTACGAAGGTGTGGCATTAAACCCTGATGAAAAAACACGGCTAGTGGCAGACCTTGGTGAAACCTATTTCATGATTTTACGTAATCATGGTTTGTTGACTTGTGCCGAAACCATTGCCGATGCATTTGTGTATATGTATTTTCTGGAATGTGCCTGCCAAATTCAGCTTAAAGCCCAAGCGAGTGGCCAAGAATTGAACCTTATTCCGTCGCAGATTTTAGCGGGAATACAAGCTCAAGCTAAACAAGTTACACGCTCTGCAGGTGGTGCTTTGGCATGGCCTGGAATATTACGTAAATTAGATCGTAACAATCCTGGATACGAGCTTTAACAGTTGCTAAAACGTGATTTAAAAGCTTACATAAAAAATGCTCAGTTCAGTGAGTTGTGCGGACATCGTATTGCTCACTGGCAATCATTGGATTTCCATAAACATCCAAACAAGCCAACTATTTTATTTATTCATGGATTTCCGAGCGCTGCGTGGGATTGGTATTATCAATGGCAACATTTGGCTAAACAGTATCGCTTAATTAGCTTAGATTTATTGGGCTTCGGTTTGTCGGCGAAACCTACAAACTATCCATATAGCTTGCTGGAGCAAGCCGATATTATAACATCGCTATTGAGTCAATTGGGCGTTGAAAACTATCACATTCTTGCGCATGACTATGGCGATTCTGTGGCACAGGAGTTATTAAGTCGCCATGAAACATCAGGTCACTCGGCTAAAATTTTGTCGCTTTGTTTTCTAAATGGGGGGGTATTTGCTTCTCACCATAGACCTTTATTGACACAAAAACTGTTAAAAAGTCGAATCGGTCGTGTAGCAAGTTATTTTATGAACAAGGCGAGTCTAAGTCGGGGGTTTAGTAAAATATTCGGCGTTAAGAGTCAGCCCCAAGATGATGAAATAAATATCTTGTGGCAACTTATTGAACATAACAATGGTAAAAGGGTGTTACCAAATTTATTGAGCTATATTGACGAGCGCAGCGAACACGACCAACGTTGGACCCTAAGTATGGTCAGCACATCGGTCCCTTTGTATTTTATCAATGGGGTACAAGATCCTATCTCTGGGCAACATATGCTTGATCACTATATTGAGATTGTCCCTAATCCTAAAACTACGGCATTAGACGTGGGGCATTATCCACAACTTGAGGCACCGCAAGATGTTTTAGATTTGTATCAAAGGTTCTTGAGTGAGGTCATTGTTTAGGTTTGCTGCAATACACTCTATGTTCTAGACAAATATTAGCTTCGATTGGCAGCGTGTCGAAACAACGCCAATTTTTACTGTTAAAAAACTGAACCTGGCTGCCCTGACTTAAATAGATTTTCAGAAACTGGTTGGTAACTGGCAGTAGTTAATTAAAAAAATAGTTCAGAGCGTGGCATAATAATCCTCATATAAAATTTGCTATCCCCTAATTATGAAAATTTACTATGAAGACAGTATGCCTTATGCCGCTGAGTTTTTTGAAGAACTCGGAGAGTGTCAGGTTTTCTCCCACAAGTCCGTCAACCCTGACATGTTAGCTGATGCAGACGTTTTGTTAGTTCGCTCGACGACTAAAGTCAACGCTGATTTACTTTCGAAAAATTCACGCCTTAAATTTGTAGCGACCGCTACTGCGGGGACAGACCATGTCGACCAGAGTTATTTAGAAACGCGAGGTATCCCTTTTGTTTCTGCTGGTGGATGTAACGCAGTCGCGGTGGCTGAATATGTACTGAGTGCCATGGTGGTAACAGCCAATCAATACAACTGGCAGTTACAACACAAAACAGTGGGTATTATTGGGGCAGGGCATGTGGGCACGGCTTTGTCCAAACGCTTGAGTGTGCTTGGTATAAAACATAAATTGTGTGATCCTCCGCTTGAAGATGCTGGCGACAGTCGTGAATTTGTTGGCATGGATGACATCATGCAATGTGACATTATTAGCATACACGTGCCATGGGTTAAATCAGGTAAGTATCAAACTCAAAACCTGTTTGATAAACAAAGATTGTTGCAATTGTCTGAGCAACAATTGTTAATCAACGCATGTCGTGGTGAAGTATTGGATAACCAAGCTGCTTTGGAGTTATTTGAGCAAGGCAAAAAGCTCAATCTAGTGTTAGATGTTTGGGATAACGAACCCGATATCAAATTGCAATTGATCCCCTATATTTCGCTTGCCACTGCACACATAGCTGGCCACACAATTGAAGGTAAGGCCAGAGGCACCGAAATGTTATATGTGGCTTTATGTGAATGGTTGGGTAAGCAAGTGCACAAAAAACTCAGTGATTATTTGCCCGAACCTAATATAGGACCATTTAAGGTGGATGCTGAGAACGATCTCGTAGCGGCGGCGAGCCAACTAATTCTTAACGTGTACGATATTTCCAAAGATGATCAAGTTTTTAAAAAACAAGCCGTGGGGCCCGAGCAATTTAGATATATCCGAAAACACTATCCTATAAGAAGAGAATTTTCTGCAATCGCGGTAAATACTGGAAATTTTGTTGATTCAAAGGCAATCTACGCTCTTGGATTTTTAGCTGCAAAATAGTGTGGCTAAAATTCATGATAATCCCATTTTATTTAAATTTTTAGGAGTAATAAAACCATGTCTCGGGCCTTTGATGTCGCCGTGTTGGGCGCTACTGGATTAGTAGGACAACACATGATTGAAATTCTTGAACAAAGAGATTTTCCAATCAACAAACTTTATCCATTAGCCAGCGCACGTTCTGCAGGCGGAAAGGTGACCTTCAAGGGAAAAGAGATTACCGTTTTAGATGCTGATGAATTTGATTGGAGTCAAGTTCAGCTAGGTTTTTTCTCAGCTGGCGGCAGTGTCTCTGAAAAATTTGCACCGATTGCGGCTGAAGCAGGTTGTGTGGTGATCGATAATACCTCTCATTATCGCTATGAAGCAGATATTCCATTGGTTGTGCCAGAAGTTAACCCACAAGCATTAGCAGAGTTCCGTAATCGCAATATTATTGCCAATCCAAATTGTTCTACTATCCAAATGATGGTGGCTCTAAAACCTATTCATGACGCGGTGGGTATAGAGAGAATTAACGTTTCTACTTATCAGTCTGTATCAGGAGGCGGCAAATCTGCAATAGATGAGTTAGCCCATCAAACCGCGGCCTTGTTAAGTGCTAAAGAGGCCAAGCCCGATGTATTTAGTCGCCAAATTGCGTTTAACGTTATTCCACAAATCGATGCCTTTATGGATAATGATTACACCAAAGAAGAAATGAAAATGGTGTGGGAAACCAAAAAGATAATGGGCGACGACACTATATTAGTGAATGCAACAGCTGTGCGTGTACCGGTCTTTTATGGTCATGGCGAAGCGATTCACTTAGAAACACGTGCGCCTATTGATGCTGAAGCAGTAAAGGATTTGTTGGAAAACGCGCCAGGAGTTGTACTACATAGAAACCGAGAGGATTTTCCTACTCAAGTAAGTAGTGCCAGTGGAAACGATGATACCCATGTTGGGCGTGTCAGGAATGACATCTCTCATCCTAACGGGATCAATATGTGGGTTGTTTCTGATAACGTGCGCAAAGGCGCTGCAACTAACAGTGTCCAGATCGCAGAGGTGCTTGTTAGGGATTATATGTAGGTCACGTTCCAGCGAGAGTCACAGTTCAAATGTGACTCTCAATAATTCCCTATTGTTGCCGATAATATCCTTAGCTAAAACCATTGAATCAGACAATTAAGTGTTATACCGATAATCGGGCCGTTGGCTACGACTATCTGGGTAAACTAAGCTGTGATTCTAGATCAAACCGACCTTCTAGTTTATAGTTGTATAAATAGCGAGTGGTAGCTTTCAAACTTGGAATGCGAATTGCTAAGGATATAAGTCTGGGAATGTATCGGTCAAAAAAATGACATGAGTAGCAATCACTTAGTCAGTTGTTCATAACGATAAAAGATACTTTTTAAAACGAAATTATTCTAGATTAGCACTGCTGCGAGCAACCATGTTAATAGTGGTAAGTTGATGTTTTGGGGAAAAGGAAACATATGAATTTGCGAAAGATAGCATTACAGCTTTTTATTATGCTGAATTTCGTTACTGCTGTTTATGCTGCTGATTTTCAACAAGTTCAGATAAAAGGCCCGAAGGACGCAACTGATCAATACTCCGGTACCACTTATGGACCAATAGAATCTTCCGATACCCTATGGCAAATTTCCCAGCGTTATAGACAAAATAGTGGATTATCGGTTTATCAGGTTATGCAGGCGATCTATGAGCTAAATCCTGATGCGTTTGAACAACAAAATATCAATTTGTTAAAAGATGGTTCGATTTTAAAGTTACCGTCCGAACGTTATATCGCCAGAGTTAGTAATCAACAAGCAAGACAGAAAGCGGAACTGGATTCTCAGAACTTAGAAAACCTCTCATCTAATTCTTCCAATGGAAGTAGCACAAATAGCCAAAATCAATCAACTAGCAATACAGCCACTTTGGATGAAACCAAAGAGCTAATAGAGCAAAAGTTAGGTGCTATTGACGAGGCACAAAATCGCCAATTTATGGCAATTCGGAAGCAGTTTGCCGAGTCTATTAGTAGCGTTCAAAGCATCTTAGATGAGAATAAAAGGTTATTTGAAAGACTCGATAAAGTGAATACCGACATCGATGAAATGCGCGGTCAGGAACAACAAAAATCTCTACAAATGGAGCAGATGGGTGAAAGCATCGAGGAGTTGTTAGAGAAATCTCGTCTAGAAGATGCCAAAAAAGCGGCACTCATGGCTGAACAAGGAGAGTCTTGGCTAAATAATCCAATTATGCTTATTTTACTGTTTACTCTTCCTGTTTTATTGGTACTTGCTGCTTTTGCGTATTGGATGATTAAACGTAAAGAATCGGTAGCCGTTACTGCTGAAGAAGATGATATCGACGACCTTTCTTTAGATCCCCTAACTGCTGAAATGGATGACTTGTCAGACGCACTCAGTCAAGAATTGTCGTCTGATGATAATGACGATCTCGATAACGACAACTTATTTGGTGACGACGACTTACTCGACGATGTGTTAGCTGAAGAGCTTGAAGAATCCTTAGATGATGCGCTTGGCGACAGTATAGAAGAGCCCCTCGTTGATGATTCAGAAATTTTTGATGAATTAGGCGATGACGACCTCGATAATTTACTCGATGAAGAAGAGTTTGAAGTTGGCGCCGAAGTTGTAGAGCAAGATGAGTTAGACAGTTTGTTTGACGAAGATGATGAATTGTTATCTGAATTGGATGAAGAGCTTCCGGTTGATTCTGATGACGTCTCTAATGATGACTTGTTAGCAAAAGTGCCTGATGGCAGCGATGATTCTGATATTGACGATATAGTGGTTGAAGAAGACGAACAACAAGTCGAGTCAGAAGTAGATGACATAGAATTTGAAGAAGACGCTGCATCAGATGAATCTTTGTTGGCGCCAGTAGAGGTTGACGAAGAACAACCAGAAATTAGTATTGACGAATTACTTGAGAAGCCTGAAGACAAAAATGTTGCCACCGAGCTACTTGAGGACTCTGGTGATATTAATGAAGAGGTTTTACAAAACCTTGATAATGAGATTGCTTCTCAAAATGAAGAGCTCGACAGTGTAACAGGCAGTCTTCTTGAAGAATTAGAACAAGTCGAACAAATGCGTTCGATGATGCCTGATGAAGATGAAGAGTTGCCAGACTCTACAAACGAACCGCAACTTGATATTCAGAATTATGATGCTTTAGAAGAAGACATTGATGACGACTTACAGGCTGATAGCTTTGTAACACCAGATGCAATTGATGCAGACGATGATGTTGAAATCGATATATCTGAAGTGCTTAACGAGACTGTACATACTGATGTCGACGAATTACTTGATAGTGAGTCACAGCTAGAATCCGAAGATATGACATCGTCGCAAGACGACAGCGAACTAACCGATGCTGTAGTTGATATGCCTCAAGCCAACACAGACTCTGAAGAAGCTGAATCGGTCGAAACAGAGCCAGAAGAGTCGCTAGACTCCACTGTAACACCAGTAGATGAAGAGCAGACAGAACCAGCCAAAATAGCATCAGATGAAGAAACCGCAGAGTCGGCTGAAGCAGCCGCAGTTGAAGAACCCTCAGATATAGAGTCAGAAGAAGAGGCCGCAGAAACTGCCGACGTTGAACCGGTTGATGAAGTTACAAGTGCTAATGAAGCAGAAACAAATGAAGAAGTGGAAAAATCTGCAGAAGTAGAGCCAAATGACGAGTTAGCAGAGCCGACACAAGCAGATGTAGTCGATGCCCCCGTAGATACAGAGTCAGAAGAAGATGCCGCAGACTCTGCCGCAGTTGAGCCTAGTGATGAAGTAACAGAGTCTACCGAAACAGAAACAATTGAAGAAGTGGAAAAGTCTGTAGAAGTCGAGCCAGATGATGAATCAGCAGAGCCGACTGAAGCAGACGTTGTCGATGCCCCCGCGGATGCAGAGTCAGAAGAAGATGCTGCTGAATCTGCCGCAGTTGAGCCTAGTGATGAAACAGCAGAGCCGACTGAAGCAGACGTTGTCGATGCACCCGCAGATTTAGAGTCAGAAGAAGACGCAGCAGAACCTGGAAAAGTTGAGCCGGTAGATGAAACAGAAGAGTCGGTCGAAGCTGACGTAGCCGAAGAACCCGCAGATATAGAGTCAGTCGAGGAAGCCGCTGAAGCTGCTCAAGTTGAGCCTATTGATGAAGTAATAGAATCTACCGAAGCAGAAACAATCGAAGAAGTGGAAGAGTCTGCAGAAGTCGAGGCAGATGATGAATCAGCAGAGTCGGTCGAAGCAGACGAAGTCGAAGAACCCGCAGATATAGAATCAGTAGAGGAAACGGCAGAAGCTGCCCAAGTTGAGCCGGTTGATGAAGTCACAGAATCAGTCGATGATTTGCTAAATAAAGAGTTGAATACGCCTAGCAGCAATGACACTGCTTTAGACGAAGATCAACTCGAAAAAGCATTAGAAGATTTTGAAAAAGCAGAACTGGACGAGGTTTTAGAGGATCTTACGTCAAACGAGTCAGCTTCTATCAGTTCTCTTGACGATCTAGAGTTTTCAGCAGATGACTTCGTTTCTAAAGAACAAAGCCAAGCTCCTGTTCCTAAACAACCCGCATCCTTAGATAATTACGATGCAATAGAAGATTTTGATGATAGTGAACTTGATAGTGCATTTGACGAAAATTTTGAAAACACTACCGTTGATTCATCGAAAAGTAGTAGTGATGAATTAGATGATTTACCTGGTTTAGGGGATTGGTTGGACGATGATGCTCTGCCTCCTAGTGAACTGCAAGCGACAGGTACTGAAGACAAAGAGGTTTTGAATGAACTAGAAGAATCAAGCTTTGATGAAATGCTTGAGTCTATTGATCTGGACGAAGAGTTATCAGCGATTGAAGATGATGACACGGGTTTCGATATCGAAGCGTTATTAGATGAGACACCGAAAAACGAAGAAAATAATGAGATTCAAGCCGATTCTGAAGATTTTTTAGATGTGGAAGCATTATTAAATGAAAGTGTTGATGCTGAATCAGAAGATGAAGTCGACAAAGCATTAGACTTAGATATTCCTCTCGAGCCCTTTGTAAACGAGTTCGATAATTTGGAAATGATCGACGTTGATGCTGACGATGGTTTAGGCGCGAAATTAGACTTGGCCCATGCCTATATAGAGATCGGAGAAGAAGAGTCAGCTAAAGAGTTACTCGAAGAGGTGTTGCAAAAAGGCAGCCCAGAGCAGGTTGCCGCAGCAAGAAAAGTCATAGATAAATTGGATTAGAAAGTGACTTTTAAGTTGAGCTACATAGTTAAAAAGCAACTAACCGAAAATTAATGAATGATTTTGACTCGTTGCTCTGTCTATGAAGTTTACGAGTCATTAATTAAAACGAATTTTGAGTCACTGCGCATTCCATTGATTTTTATGTGGTAGTCTGACATTCAGTTATGTCATAACATATTAAGCACTGCGTTTATTTAAGCAGCAGATTACATTCGAATATAGGCATCTATGTTAAAGTTAATTTTAGTGTTCACCTTATTCTCAGTTTCTTTTTTTGTGCAATCCAATCAAATCTCTGTCAACGTACTGACACAAGAAAGGCAACGAGTGGGCAACGTTGTGGTTTATCTCACGCCAAAGGTATCTGAGGTTAGTGCCGTCTCTACTAAAATAGAAATAATGGATCAGGTGAATACACAATTTTCACCGCATATATTGGCGATTCAAAAAGATACACAAGTGCGCTTTCCTAACTCTGATTCAATCAAACATCACGTTTACTCATTTTCGCAACCTAAGACTTTTGAGCTGCAGTTGTATAAAGAGCTGCAAGCCGACCCTTTGCTTTTCTCAAATACTGGTGCAGTAGAATTGGGGTGTAATATTCATGATTGGATGTTGGGCTATATTTTTGTTGTGGACACCCCTTACTTCGGTAAAACGGATATTGATGGAAAACTGACTCTGGAAGTACCAGAAGGGGAGTATCAATTAGATATTTGGCATCCTAGAATTCAAGATGATCTTAGTGTCTTGTCTAGGTCAGTGTCACTGCCCGTTGAATCTGATGTAGAGATAGTGCTATTTTCACCACTTTTGCCTGACGTAAACCAGTATGAAGAAATTTCTGGTGAATTCTCCGAATATGAATAATGCGCTAAGATACCAATTGGCAAGTTACTGTATGATGCTTAAGTGGGCGATTGTAAGCTTGCTTGTCTTCAGCGTTAAAAGTTTTGCCGTTGATATTTCGGGACTAATACAACTGAATTATGTCAAAGCGAGCGACCACGCTTCTTGGCTTGACGAAGGAACAGGGATCCTCGCTTACTCCAAAGATGGCGTAAACGTTCAGCAAGCGTTCGTCGAGTTATCGGATAGTTTTTCTAATGGTTTGAGTTACAACCTTGTCGCTAATTATTATCAGTTAGGGGAACAAAACTTAGGTATTTCCCAAGCCCAGATCAGTTATAAACCCTTGAGTCGCTCGAAACTCAGGTGGCGTGGCCGAGTCGGTTTTTTTTACCCTAAGCTATCTTTGGAAAATGTTGATACAGGTTGGTTGTCACCTTTCACTTATACCCAATCAGCGGTCAATAGTTGGATTGGCGAAGAACTCCGTACTCCGGGTCTAGAACTAACCTTGTATAGCCCGGGACGCAGTCGAAATAGTCCAATTTCGTTTGAATTGCATGGCTCGTTGTTCAAAGCAAATGATCCGTTGGGCACAATAATCAGTTGGCGTGGTTTTGCTATGCATGACAGGCAAAGCTTAAATAATGACCGCATTCCTTTTGCTGCTTATCCTAGTGTCATCGCTGAAGACCGAATCTTTCATCCTAACTATGTTGAGCCCTACCATGAGCTAGACGGTAATATCGGCTTTTACCTAGGTGCTCATATTGATTATTACAAGCAGTCAACGCTACGTTATTACTATTACGATAATCAGGGCGATCCATTGGCGGTGAGTGACGAAAGGTTGTACGCATGGCGCACCAATTTTCACTCCCTTGCACTGCAGCACAAATTCGACGGCCGTACCCGTATTCTTGCACAATGGTTGTCAGGTAGTTCTGTTATGGGAACGCGTTTTGTATATATCGATTTTGATGCTTGGTACATGATGCTCAGCCATAAATATAAAAACCATAGGGTTAGCCTACGTTTTGATAAATTTAAGGTGCGCGAAGATGATGTTTTTGAGTGGGATCAAAATAATAGTGACGGCCATGGTTTTACCTTAGCGTGGCGCTACGACTTAAATAAAAACTGGCAAATAGGTCTAGAGCAGCACTTAAATGAAAATAGTGCCGATATCAGAGCCACCCTAGGAGAAAATATTCAAGTCGATCAACAGCAAAGTCTGGCGGTACTTCAATATCGTTGGTGATAGCTACATTATCGTTTGGTCAAACGCTACCTTGCTTTTCAACCACTAAAACTCTTGCTTCACCGATCGGATCAGCATAATGTTTGCAGCCTGAAGGCACGTAAAAAATATCACCAATTTCAAGTAATCGTGATAATTGTTTATTTTCCTGTTCGTAATGCATGGTGACCTTTCCGTGCAACACCACAAACACTTCATCTTTTTCATTGATATGCCATTGATATGCTTGATTTGTCCAATGTAGACGAGTTGTTATGCCTTGCATACAAGCAATGTCCATGGCACCCCATGGCCTGTCGGCTGTGAAGTCTTTGGCTCGAATAAATTGCATTATTTCATGATCCTTTTAGTAGAGGGAGGATATTGAGTTAAGAGTTGTTTTGGGCGAACCGGTCTTTTTTCTAAGTTTCCTCGGCAATTTGGACAACAATGATGATGTAAATGGGTAGTGCAGTCTTCACAATAAGTACACTCAAAGGTACAAATATAAGCCGTTGAATCAACGGCTAAGTCGCAGTTGCAAGTCTCACAGTTTGGTCTAAGTTGCAACATGTTGTTGTTCCAAAGCTTGGTTTGAAAACCCAGTATTGTTCCACTGGAACTCCATTTGTTTAGCAGTAGATAATGCGAGCTGTTGGTTACTTAGCTTGCTGAGTAAATGCAGACTCATATCGATGCCAGCAGAAATGCCGGCAGAGGTGATAACTCTGTGGTTCTCTACCCAGCTTACATTTTCAACTATTGGGATAGTTGTAAACATCTGCTTAAATTGTTGTATGTCTCTCCAATGGGTTGTCGCTTTGCAGCCCTTCAATATGCCTGCTTGGGCTAGTAAAAATGCCCCAGTACACACAGAAGCCGTAATAGACACATTGAGCGCTTGTTGTTGCAGCCAATCGATAACGTGTACTTTTTGCATTTCTGCCTCGTGAACACCTCCAGAAACGATGAGTAATTCTAGTGGCGGGTGATTACGAATATTATATTTTGGAGAAACACAAAAGCCCCCTCTCGCTAGCACATGGGAATCGTCCTCTGCGATTAAAAATACGTTAAATTGCTGTTCAATATGACTCAATCGGTTTGCGGTCGAAAAGACTTCAAATGGCCCTGAGAAATCCAATACTTCAGCGTTTTCATATAGGTAAATACCTATATTAATTGGTGATTTTTTATTTAACATTTGTTTGATCCCTTTGGAAACGTAGCTAGCCAGAACTGTGAGTTTGTGACTTCAGTCAACCTTTCAATCGCTTAATTAGAATACTAATCTAGAAATTTGTTGACGAAAATGACATAAAAGTATAGTTTTCTGCCATGTTTGTTACGCGCCGTATACTGTTCGTTATTTTTGACCAGTTTGAATTGCTGGACCTTTCCGGGCCGTCATCGGTGTTTCATGCCGCCCAAAAATTCTTAGCGCAGCCAAGTTATTCAATTCACACTTTGTCCGTTACTGGCGGAGTAGTGCGTTCTCGCACTGGTATTGAAATAAGTAGTCAAAAGCTTGAAGAGTTCAATGTCAGTCAATTCGATACCATTTTAGTTGTGGGTGGTGATAATGACGCTATCACTTTGATTTCCAAAAATCTTACTCTGCGAGCTTGGTTAACTTTCAATGCATCCAGAGCCGAGCGGCTTGGTTCGATTTGTTCTGGTGCGCTGGTATTGGCGGAAAGTGGTTTACTGGAAGAAAGAAAAGCCACAACCCATTGGGCTGACCTAGCGCAATTGTCTCGAGACTACCCTAAAGTGAATGTTCAGCAAGATGCATTGTATTGTGAAGATCGAAATATATGGACGTCCGCGGGTGTTACTACCGGTATAGATATGGCACTCGCTATGTTAGGGAAAGATCATAACAGTAAAGTCATGCAGGAAGTGGCGAGTTGGTTAGTTGTGTATGCGCATCGACCTGGTCATCAATCGCAGTTCAGTGAATTATTAGCAGCACAGAATCAGCACGTTTTTAAAGACATTGTAGTGTGGTTAGATTGTAATTTGCATCGACCACTAAAAGTACAAGATATGGCTGAGCAGTCGGCTATGTCAGAGCGTACTTTTTATCGGAAGTTTACTGATGAAGTGGGATGTACACCTTCGAAATTTTTAGAAAACAGACGGTTATTTAGAGCCAAACATTTATTGGAAGCAGGAGGCGTAATTAAGTCAGTTAGCGCGCGTGTGGGTTATACGTCTGTATTGGGGTTTACTAAAGCTTTTGAAGCTAAGTACGGAATATCGCCAGCTTTGTTCAAACGTCTACATGCAAAAAGTGAATAACTGAGTGATATATCAGGCCTATTGAAATAGGCCTGATATAAGGAAGAATATTTTTAGAAGAAACTATAAACCAAAGTAACAGCAGTTTGTGTATCTAACTTGTCAGTATCTCCATCAACATCAGAGTTATGATCCATCAAAAAAGAGAGTTTAAGCGATAAACCACCACTTATTTGGGCGGATACAGAGGTTTCTGATTTAGATTTAGTATTATCGCTACCTACTTCAGTACTTAGCAATTGCTTAAAGTTGGCAGTATCAGAAATCTTCCAGTTGTAGTCCAACGCAGCCCTGACGATCATGCCATTTTGTTCTACGCCTTCGGTGGTTTCTGAGAAAGAATAACCAGGACCAATACTGTAACTAAATTTACTGGTATCGTCTTCCCACATCTTTTGTGACCAACCAGCGGCCAACGTTGCTTGGTAATTATAGCTGCTAAATCTGTCGTCTTCGTAGGAAGCAAAACCAAATAAGCGATGATCTGGGTTTTCTAATTTGTAATTACCCTGTGCGGATAAAAAGTACTTTTGTGCAGTTGTCTCGTCTACAGGGCTATCACCCACTTCATCTCTCTTATAAAGCGCTTCTAGGGTATAGTCATTGCTCCACTGGGTTAATTCTTGATGAGCTGATAACTTACCTTTCACCGAAGTGGTTTCTGTATTACCTGTCGTTGCGATGTACCCAAATTCACCGTCCATAGTAAATGGCTTTACTTCGTCAGCTGCAAACGCATTTCCAGCTGCACATAGCCCAAGTAAAATTAGAGATTTTTTCATTCGTATATCCTTTGTATGTATATTTAATTCAATTTGTATAGATAGGGGTATTTTGACAGAAGCTAAACCCCAGAAGTACCCTACTTTAGTCGTACCAGACAATTAAAAAAACTGGTAGACCAGAGTAACAGCGGCTTCAGTGTCCAATTCTTCAATATCGGGACCGACACTCGTGTCATGGTTCAATATTAAACTTAGCTTCATCGCTAATGCGCCTGTCAACTTTGTTGACAATGATGTTTCAGATTTAGTTTTGTAAAATTCTTGGTCAGCTTCGGTACTAATAAATTGCCGAAACGTAGCGTTTGCAGAAAATTTCTGTTTGAATTCCATGGCTGCCCTAACAATTAGTCCTTTGGTATCGTCTTCAGTATTGTTTTTTTCAACTTCGGAAATGGCATAACCGGGTCCTACACTGTATTTAAACTCACTTTGTTTATCGTGCCACAGTCTTGAGGTCCATCCTGCAGCCAATGCAGCTTGATAACGAAAACCACTAAATCTATTGTTTTCATATTCACAATAGATAAAAAGCCTATCATCAGGCTGGGTTAGTTTGTGATCGAATTGTCCCGACAAGAATAATCTTTGGGCAGATGCCAAGTCTTTTTCTTCTCCCTCTATTTCTTGCTGGCTTTGTTTATACAAAGCGCTACCAATAATTTGATAACTCCAAGATGTTAACTCTTGACTGGTATTTATCTTAGCTGTGGTGGTCGAGGCATTAGTATTGCCACTTGCTACCAAAAAACCAAACTCACCAATCATCGATAACTCATCATCATCCAATGCGGGTCTATCCGCTAAATAAAGTGAGTGCATGATGTTTTGCCCAGCGAAACAATTGTTAGCTGTTAATAAAACAAAAAGGAGAGGGAGCCACTTCATAGTGTAAACATACTATTAGTCTAAATAATTTGGGGGAATTATATATAAATTCACGGTAATTGTGCATAGATAAAGGCGCAAAATCTATGAAAATCAGGTATTTCTACGTTAAATTAACTTAAGTGGTGGGTTCATAACTCCTAAAACCCCCTCTGCTTCCATTGATGCAAATTTAACCGCGTCATTCAGATCTTCTTGCTCTAGTTTTAAGTACTTCAAAACGAGAGGCGTAATTAATTGGCTTGCAGAATATAAATTGTCATGAGTCATGGCTACGCTCGCTCGCACAGCTGTGTAAATGATTGCGATATCTTTGTTTTGAAGCGCACTATTTTCGTCATGTAAATCCATTACTGGAATATATAACTGGCTAGGTAAACGCCAATACTCCATAAGTTTTGCGCTACAATTTGCGTAGTCAAAACCTAATACTTGGCGTTGTAATTTCCAAGGTGAGGTCTTTTTGTCATATTTACAGCAGTCTATTGCCAGGTTTGGCGCTTGTACTGCGACTAACAACTCGCCCAAATTGTGTAGCAAACCTAATAAAAAAAATCGTTCACTGCCGCGAATCTTTACCATCTTCGCAAGATGTTTTGCGACCAAGGCAGCGTAAATACTCTGTAACCAGAATCTTTTTAAATCAATCACATCGCTACTGAAATGTTCAAATGCAGAGCTTGCTGTTTCTGCCATAATCAGATTATATAAGGCTTCGCCTCCAATAATGTTTATGGCTTTGGCTAATGAATCTATTTGAGATTCAAATCGAAACAATGGGCTGTTGGCTAACTTCAATAGTTTTGATGATAACGACGGGTCTAACGCAATGAGCCGACCTATATCTTCAAGGTCAGATTGCTCGTCATCTAACATGGAGCGAATACGCACACAAATATCGGGCAATGCAAAGGATTGTCCGGCTACTCTAGTGATTTCTAAAAGGTTAATTGATGACATAGTTCATTATTTGGGAGTTTGTATTAGCCTAGTATAAACATTCGTGATTTGAAAAGAGAGAGTCTTTTTATTCGTAATCACTAGTATACAGAAAATAGGTTGATTTTTATTGATAATTAGATAGGGTGTTTTAACAAGTAGTTAACATTTTGGGCTGTATCTCTATGGAAGAGCTTTCTGGAATAGACGCATCATTTTTATATCTAGAATCACCAAAGATCCCTATGCATATAGGTGGGGTCGCCATTTTAGAAGGTTCACTTAAGTTTGATGACTTTCGACAATTTGTGAGTGACCGCGTGCATACAGTCGAAAAGTTAACGCAAAAATTGGTTACAGTCCCCCTTAGTTTAGATAGACCTTACTGGATAGAAGATCCAGATTTTGATATCAATATGCACCTGCACCGAACTGCGTTGCCTCGACCTGGTGGTTGGAAAGAATTACGCTATTTGGCATCGAGGCTGTTTTCTCAGCAGTTAAATCGAGAGCGTCCTTTATGGGAGTTTATCTTTGTTGAAGGTGTGGACAATATCCCGCAAGTTCCCAAAGGTTCGGTAGCCTTAATTACTAAAGTTCATCATTCGGGGTTCGATGGCAAGTCTGGGGCCGATTTAATGTCGATGTTATTTGACGTTTCAGATACTCCCGCTCCTCCTAAGCCTGCTGTTATCAAACAAAAGCAACCCATTCCCGGTCCAGTTGGATTAATGGCCAAAAGTGCCTATAACTTTATTTCCCGCCCAACTAAGCTGCCAGGTCTCTTGTGGGATACCGGTAAGGCGACTTTAAAAGCTGGTTATATGACCCGTGCTCAAGGCATAAAAATGCCCACTATGCCGTTTAATGCCCCGAAAACCAGATTTAACAATTTGGTGGAAATGGAACGCACTTGGGACTCAGCAATACTGGATATCAATCGCGTAAAGGCACTTCGAAAAGTGGTAGAAGGGGCAACATTAAACGACGTGATTCTCGCCATCTGCGGTGGTGCGCTTAGACGATATTTATTAGAAAAAGGCGAATTACCCGATAAGCCCCTTGTTGCAATGGTGCCAGTATCCACTCGTACTGCAGAAGAAAAAAATGCGATGGGGAATCAAGTGTCTGCGATGTATGTGCAACTCGCTACCGATGTTGAAGACCCTTGCAAACGTCTCGAAAAAATTCAAATCAATACTATGGTGGGTAAACTTTACCAAGATGCCATTGATGCTAAAAGTTTAATGGGATATGCCGAACTCATTCCTTTTGGATTAGCTGGAGTAGCGGCAAGGTTCTATTCTAGGGCTGCGATAGCGAAGCACCATAGTCCACTATTTAACGTGGTGATCACTAATGTGCCGGGGCCACAAATTCCCATTTATCTAGCGGGGCATAAACTCATTGTGAATATGGGAACCGCGCCTATTTTTGATGGTATGGGTTTAATAATGCCAATTTGCAGCTATAACGGTACCTTGACTATTAGTCCCACAAGTTCAGCCAATTTAATGCCTGATTTAGAGTTGTTTACTCGTTACATTCGTGAAAGTGCTAATGAGTTAGAGTTGGCAGTACAAGAAAAACTCGCGGGTCGAGCAGCGCTTGATGCGCTTATGCAAGAAGAATAATCTCAACGTTTTATAGGATTTGTGATGAAACATGTATTACCTAATATTCCAAGACCTTCTTTATTCCATATGTTTAGCGAAGGTCGGTCATTATTTGAGCTTAGTGCCTTTGGGATTACGCTACCCTTCCTGAAAAGGGCGCCCAACGGCGATGGTCATCCAGTGTTAGTGATCCCCGGTTTTTTAGCCAGTGATCTGTCTACCAAACCCATCCGCTCGTTTTTAAAAAGAAAAGGATATCAAAGCTATGGTTGGGAGCTTGGACGCAATTTGGGGACACATATAGTAGGTGGCGAACAAGTACTAAGTGATAAACTGATCAATCGGGTAATTGAATTATCGGTCATTCATGACGCCAAAGTGAGTATAGTGGGTTGGAGCTTAGGGGGGATTTTAGCTAGGGAACTTGCTCGTATTATCCCTGATTGTGTGCGACAAGTGATTACTTTAGGTAGTCCGTTTAATGGGGCGCAAGGTTCATCTCCTGCTGTTGCAGGGCTGTTTGAAATGATAAATGGTAATGTTTCAAAAACTAACCCTGAAATAGTACAGCATATGCAAACACCTCCTCCCGTGCCAAATTCCGCGTTGTATTCTAAAAGTGATGGTGTAGTACATTGGCAGTCCTGTATTAATCACCACATTGAAGCGCATCATCAGGCAGAAAATATACAGGTCAGAGGTAGTCACTCTGGTTTAGGTCACAACCCACAAGCAGTCTGGATAATTGCCAATAGATTGGCGCAGGCAGAATCTACATGGCAACCATATCATAACCAAGCTGACCAAGAGGTCTCCTCCGGGCAACAAGGTGAGCAACTTAGCCACGGTGTGTGAATTGCAGCAACTTGGGAGTTTGTTGCAAATTATCGAATAGGGTGTTGCTGATGTAAAAAGGACAAACTTGTAAAAACTGAATTTTCAGGCAAGCTAAGGCCTGCTTAATTTTTGTGAGTCAATACTCTTGAGTTCGATCAATTATCATCCTGAACAAACGGTTTCAGCTAACCAAATCCAAATAAACTACGATAGTTTTGGAGATAAAAATCATCCTGCTATTGTGTTGATTATGGGGTTAGCCACCCAAATGATTTATTGGGATGAACAATTTTGTGAATTGCTTGCTTCCCAAGGTTATTGGGTTATTAGATTTGATAACCGTGACATAGGTAAAAGTACTTGGCTTGACTCATTGCCTGCACCTTCAAGTCTCGCCTTGTTAACGAATGCGGTATTTAAACGCCCGCTAGGTGCCGCTTATTTGTTGTCTGATATGATGAAAGATACGCTGGGGTTGTTAGACGCTTTAGAGATACACAGTGCCCATGTTATAGGTGCATCGATGGGAGGCATGATTGCCCAAGAACTTGCAATTAATCATCCGCAAAGAGTTAAAAGTTTAACTTCAATCATGTCTACTACTGGCAATAGGAAACTACCTAAGCCTTCAGCAGCCTTTAGTATCAAAATGCTTAAATCACCCCCTAAAGACAGCAGCAAAGCCGTCGCCTATGGAATTCAAGTATGGAGATTGATACACGGTGAACATTATCCTTTTGATCAACAAAAAGTCGTGTCTTTGATTAATCGAGCACTACAAAGAGGTTTTAACCCAAAGGGAAATACACGGCAATTAGCCGCCATTTTGGATTCTCCCGACAGAACTCAATCACTTGGCTCTTTAAGCATACCAAGCTTAGTCTTACATGGAGCGGATGATCCCTTAGTTCCTGTCGCATGTGGTGTAGCTACCGCAAAGGCCATACCGAATGCCAAAATTAAGATTTTTTCGGGGATGGGGCACACCATCCCTAGTCAACTTTATGATGATATTACCAACGAGATACTTGTTCACATCAAAGCCAGTTAACTCTTAAAGCGGGCAAATAAACCATTTACGCCACGAACCAACCATTTTGGATAGTGGGTGGCCCACTGTACTAATAACTTGTTGGTTATTTTATCCAAAAATATGACATCTCCTTTCATGCTAGCCTTGTACGCTTGTGCAGCAAGCACCATAGGATCGGCTTTTAGGAATTTGGGGATAAATTTTTCCAAACCATCGGCATGATTAAGCATTTTGGTTTCTGTCATACCTGGGCAAACGCAAGTGACAGTCACTCCTGTGCCACGAAACTCCTCTGCAATACCTTCTGTGAAAGACAATACGAATGCTTTACTGGCACCATAAGCTGCAAAATTAGGTGTAGGCATGAAGCTCGCAATGGAGCCAACGTTGACAATTTTTCCTTGTCCTCGAGCTAGCATGGGTTTGACAAACTGCTGTGTCATGTTTACGAGGCTTTGGATATTTAACTGCAGTAGGTTGTTGAGTTGTTGTGAGTCGCTGAGGCTTAATTTTTCTACTTGCATCATGCCCGCATTATTCACCAATATATCGATTTCAATTCCTTTTAGAGTCATTGTGGTAAATAACTTTTGCGCCGCATCGATTGGGATCAAGTCTGCTGGGAAAACCTCAACGTTTATCAAATATTTGGCTTGCAGATGTTGCGCAAACTCTTCAAGTTTGGCTTGATTACGAGCCACTAGTACTAAGTCATGGCCATTTTTTGCATATATTTCTGCAAAGCTGCGACCTATGCCTTCTGATGCGCCAGTGATGAGTGCGGTATTAAGTTTGGCCATTGAAAACCTCGTAAATAGTGAGTGTTATTGTTGTTTTGGGTCGAATAAGTCGTCAATAAAGCCAAGTTGTGACGATTCATCGGTTTGATTTTGCTTTTTATTCAACGCTGCTTTCGCCCGTCTTTTACGCGCTGCACAGGCTTTGATTATTTTGCTCTGTACATCTTGTTCTAGTTTTATCCAATGCACTCTTTCATCTCTGGAGCGAAAGCAACCAACGCAAAATCCTTTAGGCCCTGATTGACACACACCAATACAAGGGCTGGTAATTTCAAAGATTTCAATCTGCTTCAATGATTGCCTCAAAGCTACATTTATTAATTCATGCTAATAATAACATGTTGCGTGAAAACTGAGCAGACACTTTGACAGTAGACAATAAAAAGGCCGCTAATATGCGGCCTTCAGTATTAAAAAAACGCTACCAGATTTGTACTCTATCCTCGGGTTTAAGATACATTGCATCACCTTCTTTTACGTCAAATGCTTGATAAAAAGCATCGACATTGCCGACAATGCCATTTACTCGGAATTCTCCAGGTGAGTGCGGGTCACTAAGTAATCTAGCTCGCAACGCGTCTTCACGAGATTTGCTACGCCATACTTGCGCATACCCCATAAAGAATCGCTGATTTCCAGTTAGCCCATCTATAACCGGTGCTGCCTTGCCTTCGAGTGACATTTGATAGGCTTTGTAACCTATGGTCACACCCGCTAAATCACCAATGTTTTCTCCTAAGGTCAATTCACCGTTGACGTGTTGTCCTTCTAAAGGTTCAAATTCATTAAACTGGGCTACTAGCTTTTTGCCCAATACATCAAAGGCTGCTCTGTCTTGGTCTGTCCACCAACTGCGCAGGTTGCCTTGGCCATCATATTTTGACCCTTGGTCGTCAAATCCGTGACCAATTTCATGTCCAATTACCGCGCCAATTGCGCCGTAATTTACTGCGTCGTCGGCATTCATATCAAAGAAAGGGGCTTGCAAAATTCCAGCTGGAAATACTATTTCGTTTCTAACTGGTGAATAATATGCGTTGATG
Organism: Paraglaciecola sp.; assembly: GCF_039964565.1. Classification (GTDB taxonomy): domain Bacteria; phylum Pseudomonadota; class Gammaproteobacteria; order Enterobacterales; family Alteromonadaceae; genus Paraglaciecola. Next base: position 108,730 of record NZ_JBDVXF010000032.1, read on the forward strand.
GTTTGAGGTGTCATCCCCCAGTCGGCTTTGTCTACTGGTTTACCAATCTTGTTAGTATCTTCAAAATGGTCAAACGTAGAATATCGAATATAATTGCCGACTAGTTCATCGGCTTTGATTTCTAAGTTTGAATAATCACGCCACTTATCTGGGTAGCCAATTTTCGGTGTAAAAGCGGCTAACTTTTCTAACGCGGCAGTTTTAGTGGCGGCCGTCATCCATTCCAGTTGTTTAATACTATCGCCATAGGCTTTTGTTAGGTTTTTAACCAAGGCATCCATTTTGGCTTTCGCTTCAGGGGTAAAGTGTCGTTCAACATATTGTTGTCCTAATACTTCACCTAATACACCACTCGTTGCTGCTACAGCGCGTTTCCAACGTGGACGTTGCTCTGGAATACCGTTTAAAGTTGTTGAGTGGAATGCAAAATGTAGGTCGACCATATCTTGGCTAAGACGAGAAGCGTAACTATCAACTAGGTTAAAGGTTAAATAATCCTTCCAAGTTTGTAAGTCGTGGGCCGCAAAAATACCTGCAATTTTTTCGAAATAGGGCATATTACGCACTACCATATTATCGACTTCACCTACGCCACTGGCGTCTGCGTAAGCTTGCCAATCAAAGTTACCAAGTATGGCTGCAACTTCTGCGGCGCTTTTTTTGTTGTAATTTTTCTCGGCATCTCTGCTCTCAACTCGAGATAAATGTTTGCCAGCAATATCTTTTTCCAACGCCATAATTTTAGTAGCGGCATCGGTAGCGGATTTGTGTCCAACTTTAGTTAAAATATCAGCCATGTATTTTTCTGTGGCTGCGCGGAAGTTAACAAATTTTTGTTCTTCTTTGCTGTAATAATCTCTATCGGGAAGGGTTAAACCACTTTGATAAAGATACATAGTGATAACATCAGGATTTTTAGCATCGGGAGATGTATAGAAGTTAAATGCTCCACCTACTCCTATGACTAATAACTCTCCGAACACTTTAGAAAGCTGCTGCATGTCTGCTGCATTGTTGATCTTATCTAAAAAAGGTTGCATTGGAGTCAACCCTTTTTGATTCGCTAGTTCGACGTTCATGTAGCTGTTATACATGTCACCTAGTTTTTGAGTGTTTGACCCTTTTTCTGCGTGAGTGTTAGCTGATTCTTGGATCAACGTTTTCAAATTTTCTTGGGTGTCGTCGTATAAAACATTAAATAATCCGTAACTTGATTTTTCTGCAGGGATTTCGGTTTGTGATAACCATGCACCGTTTACATATTGAAAAAAGTCGTCTTGAGCACGTACATTTTGATCGACTGCGCTTAAATCGATACCAGATACTTTAGGTGCTTCGGTAACTGCAGCCACAGTTGTTTCTGTGTCATTTGCGGGAGTACATGCACTCAAACCCAAAGCAAGACTTACACTTAACGCTACAATATTGATTTTTTTACTGATTCTCTTCATCTGCCTACCTTTTGTGGAGCAATATATTTTGCTCTCGTGTTGTTTTTATAAAAAAGGAGAGTTTACTGGTAGCGTGAATTAACTGCAAAAACTGCAAGGAGTTAAGTGTGAGTAATTGTTTCAATCAGGCAATAAAAAAGGGCCAAAAGGCCCTTCTTACTAAGAATAAAGAAAGTGTTACTTTTTCTTGGCCTTAGGGTTCGGCAAATCTGTAATGCTGCCTTCATACATTTCAGCGGCTAAACCTATAGATTCATTTAGGGTAGGGTGAGCATGAATGGTTAACGCGATGTCTTCTGCATCAGCACCCATTTCGATGGCTAAACCAATTTCACCTAACATTTCACCGGCGTTAATACCAACAATAGCGCCACCAATTACGCGGTGTGAATCTTTGTCGAAAATTAACTTAGTCATACCTTCTGTACGTGCCGAAGCAATGGCTCGACCTGAAGCAGCCCAAGGGAAAGTTGCAGACTCATATTTGATTCCTTGCTCTTTCGCTTCTTTTTCAGTGAGGCCAACCCAAGCCATTTCTGGATCGGTGTAGGCAACTGAAGGAATACATTTAGGATCGAAGAAGTGTTTCATGCCCGATATGACTTCAGCTGCCACGTGACCTTCGTGAACTGCTTTATGCGCAAGCATAGGTTGCCCCACTAAATCACCAATCGCAAAAATGTTAGAAACGTTGGTACGCATCTGTTTGTCAACATTGATAAAGCCACGCTCATCTACTTTTACACCGGCTTTTTCGGCATCAACCAAACTACCGTTAGGACGACGGCCTACTGCAACCAATACTTTGTCGTATTTGACTGCTTCAGCTGGCGCTTGTTTGCCTTCAAAAGATACATACAAGCCATCTTTTTTCGCTTCAACACCGGTAACTTTTGTTTCAAGCATGACGTTAAATTTGTTTTTAACGTATTTTTGGTAGATTTTAACGACGTCTTTATCAGCAGCAGGTACCAATTGATCAAGAAATTCCACTACGTCAATTTCAGTACCTAAAGAGCGATACACAGTACCCATTTCAAGACCAATAATACCGCCGCCTAATACCAACATTTTCTCAGGTACATCGGCCAGTTCAAGGGCTCCGGTTGAGTCAATCACACGAGGATCGTCTTGTGGGATGAAAGGCAAGTTAACTGGTTCAGAACCCGCTGCGATAATAGCGTTATCGAAAGTAATAGTGGTTTTTCCATCTTTACCTTCTACTTCTAAGGTATTGCCGCCAGTAAATTTACCGTAGCCTTGCACATGTTTCACTTTGCGCATTTTAGCCATGCCAGACAAACCACCGGTAAGTTTACTTACAACGCTATCTTTCCAACTACGTACTTTATCTAAATCGATTGTTGGTTCGCCAAAGGTTACACCATGGCCAGCCATTTCTTTAGCATCATCTATTACTTTAGCAACGTGTAATAAAGCTTTAGAAGGAATACAACCAACATTCAAGCACACACCACCTAACACATCGTTGACGTCTACTAAAATCGTTTCTATGCCTAAATCAGCAGCACGAAAAGCGGCTGAATAGCCTCCTGGGCCTGCACCTAATACTACTAATTGAGTCTTAATTTCGCTCATATGATCCTCAAATTCTGTTTTTGAACAACATGTTTAGCCAGCTGTGCAGGTAACATGTTGTGTATAAATTCAGCCTAATTGGCTTGATAACAGGTAGCAGAAACTGCCACCTATTGCTTTCTAAAGTATTATTCTACGTAAATCAGTTAAGTTTGCAGCAACTTCAGTTGAGAAGCGAGCACCTACTGCACCGTCAATGACTCGATGATCGTAGGACAAACTTAAAGGTACCATCAAACGTGGTTCAAACTCTTTACCATTCCATTTAGGTTTCATATCTGATTTAGATACCCCTAATATAGCAACTTCAGGCGCATTAACAATGGGGGTAAAGGCAGTTCCACCAATACCACCTAAGCTTGAAATGGTAAATGTGCCGCCTTGCATATCGGTTGCTTTTAATTTGCCTTCGCGGGCTTTGACAGAGGTTTCAATCAATTCTCGTGAAAGTTGTTCAATGCCTTTTTTGTTAACATCTTTAATCACTGGAACCACCAAACCACCTGGTGTTTCTACTGCAATACCGATATTAATGAATTTCTTAAGAATTAAACTCTCACCATCATCAGACAGTGATGAATTAAACGCTGGGAATTTTTCTAAGGCTTTGGCTACTGCTTTCATAATAAAAACCAAAGGAGTGATTTTCAATCCCGATTTGATTTTCCCATGGTAAGCGTTTTGTTCTTTTCTAAAGTTTTCAACATCAGTAATATCAGCTTCGTCAAATTGAGTAACATGAGGGATAGTGGCCCAGTTACGGTGTAAGAAAGGTCCAGATATTTTCTGAATGCGAGTTAACGGTAAAACTTCAATCTCACCAAACTTGGCATGATCAATGGGTTTAACAGTAGCGATTTGAAGAACATTATCGGCAACGATAGCATTACCACCTGACGAACGTGGTTTCGCTAGTTCTGCTTTGACATATGCCTGCACGTCTTCTTTTAGAATACGCTTCTTGGGCCCTGTACCGGCTACTTGGCTTAAGTCTACACCGAACTCTCTGGCTATTCTGCGAACAGACGGTGAAGCGTGTGCTTTACCTCCAGTTGTTTGAGTTGCGGGTGCGGATGCTGGAGCTGGAGACGGAGCGGGTTTTGCTGGAGCTGGTGCAGCCGCCACTGCAGGTTTTTCGGCTGCAGGAGCAGAAGCAGGTTCAGCTTGATTGGCCGTTGGTGCGCTACCCACAGTTTCAAGTTTAATTACCAGCGTACCTTGTTTGACCTTATCGCCAGACGAAATAAATACTTCTTTGACAGTACCGGCATGGGTAGAAGGTACATCCATAGTCGCTTTATCGGTTTCTAAGGTGATTAAACCGTCTTCTTGCTCAATTACGTCGCCGACCGAAACCAATACGTCAATGACGTCTACTTCGCCGTCTTCGCCTATATCAGGCACAGCTACTTCGATAAGTTCGCTTGAAGAAGCTGCGGCGGGTGTGGTGGCTGGGGCAGGTTCTGCTTCTGGCTCTGGTGAACTGGCTGCTTCAGGTGTTAATTGCTGCGCAGGCGCTGCTGCATCAGTGCTTTCTTCTGCATTTTCAGGTGTAGCGGTGCCGGAAGGTTTAATCTCACCAATGACATCACCTTCTTTGATCTTGTCACCCACTTTTATCGACAAACTCGCTAATTCTCCTGCAAATGGGGCAGGAATGTCCATAGAGGCTTTATCGGATTCAACTGTGACAATGCCATCATCAGCTTCTAGCGTGTCGCCAACGGCGAAACAAATTTCTATTATTTCAACTTCTTCGCCACCTACATCAGGGACTAGAATTTTTTGAATATCAGACATATATAAGACTCCTTATCTAGCCGCTATTAGGCGTAAAGTGGATTAAGTTTATCTGTATTGATATCGAAACGTTTAATTGCCTCGGTCACAACACGCTTCTCTACTTCGCCACGTTTTGATAATTCGTACAATGAAGCGACAACGACATAAGCTGCATTCACTTCAAAGTGTGTACGTAAGTTATCACGGCTATCACTGCGTCCGAAACCGTCGGTACCTAAACAGCGATACTCAGTTTCTATAAATGCACGTATTTGATCTGAATAACCTTTAACGTAGTCAGTTGCAGCAATCGCTGGACCCGCGTCTTTAGTAATAACCTGACCAATGTGAGCGGTAAGAGGCTCTGCTTCTGGATTAAGCATGTTCCAACGAACTACGTCTTGACCTTCACGTGCTAATTCATTGAATGAAGTTACAGAGTAAACATCAGAAGATACGTTGTAATCAGCGCTCAATATTTGAGCGGCTTTACGTACTTCGTTTAGGATAGTACCTGACCCCATTAACTGAACATTAGACTTTGACTTGCCTTTACCTTGGGCTTCAACACGCTCTAACTTGTAAATACCTTTAATGATATCTGCAGCTACGTCATCACCTTCAGGCATTGCTGGGTGTTGGTAGTTTTCGTTCATTAGGGTTAGGTAATAGAAAACATTTTCGTTTTCGCCGTACATGCGGCGTAAACCGTCTTGAACGATTACGGCTACTTCGTACCCATAAGTCGGGTCGTAAGTAACACAATTAGGAATTAAGTTAGCTTGAACATGTGAATGTCCATCTTGGTGTTGTAAACCTTCACCATTTAGCGTTGTACGGCCAGCCGTTGCACCTAACAAGAAGCCTCGAGCTTGGCTATCACCCGCAGCCCAAGCTAAATCTCCTACACGTTGGAAACCAAACATAGAGTAGTAGATATAAAAAGGTATAGTCGTGGCATTACAAGTTGAGTAAGACGTACCAGAAGCCACCCAAGACGCCATCGCACCTAGCTCGTTAATGCCTTCTTGTAAAACCTGCCCTTTCTTATCTTCACGATAATAAGCGACTTGGTCTGCATCTTGTGGGATGTATTTTTGACCTTCGTTGGCATAAATACCTACTTGTCTGAACAAGCCTTCCATACCAAAAGTACGGGCTTCATCAGGAATAATAGGGACGACACGTTTACCCATTTTTTTATCTTTCAACAAGACATTTAGCACACGTACAAAGGTCATAGTAGAAGACACTTCACGATCGCCCGAACCTTTTAAAATAGCATCAAAAGCTTTTAATTCAGGCATTTCAAGCTGTTCTTCTGCTTGCACACGACGCTGCGGCAACGAGCCACCAAGCGCTTCACGACGTGCCTTCATATATTTATATTCTTCACTGTCTTCAGCGAATTTGAAGTAAGGTAAGTCTACAATTGCTTCGTCAGCTACGGGAATATTAAAGCGGTCACGGAATTTCTTAATTGAATCCACATCCATCTTTTTAACGTTGTGAGCAATGTTTAATGCTTCGCCTGATGCGCCTAGCCCGAAACCTTTGATTGTTTTGGCTAAAATTACTGTTGGGCGATCTTTGGTATCCATCGCTTTTTGGTAAGCAGCAAACACTTTCACTGGGTCATGCCCACCACGGTTTAGGCGGAAAATATCTTCATCAGACATATTGGCGACCAATGCCGCTGTTTCAGGATATTTGTTAAAGAAGTTTTCTCGGGTGTATTTGCCACCTTTGGCTTTACAGTTTTGGTATTCACCGTCTACTGTTTCGCTCATTAATTGTAAAAGTTTACCGGATTTATCACGGGCAATAAGTGCATCCCAGTAACTTCCCCAAATAACTTTGACCACTTCCCAACCTGCACCACGGAACGTACCTTCAAGTTCTTGAATGATTTTGCCGTTACCACGAACCGGGCCATCTAAGCGTTGTAAATTACAGTTAATGACAAAAGTTAAGTTATCTAGGCCTTCACGAGAGGCTAAACCAATCGCACCTAATGATTCTGGCTCATCACATTCACCGTCACCCATGAAACAATAGACTTGTTGGCCAGAACAGTCTTTTATGCCACGGTTGGTGAGATATTTTAGGAAACGTGCGGTATAGATGGCTTGCAGTGGTCCCAATCCCATAGATACGGTAGGAAATTGCCAATAGTCTTTCATTAAATGTGGATGAGGATATGAGGATAAACCTTCGCCATCACATTCTTGACGGAAGTTATTCAAACGTTCTTCGGATAAATTGCCTTCAACAAAAGAGCGTGCATAAATTCCAGGGGAAATATGTCCTTGAGAAAAAATAAAGTCTCCGCTGTTTTTTTCATTCGGAGCTTTAAAGAAGTGATTAAAGCCAACGTCATATAACATGGCGGACGAAGCAAAACTACCAATATGACCACCTAGCTCTAAGTCCTTTTTGGAGGCTCGCAATACAATCATCAAGGCATTCCAACGAATCGCACCACGAATACGCGCTTCAATCGTTTGGTCACCAGGCATAGTAGGCTCTTGTGCTACCGGAATGGTATTGATGTACGCTGTAGTGGCATCATAAGGTAAATGCGCTCCACTACGACGAGCTTTGTCAATTAGAGCCTCTAAAAGGAAATGCGCACGTTCTGCACCTTCTTCTTCAAACACTGTTTCTAAAGAGTCTAACCATTCTTGCGTTTCTTGTGGATCCACATCCGGATGCATCATATCAGCCATGGTGCTTTCCTATTTTATAGTTTGTTAATAAAGGAACTTATTAATAATCAATAAGTTGTTATTCATTTCATATTCGAATGTGCCGTAACACATACAGTGAAATCGTTAATTTACTTCAATTCTGCGTAACGCTCTTTGCATACGCATGTCTTGTCTATTAATGTTGAGTAAAGTGTCTTCAATATAGGCCAAATGTTCGTTACTAGCCTTGCGAGCCTCTTCAGGATCTCTGGCTAAAATCGCTTGAACTATATTGCGCCTTTGGCGATTTATGTTTTGTTCTACATCTGCATGTTTAGCTAACACCTCTAGGTTGCGCTGGATATTATCCTGCAACATAGACTGTAGACTTCGCATCACGTGCTGTAAAACCATGTTGTGTGCCGCATTGGCCATCGTCAGATAAAAATTCACTAAGGCTGTTGCCTCCTGGCTTTTATCTGCAGAATTTGATCCTGTTGGTAATGCGTCCAATGCATTTTCCAGTGCCTTATAATCTGCTGGTTGCCCCCGCAATGCCGCGTAATAAGCAGCCATACCTTCAAGGGCATGACGAAATTCAAGTAAATCGAATTGCATTTCTGGTTTGTCGGACAACAGTAATAAAAGAGGCTCGGTAATTAATTCGTTGAGACGAGGCTTAACAAAGGTGCCTCCACCTTGTTTACGTTCCACCAAATTTTTGGCTTCAAGTTTTTGGATCGCTTCCCTTACTGAGGGTCTAGAAACCGCGAATTGTTCGGCTAAGGTACGCTCTGACTGCAATTTTTGTCCTGCTAACAATCTACCGTCTAAAATCATGGATTCTAATTGCTCCATAATATCGTCAGATAATTTTCTAGATTGCACTCTGCGCATTCAATAATTCCATAGAAGATAAAGGCAATAAAAACACTATTTGGTAAATTGGTTATACCATTTAACCGCAATAGCTTAGTAGACATTTGCCGTGGGGTAAATATTAATTTTATGAAAGGCTAATGAAATGCGGGGGAATATTGAAAAGTTTATAAAAAACAACAAGATAAAAAATTGAGGTGGTGGTCAGACCTTTAGTTGATCCAACCTGATAGAGTGAGCAATGCGATAATTACTAACAAAAACATTACGTTTCTTTTAGCTAAGCGCACTAAGGTACAGGGTTCTTCGGTGCAGTCATTATCGTCTGGTTCGATTTCTTCGGCCCGTTTAGAGACCTGCATTAAAAGTGTTTTAGCTTCAATGGAAGGATCGGGAAGGTAGCCAAGCCAAGTTGGGAATGCTCGAGAAAAATGACCCACTAATAAAAAGCCTAGTGCAGTTATGCGCACTGGTATCCAATCACTAATGCTAAGTAAACGTTTTATTTGACTACTTATTTGCTCATTATTAGACGCTAACTTAGCGTCCATTTCTCTGACCAAAACATAAAAAACTGCACCTGCGGCACCACATGCCGCAAACCATAAAATAACGGCTGTGTAGTGCCGGTAATTTTGCCAAACTAAGTTGAGGCCAAAAGAATGAGTTGTTTTGTCATCACCGCTGATTTGGTCTTCATACATGCTACAAGCCTGTAAATCACCACGGTTTGCTGCTTGTAAAAAACATTTATAGGTAGCGCGGATGTTAGGGCAACCTACACACACCATCAATATAGCTGTACTAATGACTAACTCTACAAGCCCGCCTGCAAATTCTTGGACAATCAAATATACAATCAAAACAGGCAGCAAAATAACCAGCGCTAATATCCAAGATTTGGAGGACGATTCAAACCAACCTTTAGGCTCCACAAGTTGTATATATTTGTCTGCATAAAATCCCCCTTGCCAATATTGGGACTTAGTAGTGACGCGCTCAACGAGTAGTACCAGCAGCAAGCTGATTAATGTCATGATTTTTTCTCTTATTTTGTCTTAATTAGATTGACCTGATGAATCATACCATCTGCCGAAAACGAGGCCAGTCAAAAGCTATACCCGGATCGGTTTTTCTCCCTGGGGCAATATCATTATGGCCAACCACTCTTCCTAACGTAATCGCAGGATAAATGTGCATCAATTGTTTAGCGACGATACCCAAGCTTTGATATTGCTCTTGGGTATAGGGAATATGGTCAGCGCCTTCAAGTTCAATACCGATGGAATAATCATTGCACTTTTTTACTCCTTGAAAACTTGAGACACCGGCATGCCAAGCCCTTTTATTAAACGGCACAAATTGCAAAATATGTCCATCACGCTTGATTAAACAGTGGGCTGATACACGCATTTGATAAATACGGGCAAAGTAGGGATGTATTTTAGGATCTAAACAGCCAGTAAAAAAGTACTTGATATAATCACCACCAAATTGATTGGGTGGCAATGAAATATTGTGTACCACTAAAAGCGAAACACTAGTTTGTTCGGGGCGCTCGTCCCAATGTGTAGTTGGGCAATATTCAGCTTCAGATAAAATGGCGTTCTTAATCAAGGTATTAGCGGTATAAAAGGCCTGTTATTGTTATCATAACAAAGTGAATCAGTGAAAGCTGACAATTTTTTAGAGAGTAGATTAAGCAATGCAGCAAAGTAAAATGGGAAAGGGCATGTTAATAGTTGCTTGGGTTATTGGTTTAGGCTTATTAACTTTGTTGTTTGATGATCAACTTGCCAAACAGTTTAATCCGAATGCCGAACCCATTTCCTCATTTAGCCAAGGTGTGCAAGAGGTACGCCTTAAACAAAACCGGGCGGGGCATTATGTCAGTGGCGGCGCCATAAATGGTCAACCGGTGGTGTTTCTATTAGACACTGGCGCTACCCATGTGTCGGTACCTATGCATTTAGCTGAACAACTTAATTTGCAAAAAGGCAGAATCTCTTGGGTGCAAACCGCTAATGGACGTGTTCAAGTGGCTCAAACCAATATTCAACGATTGTCAATTGGTGATATACAATTGCACGATGTGAGGGCTAACTTAAATCCAGGGTTCAAAGATAATGAAATACTGCTGGGAATGAGTGCCCTAAAACAACTAGAATTCACCCAAAAAGGTGAATGGCTCATTTTAAGAAATTTGTAAATAAGATCAACTTAGCCTTACGTACCACTGTTATAAGAGAAATTATGCTAGATATTGATATTAAATCAGCAGTTGCAATTGCACTATCGGAAGATTTAAATGGCTTATCCGCTGACGAAGGCGACATTACCGCGAATTTGATCCCGTCCAATCAAAATATTATTGCCGATATTATCACTCGCGAAGAGTGTGTGTTAGCAGGAGCCGCTTGGGTGACAGAAACCTTTGCGCAACTTAATAAAGCGATACAGTTACAGTGGTTTGCCAATGACGGAGATAGGTTACACGCTAATCAACCTATAGTACGCGTGATTGGCAATGCCCGACATATACTGACGGCAGAGCGCACCGCATTAAACTTCTTACAAACATTGTCAGCTACTGCCACTATTGTCGCTAAGTGCGTAAAGGAACTTGAGGGTACTAATACTCAGTTATTGGATACTCGTAAAACGTTGCCCGGAATGCGACTAGCACAGAAGTATGCGGTAACTTGTGGTGGTGGCACTAATCATCGAATTGGTCTTTTTGATGCCTATCTTATAAAAGAGAACCATATTTTAGCCTGTGGTTCGATACAAGCAGCGGTGGAAAAGGCAAGGCAGCATTACCCGCACTTACCCGTGGAAGTTGAAGTTGAGAATATTCAAGAATTACTTCAAGCAATTGCTGCAAAGGCCGACATTGTGATGCTAGACAATTTTAGTTTGGACATGTTAAAGCAGGCGGTGACCCTCAACCAAGGTCAATGCAAACTAGAAGTTTCAGGTAACATTACGATTGAAGAATTAAAAAAATTATCAGGTCTAGGTGTAGACTTTATTTCGTCAGGCGCCCTTACCAAGCATGTTCAAGCAATAGATTTGTCTTTAAGAGTAATAGAAATAACCACCACTAAGCTTTGATAGGAATGGTGGCAATAGAATGGTAGATGTCTTTTGAATGTAAGATTGAATGGTTAAGACTTGGGTATATATCTACATACTTGTCAGATACATAACTCGATCTATACTGAACAGGAATTCAAAAACAACGCCCTAATTCGGCAACCGGCAAAACCTTTAAAACTTAAATTTACACAAAACGTGTTGGAGATAAAACCATGAACATGACTCAAATGAAAAATGCAAAAAAACAAGGCGGCTTCACTTTAATCGAATTGATGATTGTAGTGGCTATTATCGGTATTTTGGCAGCGATTGCTTTGCCAGCTTATCAAACTTATACGCAAAAAGCGCGTTTCTCAGAAGTAGTTAACGCAACGTCTGGGGTTAAGACTGGTGTGGAAATCTGCGTGCAAACTGGCGTTCCTGCTGATTGTACCGGCGTTCCAACTACTGGGGCAGCAGAAAGTGCTGCAGTAACTTCAGTAGCAATCACTGGAGATGCTTCAGGATACATCATTACTGCTACACCAGCTGCGGTAAACGGTATTTTGGCTGCAGATACATATATCCTTACAGGCGTACCTACAAATGGTGCTGTAATTTGGACTAAAACTGGTGGTTGTGTTACTAAAAACCTTTGTTAGTCATCGTTTAATAATAGTTTGAAATATTTTAAAGCCCAGAGTTGTCTGGGCTTTTTTGATTGAGTTTATCTACCGTTAATAAAGGTATCTTTATGGCTTCTTCTCCTACAATTTTCGTTTATAACGGCTCTAATCGTCGAGGTCAAATTGTTAAAGGCGAAATTTCGGCCATGTCTATTGTTGAGGCAAAAAATCAGCTGCGTAGACAAGGTATTTCGGCCAAAAGGGTTAAAAAACTTGCTAAACCTATGTTCGGCGGTGGAGAAAAAATTAAACCAGTTGATATCGCTTTATTATCTAGACAAATCGCGACTATGCTCAGTGCTGGAGTTAGCTTAATTCAAACTATTGATATGATTGCTTCCGGTCATGCTAATAAAAAGATGCGTGCGCTATTAGGTGAGATAGGAGCGAGTGTTAGTGCGGGAAATCCCCTTTCATCGACCTTACGTAAATATCCGGATTATTTTGATGACTTGTATTGCGATTTGGTTGAAACAGGTGAGCAGTCCGGTGCCTTAGAAACTATCTATGATAGGATTGCAATCTATAAAGAAAAATCCGAAGCCCTTAAATCAAAAATCAAGAAAGCCATGTTTTACCCTATAGCTGTAATCGTTGTGGCGTTTATCGTAACCACTATTCTATTGATATTTGTTGTTCCTCAATTTGAAGAAATATTCTCTAGCTTTGGAGCTGAGCTTCCCGCATTTACCCAGTTTGTATTAGGTATCTCTCGAGGGATGCAAGATTACGGGTTGATAATAGGTGGAGTGGTGATTGCTGCTGGTGCGTTATTCGCTAGAGCTCATAAGAAGTCTTTGAAATTGCGGGATTGGGTAGATGCTAAAACCCTAAAAATTCCAGTGATAGGCGAGATACTTAAAAAGGCTTCTGTTGCTCGATTTACACGAACCTTAGCGACGACCTTTGCTGCAGGTGTGCCTCTAATGGGCGCGCTAGACTCAGCGGCAGGGGCTGCAGGTAACTCTGTGTTTCGAGATGCGATTTTATTTGTGAAAAAAGAAGTGTCGGGTGGTATTCCTATGAACGTCGGCATGCGTTCCACTGCAGTATTCCCTGAAATGGTCGTACAAATGATTGCCATAGGTGAAGAAGCCGGAGCTGTTGATGAAATGCTAAGTAAAGTCGCAACCATATACGAAGCCGAGGTAGATGACATGGTGGACGGTCTGACGAGTTTACTAGAGCCGATGATTATGGCTGTTCTGGGGGTGGTCATTGGTGGATTAATTGTTGCGATGTACTTGCCAATATTCGAAATGGGTAATGTGGTCTAATCAATTTCAGTTTTTAGGTTTTTGGGTCTCTCTCGTGGCTTGCTAGTTAAAATTCTGGCAAGCTACTGTCACTAAATTTTTATACTACTGTCTTAATAGCTAATTTATGCAAGCAACTTTTCAATTGATGGCTGACTCTCCAGCTTTTTTTATGGGCTTTGTGTTTATCGTCAGTTTGATGGTAGGCAGTTTTCTGAATGTGGTTATTTATCGTTTGCCGGTCATGATGGAAAGATCTTGGCAGGCAGAGATTGCAGAATATTCTGCTACACACGAAGCGACTGGAAGCAACACGTCACAACCATCAGCGCCTCCTTTTAACTTAGTGAAACCCGACTCAACTTGTCCCAAATGCCAACACAAAATTAGAGCTTGGGAAAATATTCCTGTCATAAGTTGGTTATTACTAAGGGGGAAATGTAGTCGGTGTAAAAACCCTATATCGATTCGTTACCCTTTAGTTGAATTAGCGACAGGTTTGTTATCGACTTTGGTCGCTTGGCATTTCGGCTTTGGTTTAGCTGGCTTTGCCGCTGTTGTCGCCACATGGTTATTGATTGCTATGACATTTATTGACTTGGACACTATGTTACTGCCTGATCAATTAACTCTGTCTTTGCTGTGGCTGGGTTTATTGTTAAGCATTGAAAGCCCTTTTGTGTCTAGTCAAGATGCGCTGATTGGCGCGGCTGTTGGTTATTTAAGTTTATGGAGTCTGTATTGGGGATTTAAATTACTCACAGGCAAAGAAGGTATGGGGTATGGTGATTTCAAACTCCTCGCGGCAATCGGTGCCTGGGTAGGCTGGCAGCATTTACCTGTAGTTGTGTTGCTGTCGTCATTTGTAGGTGCAATTGTGGGAGTAACTTTACTCACTGTTCAAGGAAAGGACAAAAGCCAACCTATTCCATTTGGACCTTATCTAGCAGCAGCTGGTTGGTTGACTTTGTTGTATGGTGATTGGGTTGTTGAACAATATTGGCAGTGGATACTGCCATGAGTGATTATGTTGTTGGTATAAGTGGTGGTATAGGTAGTGGGAAAACGACTGTCACGGACCTATTTGCAAAGCTTGGTGTAGAGGTAATTGATGCCGACGTGATTGCAAGAGACGTGGTAGAACCTGGCACTCCAGCATTAAAAGCAATTATAGCTAAATTTGGTGTATCAGTTCTTGATGAGTCAGGAAAGCTCAATCGAACTAAATTACGTACTTTAGTTTTTGCTGATATCGAAATTAAGAATTGGCTAAACCAACTTTTACACCCCGCGATTAGAGAATTAATGTTGATGCAAATCAAGCAAGCCAAGTCGAAATATTGCTTGTTGAGTGTGCCTTTGTTGGTTGAGAATAAAAGTTACGAATGGGTTGATAGGGTAGCGATTGTTGATGTAGATGAGCAAACTCAGCTTCAAAGAACGGTATTGCGAGATAACACCAATAACCAAGAAATACGGGCAATTATGGCTGCTCAAGCGACTAGGCAGCAACGTTTGGCTGTTGCTGACGATGTAATTGATAACGCGGGCAACCGTGAGGATTTACTTGAAAAAGTGTCGCAGTTACATCAACAATATCTAAAACTAGCCAATCAAAAAAATGGTGAGTTAAATACAGATTAATTTTAGCCTATTGATTTGATTAAAAATTCTTTACAATGTTTATCCACTGTACGTTTTACAGTTTAATCAAGGTAAATAGGTGATCATGTCTCAAGCAATTTACGAATTTCCACTCAATGAAAAGGTACGCACTTACCTTAGGCTTGAGCAGTTATTTAAGCAGCTCGAGCAAGGGAAAACAGCCGATGAAAATTGGCAATATATTAATTTTCTGGACAGTTTATTCACTTTACTCGATTTGTCTGAACGTATTGATCTGCGTAATGATGTTCTCAAAGACATTGAGTCACACGAAAAAAATCTGGTTATTTGGTCGCAACACCCCAATATAGACGACGAAGCCTTGCAGTTCGCTTTACAAAAGATTTTACGTTTGCGTGAGTCCCTTAAAAGCAATAAAAAGGTTGGCGCAGAGCTTAAAGAAGATCGATTTCTGTCCTCAATTAGGCAGAGATTTTCGATTCCAGGTGGTACCTGTAGCTTTGATTTGCCTAATTTACATTACTGGTTACAACAACCTAGCGAAGATAAACAACGGGACGTTAAAAGCTGGTTACTAGAACTGACTCCAATTCAACAAGCGATGGAAATTACTCTTTCATTCTTACGTGAAAGAGGGCGATTTAGTGCGGTTGAAGCCGAAAAAGGGTTTTATCAAGGCATCGCTGAAGATAAAAATGAGCTAATTCGAGTCTTGAGTTCTACAGATCAAGGATATTATCCCATGTTGTCGGGTAATAAATATCGCTATGCAATTCGTTTTACGTTATTTACTCCTACTATGGAGGGCAGTTCATCTGTCGAGTCCAAGGTGGACTTTAAGTTGGCTTGTTGCTAAACCTCTCATTTTACAATTCGAGATTATATCAATGACTATCGTTAACTGCCCCAATTGTCAAAAGCAAGTGGAATGGGCTCCCACCAGTCTTTTTCGCCCTTTTTGCAGTAAAACCTGTCAATTAGTTGATTTAGGTGAATGGGCGGATGAAATGAAGTCTATTCCGTGCGGCGCAAATAAAGATCAAGAAACCATTAAAATACCTGACTTGGATATTGAAGATATCGAAGCCATGTTAAGTGAGCAGTCTGAAGGCTTTTTTAAAGAGTAGTTTGATTTATAAAATAGATTAGCCTAATCAATATTAATAATTTTGAAAGATTAGCTTTAACGCGTATCTTCCTATTATCGAATTATTACTTGTTTAACTTTTTAGGAGACATATATGACAAATCCAAATTTTGCAGATAAATCTGGACAAGCGGTTCCACAATGTAGTTTTGCTGCGCGTGTTAATGATGAGTGGGTGAAAATCACTACAGATGAATTGTTTAAAGGTAAAACAGTGGTTGTGTTCTCCTTACCCGGTGCATTCACACCAACCTGTTCATCCACTCATTTGCCTCGATACAATGAACTGGCTAAGACCTTCAAGGCCAATGGTGTAGACGACATCATTTGTGTGTCTGTCAACGATACATTTGTAATGAATGCATGGGCTGAAGACCAAGAGTCAGATAATGTGACCCTTATTCCAGATGGAAATGGTGATTTTACTGGTGGTATGGGGTTGTTAGTGGATAAGTCTGAAATTGGTTTTGGTAAGCGTAGCTGGCGTTATTCTATGTTGGTTAAAGACGGCGTAGTAGACAAAATGTTTATTGAACCAGATTTACCTGGCGACCCTTTTGAAGTCTCTGATGCTGATACTATGCTGGCCTATATTGCCCCAGAAGCCAAGGCTTCAGTAGCCACAGCTATTTTAACTAAGCCTGGGTGTCCGTTCTGCGCTAAAGCAAAAACATTATTGGATGCCAAAGGTTTTGAGTACGAAGAATTAGTGATGGGTAGGGAAGTGTCTTTTACATCACTTAAAGCGCTTTCAGGAAACGAAACTTGGCCGCAAGTCTTTATTGGTGGCAAATTAATCGGTGGTTCCGACGACTTGGAAGCATATTTTGCTTAAGGTTTAATTTGTGTAGTAATGGCGCCAGTGTGCGCCATTTTTTGTGGTTGCGAAATAGTAAATTATGATGCAACTGGATATAGTAGTCGCAATTCAATATCAGGGCATACTCTATATGAAGTTTCTTTTTGTGCTGTTTGTTTTATGCACTATGTCGTTCCCTTTTGCTGCAAACTCTAGCTCGATTGAATTAGAGTTTGACCGATTTGACAGCATTTACCAAACACAATTGGCCACCACCAATGGTTGTCAAACGCCACAATTGAATGTATTCAAAGTCTGTTCAGATAAATTAAAAAACGAGGGCAATGCACCTTATATTTTGCATCACAATAAAACGACCTCAAAAGTGGTGGTGTTGTTCCATGGATTAAGTGACTCCCCTTTTTATTTCCGATCGATTGCAGAATCTATTCATCAGCAAGGTATTAATGTTGTTGTAGCCTTAATGCCTGGACATGGTAAAAAACACGCCGATAAGGATATGCAGGATGCCGAGCTAGCAAATCGTTGGCGTAACCATGTCGCGGACATGGTGGATTTCGCAGCGGGATTAGGTGAGCAAGTGTATGTTGGGGGGTTTTCTACGGGTGGTGTGTTAGCAACAGAGTATATATTGCAAAACCCGCAAACAGTGAAAGGCCTACTATTATTTTCTGGCGCTTTAGCACTCGATTCAAGTGTAGAATCTATCGCGAAAATCTGGGGCATCCAATGGTTAGCGAAACTTATTGATGGCGATTACGACACCCAGGGTCCTAATCCTTACAAATATCCCAAAATAGCGCGTTTTTCAGCATTCGAATTAACTGAGGTCATCTTTTCGGTTCGCGCGTTAATTGAAAATGGCGCGACACTCAGTTTACCTGTCTTTGTTGCCCACTCAGTTGCAGATAAAACTACGCCTATAGAGGGTGTTAGAAATCTTATGGCTATCAACCAAGGTACTAATACGTTTTTTGAAATCCCCAAACGTGTTGATGTATGTCATGCTGATGTGGTGATAAATAACCAGCAAATTATAGACATAAACTATGACGCAACAAGGTTGCAAGAAATACTGCCGTGCGATGTGCCTAAAGCTAATCCTAAACATGCAGAAATGCTGATGTCTTTGCAGAAATTTTTGAGAGATAATTAGGATGAATCATTGGATTGTTTTATTCCGAGGCATCAATGTAGGCGGCAAAAACATAGTCGTTATGAAACGACTAAAAGAAACACTGCTTGGACTTGGTTGTCAAAATGTTGAAACTTATATTCAAAGTGGAAATGTTGTGCTGCAACACCCAGAGCCAAACGCTCAAGTACTATCTAGAAAGATAGCCTGCGAAATTGAAGTTAGCTTTGGTTTTCAAGCACAAATATTGGTTTTAACATTAGCTAAATTTCAACAAGCTGTGGCAAACAACCCTTTTCCTGAAGCTCAAGCTGACCCGAAAACGCTGCATCTGTATTTTTTGGCGGCACCAGCTGAAAACGTAACCTTTGATAAAATGAATCAACTTAAAAAGGACAGTGAAATGTTCAAGTTGGTAGAGCAAGTCTTCTATTTACACGCGCCAGATGGCATTGGTCGCTCTAAATTGGCCGAAAAAGTAGAGAAGCTGTTGGCAGTGCCAACCACTGCCAGAAACTGGAACACAGTAAACAAATTACTGACATTGGCTAGCAAGCAATAGTGAAATGTGTATAAAGCAAAATAAGCAGATTGAGCAGCAAGAGCATCAGAACGGCAAGGTCATCAGAATGAACAGTGCAGCATGGGCTGCACTGTTCTGATATTGTTTGGGTGCTGGGGTGTTTAATTATCTCTTAGAGATTTTTTGCTCATTAGGGTATGTTTGATCAGTTTGCCAAACGCTCTATCTTGCTGATGAGATTGGGCCAGTGACATACTATTTCTAGCTTGTTCCTTAAGCATTTTTTGATAGTTTTCTAATCTTCGAGGGGCTAATTCTCCGGTTTCTATCGCCGTTAATACTTTACAACCGGGTTCTGTTTGGTGTTGGCAATTACTAAACTTACACTGGCTGGCGATTAGCTCAATATCTGAAAATACCGTCTTAATCCCGTCTTCACAATCGGTGAGTTGTAATTCGCGCATTCCGGGGCAATCTAAAATTAACCCTCCTGGATGAGTAAAATATAGAGAACGGCCTGTTGTGGTATGCCGGCCTTTACTATCATCCTCTCTAATTGGTGCCGTACTTTCTTGTCTTAGACACAATGTATTGGAGATCGTGGTTTTCCCCACGCCAGATGAACCTAACAGCACTACTGTTTGCCCGACCTTGCACCAATCTTTGAGCTGATGAACTTCCTCGATGTTCAGGGCGTTAAGTGTTATCACAATCAAGTGTGCCTGTAACTCACGCAATTGTGCCAAGTAAGCACTTTTTTGTTCCTCGTTAATCTTATCTGCTTTGGTTAAAATTAATACTGCTTCTACTTGTGCTTCCTTGGCTAGAGCTAAATAACGTTCAATACGGGATACGTTGAAATCGTGGTTGCAAGAGCTAACAATAAAGGCGGTGTCTACATTAGCTGCAATCAATTGACTGGTATTGGAGCCGGGGGATTTTCGTTGGAACATGCTCTGCCTTTCTAAAATGACAGGTGCGTCGGTTGTTATTTTTGGAATCAGTAACCAGTCACCTACAGTGCAGTTTTGCAAGTTAGGGTATTGAGCTAAATTCAAGTCAAGTTCGCCGCTTTCGCCCAACACAATGAGTCGATTTCTAAAAACTTGGGTGACTCGATAAGGTGTAGTTTGTTCTAAGTTATCTAATGTTAGTTGTTGATTGAAAAACGTTTTCCAACCTAATTGCGCTAAGGTAAAGTTTTTTTCAGACATGATAAATCCTGTTGTCTAATAGTTAACGGGTCAATTTAAGGACAATAAAATAGACATCGCTTAACAAGACAACGGGTAGTGGGATAAGAGAAAACGGCTCTTAGTTTAGACAGCTACCCGCTTTAGCCAAGCAATGTAGGTAGTGACAACAATCATCAAAAAATCTCCTTAGTTATAAAATAATTACACAGCTAAAGTAACAGCGCACTACAAACCTGTAAAGCTGAAACTGTCTCAGTCTGCCCATATCAGTAAAAACTTATAGTTAACCATCAAGTAAAGAAATGGCGAATAGTTGAAAGCGTTTTATTCTAGAATCGGTTTATATAGCTGCATTAGATTAACTCATCTTAAGGATAATACATGTCTGAACAATACACTCTTTATGGCGCCCCAATGTCTTTATATACGGGGAAGGCTAGATCCTATTTGATTTTTAAAAGTTTGCCCTACACTGAGGTGTTTTCTTCGCTGAAGGTCTATAAGAGTGTCATCGTTCCTAAAACTGGTGTGCGTTTTGTGCCTGTGGTCAAAACACCTGAAGATGAATATTTACAAGATACCGCTCAGATTATTGATACTCTCGAGCAACGTCATCCGCAGCGTTCGGTTATCCCAACAACGCCTAAACAGAAGTTAGTCTCTTACCTTTTTGAAACTTGGGGAGATGAATGGCTAGTGATACCCGCTATGCATTATCGCTGGAATAAAGCTAATTTCCCCTTTATTTATCAAGAGTTTGGAAAGGTTGTTGCACCGAATATGCCTGGCTTTATTCGTGCATTTATTGGCAAAAAAATTGGAGCAAAGTTTAAAGGGTTTGTGCCTATGTTAGGTATTACTGATAAAAGCATTCCTGCCATAGAATACTGGTATGAAAACCATGTGTTGCCTCTATTGGATAAACATTTTGCTGAGCATGATTATCTACTAGGCGGTAAACCTTGTTTAGGTGACTTTGGTTTAATGGGCCCCTTGTACGCTCATTTATATCGCGATCCCGAGCCTGGTGCTTTAATGAAAAAAATAGCGCCTAACGTGGCTAAATGGGTTGAAAGAATGAATCAAGCCCAAAACGTTGAGGGAGACTATTTAGCCGATGATTTAATCCCTGATACTTTACTTGAGCTGTTGTCTCGTATTTTTAAAGAGCAGTGGCCAGTGCTAATTAATACAGTGAAAGAATTAGAAAAATGGGCAGAGAAAAATCCACCAAACGCCGAGATCCCCAGAAGCATAGGGGAACACCAGTATACTATTGGTGAAATAACTGAACAGCGCGCCATTGGCACTTTCCATCAATGGAAAGTGCAACGAATATTGGATTGTTACCAGCAATTTGATGAGCAGCAGAAACAGTCAGTTGACACTTTTTTGCAATCCGTTGGCGGATTAGAGAGTATGCAGTTAGATATTAAAAAGAAACTCAGTAGAGTGAACAATAAATTAGTATTCAATTGAAATGAATTGAATTAAACCCTTAGGAAAACAAATGCACATTGTATGTTCCCATTGCCTTGCAATAAACCGTATTCCAGAAGACAAAAGTCATACTCAGGCCAAATGTGGTAAGTGCCAGCAAGCGGCTTATTCTTCGAGTCCTGTTGAGTTAACTGATGCTTCTTTCTACCGTTATATAGAAAAAAACGACTTGCCTGTGATTGTCGATTTTTGGGCAAGCTGGTGTGGGCCCTGTAAAGCAATGGCACCTGTTTTTAATGCAATAGCTAAACAATCTGAAGAACTGTTATTTGCTAAAGTGAATACCGAACAAGCGCAACAAGTTTCGGCAGATGCCTCTATTCGTAGTATCCCTACGCTGATCTTTTTTCTTCATGGTAAGGAGATCGATAGAGTGTCTGGTGGCTTAAGTGAGTCACAATTAAAAAACTGGATAATGCAGTGTCTACAAAAATTGGCTTAGCCCCTTAAGCTGTTAAATGCCCCCTATACGACGACTGATTAGGCCTAAGGTGTTGATGATTAATTCAACTCACATAGGCCAATCTGTATTGCTTCAGTGAAATTAAAACAGTGTGCTATTTATTCGTATCTCAATTTTTGTAAAACTACTTCTGTGCGGCAATGATAGTGACTTCGACTAATAACTCAGGCCTAGCCATAGATGCCTGAACACAAGCTCTTGCAGGCGCGTGGCCTTGTGGTACCCAGTTATCCCATACAGCATTCATAGCCGCAAAGTCTTGCATGTCTTTAATATACACAGTGACTGAGAGCATATGTTCTTTATCACTGCCCGCGTCTAATAACAATTGTTCAACCTTGTCGAGCATGGTTTGAGTTTGGTGTTCTATGCCTTGGGTGGCGTCTGCGCAAACTTGTCCACAAAGGTAAATAGTACCTTGGTGGATCACAATTCGACTCATACGTTGTTTGGTTTCTTGGCGTTGAATACTTGTCATTTTTACAGTTAACTCCTGATTTTTTGAAGTGGTGATCATAGCAAGATTGAGATTTTTGATAAGTTTTAAAATAAGACGGACCAGATATGACTCATACCGCTATCCATAAAAAAGCGCCATAACTTATTAAAGAAATGACGCTTTGAACTACAGTTCTTAGCGGAGCAGCTTACTTTATATTAACGCTTTTACTGCCTTAGGTGTGATTGGTAAGTCGCGCATTCTGGCACCTACTGCATTATATATTGCGTTACCAATTGCTGGGGCAACTGCAATTAAACCAGGCTCTCCGAGTCCGGTCGGCGCTTCAGTATTTTCTACAAAACTGATATCTAATTCAGGTACATCTGCCATGCGTAATGGTGTATAGCTATTTAAGTTTGTGTCTGCAACTTGACCATCTTTAATAGCCGTTCCTTCGTGTAATGCAAGGCTAAGCCCCCAAAGCATGGCGCCTTCTGTTTGTGCTAATGCGCCATCAGGGTGAACAACAGTGCCGCAGTCCATAACACTAGTGAGTTTTAATACTTTCACTTCACCCGTTTTAGGATTTACTCTTACATGGGCCACACAGGCACTCCATGTAGGCATAGTGCGTTCTTGTCCTGCCGCTATTGCCACACCTAAACCTTCGTTTTTAGGTAAGGTTTTCCCCCAATCAGATTTAATTTTTGTTTCGTTTAGCACATGAGAAAGGCGTTTTGCTCCACCTACGGCTACAGGTTCTGAACCTGAATTTTTACCTTTTGCATCTAACAATTTCATACGAAAATCAACAGGGTCAACATTTTGAGCATGGGCGACTTCATCCATAAAAGACTCGACGCCCCATGCAATCCAACCAGGACCTACAGCACGTAACCAACCTGGTACAAAGGTTTTTTGTGCCAGTGTGTTGTTGATGGCGCGCACTCTATGATTGTTGAGGCTGTACCAATGGTCGGCGCCACTAATAGAAAAACTGTCAACTTTGGTTTTTTTATCAACGCTGTCTGGCATAAAACCGGGCGCCATGGTCAAGGTTGGCCATCCCGCAGCGGCGGCATGATCAATACCTTGCAACGCGTTGTCGCCATCCCAATAGGCCGCGAAATGTTGCACTGAAGGAGAGCGAATACAATCGAAACGTGAATCATCTTCGCGAGTAAATACCAATTTCACCGGTTTACCTATAGCTTTAGCCGTTAGAGCTGCAGGGATCATGTAGTCACCCGCTAACCGCCTACCAAAACCACCGCCGAGATAATATTGATGAATGATGACTTTATCGTCGGTGAGTCCAACGGATTTCGCGACAACGGGCAAAAATAACGATTGCCATTGGTTGCCTGTATGTACATGACAAATACCATCTTTGAATTCGACGGCGGCATTCACTGGCTCTAAAGCAAAGTGCAATACCGAAGATGTTTTGTAAGTGGAATCGATTGATTTTTTTGCCTCAGCAGATGCTTTATCTATGTCTCCATGATCAACAAAACGTCCACCAGAGGTTTTGTCAGCAACTAGTTTTTCGCCTTCATCAATTAAATCTTGTTCACTAACATTGGCCGTTTCACCCGCCTGATACTCTACATTCATAGCTTGGGCTGCTTGAATTGCGCCAAAGTAAGTATCGGCCAGTACCGACACCCAACCTTGCAGAATATTACTGGGATCCTGCAAAATCTCATAACCTAAGTAACCTTTAACCTTAGTCGCTTTGGTATCGTTTACTTTCAGTACTCTTGAACCATAACGTGTGGGAGGTATTAACGGACGGGCGTACACCATGCCAGGGATTTCTACGTCAAGGCCATATTTTGCGGTGCCTGTCGTTTTTGCGGGTACATCTAAAGCGTTACTGGGTTTAGCGATTAACTGTCTGGTTTTAGGATCTTTGGGTGTGAACAGGGCCAGCTCTTCTGCGCTAAACGTCCTATCAATACTGCCCTGACTAATTATATCAGCGAAACTAATCGACTTGTCGCCACAAACTACATGACTATCTTGTGTTTTGCAGTCACTGGCTTGAACCTGAAGTAATTTTGCTGCGGCTTCAATTAAAACCGTACGCCCCGCTGCGCCTGCTTGGGACATGGGTAAGTAAGACTGCCAAACAGACCATGAACCGCCAGTGACCATGTATCCCCATTTGGGATCGGTATCTACATGTTTGATCGAGACGTTATCCCAATCAGCCCCCAATTCATCGGCAACAATACGGGCGATGGCAGTACCTACGTGTTGTCCCATTTCAGCTCGCGAAATGTTGATTAGAATTGAACCTGATTGATCAATTTCAAACCACACTGTTGGACTAAAGCGCTTTTTATTGAGGGAAGTAGCCGCTGATTCTGAGGAGTAAGCAGTCATTGCTGGTGCAAAGGCCATAACTAAGCCTGTGCGTAAGGTTCCTATTAAAAAGTTACGACGGCTTTGTTGAATTTTTTCGGTTTTATTAAGGCGAGTCATTTTACACTACTCCCTGTTGATTATTACCTTCTAGAATACTCTCTCTTTTGGGATCATAAATTTCTACGACGCTGGCGCTTGCTGAAGATACTTGCTTAATTGCTTCTTTGATACGCTTATATGACATACAACGACACAAGTTTCCGTTCATATGATTAACGATTTCTGCATCTGAAGGATTGGCATTCGTCGCCAATAACGCAGTGGCCTGCATGATTTGTCCAGACTGACAGTAACCACATTGAGGCACCTGGTGCTCAACCCACGCTTTTTGCAAAGGGTGTTTATTCCCAAGCCCTTCGATGGTTGTAATTTTGCCTCCATCCAGAGCGCTAATTGGCAATGAACAAGATCTTACCGGACTACCGTTTAAATGTACGGTACAAGCACCACACATGGCAATTCCGCAGCCAAATTTAGTCCCTTTGAGTCCAAATTCATCTCGAATGATCCACAATAAAGGTGTGTCTTTAGGTGCATCAGTACTCATTTTTTTACCGTTAAGTGTAAATGTAATCATAGTTATGCTTCTTGTCCGGTTGAGAAATTAGCTTGGTAATGTCGCTTAAACAGTGTAGCAACAAAAACTAATGTTGATAGCGATGTAACTGATTAATCTCGAAGTCAAACTTGCACACGTTTAAACGGCAAGTTACCTATCAGTTGTATTGATTGGTTAACATCTTAAAAGCTTATTTATAGTTTGCATCAGAGGTTGTTAATCTATGGTTCACGAGTGAGCTTGAGAATTGATTCAATGCATAATAATAAAGATTTTTTAGGTAAAATTGTTTTAGTCACTGGCGCGGCTTCCGGCATAGGGCAAGCCGCTGCACGTTCTTTTGCGCATCAAGGAGCTAAGGTGGTTTTGGCAGACATTGATACCCAAGGTGAACATTTGGCACAAGATCTTGTTTCCCATGGTCTTCAAGCTGTTTTCCAAGAATGTGATGTCAGTAATAGCGGGTCAGTAACGGCACTTTTTGACTTTATTCAAGAGACTTTTGGACGTTTAGATATTGCATTTAATAACGCCGGCATCGACATAGAGTCAAGCAAACTGGCTGAAGGAAGTGAAAACGTCTTTGATAAAATTATGGATATCAATGTCAAAGGTGTGTGGTTATGTATGCAACATGAGATCCAAAGCATGCTAAAAACTGGTGGTGGAGCCATTGTGAATACTGCATCTGTAGCGGGGTTAGGCGCTGCACCTAAAATGAGTATTTACGCTGCAAGTAAACATGCAGTGGTTGGATTGACTAAGTCAGCGGCAGTAGAATATGCCAAAAAAGGCATTAGAGTGAATGCCATTTGTCCAGCGGTGATTGATACCAATATGTATCGGCGCGCCATTGCGGGAGATGAAAAGAAGAGCCATATGATTGGCTCGATGCACCCTGTTGGCCGAGTGGGAACAGTAGAAGAAGTCGTTGCCGCAGTGCTGTATCTAAGTTCTGATGCTGCAAGCTTTACAACTGGATCTACCTTACCCGTGGATGGTGGTTCGACCGCAATATAAGGCTGCAAATAAAGAAAAGTAGCCTCGAGTGTAGAATTGAGATATCGCATTCGCTCAACAAGAGTGCTGTTTAAACTTGAATCTATCAATTAGGATATAACTAGTTGCAGCTGAGTTGGACCAAAGGCTGCTTTGTTTAACTAATTTTAGATTCTGGAAAATCATGCAAAAGTCGCACGCTGAATCCCTTCAAGACTCAGAAAATGTAGAAAAAAACCAAAGATTAACTAATATTCCGAGCATCAAATGGATCCTATTGCTGGCGGTTTTTTATACTCTATATTTTGCTCAATCACTCATTATTCCATTGGTATTAACTATACTCATCGCGCTTCTATTGAGCCCATTAGTAACAGTGTTAAAACGCCTACGTATACCACGTTCGCTATCTTCTATCGCGTTAATGGCTATGCTCATTGCACCTTTTACATTGTTAGGACTCGAATTATTTGAGCCCGCCCAGAAGTGGGCGAAACTTATCCCTAAACTATCTGTGCAGCTTACTCAGCAAGTTGAATCAATTAGTGACGCATTTGAAAAACAACAACACGAGGAGTTGGTAAAAGCGAAACCAGTAAAAGAGTTTAGTTTTTTAGATTGGTTCAGTAGTGAAGATGTCGAAATTCAACCCAAGGAAACGACTAGCGACGTGGTGACTGAACACATTAAACAGGGAGGGCTCGAGTTTATTCTTGAAGCGTTAGGAGCCGCCCCGGTATTTTTAGCACAAGTTTTGGTTAGCATCATATTAATTTTGTTTTTGCTTATCTTTGGTCCTAGTCTTTTCAACGCCTTCATCAAGGAATTACCCACAAAAGAAAAACGCGAAAAAGCTATTAACTTGGTAAATATGACCCAAGCGCAGCTTTCTCGTTATATTATCACCGTTAGTATTATTAATTCTGGGTTAGGTTTAGTCACGGCCTTGGTTTTATATTTTATTGGTTTAGAAGATGCGCTTTTGTGGGGAGTCATGGTGGGAATTCTAAATTTCATTCCGTATGTAGGCTCTGTACTAGGTGTATTAATATTATCTTTAGCTGGATTAGTACAATATGGTGTCAATGTCTCAGTGTTACTGCCAGTGGCTGCTTATCTAGTGTTAAATATGCTTGAGTCACAGTTTATTACTCCGACCGTTCTGGGTAGGAACATGTTGATTAATCCTCTCGTTATTATGCTCTGGTTGATTATTTGCGGATGGCTATGGGGGCTTTCGGGTATTTTGTTGTCTGTACCGCTATTGGTATGTATCAAACTTGCTTTGTCTGAGTTAGGTCTTTGGGGAAATTGGCTCAGAATCATAGAAGCGGGTGGGTAATGGTCAATTAACTTTATTGGTTCAATGCTAGTAGTGAGTTTTTGTTCGCTATATTAGAAATGGTTTTACCGCTTCGTGACTGTAAAACCATTATTTGAGTGATTATTACTCACTCAAAATATCAACAATTTCTTTTAATTCTGCTAGTTGTTTAGTCAAGCAAGCAACCTGATGCTCTAGTTGACTAAGACGCTCTTGGTCTTTTGCGGATGTAGATGCTGAGTTTTCTTCCTGGTCAGCGTGAATGTGAGTTTTGGGCTGTGACTGGATTGGAAATACTTGGTCGCCACTAAATAAGTGTGCGTAACGAGAATCCCGTTTGCCAGGCTCACGCTCTAGTTTTACTACGAGTTGCTGGTCGTTCAAATCATGCAATTTGTTAAGGGTAGTTTCTACTTCATCTACGTTCTCAAAGTCGGCTAAGCGGTTGCTGCGAGTCCTAAGTTCTCCCGGAGTTTGCGGGCCGCGCAGTAGCAATACGCAGATAATCGCTAATTGTTGCCGGCTAAATTTCAAATCACTGAATTCGGTATTGCAAAAGCGATGTTTGTATTTTACCACTCTGCTACCAGTCCCAGTATGTTCGAGGATGAGTTTTTTTTCTCTAAGCTCATCGAGCACGTTTTGAACGTCCGATTCACTTAGGTTCATCACCGGTTCTCGATTACTTTTTTGATTACACCCAAGGGTTAATCCATTGAGAGACAGAGGATATTGATCAGGTGTAGTCACTTCTTTTTCGAGTAAAACACCAATAATACGAGCTTGAAGGGGCGTGAGTTGAATAAGCATTTAAGCGTCCTTTGGTACTGCTAGTTAGGCTTCATTATAAGGTGCAAATAGACTTTGCATATCCACTTTGGCTTTTAATTTTATAGCTAATAAAAATAATCCACCAAGTTTCCTGTGCAAAAATATTGCGTTGGCAGAAGGTGTATGCGCATATTCTTTTTCTAGTCCTAGTTGCATTCCTTGCTGCTGCAAACGTGAAGATAGGTCAGAGCCCGCAAAGTCGTAGGGCGATTCTGCATATAACGGTTCGCAAGCCATGTAAACTAGATCTGTAATATTGCGCTGTACATTTTCAGGTAAGTCTTGACGAATAAGCCCAATATCTAAAATTGCTTGGCGAATTTGTATTTTGTCATGACGACCGGCACCTTGCATTAACTGGCGGTAACCTTCGGCCATTTGTGATGTGTAAGTTCGGGTAGCGCCAAAGTCTAAAAGCACTATTTTTTGTGATTCTTGATCATATTGAAAATTGCCGAAGTTGGGATCAGTTTGCACCAGTTGGAAGTCAAATAACTCTTTGAAAAATAAACGCATTAACTGCGTCATAATTTGGTCCCGAGTGTGTTGAGATTGGTTGATTAACTGTTCTATTGGTAAACCGTCAACGAAACTCATTGCGAGAATCGAATCTGAACTCAATGCTTCATCTAATACAGGCATAACGAACGCATCATCGTTTTCAATAACAGCCGCGTAGCGATCTAAATATTTTCCTTCAAGAATATAATCCGCTTCATCATGCAGTTGTTTTTTAGCTTCTTCCAATAGTGGCTTAATGTCCAAACCTTTGGGTAATAACCCTGTTAACTTTATTAAGGTTGCGACATTATCTACGTCACTATCAATACTTTGCTTGATTCCTGGATATTGAATTTTAATTGCTAAACGTTTTAAGTCTTTAGTAATCACTTTATGCACTTGGCCAATAGAGGCCGCAGCTATAGGTTGTAACGGAAATTGTATAAACTCTTTCTGCCAGCCTTGGCCCCATTGTGTTTCTAACAAACTAACTAGTTCCTTTTCGGGCATAGACCTAGCGTCTGAACGTAACCGAGCGAGTAAATCTGTTAGCTCTTTTGGCAACATATCACCCGCATCCATAGATAACATTTGCCCCACCTTCATCGCAGCTCCACGCATTTGCGAAAGTTGCTCGGTCACACGCATCGCGTTTGATGGGGTGAGCAATAAGTCTTTTATTTTTGGTCGATTTCCTTTAGCTAATTCACTGATCCCTTCAGCAAGTACATTTCCAGCCACTCTTCCGGCCAAAGAACCTAACTTGCTGAATCGACTTAATCTGCCCTTGGGGATAGAAGCAGTCTTTGTATTATTTTGCATAGAGTAACGCCTCATAAAAAGGTCAGTACGTTGGGTGGTGAATTTCGGATTTATTCCACCACCAAACAGATTGGAAAAGTTAGTCTATATCCTTGCGGAGCAACTGGATAGGAGGCGTTTTTGGCAATATCCCAAATAGGCAGTCATTTGGGATGTTAGTAATCTCGTTCAATGTGACACAACAAAAATTTGGCACTGAGCATAAATAAACCACTGTCTTTGACAGGTGCAATTTAGATTGCTCAACTGCGCGTTATTCAGGTTGCGTGACGTCATATAGGGTACCAACTTCTAACAGTGGTGCAGCGTCTATATCTTCTGCGTCCATCATGGATGCAATACGTTGCATGGTAGAAACCAATTGAGTTTGCTCCCATTCTTGAAGCTTTTCAAAACGGTCAATAAAATGAGCTTGCAGTGGGCGAGGCGCATTTTCTATGACGGTTTTCCCGTGCTCAGTAAGATGCAGGCCAACCCTGCGTTTGTCTGTAACAGAGCGTTCTCGAATAACGTAATTACGTGCTTCAAGTCTATCTAGGATACTCGTTACTGTTGCGGAACTAAGATTAATACTTTGCGCTATATCCTTAACCATACAACCGTTATGTTGCGCGATTTCCTTTAGCACAATAAGCTGAGGGCTAGTCAATCCACTTTCCTTAGATAATTTTTTTGAGTAAAGCCCAATGGCTCGGGTGACCTTTCTTAACGATACCAATAACTCTTCATATTTTTGCATAAAACTGACCTTTGAACATCTTTGAACATCTTTGAACACCGGCCGAAAAGTTTAAATATTAACGTCCGATAAATGTCGCTTAATGTAAGAGTAATTAACCTAGAGTTCAATTTTTATATTCAGTATTAATCACTTTATTTACCTAAAATTTATCCTAGGTAAAGTTCAACTCTATCTAATTATTGCCTCAATGAACTATGTTATATCGATCGGGGTGTAGAAATTTTATTAAAAAATAGTTAGTATACGAATTATTAGATTACTAGGTAATTTTAGTCAAACTTTTTAAGAGGACCAAAATGCAGCTTTCAAACCCTTCATGACCCCTCCAAGAGAATAAGCTTTAATTTCAAAAGCTCTTCAAATAAACGAAACATCAGGCAATGACGCCTACATCAATGAATTAGCGTTGAATTTCGCAAGGTAAGAAGTTAGTTATTATGAACAGATTTAATTGGAAACGTATTGTCATAAAAGTGGGAAGTGCATTAATTGCACCTCATGGAAAGGGGTGTAGTAGCCAGTACTTAGAAAGTATTGCACAATTTATTGTAAGTTGTCGTACGCAAGGAATCGATGTGGTCCTTGTGTCATCAGGGTCGGTAGCGGCAGGTTCACATTTATTTCCAAGTGAATTACAACAAACCATTCCTATTAAAAAGGCTATGGCCGCTGCGGGTCAAGCAGAAATGATTGCAACCTGGGAAAAGCTATTTGATTTTGCAACTGCACAAATGCTGCTGACTCGTTGCGACTTGCGTGATAGAGAGCGCTACATTAGCGTAAGAGAAACCATCTTTACGTTACTCGATCATGGTGTATTACCCATCATTAATGAAAATGACACTATAGTGACCGACAAGTTAAAGGTGGGAGACAACGATAATTTATCTGCGATTGTTGCGGCCGCAGCGGACGCAGATGCTTTGATCATTTGTTCCGACATTGATGGCTTATACAATAAAAATCCTCATAAACACCAAGACGCGGTTCTTATCCCAAATATTTCGGAAATAAATGCAGAAGTGTTCGCAATGGCAGATGGAGCGACAAGTGCAGTGGGCACGGGTGGCATGATAACTAAAGTAGAAGCAGCGAAGAAAGCCACCTTGCATGGAATTGACACCTATATAGTTAATGGTTTTACAGAATTGTCTTTTACTAAGTTGTTAAACGGTGAGAATCCTGGAACGCGGTTTTCTTCGGCATCCTCTCCTATGCTGGAGCACATTCATTGGATGACACATACCTCTACGGCTCAAGGTGAGGTGATAGTTGAGGATGACTTTAAGGCTAAACTTGATGCACACAGTGAACAACTTACCAGTGAAGACTTAGTCGAAATTAAAGGTGAATTTGCTGTGGGTGATACGATTTTGGTCCGCAGGAATGACGGCACTAAGTTGGCGAAAGCCAAGTCAAATTATAGTAGTTGTTTGCTGAGCTTTATTACTAATCAAGAAGACAAAAACTTTGCGAGTGATTTTCAAGAGCAAACAGGGCCTATTATTTCAGACAAAAATGTCGCGTTGTTGGAGACAGTATGAGTGTAATAAAAAATTTAACATTGGGCGCGGTTAAAGCATCCAAAACCTTAGCAGTGTTAGATGAGTCAATCAAAAACCAAGTACTACTAGCCATGGCTAAAGCTTTACGTCAAAAAAAGCAGGTTATTTTAACGGCTAATGAGCAAGACTTGGTGTTAGCGAAAGAAAACAATTTGGGCAGTGCGATGCTCGACAGGCTGACGCTAGATCCCCATAGAATTGAAGCAATGGCATCGGGAATTGAAGTGATTGCTGGACTCGAGGATCCTGTCGGGGCACTGCGAGCAGTCAGCGAGCGTCCAAATGGATTACAGATCCATAAAATGCGGGTTCCCCTTGGTGTAGTTTGTATGATTTTCGAAGCACGACCTAATGTAACAGCAGACGCTGGCGCGTTATGTTTTAAATCAGGAAACGCAGTAATTTTGCGAGGTGGCAAAGAAGCGTTGATCTCTAGTTTAGCGATAGCCGAAGTTTTACAAGAAGTTCTAACGTCATTCGATTTGCCTAAAGAGCTTATTACTGTTGTGCCAGATCCCAGTCGTGATTTGATGTTTGAGTTGATGCAGCAACGGGATAGTATCGATGTAATCATCCCAAGAGGCGGTGAGGGCTTGATTAATTTTGTAACTGATAACAGTAGAATCCCAGTGATTCAGCATTTTAAAGGTGTTTGTCATCTCTATATAGACAAAGATGCTGACCAGAGTGTTGCAATGGATTTATTAATTAATGGTAAAACTTCTAGAACAGGAGTATGTAATGCAATTGAGGGATTATTGGTCGACCAATCTATTGAAGCGGAATTCTTGCCGAAAGTGGCCGAAAAGTTAAAAGAAAAGCACGTCAAAGTCCACGCTTGTGGAAACGCTTGCCAATATTTCAGTAACGCAAACTTGTTAGAAGTGGAAGGTTTTGGTCAAGAATACTTAGAGCTTGAGATAGCTATTCGTGTTGTAGACGGAGTCGATGAGGCCATGGCGCATATAGATAGGTTTGGTAGCCATCATACTGAAGTTATCTGTACCCGAAATGAATTAACAGCAAAACGTTTTCAGCGTTCAGTTGATGCCTCTGTGGTAATGGTGAATGCCTCCTCGCGTTTTTCAGATGGCAGTGAGCTTGGGTTAGGTGCCGAAATTGGAATCGCAACCACTAAGTTACATGCATATGGCCCTATGGGAATCGAGTCACTCACCACTGAGAAATACTTGGTTAAAGGTGATGGACAAATTCGCGCTTGACTTAAATCGTAACAGAGACGGGTCGTCTGGGCTTTGTTACCTTCCTATTTTCCAATTAAAGTAGTAATCATAATGATTGTATTGTGTGTGTCGGTGATTTACTCTCCGTACACCTAGTCATTATGAGTCTATCTTGATGGAACACCATAGTAATTCGATTGAATCGGAAATAAACAAAAAACTTACTGAGTTAACCCATGCGCAAAAAGATCGTTTAGCTTTTATTGATTTTAGTTTGCAGTTTTTTGGTCATGTAGCTCGTAACGATTTGATTCAACGTTTTAAAACAGGATTGGCAGCCAGTACTCGAGATTTTAGTACTTACAAAGAACTAGCACCGCAAAACCTTATTTTACGACACCAAACTAAAAGTTATCACCGCACAGAAAATTTTCGTGCGGTCTTTAGTCATGATCCTGAAGTGATCTTGACCTCTTTAAGTCGCGGATTTGGCAATGGTATTTCTACAGGAGTGCAACCTTCTGAGCAGTGTTTTGACGCGGTCAGGCTGATACATCCCGAAGTGACTATTATCGCAAGCATTATGCGAGCGATTCATAATAAACATGCCATTAAATGCGGGTACGTATCAGTTTCTTCTGGGGAAACTGAAAGGGCGTTAGTACCGCATTCCATAGTAAATAATGGTCATCGATGGCATGTTCGCGCTTATGATCGAAAAAGTAACAGTTTTCGAGATTTTGTGTCTACACGATTTACTTCTATTGAGCCCATTCAAGGCGCAGTGCATGTACATGAAGCGAGCCATTATGATCAGCAATGGCAACAAATAGTAGAAATAGTGCTTATTCCCCACCCTAAGATTCAGCATCCTAAAGCGATCGAGATGGATTACGATATGTTGGATGGAAAACTGACAGTGCAATTGCGGGCAGCTGTCGCTTCTTATGTTTTGCGGCAGTGGCAGGTGGATTGCTCAACGCAGTATAATAATAGTCAAACCAGTTGTCAGTTAGCGCTCGCTAACTTAGATGCTTTGGAACTTATTGAGAACATTTCTCTGGTCCCCAGTATTAGTTAGGAGAACATATTATCTAGTCTAGATCTCGAAAACTGATCACATCGTCTACTCTATGTTTAATAGCATGGTGTTTAGACTGCTCTTTCAGTGAGAATATAGTAATACTGGGGAATAGGGATATACGTTTAAGCAAATAGCTTATTTCTTGGTTGGCGTATTTATCCTGTGAATCTTGAACTTCGGTTGCTTTTGCAAACAAAGCGTCAGCTTCGTCAAAGAATAATATCCAGTGTCGCGATTCTGCCTGTGCAATCAGTTTTGACAGATTTTTTTCAGTTTCTCCAATATATTTTTCGACCAACCGATGACAGTCTAGGAAACATACCGTTTGTTTTGTGACATGGGCGAGTTGATTGAGTTGCCGCGCTTTCTCGGTATTGTTGTTACCGCAAAAAACGAGTTTGGTACTGATATTTTTTGCTGCTCTCAATTGTACGTTTTTTAACTTATCGGCATCGTCGTGACTAATAGCTGTATCCCGTGTGATGGAAACGGGTTTTGAAAGTAAATGAATGTATGAGTCTGGACCATGATGGTACTCACTAAATACCGGTTTGTAGCTTGTGATTGCCAAAATCACTCTCCTATTTTGATTTTTAATTGTTTAATGCAATAAAAAGACACACGTATCACTATAGCAAACCCAAATATTTGTCATGGAATTTAATTTCACTGCGGTGAATTGCGCAAGAACTTGGTTTTTTAAGCTCATAGAGCATAAGCAATAGCCATAATTGCTTTCTAATTTAGTCGAATTCTGCTATTTTTCACCCTCAAATAGACGTCCAGATGTCTCAAACTAAAATCTCAGTCGGAAAATCTCATGAGCAAAGTGTCGTTGCCAAAAGAAAAAATCAAAATTTTGTTACTAGAAGGTCTACATCAAAGCACCTTGGATACTCTTCATGCTAATGGCTATGAAAACATTGAGTATTTAAAAACATCACTTCCTGAAGACGAATTAATTGCCAAAATTAAGGATGTTCATTTTATAGGTATTCGTTCAAGAACACAGTTGAATGAGAATGTGATTGCTGCCGCTAAAAAATTAGTTGCCGTTGGATGTTTTTGCATAGGTACTAACCAAGTTGATTTAGCTGCCACACAAAAACGTGGAATCCCTGTGTTTAATGCGCCGTTTTCGAATACACGTTCTGTAGCAGAGTTGGCCCTTGCGCAGATTATTTTGTTGTTACGTGGTGTTCCTTCGAAAAACGCTAAAGCGCATAGGGGAGTTTGGGATAAAAGTGCCGTTGGCTCATTTGAAGCGCGAGGTAAGACTTTAGGTATTATCGGTTATGGGCATATTGGTACCCAATTAAGCATATTAGCCGAACACTTAGGTATGCGCGTGCAGTTTTACGATATTGAGAATAAATTGGTTTTGGGTAATTCAACACAAAGCAAAACCCTAAAACAATTACTA
Source organism: Paraglaciecola sp. (assembly GCF_039964565.1). Taxonomy (GTDB): domain Bacteria; phylum Pseudomonadota; class Gammaproteobacteria; order Enterobacterales; family Alteromonadaceae; genus Paraglaciecola. Next base: position 144,470 of record NZ_JBDVXF010000032.1, read on the forward strand.
AATACTTCTGATGTGGTCACGCTACACGTTCCAGAAACGCCACAAACTCAAAATATGATTGGCGCGAAAGAACTAGGAATGATGAAAGACGGTGCAATTCTTATGAACGCCGCCAGAGGTACAATTATCGATATTGATGCGCTAGTAGAAGCTCTTAAAAGTGGTAAGTTGGCTGGTGCTGCGATTGATGTTTTCCCCGTGGAACCTAAGTCAAACGATGATCCCTTTGAATCACCACTCACGCAATTTGATAATGTTATTTTGACGCCACATGTTGGAGGCAGTACCCAAGAAGCCCAGCAAAATATCGGAATTGAAGTGGCAGGCAAGCTAGCTAAGTACAGTGATAATGGCTCGACTTTGTCAGCGGTTAATTTCCCAGAGGTGTCTTTACCTGAACAAGTGGAGCGTTCTCGTTTACTACACATCCATAGAAATATACCGGGTGTGCTAACACAAATTAACCAAGCGTTTGCTCAAAAGGGGTTGAATATTGCCGCTCAGTATCTACAAACAAATGAAAATATTGGTTACGTTGTGATTGATGTCGAAACTGACCATGCTGAAGAAGCATTTGAGCAATTGCAAAAAATTGAAGGAACAATTAAAACCAGGATTTTGCATTAGTCACCACGATAAGCAGATTTAAATAAAAATGCCTGCTTTTTAGCAGGCATTTTTATTTTATAAGTGACGTTTTGTTTGAATTGGCGGAGTTGTTATGAAATGGGTAAGACTATAGTAAACTCTACCCCTTTGCCCAATTCAGAGCGACAGTCAATCGTGCCTCGAAGCACTTTCATTATTATGTTATTGCAGATATGCATACCTAAGCCGCAACCATCCTTTTCTCTGGCTAAAGTGAAAAATGGCTTGTACATGTTTTCGATCGTTTGGGTATCCATTCCTTTGCCATTGTCTTTATAAACTAAGATTAATTTTCTATTTGTTGCTGAGTCATATTCAATATTCGCTTTTATCGTAATTTTCCCTTTAGCATCATTTGCAAAAGCATGGTGTGCTGAATTCATGATTAAGTTAATCAATATCTGACTCAAAGCACCTGGATTACTATCGATAGTTAAGTCAGTTGGGATATCCACACAAATTTTGTGAGGCGTATGCTTTAATCTAGGTTTTAACGAGAGCAAGACTTCGTAGACATATTCACACAGCTTGAATCTACGGACCTCCTGACTGTGTTGATCGACAGATAAGCGTTTAAAGGTCTTGATTAATTCATCTGCTCTGAGCATATTGCGCTCGATGATCCGTGATGCCTCAGCAGATTCTGTTAAATAGGTGATAAGTTCCGAGCGTTTGAGTTGTTCATGCTGTACTTTTTCTAGACACGATTTTTGCATGTCATCTAAAAAGCTAGCTGCAGTTACTGATACCCCGATTGGAGTGCTTATTTCGTGAGTTAGGCTAGACATCATTGTGCCTAAAGCCGCCATACTTTCCAATTCTAATAATTGACCTTGTACTTCGGCTCGTTGCTCAATGGCTTTTTTCAACAAACCGTTTATGTCTTCTGCGGTTTCCTTTTGCATCATAAACTTTTGATGAAGGGTTATTTTATGCTGCAACTCCTGTGTTTTTCTTTTTGAATGGAATAACAACGCACAAATACTTTTGGCTGCTCGACTTAGCAATGACAACTCTGACGAACTGGCCTTTCTAGTGGTATTAAATAAAGCACTAAACAAACCAATAATCGATCCATCATCAGTGATTATTGGCACCATCCAGTTAGCAACAATTTCTTCTAAATCTGTTGCTTCTACAAACATGGATTGCCAAGTTTTAGACGCAGTCATATCAGGCACAATTACGTCAATGCCTCGTGATAATTCGGAACCTAATTCAGATTTAGGATTGTTTAGAAAATGTTTGATGAGGTTATTAATAAAACTCGCATAGAGATCATTACTTTTATTAAGGGAACGGAAAGTGGACTTCTTGTTATCTAGTAGCAGTACCTGACAATGACAACTGCCTAAAATAGTTTCTAAACATTTAGTAATAGCATTTAGAGCAAGATCTAAGGGATGACCATGTAGCATGCTTTCCATTGCACAAGCACGAGCTTCGTCTAATAGGTGCTGGGACGCTAACGAAGTATGTAATCCATTATCGTCATTGGAGATAAGTTTTAGGGACTGCATAGATTTTATTGTTTTTATTAGAACTATACTTTGGCTCTTAAGTTAACATAAATGTAACCAGTTGTAAAAGTAACGGGCTATGTTATAAATCACCATGTATAGCTTGCAGCGCCGATATGGCGGCTATTGCGGCGGTTTCGGTTCGTAATACTCTTGGACCCAGTTGAATGGTGTGAAACCCATTTTGTTCTGTTTGGTAAATTTCTTGCTCCGTCAAACCTCCTTCTGGTCCAATAAGTAACCTAGCACCAGTAGCTGGCATACTTATATGTCTAAAAGCTTTATCAGCGCGAGGGTGCAGTGTAAGGCGAATTTGGTTGGTCGATAGTTTTATCCAATCTGCAAATACCAGAGGGGGATGCAATTTAGGCAATACGTTTCTGCCACATTGCTCGCAAGCAGCGATGGCCAGTTTTTGCCATTGTTGATGTTTTTTAGACCACCTTTCTTTGCTGAGTTTGACTCCACAGCGTTCGGTGATAAGCGGAGTAATCTCTGTCACGCCTAACTCTATAGACTTTTGAATCACCCATTCCATGCGATCGCCTCTTGATATTCCTTGTCCGAGATGAATATTCAGAGGTGATTCTATACTAATAGAAATTTTAGAATCAATTTGTGCCACTACTTTACGTTTTGTGACTTCTGTTAACTGGGCACTATATTCGTTTCCATCGCCATTAAATAACACCACGGCTTGTCCAGTTTTAGTACGAAGTACATTGGCAAGGTGATTAGTCGCGTCTTCTGTCAAAGTGACACAGGAATCTGCCGACATTTCAAAAGGGTAGTAAATTCGGATAATACGCATTGTTCCACTCAGTAACCAATATTGTTTAAAAGAATGGTATCAATACAAAGGTATTTAAAGAAGAACAAGCACTCAAAATATTAAGCATCGGCGGATGGTCCAATTCCGCCTAGCCCTTAAATATTGCTCATATGAATTTCATCACATCATACAGACTGATGGATTAAGCGGTCTCTTTTTTAGGTGATATGGCGTTAGCACCTTTTCGAGCAAACTTAGTATTTTTCCCCTTTTCTGTTGACATAGAAAAAACGAAAAGTAAAACCAATGAAATAACTAATAAACTGACTAGTAACATTTTCAATTCCTTTAAAAATATTAGATCACCAAAAAACGGTGAGCTATATTATAGCACTATTTTTTTTTATGTTTAAAACAAAAAAAATTATTAAAAGAATAATTCTGCTGCCTCAAATCGAAGGCAATTATAGGTGCGCTAAATGACAAAATTATGAAGCGAGAATACCCATGTAAAACTAATATTGTAACTAGACTTTTGTCTAATTGATTAATAAATCAAATCAATTATTATGGGTGATGCATGGAGAATGGCATCTTATTTAATCGCAACAATTAATCAATAAAAGGTAGGAAAAATAATGTTTGGATTTGACGCGGAAAAAATGTCCGAAATGATGGAAACTTATGTGATTCCATGGGGAATCAACATTGTTATGGCAATTGTCATATACATTGTTGGTAAGATTATTGTAGGCATGTTGGTTAATGTCTTTGGTAAAGTAATGGCGCGTTCAAAGTATGACGATATGTTGATTGATTTCGTCAAGGCCATTATCAATGCAATTTTAATGTTGTTTGTTATTGTTGCTTCATTAGACCAACTTGGTGTTGACACAACATCTCTTGTTGCCATCTTAGGTGCGGCAGGCTTAGCTATTGGTCTTTCATTGCAGGGCTCGTTACAGAATTTCGCTGCTGGGGTTATGCTTCTAGTATTTAGACCATTTAAAGCGGGCGATTTCATTGAAGCTGGTGGTGCGATGGGTGTAGTAAAAAGTATTAGTATTTTCACTACCGTGATGACAACTGGCGATAACAAAGAAATCATTATTCCTAACGGTTCAATATACGGTGGGAATATCACTAACTATTCAGCCAAAGAAACTCGTCGTGTCGATATGGTTGTGGGTATTGGCTACGATAGTGACTTGAAAAAAGCCAAAGAAATTTTGAAAGAAATGGTTGCTGCAGACGAGCGTATTCTGAAAGATCCAGCTCCAACTGTTGCTGTAGCTGAATTAGCTGACAGCAGTGTTAATTTTGTTGTTCGACCTTGGGTAGCGTCTGCTGATTATTGGGCCGTTAAATTTGACTTTACTGAAGCGGTTAAGTTGAGATTTGATGCCGAAGGTATTTCTATACCTTTCCCTCAAATGGACGTACATCTTCATAAAGACGACTAGTCTTAAAACGTTTTCAAGATATGCCGCACTAGTATGTAATTAGTGCGGCATTTTTTTTGTATTCACAAAACTAAATTTTGCAACTAGGTTTGTTGCTCGCGGCGCGGTAATTACTTAAGGCATTAGGCATATTTTTTGATAAGTTTTTAATTCGTGTTGCTGGAAGAGGGTGAGTAGATAAAAGCTCCGGTTGCCTGTTACCTTCACTGGCTTTTTCCATGTTTTGCCACAAATTAACCGATTGTTGTGGGTCAAATCCTGCTTTAGCCATTAAGTCTAACCCTATAAGATCTGCCTCAGATTCGTGGGTTCGTCCGAAGGGTAATTGTACTCCTACTTGTACCCCTAAACCTAAACCTGCCATGATCAAATTACTACTGGCTATGCCATTGGTTTGCAACAGTTGATTAGTGACTTCCATTCCTACACCAATTAAAGCACTGCTAGACATTCTTTCATTTCCATGTTCTGCGATAACATGTCCTACTTCGTGACCAATTACAGCCGCTAATTGATGTTGATTTTCAGAAAGTTCGATCAAACCTGTGTACACACCAATTTTGCCTCCTGGCAGAGCGAAAGCATTGATTTGCGGAGAATCAAACACTACTAGCTCCCATTCTCCGGCAAACACTGACTTGGGCACATGTTGGGTAATGGCATCTGCAATACATTCAACATACTGATTAGATACCTGTTGGGTGGAAACCTTCTGTTCAGTTTTTATACCCGCAAAGGCCTGTTCTCCCATTCCAGCTAATTGAGAGCTTGAATACAGTTTTAGTTGATTTCGACCCAATGGAGATTTAGCACATGAAGAAAGAAAGATCGTGATGATTAAAATTAAGCAAAAATATTGAGTACAACGCATAGTGTTTTTTCACAAAGTCTAACAGTGATTCAAATTATACCCCTATTTTACGTATCGATTAAGCTTCCGTTCAGATAAAAACAGGTAACTTAAGCTTTTCCAAATTACTTACTTTAATTAATTATGCGTAAATTTTGTGTCGTTTCTGTAACCATATTAGGGATTTTTTTCTTAACGGCATGTGCCAATTCCAATCATGTTGACCATCAGGCAAAGAATCAATTTGTTACTGAGTTTTATGCTTGGGTAGAAAACGTAGAGAAAATTAAGTTTAAATCACATGTTGGTGAGGGGGCTGCAATAGGTGCGGTGGATGGACTACTCAGCAATGCGCGAGGCAATAGTGAAGATATGTTAGCCGGAGCCATAATTGGTGGGCTATTTGGTGGCTTGTTGACCGCATTATTTGAAGGAGATACTACTGGTTACGAATATCAACTCGCAGCAGTGGATGGTGATCTTGTGAGCGTCATTGCAGATAATAAATCCGCGGAACAAGGGCAATGTGTCAGCGTGAGAGTTGCCGGTGATGTGCGTATTAGGCTAGAAGCTATGGGAGTTTGCGATGAAGCTGCGCAAGAATATTCACAATTTTAATTAGCGAAAAAAAATATAGCCCCACAAGAGGCTATATTTTCTAGAATTTGACCTAATTAAATACTGGCTTTTAGACGTTCAGCAATATCGGTTCTTTCCCACGGAAATTCTTCTCGACCAAAATGTCCATAGGCAGCGGTTGCTTGGTAAATTGGGCGCTCTAAGTCGAGCATTTTAAGTAGTCCAAAAGGTCTAAGTTCAAAATTTTCACGTACTAAAGCCACTAAGACACTTTCTGACACTTTACCCGTTCCAAAAGTATCAATGCTGATTGAAGTAGGCTCTGCCACACCAATCGCGTATGACAATTGGATTTCACATTTGTCTGCTAATCCTGCGGCCACAATATTTTTAGCAACGTAACGACCAGCATAGGCAGCCGATCTATCTACCTTAGATGGATCTTTACCTGAAAAAGCCCCTCCACCATGCCTTGCCATTCCACCATAGGTGTCAACAATGATTTTACGGCCAGTTAAACCACAATCGCCCATTGGTCCTCCGATGACAAACCGGCCAGTAGGGTTAATAAAAAACTTAGTGTGTTTACTTAACCATTTTTCAGGCAGTACAGGCTTAATGATTTCTTCCATTACTGCTTCACGCAAATCAGCGGTACTAATGCTCTCGTCATGCTGTGTCGACAATACTACAGCATCAATCGCTACTGGCTCGTTATTTTCATACACAAAAGTGACCTGACTTTTTGCATCTGGCCTTAGCCAGTCTAGTTTTCCGTTTTTACGTACTTCAGATTGACGTTTCACCAATCGATGTGAATAGGTAATAGGGGCGGGCATTAAAACGTCTGTCTCGTTGCTTGCGTAACCAAACATCAGACCTTGGTCTCCGGCCCCTTGTTCTGCTGGTGAGCTGCGATCTACACCTTGATTAATATCAGGTGATTGTTTACCAATGGCATTTAATATGGCGCATGAATCTGCATCAAAGCCCATATCTGAATGTACATAGCCAATTTCTCTAACTGTTTTACGGGTTATTTCTTCAATGTCGACCCAAGCTGACGTTGTGACTTCGCCACCTACTAGCACCATTCCGGTTTTTACAAAGGTTTCGCATGCTACTCGCGCCTTTGGATCTTGAGTCAATATTGCGTCTAAAACTGCATCAGAAATTTGATCGGCAATTTTGTCTGGGTGTCCTTCAGAAACAGATTCTGAAGTAAATAAGTGTGAGGTCATAAGAGCACCTTGGTTTAATGTCGATATACGAATTTATGATGGTATTTTAGCAATTCAAATATAAAATACCAGTCTTTACTTCTAGACGTCCAAACGTCTATGAATTTTATTCTGCTAAGGTGTAAAAAAAAGTCATATGTAAATAATGATTCATAACGGATTTAGCATTGCAGTTATAAGCTAGCTAATACAAAATGCAGAGCTATCTTAGGTGGCTGTCGCATAGCGTTACGGTACACCATCATTATTGGATCAGTCAGGAGACTACATGTCGTCATCACGTCGAGAACTCGCCAACGCCATTCGCGCCCTTAGTATGGATGCTGTTCAACAAGCCAACTCAGGACACCCTGGAGCACCAATGGGCATGGCTGACATAGCACAAGTGTTATGGTCAGATCATATGCAACATAATCCTAATAACCCAGATTGGGCCAACAGAGATAGGTTTGTGTTATCTAACGGGCATGGCTCGATGTTGATTTATTCGCTATTACATTTGACAGGTTATGCACTTCCTATTGAAGAGTTAAGAAACTTCCGTCAATTACACTCTAAAACTCCTGGACATCCGGAATATGGATATGCGCCTGGAGTTGAAACTACTACAGGGCCGCTTGGTCAAGGTATCAGTAATGCAGTCGGTATGGCTATTGCCGAAAAAACCTTAGCTGCTCAGTTTAACCAACCTGATTTTGATGTGGTTGACCATTTTACCTATTGTTTCTTAGGTGACGGTTGTTTAATGGAAGGTATTTCTCACGAAGTCTGTTCTTTAGCTGGCACCTTAAGTTTAGGTAAATTGGTTGCGTTTTGGGATGACAACGGTATTTCAATTGATGGTCATGTTGAAGGTTGGTTCACCGACAATACGCCTGCTCGTTTTGAAGCTTATGGATGGCATGTCATTGCTGATGTAGATGGTCACGATCCACAAGCAATCGCTGACGCCATTATTGCCGCAAAAGCAGAAACCACTAAGCCGACCTTGATTTGTTGTAAAACTATCATCGGCTTTGGCTCTCCGAATAAGTCAGGTAGTCACGATTGCCATGGCGCACCATTAGGCGCGGATGAAATTAAAGCTGCGCGGGAGTTTTTGAATTGGCCACATGCTCCGTTTGAAATACCCGCAGACGTTTACGCTGGTTGGGATGCAAAAGTCGCTGGCGCTGAAAAAGAACAAGCGTGGAACGCGCAATTTTCAGCCTATCAGCAGGCACATCCAGAATTAGCCGCTGAGTTAACCCGGCGTTTAGCTGGTGACTTGCCAGCGGATTTTGCCCAAAAGGCCGATGCGTTTATTCAAGAGTCTCAAAATAAAGCTGAAAATGTAGCGAGTCGTAAAGCCTCGCAAAATTCTATTGAAACTTTTGCAACATTGTTGCCGGAAGTATTAGGTGGTTCTGCGGATTTAGCTGGATCAAACCTTACTATATGGTCTGGTACTAAAGGTATCTCAGCCGACGATGCAAGTGGCAACTATTTATACTACGGTGTCCGTGAGTTTGGCATGAGCGGTATTATGAATGGTATAGGTTTGCATGGAGGGTTCCGTCCATTTGGCGCGACTTTCTTAATGTTTATGGAATATGCTCGCAACGCTGTGCGTATGGCCTCATTAATGGGTATCCCGAATATTTTTGTTTATACCCATGACTCTATTGGACAAGGTGAAGATGGACCTACCCACCAACCTATTGAGCAAGTGGCAAACTTACGTTTAACGCCTAATCTGGCTACATGGCGTCCATGTGATGGTGCAGAAACCGCAGTCGCATGGAAATCTGCATTAGAACGCAAAGACGGCCCATCAGCATTAATCTTTAGTCGCCAAGGTTTACCTGCACAGCAACGCAACGTCCAACAGTTAGCTAACGTTGCTAAAGGTGGATATATTCTGAAAGATTGTTCGGGTACACCTGATGTCATCTTAATTGCTACGGGCTCTGAGGTTGGCATTACTGTCGAAGCGGCCGAGCAACTCACGGCGACTGGCATGGCAGTGCGTGTAGTGTCTATGCCTAGTACCACTGTATTTGATAAGCAGGACGATGAGTATCGTGAATCTGTGTTACCTATGTCAGTCACTAAACGTGTAGCGGTTGAAGCTGCTCATGTAGATTTTTGGCATAAATACGTTGGATTTGGTGGCACTGTTGTGGGTATGTCCACTTTTGGTGAATCTGCTCCGGGGGCGGCATTACTGAAACACTTCGGTATTACCTCAGAGGCAGTGGTTGCAGCTGCCAAAGGCTTAAATTAAAAGCCCTATTATTTTGCAAAGGCGCTTTTTAGCGCCTTTTTTCTATCGTCAAGTAATAAATAAAGAGTGTTATGTTACGTATCGCAATTAATGGGTTTGGCCGCGTAGGACGCAATGTTGTAAGAGCTCTATATGAAACAGGCCGCAATACTCAGATTGAAATTGTGGCGATTAATGAGATCGCAGAGCCAGAGGGAATAGCCCACTTGCTCAAATACGATACATCCCATGGTCGATTTGGATTTCCTGTTGATTTACAAGGGAAACAACTAGTTGTTGCTGGGGATGAAATTTCGTTACTTCAACATGCAAACATAGATGCGCTTCCATGGAAGCAGTTAGATATTGATTTAGTCTTAGAATGCAGTGGCGTGCATAATGACCGAACCGCTGGTCAAGCACATTTAGAACAAGGCGCAAAAAAAGTGCTGTTTTCCCAGCCGTGTGGTCCAGATATGGATGCAACTGTTATCTATGGAATCAACGACCATCAACTTAGCGCTGACGATTTAATTGTTTCCAATGGTTCCTGTACAACTAACTGTATAATACCGGTGATACAAGTATTAGATGATGCGTTTAATGTACTCAGTGGTACCATTACAACCATTCACTCATCAATGCACGACCAACAAGTTATAGATGCTTACCATACAGATTTACGACTTACCCGTGCTGCCAGCCAATCAATCATTCCAGTTGATACCAAATTAGCAAGGGGAATTGAACGCATATTACCTAAATTTGCAGGTAAATTTGAAGCTATTGCGGTACGCGTTCCAACTATCAACGTGACCGCTATGGATTTAAGTGTAACCCTTGAAAAACACGTTTGTATTGATGAGGTTAATCTCGCGCTTAAACAGGCTAGCAAAGGTCGCTTAGGTGGAATTTTAGACTACACTGAAGAGCCTTTAGTGTCGGTTGATTTTAATCACGATCCGCATTCTTGTATAGTAGATGGAAGTCAAACAAGGGTAAGCCATAGACAATTGGTTAAAACCCTAGTCTGGTGTGATAACGAATGGGGCTTTGCTAATAGAATGATTGATACGGCTTTGGCTATGTTTAACAGCAACCAAAACTAAATTTTGAAGTTAATTTTTACAAGGTAAATTATGTCCATATTGAAAATGTCCGAGCTGGATTTAGCAGGTAAAAGAGTACTAATCCGTCAAGACTTAAATGTGCCAATTAAAGATGGCAAGGTGACTTCTGAAGCACGGATTCGAGCGTCATTACCTACCATTAATGCAGCTGTTGCTGCTGGCGCTAAAGTGATGGTTATGTCGCATTTAGGTAGACCTACGGAAGGGCAGTTAGCTGATGAGTTCTCATTGCAGCCAGTAGTGGATTACATTCAGGAAAACACCCAATTAAAGGTGCGTTTAGTGAAAGATTACCTATCAGGCGTTGCGGTCGAAGCAGGCGAAGTGGTGATTTTGGAAAATGTGCGTTTTAATCTTGGTGAAAAGAAAGATGATGAAACCTTGGCAAAACAATACGCTGCGTTATGTGACATCTATGTCATGGATGCTTTTGGTACTGCACATCGCGCCCAAGCTTCAACTCACGGGGTGGGAATATTTGCGCCTATTGCTTGCGCGGGCCCATTACTTGCCGGTGAGCTAGATGCGCTAGGAAAAGCGCTGCATAATCCGCAACGTCCGTTAGTCGCAATAGTAGGTGGCTCAAAGGTCTCCACCAAACTTACGGTACTTGATGCCTTGTCCAAAATAGCTGACCAACTGGTGGTAGGTGGCGGTATCTCGAATACGTTTGTGGCCGCCAGAGGTTACAATGTTGGGCGTTCATTGCACGAAGCTGACCTTATCCCAGAGGCTAAGCGTTTGATGGATTCGTTAGATATTCCAGAAACTGTGGATGTGCGTGTTGGCAAAAACTTTTCAGAGTCAGAACCTGCTGTTATAAAAGATGTTTCTGAAGTACAAGATGACGAAGAAATTATGGATTATGGGCCACAAACAGCAGAGAACGTAGCTGAAGTATTAAAAGGCGCCAAAACCATTTTATGGAATGGACCTTGCGGAGTATTTGAATTCGATAATTTCGCAAAAGGTACTGAAGTCGTTGCTCGAGCTATTGCCGATAGTGATGCGTTTTCAATTGCTGGTGGTGGTGATACGCTAGCGGCAATCGATAAATGGGATTTAAGTGACAACATCTCTTACATCTCAACAGGTGGTGGTGCTTTTTTAGAATTTGTTGAAGGCAAAGTACTACCCGCTGTAGCAATGTTAGAAGCTAGAGCGACTAAATAGCCTGTTTTTGGTACCGATAAATATAATAAAAAGAAGAGTTTTAGCTCTCAGTTTACTACCTTAACCCTACGAGCCGTTATGCTCATCGGCTTACAACACAATAATAAAGGAGTGTTGCACATGGCATCACAAGCCCAGTTAGATATGCTTGCAAAAATAAGCAAGCAAAATGGATTTATCGCTGCATTGGATCAAAGTGGAGGCAGTACACCAAAAGCTTTAGGTTTGTATGGCGTAGAACCGTCTGAGTATGAGGGTGACCAAGAAATGTTCGCCAAAGTACACGAAATGCGTACCCGTATCATTACATCTAATGTATTTAACGGAGAGCGAGTATTAGGTGCGATTTTGTTTGAAAACACCCTAGATAGAGAAATTTTAGGGCAAAGTACCGCGAGTTATTTGTGGCAAGTCAAACAAGTTGTGCCGTTCTTAAAGGTTGATAAAGGCCTAGAAGCTGAAGTAGACGGCTCACAATTGTTGAAACCTATGCCTGATTTAGATGGCTTATTGGCCAAAGCCAATCAACAAAATGTTTTTGGTACCAAAATGCGTTCTGTTGTAAAGCTGGCTAACGCTCAAGGAATTGAAGCGGTTATTTCGCAGCAATTTACTGTGGCTAAGCAAATTTTAGCAGCAGGTTTAATGCCTATTATTGAGCCTGAGGTAGATATTCATAGTCCTGAAAAAGCTGAGGCTGAAGCTTTGCTTAAAGCTGCAATTTTGAATCATTTAGATGATTTAGCGGCAGATCAGCAAGTGATGTTGAAACTGACGCTGCCTGAAACCGCCAATTTTTATCAAGAATTAGTCAATCATCCTAAAGTGTTGAAAGTTGTGGCATTGTCAGGTGGTTATTCGCGGGAAGAAGCAAACAGCAGGTTGACTGAAAATCACGGCATGATCGCCAGTTTTTCACGAGCACTCTCTGAAGGATTAAGTGCTAAACAAAGTGATGCTGAATTTGATGCAACAATGGATGCATCAATTGAAAGCATTTATCAAGCATCTAAAACCTAGATTCGTCAAATCTTAAAGCTGGTCAAATAAGTGCCCAGCTTTTTTATTCGGAAGATGGTATTGATTGCGCTATGATTTGCTCTGAGTTGTTATGTTGGATGAGAACTAATTAAGTATGGCCTATGAACTACCTTTACCTTTGTATAAAAAACTTACGGTAACATTTAGAGTAGAGCCGGGGTGCTTAGGCCCTGATGGAATTGAGCATATCGACGAGTTTTGTAAATTTGCTAAAAAACAAGTAGCCGGATTAGACTCTGATTTTGTGCGATGGGTTATTACACCTCGTTATGATAAATCGCTTCTGGAAACAGAATATAAAACCAATAATAAACGCCTAGACCACGATAAAGCTGAAAAATACCTCAAGGTATTTGGTAAAGAGCTAGATGAGTTTGAAGAACATCTGCAGGACAAACTGTCTATATTAATCGACCAGTATTTAGGGCGGTAACAACACGCTAGTTTTTTCATTCATAAAGTTATTTCACTATATACCTCACTCAATAGCTCGCTTAAACACAATGTGCTGTAGCGACTACATACGGGCGCAACTCAGAGTAAAAGTTGAGTTGGCCGTAACGTAAAATATCAGAAAATAAAACAAATATTGCTGAGCGATGAATGACTAATATTCGGTCGTCCTAAATGTGTAAATATTAAGGAATCATCAATTTGGCGGCTGACAATTGAGGCAACTCATATTACCGTACATCATATATTCAAGGACTAGCATCAGCTAGGAGTATCATTAATCCATGGAGATATCGCAGCGCAATGCGTATTCAGAATAAACTCTTTGCCATTTTTTTCCTCACCAGTGCCATGCTAGTCGTTGCTCAAGTGCTTGTTATGCAGTGGAGTATAGGAAAAGGCATGATTAACTACGTGAATGAACGTGAACTTAAAGCCTTAACAGGTGTGGCAACCTCGTTATCTGAAATTTACCAACAAGAAGGATCATGGTCAAAAATCCAAAGCAATCATGTTCGGTTTAGAAACATTGTCGTCCAAGGTTTGGCAGATTCAGAATTTAGACTTCCACAAATAAATAGACCGCCTCGACAATCAATGGAATTGCGGGGTGAAAAAATGGCTCAACGAAGAGCGTTCAATATTCACGAAACTGATGGTGACGGCCCACCTCCAAGAAGAGGAGGACCACCGGTTTTTCCTGCTAGTTATGCCTTGTTAGACACAGATAAGTCCTTCATTGTGGGTATGTATCCAACTGATTTAGATTTTAGTTATATAGATATTGTTGTCGATAGCAAAGTAGTAGGTTTCTTGGCAGTGTCCAAAAGAGACCAGTTAACCTCGGGCTACGAGTTAAATTTTGTTGAGCAACAACAACGATATATTTTGCTTATCGCCCTTGGCTTAGTATTAGTTGCGTTATTAATAACGATGCCTTTGGCGGCACATTTCGTTAAACCAATAAAGCGTTTAACTTCGGCCATGAGTAAGTTGACAGCGGGTGATTATCAACAACGAATTGACCTAAATAGAAGGGATGAGTTCGCACACCTTACTCGCGATTTTAACGAATTGGCGGCAACGTTGCAGCAAAACGAACAGGCTAGAAAACGCTGGCTTGCAGATATTTCTCATGAACTGCGTACCCCAGTTGCTGTTCTAAAAGGTGAACTGGAAGCGATGTTAGATGGTATCAGACCATTAGCAATTGAGCGCATTCAATCGGTGAATGAAGAGGTAAAACAGTTAGAGCAGTTGCTTGATGATTTACATGAATTAACTAGAAATGACCTTGGCACTTTGCACTATCGTAAGGAGTCCTTGAATTTGCCTAAGTTAATTCGAGAAGAAGTGAATCACTACCAAACATTATTAACAGAAAATGGTTTTCAAGTAAATTTCTCAGAGCTACCTGAAGAGCTATTGGTATTTGCCGACAGTAAACGCCTGAGGCAATTATTTGGTAACTTATTTATTAACACAGCCAAATATGCAAATGACGGTAATATCCTGGAAATTAGTGTCAATTCTCAGCCACAGTCTCAACAAGTTGAAATTAGATTTGAAGACAATGGTTGTGGAGTCGAAGAGGAAAGCTTGGGTCAATTATTTGAATATCTATTTCGAGCAGAAAACTCTAGAAATAGAGAGACTGGGGGCAGTGGTTTAGGTTTATCAATCTGTCAAAAAATTGTTGAGGCTCATCATGGAAAGATTAGTGCCTTTACGTCCAACTTAGGTGGGTTGGGAATATTGATTACCTTGCCTTTAGAGTAATTGTTTATGTCGAAAAAAGCACATGTCTTAATTGTTGAAGACGAGAAAAAAATTGCATCATTATTAGCTGACTACTTGACCGTAGCTGAATACGATACGAGTTGTATCCATGACGGATTGGAAGTTGAGACTTGGCTGTCTGAACACCACACTGACATCATTTTACTAGACCTTATGTTACCCGGTAAAAATGGGATCGAACTGTGTAAGTCAATTCGCCAGACTAGCGAGGTTCCAATTATTATGGTTACCGCGAAAGTTGAGGAAATAGATCGCTTACTTGGACTAGAAATTGGAGCTGATGACTATATTTGCAAACCGTTTAGTCCCAAGGAAGTCGTTGCCAGAGTTAAAACCATTTTACGACGGGTTTCAATCGCGGACACCTCTGACAATATTAGGCTACCATTTGATATCGATGCTCATAGAATGGTGATGACCATAGATAAACAAACGATAACCTTAACGTCTGTTGAGTTTCAAATGTTGACCTTACTGAGCTCTGATTTAGGCAGAATTTTCTCTCGGGAACAATTGATGAACGCTTGTTATAACGATCATCGTATTGTCAGTGATCGCACTATCGATAGCCACATTAAAAAGCTCAGAAAGAAAATAGCCTTGATAGGAAACGAGCATTGGATCCAGTCTGTATATGGCGTAGGTTATAAGCTGGTGGTGTAAATGGTTAAATCCACGTACTCAAAACATTGCGTTAAACCTGGTGCTTCACATAGTTTGATTTTGCAGAAATTAGACTGTCTATCATTGTCGTTATTTGTAGCTCAACTTTAACCCTAACTCCTTAATGTATTCACTTTCACTTTCAAAATCTGCTCTAAATACCGGTTTTTGTTCAAGCCAATTATCGGGAAATTGAATGTGCAACTTGTCCCTTTCGGCTCGTACTGAAAACTCTGGTAAAATGCCGTCTTGGCGTTTTATATTAAGCAATACTCCCAACCGCAGCATGGCAATCAATTTAAACACTTTATCTTGTCCTAGCAGCGTAAACTCAGGGATTTCTGCGACTTTAATTTTTTTACGGTAGAACCTAGTTAACGTCGCTAATAAGTTTTGTTGTTCCTGTCCAAATCCAGGTAATTCAATATTTTGCAGTATATAACCTGAGTGGTGCTGAATTCTACGAGTATTAATTTGCAAACCCACCTCATGTAACAGCGCTGCCCATGCCAACATGTTTTTTAACTCTTTGTCGTCTAACTTCCATGCCTTTTTACATTGCTGATGTAACGCCATGGTAGTAGAAAGTACGCGTTTGGCTTGTTCTACATCAACATCATATCGTGTTGCTAAGCTCTCTGCACTGCGCTGCCTGATATCTGGATGGGTCAGATGTTCTTCCATTTCATACAACACACCCTCTCGTAAGGCATCTTGCGAATACTCCATCTCTTGTATATCTAAACTCTTAAAAACAGCAATTAAAATGGCTAAACCAGCAGCAAAAACAGGACGCCTGTCATCCGTTATGCCTTGTATTTGCAAGTCTTTACTATTTCCCGCGACACAACATAAATCTTTTAAAGTAAGTAAATCGGTTAGGCAAACATGGTTTTCTCTATTGGTACTATCAAGTTGCGCAGCTAATTCAATAATAATTTTTATCGTGCCAGATGTACCGATACAGGTATTCCAACCAATCTGCTTATATTTTTTATCGATCATCTCTAATTCTTGTTGCGCGCTGGTTATGGCTTTATCAAAAGCTTTAGGCTTGAGGTCACCTTGTTTAAAAAATCGATTGGTATAACTTACGCATCCCATTTGTAAACTTCGCAACGCTTTTGTTTGAAACCCTTCACCAATAATAAACTCAGTCGAACCACCACCTATATCAACGACTAGACGTTGCCCTTCTTGATGATTGGTATGAGCGACGCCTTGATAAATAAGACGGGCTTCTTCTGCGCCTGATATCACCTCTATTGGAAATGGAAATACTTTTTTGGCCGCTTTAAGAAATGTTTTTGCATTACTAGCTTTTCGCAATGCGTGTGTTGCAACCACTCGAACAGACTGAGGATCAAAGCCCTGCAAACTCTCGGCAATCACCTGTAAGGTATCTAAGCCACGTTGCATGGCTTCTGTAGACAACTCTCCATCGGTTCCCAATCCTTCCGCTAAGCGCACCTTTTGTTTAACTCGGTGCAGAATTTGCACTGAACCGGCGACAATTCTAGCAACCACTAAATGAAAACTATTTGAGCCGATATCTAACGCTGCGACTTTGCTAATGTCTCTTATTTCGACGTTGTCGAAGGTCGAATCAGGTACATTATTGGTGTTAGGCATTTTTGTCCTTTTCAAGTGTTTTTAAATAGCGATATATTTCAGTTTGTGAGCGCAATTTTTTGCGATTACCTCTAGGTACATAATGGTTAGTTTGATGTCTATCTATTACTCGGGCTTTAAGGGTATCTTTAAATTGGATCGTTAATATATCCATAATTCTGCGTTTTAAATTTTCGTCATAAATAGGGCACCCAACTTCTATTCTAAAGTCCATATTTCGCGTCATCCAATCGGCTGAAGATATAAACATTTTTGAATCACCAGCATTTTCAAACACCATTACACGAGGGTGCTCTAAAAAGCGGTCAACGACACTTATAACACTGATATTCTCACTCAAACCTCTTACGCCAGGCACTAGTGAACACATACCTCTAATAATGGCTTTAATCTTGACCCCAGCTTGACTTGCTTTGTATAAATCATCAATCAATAGCTTGTCATCTAAGTTATTGATTTTTAGTGTTATCTCTGCCTTTATTCCTTCGTTGGCGTTTTGTATTTCTTGACGCACTAAGGCTTGGATTTTAGTCCGTGCATTGAGTGGGGAAACTTGCAAATGTTGGAATTTTTGTCTTCGGTAGGGCTGCTGAATAAATGTAAACACGGCTTCTGCTTCATTCGCAAGCTCTTGATTACGAGTAAATAAACTAAAGTCTGTGTATATTTTTGCCGTCTTTTCGTTGAAATTACCGGTGCCGAAATGGGCGTAATTGATTAACTCGCCATTTTCTTCGCGAGTGACCACACATAATTTGCTGTGGATCTTCAAGGAATGCATGCCGAATACCACTTGAACCCCGGCATCCGTCATTTTTTTAGACCATTCAATGTTCGCTTCTTCGTCAAATCTGGCTCGCAACTCAACCACCACAGTGACTTTTTTGCCATTATCTACGGCATCAATAAGTGAACTGATCACTCTTGATTGACTGGCTACGCGATAGATATTTAAACGGATGTGTTTAACGCTGGGGTCAAACGCGGCTTGGCGAATAAATTCAGTTACATGTAAGAAACGATGGTAGGGGTAATGTAGTAGGATATCCTTAGCAGTAATGGCATCAAATACAGTATCGTAATCTGAAAAATCCCTAGACGTCAGAGCGGGCAGTGACCTATTTTCTAAATAATCACGGCCAACATTTGGAAACCCAATAAAGTCTTTAAAGTTACGATACGGACCACTGGAAATAAGGCTGTCATAGGATGATATTTTTAGGCGTTTTTTTAAGTCCTTGAGCATATTACTGGGCATTCTGCTGTCGTAAACCACTCGGACTGGCTCTGCAATTAACCTTTGTTTCATGCTTTCAGACATTTTGTCTACGTAACTTTCATCAATTTCATCATTAAGTGAATATTCCGAATCTCGCGTCATTTTAAAAGAGAACGCTTCAAGAGAATCGAAGTCAATAAAGCCCTTAAAAATACTCTCCAAGTTCAATCGGATTATGTCATCTAACAAGATCATATATTTCTTTTTACGGCTTTTTTCTGGAGGGATCACCACAAATCGAGACATATTTTGACTTGGAACTTCAATCGTTGCGTAGGCCACAGCTTTTTCATCTTTATGAATGCCAACATAAAGATAAGTCGAAAAGTCATTTAATCTCGACAGTAATTTGACTTTTTTGTTTAACAATACAGGGGCAATATGTCGTAAAATTTTATTTTTAAAGTAGTCGCTCAGCCATTTTGTGTGGTACTCATTTAGGTCTTCTTCACCAAGTAAAAATATATTGTATCTCGCCAACCCTTTGACCACGTTAGCATGGATACGGTCAAAATTGTTGGTCATGTTAAGGACCTTTTCTTGGATCCGTTCCATTAGTAGTTTAGTTTGCTCTGCTTCTTCAAGTTCACCTTCGTTTAAGTGGATGTATATTTTACGTTTTACATCAGCCACGCGAACTCGATAGAATTCGTCCATATTGTTTGAATAAATACCAAGGAATCGTATACGTTCTACAATAGGATTGTTTATATCGGCTGCTTCTTGCAATACACGTTGATTAAAGGAAAGCCAGCTTAGTTCTTTGGGATAATAAATGTTTTGGGTATCAGGCATACATCACTCTTAACATATTGAATGTTATCAATCGTCTATTGCTACTATGACAATTTAATGACAATCACCTTAGTTTACTGAATTTCAATATCAACCATTAAGTCATTAGCCACGCTTTCTAGCTTCTCTCTTAAGCTATCTAAGTCGAAATCTGTTGCAACTGTGATGATGGCTTTCGCTTTAAATAGTTCACCACCCCAGTTTGGTGCACTCTCTAGGCATGAATCAAATTTTACAATGTTCAAGTTAAACTGACTTAATATTTGAGTGATTTCCTGAACTATACCGGTTTTGTCGTTACCCATAATGTCGATTTGTACACTTTGTTGTGCTAGAGGGGGTTCAGTCAATCCTGGTAATAAATGCATCTTTAAGTCTGGATGTTGTGAAAACAACTCGATAAGTGCCTGGTGTTTTTCTACAGGTAAGTCAATTTGAACAAATCCAGCGAAATGCCCCGCCATATGTGAAAAATTACTGCCTAACCAATTACCTCCCATTCCATAGACAGTTTTGGCTAAATCACTTATTAATCCTGGTTTATCGCTTCCAACTAAAGTAAATATTATGGGTTTCATAAAAGTGTCACATATCTGTAATAAAGTAAAAACTAAGAGCCTAAAGCTCGGCTAAACTGCTTAGCTAAATAGCCTAATACATTCTACTTAAGATGTAAGGTATTATTTGAAATCAGAAAATAAGTAAATAGTGGTTGTGTTGAATGTTTAGTTTTAAAAACAATTCAATGTAATCAAATTGCCATATTCAATTGATAACATTGTTTACTGGGATACGAATATAGGCCATATTTGTGCGTTTAAGCCCAATTTAGACTAACGTTATCTATGTTTTTAATCGAAGAGAAAAGTTATGCCAATTAATTCTTTTTTGGGGGTATTTGCAAAATCACCGCTGAAACCCTTAGAAGATCATATCAATATTGTTCATAAATGCAGTCGCGCATTGTTACCCTTTTTTGAAGCAGTTTATGCCCAAGATTGGAAAACGGCACAAGAAAAACAAAAAGCTATTTCAATGATGGAGAAGCAGGCGGATGTCATAAAACGTGAACTGCGGATAAATTTACCTCAGGGTATTTTTATGCCAATTCAACGTCAAGATGTATTGGACTTGTTGACTCAACAAGACAAAATCGCCAACAAAGCAAAGGATATTTCAGGACGAATATTAGGTCGTCAATTAGCGATCCCAACGGAATTACATGAGTCTTTTCTTGAATATTTGAAACGCTGCTTAGACGCAACCAACCAAGCAAAAAAAGTCATTAACGAATTAGATGATTTGCTTGAAACCGGTTTCAGAGGTCGCGAATTACGATTGGTCGAAGACATGATCGAACGCCTAGATAATATTGAAGACGATACCGATAGATTGCAAATTAGCCTTAGAAGAGGATTGCTGGCGCTTGAAAAAGACCTCAATCCAGTTGATGTCATGTTTTTATATAGCATTATTGATTGGGTCGGCGAGTTGGCCGATATTTCCGAACGAGTCGGTTCTCGCCTCGAATTGATGTTAGCCAACTAAGAGATTCTCAGAATGGAAATAATTAACAATTACGGTTTTGTTTTAATCGTAGTCGCCGCTGCAGTTGGGTTTTTGATGGCATGGGGCATCGGTGCCAATGATGTTGCCAATGCAATGGGAACCTCTGTTGGTTCAAAAGCACTGACCATAAAGCAAGCTATTTTTATTGCCATGGTATTTGAATTTGCCGGTGCTTATTTAGCCGGTGGCGAGGTAACCTCGACAATTCGAAAAGGCATCATAGACTCCGCTTACTTTATTAATACACCTGAATTATTAGTGTATGGAATGATATCAGCACTTTTTTCTGCAGGTGTTTGGTTAGGAATTGCTTCCTATTTAGGGTGGCCTGTTTCGACTACTCACTCCATTATAGGGGCTATTGTTGGTTTTGCTGCTGTCGGTGTTAGCGCTGATGCAGTGGAATGGGGCAAAGTAAGTGGTATTGTGGGGAGTTGGATTATTACCCCTGCGATTTCAGGATTTATTGCTTATCTGATATTTCAATCGGCGCAAAAACTCATTTTTGATACAGACAATCCCTATGAAAGTGCGAAACGTTATGTACCTTTTTACATGGTGTTAGCAGGATTTGTGATGGCCTTAGTCACAATTAAGAAGGGCTTAAAACACGTAGGATTAGATATCCCAGCTGAACAAGACTATTTTATTGCGATTGCAGTGGCAGTGCTTGTTGGTATTTGTGGAAAGCTGTTTATTAGCCGTATAAAAGTCAACCCAAAAAGCAAAAGAGAAGATCAGTTTGCTAATGTTGAAAAAGTGTTTGCTATTTTAATGATAGTGACAGCTTGTTGTATGGCTTTTGCTCATGGTTCAAATGATGTAGCAAACGCAATAGGCCCATTAGCAGCTGTGGTCAGTATTGTAGAAAGTGGTGGAGAAATTGGTAAGAGTGCCCAGTTAGTATGGTGGATTTTACCCCTTGGAGGCGTTGGTATTGTGGCTGGTTTGGCACTGTTTGGCCATCGAGTTATCAAAACTATCGGTAACGGTATTACACATCTTACTCCCAGTCGCGGCTTCGCAGCGGAATTGGCAGCCGCCTGTACGGTAGTTATAGCCTCGGGCGCCGGTTTACCTATCTCAACAACACAAACCTTAGTAGGCGCAGTGTTAGGGGTAGGAATGGCTAGAGGTATTGCGGCTATTAACTTAAGTGTGGTTAGAAATATAGTGGTGTCTTGGGTGATAACATTACCTGCAGGTGCAGGTTTATCAATTATCTTTTTCTTTATGATCAAAGGTATCTTTGCGCCATAGATTCTAAAACAGGATGTTTTTTGAAAGCCAGAAGTGACCCTTCTGGCTTTTTTTATGCGTTTATTTATCCCTAAAAATGTTTCTAAAGAGAAGCCTTCATCTTTGACTTTTCATGCAGGAATGGCCATTCCCGTTGGGCGAATTCTAAAACATTTTACTCTACGTTGTCCGCAGCACCACTAGGCCCTCATTCGAACGCCTTGATTAAGGCACTTTAGAATCTCGCTGAGTGAGCAGTTATCATTACGGATTGGTATAAATAGCCCGAGACACTCACTGCATTGCCACTAATTTGATGCCAAAAGTATTTTATTAGTTCATAAATCACCGTTTCTGAGCTTATCGATCCGGCGGTTTGCTAAGTCTAGGTATTCGCTATATTTTTATTTGTCATACTTTTGTAATAAAAATGTCATAAAACTTATGACTTCCCTTTAATTGAGAGTAGAATTAGTACTTAAGTTGAATCCTTTATAGTAAGAACTTGAGACTTATGAAATTGGTTAATAGATTATCAGTCATTTTGATTACTAGTTGTTTGTCAGCTGCCGTTGCGGCAGATCCCATTACGTTTTATGGCTTAGTGAATGTTTCGGCGCAGTCATCAGATGAAGGAGAAAGTCGTTTTACTGAGCTAAAAAGTAATAATTCTCGATTGGGAATAAAAGGCAATCATCAATTAGAAAGTGATTTAGAAGTACTTTATATGATGGAGTGGCGAGTCGATTTAACTGATGAATCGGGCTCAGATAATATAACCGCTCGTAATCAATATGTAGGTCTTAGGGGTAACTTTGGCTCGGTGTTATTGGGAAGAAACGATACGGTGCTTAAGCAGACACAAGGTAAAATTGACCAATTTAATCATTACGAAGCTGATATTAAAGGCCTTTGGAAAGGCGAAAATCGCATGGATAACTCAGTGACTTATTTTTCGCCAAAATTTAAAGGGTTCTCATTTGGGGCTTCATATATTGCGCAGGATAATACAGAAGGCAAAGATGCCCAATCATTTTCAATTTCTTATGGAGATAAATATCTAAATAAGAGTCAATGGTTTGCGGCCGTCGCAGCTGACATTGATATGAAAGGTTACGATACGCAACGTGTCTCTGTTCAAACAAAATTTGATGACTTGAAACTTGGGATGATTTTGCATAATCAAAAGCTTATCGCAACAGGTAAGTCAAAAGATGGTGCTCTTGTAAGTGCGGCATACAGTATCGGGAAAATAGTTTTGAAAGGGCAGTATCAAGTCGCAGGTAACGATGATAGTGTTTCTGTAGGTGCAGACTATGCGTTGGGTCAATCTACTAAGGCATTCCTTTGGTTCACCAATCGAAGTTTAGAAGACAGCGCCGACGGCTCCTGGTTGGCAGCGGGTCTCGAACACAAGTTCTAGTATTTGTGAAAATAAACTGAGTTATAAATCCCAAACCACTTTGTATGCGGTACTTTCAAGCGTGCCGTTGCACTCTGTGGTGTTTTGCCGCAATAACTAACAACACACTAGATATTTTCAATCAAGCTGCAATCATAAGCCGCATCAACATGTCGCTTTATGGACGGTTAATGCCAGAACGTTTTTAGTGTGGTGTTTATAAGTTTTTGATTTAAAAAGATAAAAAATATAATGTCATCAATGTTCTTTGGTGTTTAGAAATATCGCAACCTTAAATGGTAACCCAATATTAAACTTTTATGACATTTGATTGGTGTAACAAAACTGTCACGCTCCTTCGCTATTCTAGCCGCGTTTTTTAATTCTAATAATTTTACTCGCATTTGGAGAGCACAATGGAAATCAAGAATACTTTCAAAGCTAGCGCAATAGTTTTAGCGTTAGCATTAGCTGGTTGTGGCGGCGATATCAATATTACCCCTACTGTTAATGATACGAGTGTTAATAATAGTAATAATACTACGACTACTACTAACGAAGGTAATGGTAACGTTGACACTGGTACTGACGAAAACCCTTGTGCTTCATATGATGTTTCTGGTTCTGCAGTACAAGGTGAGTACACAGGCGGGAACTGCGAATATAGCAAGAATTTCGTCAGTCCAGCCAGCCCACTGTCTTCAGATATAACGTTGGCAAAACTTGATAACGGTGGTGTACATTTCTTCAAGAGTTCTCTTGTTGTGGGTGAAAACTGCAACACGTCAGATAGCTGTACTCTAATTGTTGACGGCCCAACTGTAGAAATCGAAGCTGGCGCAACACTCGCATTTGATGATTCTTCTTCTCGCGTGCAAATCAACCGTGGTGCAAATATTGAAGCCGTTGGTACTTATAGCGATCCAATCACTTTTACTTCGGCTAACGCCATTGCAAGCCTAAAAGTTTCAGATGCGCAACCTCAAGATTGGGGAGGTATCATGATTGATGGTTTTGGTATTACTGACCAATGTTCTGACGCTGAGCGTGCTGCGGTTACATGTAATGCAGAAAGTGAAGGTGCCGTTACTTATTACGGTGGCAACGACAACACTGATAATAGTGGTACGTTAAAATTCGTTAAAATTCATTACGCAGGCGGCCTACCGGCCGGCGCTGAAGAAGGAAATGACCTAAACTCTTTGAGCTTGTTTGCTGTAGGTTCTGGTACCACTATTGACTATGTCGACATCTACGCTGGTTATGATGATGGTATTGAGTTGTTTGGTGGTGCAGTAAATCTTAAGCACGTTGTTGTGACTGATACTCAAGATGACAGTATTGATATCGATGCGGGTTGGAGTGGTAACGCCCAATTTATCCTCATCAAACACGGTTCTGTCGTCAATGCTGCGGGTAATACAGTCAATATGGGTAATGGTGGTTTTGAGTCTGACGGCACTAAAGTAAAAGATAACAATGTTGCTCCTTCTGCTCCACAAATTGCTAACGTTACTGTTCTAACAACTGACGAAACATCGGTTCGTGATGGTAAAGCTTCAGTCGCTATCAAGTTAGACGATTTTATCTCTGCTACTTGGTATAACACCGTTTTAGTTAAAACTACTGCTACGCAAAGTTATTGTTTTGAAAATTCATCTGATGCTGAACAAGTGGTTGTTGATGGTGATGTGTCCATGAAAAACTCTGTTGCTGCCTGCGCTGTGTTAGGTAAATCAGAGGCAGTAGGAAGTACTACTTTCACCAACTGGTTAACAGATGATGCAGATGCTAATAACACCATTTTAGGTGGCGACGCAGATGTGATAGCAAGCAATGGTTTTGCCACTATCGCTGACCTGAAAGTGCCGTTTGACGTCACTACTATCGATGCTAACTTTTTTGAAAGCGTAGACTTCATTGGTGCTGTTAGCCCTACTGATACTTCAAGCGATTGGTACGACTGGGCAAAAGATGCCTATGACAATGCCATGGCAAACGAACAATAAGTCGTTTTTGACAGATGTATAGGCGTGCTAGGTATCTAGTTGCGCCTTTTTTGTTCATTTTGATCGTGGGATAAATGATGAAGACTCAATACAGTGCGAGTAAAATCTCGTTAGCAGTTGCGTTAGGACTTGTATCGGGCTCGTTGTGTGCCCAACAACAAGATAATGTAATTGACGAAGTGGTAACCACAGGAAGCCGCTTACAAGGTACTGCAGCGGCAGTAATTGCAGAGCGTAAGAACCAAGCTTTCGTTGCCGACATACTTGGTTCTGACCAAATCGCGCGCACAGGTGACAGTGATGCTGCCTCAGCGCTACGCCGTGTGACAGGTTTGACCTTAGTTGATGGTAAATTTATATATGTACGTGGTTTGGGGGAACGGTATTCTAGTGCACGTCTAAATGGCGCAAGTATTCCCAGCCCTGACCTGACCCGTAATGTTATACCGTTAGATATTTTTCCAACCAATGTGATAGAAAGCTTATCCGTGCAAAAAGCGTTTTCACCCAATATGCCCGCAGCATTTGGTGGTGGCAGCGTTGATATTCGAACTAAATCACTGCCCTCAGAGTTTGTCGCAGGTATTCAGCTTGGTATCGAAGGTAACTCAAATAATTCTAGCGGATTTACCTACACTAAAAACGACGCTGGTCTGCCCGAAGAATTAGAAAACGGCATAGTGCATTATCGAGGTGATTTTTCTTTTCGTAACATTATCGAAAGACATGGTTTAACTGATAATGAAAACGCAACAGCCTTTCAACAAGCATTTACCACGAACCAAGATCTGTTAAAAAGTCTGCCTCGCAACATGGCGCTAAAAGATGAATCATTATCACCTAATTATTCGTTTCAAGGCGGTATTGGTAATTCATATGATGAACAATGGTTAGGTGGAACTTTCGGCTTTTTGGCATCTGTCGCGTATGACAATAAATGGAATTATACAGAACGTACTAATGCCGTTATTAGTGCAGATAAAACCGATGATTGCGCTACGTCCTTTACGACTAGTGAGAATGTAAACAGTACTTGTTATGACAGTATCACTGATTCTAAAGTGACAACAGAGAATGAAAGGCTAAACGGTCTTTTTACACTGGGATATCGTCTTGATAGTCATGAAGTAAGCTATAGCAAAATTTATATTCAAGATAATGAAGATGAAACTGAACTGGGTATCAATCAAAACCCTAGTCAGGGCACGACTATCGCGGTTGACAATCAAGCAGACAGACAACATCAGTTCAGTTATGAAGAACGCGAACTTGAAATAGACCAATTTAAAGGTCAACACACATTTTTAGATTGGTGGGGAGTGGGGGCTGATTGGCAATATACCGAGTCAGAAGTGCATACCGATATCCCACTTGATGTGACGTACAACTTCTCTGATAGCTACGCTAACAATGAATATGTAGATAGTGCGATTAACGGTGGTAATGGTAGTGCTAATTATCAATTTGTTGAAATGCGTGACTTTATGAAGTCATGGGGTGGCAATGTTAATTTACCCTTTAGCACTGGCAAATTTGAAATTGAACTAAAAACCGGTTGGGATTACTCTGATAGAGCTCGTTACTACACGACTTCTAGCTTCTTTGTAAATAACAATGGTGCAGGAGTCACAGTTAACGAAGGCAGTGAAGGCATTCTAGGTTTGAGTGAATACTTATCTGACGACTTTATTGACAATAATGAAGTGTGGATATCATTCAATGAGCCAGAGGCACCTGAAGCTGACGATTACTTAGCGGCTCAGAAAGTCCAAGCAGGTTACGGTCAATTTGATGTTTTCTATGACAACACCTGGCGTTTTAGTGGTGGATTACGTTATGAATCATTTCAACAAGTGACACTTGAGTCATCAAGTTTAATTTTCAGTCGGGAAGACATTGAAAATTTCTACAGCCAAGACCGCATCTCAGAGCGTACTATCGACGAAGATGATATCTATCCTGCATTAAGTTTGACTTACTTAGGTGGAGATGATTATCAACTCCGTTTTGGTTACGGCGAAACAGTAGTTCGTCCTGACTTACGAGAAGTAGTACCAGTCGGTTATTTTGATCCTTTAACTGATATCCGTACCACTGGGAGTTTATCCTTAACCTCGAGTCAGTTGAAAAATTACGACGCTCGTTACGAGTTATATAGCGCGAACGGTGACAATTTAGCCTTTTCTTTATTCTATAAAGATATTACCAATCCGATTGAAACTGTACTAGCTGTAGGTGATTCAAGTTATACCGCTACGTTTACGAACGGCACCTCTGCTGAACTTTATGGTGTTGAGGCAGAATGGTTATATGATCTGTCGTCTATTTCTGAAGGCTTTTTTACTTCAGGTAATCTAACTCTCAGTGATTCAGAAGTAACGATTGAAGCGGCCGATGCAGGTAACTTAACTAACAAAGTTAAGCGTATGAATGGTCATTCTGAATATGTTGTCAACTTGCAGTTAAACTATGACTCGGCAAATGGAGAGCATAGTGGTTCGTTAGTTTATAACGTCTTCGGAGAGCGTATTCTTGCTTCTGGTATCGGTGGACGTGGTGATGCATTTGAACAACCCTTCCACTCTTTGGATCTTGTGTACACTTGGTACCCTAACTTTAACACTAACGTAAAGTTCAAAGTTAAAAACCTATTGGGTGAAAATCAAGAAGTGCTGCAAGATAATGTGGTGGTTAGATCTCGTGAAGTAGGCTCCACCTTTGGTGTGAGTTATAGCTACGAGTTTTAGTTTAGTGCTACATGTGAAGATGCTTTGTAAAATCCGCTATTAGTTTCATTGATAGCGGATTTTTTGTATCTGTTAATTGAGCGGTAGAGGTCAAATTTGAGGCGACAACTACTCAAGTCTCGCCGATATTTATTACCCTGTACAAATTAATATCCTTGTCGTCTTATAATTTTTTTGCTGTAAAGCGTAATTATTTTTGTGTTTTAATTTTAAATGAACCTTAGTGTCATGCTGTGAAAGCCAAACAATCTAAGGTGTATCGAAGGTTCTAGAATTAACACTATGTAATCTGCAATTGCCTTTCATAAGTCCGTCATCTAACTGTAATATTTATGTCACATATAGCCTTTATTCTCTGCGCAGTTTTTAAATAACAGTAAATCGCTGTTATCCAATTTTTAGGGTTTGAGGTATGACACGACTGACCAAATTATCTGCCGCATTTGTAGGCGTATTTATGACGGCTGGCATTAGCCAAGCACAAGAAGAAAAAGCGCTTCAGCCTGCAATCAAAAAAGCGACTGAAATCAACCAGTCAGCAGCAAAATCCCAACAAAAAATCGACAATATTACTGATCAGATTGGTAATAAAATGCAGCAGTTTAAAGCCCTGAATAAAGAAACCACGGGTTTACAGGTATACAACGGCCAGTTGCAAAAACAAATTAGTAATCAAATGCAGGAAATGGCGGATCTCAATGCCTCCATTGATGGCGTGAGTATTATTGAGCGTCAAATTACGCCACTTATGTTACGTATGATTACCGGTTTAGCGCAGTTCGTTGAACTGGATGTACCTTTTCTAGAGCAAGAAAGAAACAATCGTGTAGCAGAGTTACAGGCATTGATGGACAGAGCAGACATCGCGCCATCAGAAAAGTTTCGCCGTGTAATGGAAGCCTACCAAGTTGAAATGGACTACGGGCGCACACTCGAAGCTTATAGTGGCTTGCATACTATTGACGGACAAGAACGTGACGTAGACTTTTTACGAATAGGACGCACCGCACTTATCTATCAGACTCGAGATGCTAGCTTGCAAGGTACTTGGAACAAACAAACTCGACAGTGGGAAGCATTGCCTTCTAGTTATCGAACACAAGTCACAAAAGGCTTACGTATGGCGAAAAAACAACTCGCACCAGACCTACTTATGCTACCTGTAGCGTTGACGGATTAAGGGCCTGACCAAATGATTAACATGAATAATATCCTTAGAAATTTAGTATTGCTCACCAGCCTTTGTTTGTTGTCGAACGTGGCGTTTTCTCAAGAAGACAAAGCATTAAATCTCGATGCATTATTAAAGCAACTTGAACAAGGTCAGTTTCAACAAGACCAACAAAATGCGCAACGTGAAAAAGAATTTGCTGCCAAGCGCTCAGAGCAAGATCAAATGTTGCGAGATGCTAAAAAAGCCCGTGATGCTGCTTTGGCTGCTTCCGAAAGAATGGAAACTCAGTTCGAAGAAAACGAATTCAAATTGGCAGATTTAAACGAAGCCATGAATAAACGTCTAGGCTCACTAAAAGAATTATTTGGGGTACTTCAACAAGTATCAGGTGATACCAAAAGTAAATTTCAAAACTCTATCATTTCAGCACAAATTCCAGGCAGAGCAGAATTTTTGGATGAATTAGCTCAATCTATGGGAGCGACTTCGAAACTGGCCTCAATCGAGGAAATTGAGCGAGTTTGGTTTGAAATGCAACGTGAAATGACAGAATCAGGCAAGGTTACAAAATTCACCACTGATGTAATAGAAGCGGGTGGTAACAAAGTGAGTAAAGAAGTCTTACGTGTTGGACCTTTTGCACTAGCGGCTGATGGTAAATATCTTGATTACAACGGTACTACAGGTTCAGTCGCAGAGTTGGTACGTCAACCTGCAGGTCGTTACGGTGACAGCGCCGCAGCTTTACAAAGCTCTTCGGGAGAATTAGTTGAATTTGGATTAGACCCAACAGGTGGTTCAATTCTTAAATTGTTGGTTCAAGCTCCGAGTTTAAAGGAAAGAGTTGAGCAAGGTGGTACGGTTGGTTACATCATCTTAGCTGTTGGCTTAGTGGGATTGTTAATCGCAATTTGGCGTTTTATCTCACTATCTATTGAAGGCGCTAAAGTTAACCGTCAGCTTAAATCGAGTGATTTCAAAGACAATAACTCTCTTGGTCGTGTTATGAAGGCCAAAGATGATTTCCCTGAAGCGGATACTGAAGCGCTAGAATTACATCTAACAGAAGCTATCTTGGGAGAAGTACCTAAACTAGGTCGCTCACTTAGTATCATTAAAGTGATTTCGGTAGTGGCACCTTTGATGGGATTACTAGGTACGGTGTCAGGCATGATCAACACCTTCCAGGCGATAACCTTATTTGGTACCGGTGACCCTAAATTGATGGCCGGCGGTATCTCTACTGCCTTGGTGACCACAGTACTAGGTTTGGTGGTGGCGATACCTATGACTTTGCTTTACGCCATGTTAAATACTCGCAATAAAAACATCGTTTATATATTGCAAGAACAAGCTGCCGGCGTAATTGCCGAGCGAGCTGAAGCTCATAACACTACTAACAGCGACAAAGCTTAATTTATCATGATTGAGATTCTCGAAACCATTCGCGATTTTACCGAAACCGGTGGACAAGTTCTGCTGATTATTGGTGGCTTGATTTTTGTTATGTGGTTAATGATTTTAGAGCGCGTTATGTATGTGTTTGTTACTCACAAACAATATAAAAATGCGGTGATAGCTAAGTGGACAGCGCGAAGCGAACGTTCATCTTGGAACTCCGAACAAATTCGCCAAGCGATGATTTCGCGAGTATCCCTAAAACTTGGTGCAGGTGTACCTATCATTCAATCGTTAGTGGCGTTATGTCCATTATTAGGTTTGATGGGCACAGTAACCGGCATGATTGAAGTGTTTGATGTGATGGCGATATCGGGTTCAGGCAACGCACGCTCAATGGCGTCGGGTGTGTCTAAGGCGACTATTCCTACAATGGCAGGAATGGTAGGGGCATTATCTGGTGTATTCGCTTCAACTTGGCTAGCACGCACCGCAAAAAACGAAAGAGCAAGCTTAGAAGATTCATTACGTATGGAACGTAAAGTTTAGCCCTGAGTATCGGATTAAAAGAGAAAAATATGAAACAGCATTTCCAAAACTTGATGGACGAAGAAGAAGCAGCAATCGACATGACCCCTATGCTAGACGTCGTATTTATTATGTTGATATTTTTTATCGTAACCGCGTCTTTTGTTAAAGAAGCCGGTATTGATGTGAACCGCCCAGAAGCGGCAACTGCCGTGAAGAAGGACCGCGCCAATATCTTGGTTGCTATCAGTGACAAAGGAGAAATTTGGATAAATAAGCGCAAGGTTGATGTACGCGCAGTACAGGCCAATATTGAGCGTTTGTATGCCGAAAACCCTCAAGGTACGGTTGTTATTCAGGCTGACAAAAAGGCCACAACTGATGTATTGATCAAAGTCATGGATGCATCACGGGCAGCAGGGATCTTAGATGTGTCTATTGCAGCGCAGGAGCCGTAAGTCGTTATGTCGCAGACTATGACAAAAACACTGCCGCAGACAATATCTAGGTTAGTTATAGCCATTCTGTTGGCGGCGTTTGTCACCTTAGCGTTGTTCTTTTTGATGCAATCGTTAATTCAAAGTGGTGGCAGTGCATTAACTGATGCGCCTAGAGGCAGTGTGCTGGATTTTGTTCGTGTTAAACAAGAAGAAGTGGTTCAAAAGAAAGACAGAAAACCTAAAAAGCCACCTAAACCTAGTGAACCACCACCGGATATGGCGCCGCCACAAATGGATGCGCCTAGTCCAGAAAGTGCAACTAGTGGTATGGATTTTGGTGCCGATGTCGCTGCTGATGTTTCCTTAGATGGTGGATTAGCATTGGAATCTGGCGACGGTGAGTTTTTACCCATAGTGCGCGTGGCAGCTGTCTATCCAAGACGCGCATTGCAGCGGGGAATTGAAGGGTATGTGGATGTTGAATTTACTGTGTCTAAGTTGGGTTCAGTTATCAACCCTAAAGTCATTCAAGCGTCACCTGAAGGCATTTTTGAGCAAGCGGCGTTAGATGCCACTTTAAAATATAAATACAAACCGCGCGTCGTAAATGGCGAACCCATGGAAGTGTCAGGGGTTGAAGTGCGGGTTAAATTCGAACTTGGGGGCTAAAATGGCGATCAATAAATATCTACTTAAGTTGGCTGCACCTGTCTTGATGACAGGTGTTCTAATGTCTGGCATACAAGCAAATACTGTTAACGCAGAACAGGCAAAAGTAGAGCGTAAAACAAAACGTGTGCCAACGTTGCGCTCTAAAGTCTACGACCAGTTATCCCGCGCGCAGGGTCTAGCTGATGCGGGAAATCAGGCTGAAGCTTTTGAAGTTTTAGACAACGTAAAGTCTAAAATCAGTTCAATGAACAGTTATGAACAAGCCATGATGTATAATTTTTATGGGTTTATTCATTACGAAGCTGAAAATTACGATCAGGCCATTGCTGCATTCGAAAACGTTGTGCTGCAACAACCTATTCCAGAATCGTTTGAGCAAGCGACTTTGTTCAGCTTGGCGCAACTTCATATGATGCGTGGTAACTATGATCAAACTATTGCCAAAATCGAACAATGGGAAGCCATTCAAACAAGGTTATATCCTAATAAAGAAATCCCTGCTAAGAATTTAGTGTTAAAAGCGCAAGCTATGTACCAAAAACAAGATTACGCAGCGGCTTCTCAATATATTAATGCGGCGGTACAGCAAGTTGAAACTAACGATTTGGGTTTCCAAGTAGACGAACAATGGTATGTTTTACAGCGAGCGATTTACTTTGAATTAAAGCAACCTGAAAAGGTGAAGGATGTTCTGCTTAAGTTAGTCAAAAAATTCGAAGCGCCCAAGTATTGGATACAACTAGCCGGTATGTATGGTGAACTTGAACAAGAACAAAAGCAGCTAGCGGTGATGGAAATTGCAGAACAAAAAAGTTATGTGGCCACTGGTTCAGATATGTTTAACTTAGCGCAACTTTACTATTACCATCAATTGCCTTTTAAAGCTGCGGCTGTGATGCAAAAAGCCATAGATGGAGGTAAATTAGCTGAAAACGAGCGTAATTTAACCTTCTTAGCGCAGTCGCTGAATTCTGCAAAAGAAACTGAAAAAGCCATCCCTGTGATGATGGCTGCTGCTAAATTATCTGAAACAGGCGAGCTTTATGCCCAATTAGGTCAAATGTACTTAAACATGGATCAATGGAATCAAGCGATAGCCATGTCTCAACAAGCCTTAGAAAAAGGAGGTTTGCGTAATGAAGGTATGTCTCATCTAGTCATTGGTATGGCGCAATTTAATATGGGTGAATACAACCAAGCCTTAAGTCAACTAGCGAAAGCACAAGAATTTGATGGTAGCCGCGGCATGGCGAAACAATGGTCGAAATTTGTTGAAGGTGAAAGAAAACAAGTTGAAACTTATGCATCAATAGGTAATCAAGTGTAGGTTTGAAGTTACCAAAAAAGCGCCATCTGGCGCTTTTTTTATCTGTAAATCTAATCTAGAATTGAGGTCTCAATCGTTTTTATAGATGAAAAATATGAAATGGCCCAATCTTAAACATCTTCATTATTTGGTGGTTCTGCATCAAGAACAACATTTTCACAGAGCAGCGCAGCATTGTCATGTCAGTCAATCAACACTGAGTACTGCAATTCAGAACCTAGAGGAACAATTTGGATCGCAATTGCTGGAACGGGATCACAAGACCTTTGTGTTCACGCCGCTTGGTTTAGAATTAGTGGAGCGCAGCAAGGCGCTGTTAAACGATGCACATGAGTTGGTCGACTTCGCTCAAAGTGCCGGCAATTGGCAAGCAGGAAAACTTAAAATTGGGGTGATCCCTACAATTGCGCCCTTTATTTTTGAAGGCTTGATCGAGCGAGTTCATCAAAATTTGCCGGATATCACCTTGCAGTTGCAAGAAGACACCACGGCCAATTTGCTAACGCAGCTTAATGAAGGGGCATTAGATTTGTTGATGCTAGCTTTGCCTATGGAAACGCCAGGGTGCAAACAACTAGTATTAGGTCATGATCCTTTTCATTTAATTGCACATAGTGATTTGGTTACAACCTTACCTGTACCATTAGATGTATCGGCCTTACCCAAACAAAGTATTTTTCTTTTACAGCAAGAACATTGCATGACTGGGCATGCTGTAAGTGCTTGTGGTCTCAAGCATAGTGAGCAAGTGAACTCGCTAGCTGCCAGCAGTTTGTACACCTTAGTGCAGTTAGCTAGTAGCAAGCTGGGGTTCACGTTTATGCCAGAGTTGGCGATACAGAATCATATATTAAGCACTAAATCTTTAGTTTCGATGCCGGCTGAAGATATGGCCTATCGTGAAATTGGCATGGTGTGGCGAAACGGTACAACACGAGTTAGATTGTTTCGTCATTTAGCCGAATTAGTCGCTCCTCTCATCCCCATTCCTACATTGACCCGTTAATTTCAAAATTATTTTAATTAAAAATAAACTTTTTTACTTGTCCCCTCGACTTTAATGAACAAAGGGGACAAACCCTAATAAAAGGGAACTAAAAACAGTGTTTGAGAAAACAGACCAACAACTAATAACCAAAGCGCTGCAGGGCAATAAACAAGCCTGGCTCAATTTGCTTAAACGTTATGAAAAACCTATTTACAACTATGGAATGCGCATGACCGGGAAAAACGAGGATGCGTTGGATCTTATGCAGGAAGTGTTTATTTCGGTGTTTCGTAATTTAGCAAGTTATAGAAATGAAGGCAGTTTTAAAAGTTGGCTATTTCGTATCGCGCATTTTCGGTGCATTGAGTTTTACCGACGTAAAAAACCAACTCAAGGATTGGACGACGCCCCCGAGATAGAAAGCGAAGAGAAAAGTGCGGCAGAGAGGATTCATACAACTCAAGAGAACAAACAGTTAGTGAGCGCGATGCAACGATTACCGTTGTCACAAAAGGCGGTAGTAGAACTGAAGTTTTTTGGTCAGTTTACTTTTGATGAAATCGCCGAACAAACCGGGATTTCAGTTAACACCGCCAAATCGCGTTTATATGGTGCATTAGAAAAGTTGAAAATATTGATGGAGGTCGATTATGCCTAAGCATGATTCACGGATAGATGGGACTGGGTCAGATAAGTCTCTCAGTAACCATTCTAACTTAAGCAACGAACACTTGTTAGGTCTCTGGGCAGAACAACAACTTACAGAGTCTCAGCAATATGAATTTGAGCAACGTTGTCTGCAGCAGGAAGAATTTGCCAAACAAGTAGAAACTTATAATATTTTTGCCCTGCAAAGTGAACATTATCACGATGACGAGGTACCAAATTGGGACAGAGAAAGTACGTTTGATATGCCGCAAAAAGCGAAATGGTGGCAATGGCAGGGTTTGCCAACGTTATCGTTCGCCACTTCAATGTTGGCCATAGTTATGGTGCTCACGGGTCTGCAGGTACGAATGGATGACGGTGCAATGACCATTAGTTTTGCTGGAAAACAAAGTACCCAAGAGATTGATCGCTTAGTGAATGATAGATTGGTGGAGTTTCGACAAGCACAACAGGTGGCGTTAACTGAATACACTCAAGCATTGGGGCAACAGCAAATGGATGCGAGTGCGCAGTTAACACAATATTTGTTAGGAGCTAGCCGCAAGGAAAGGCGGGAAGACTTTGCTGAATTGATTAAATATGTCAACGAACAGCGTGGTGACGATCAGCTATTTTATGCACGCCAGATAAACAAATTACAACAAAATATTTATGCCAAGCCTGACCTAACTGGCACTATTAACGAATGAGGAAGTATCTATGAGAGTCTTAATTAAACAAACTTTATTGGCGATGGCTTTAGGGAGTTTCGCTATTAGTCCGCTGCAAGCTAAAACTGATGAAACCAATATAAAAGAAGTGCGCAACGAAGTAGGCATTATGCTGAATATTCTACAAGCCACATTAAAACAGCAAAGTTCCGACAAGAATATTCGTTTTCGTGCTGAAGCGGTGTTTTATCTAGCTGATCAAGGTGTGGTGTTTGAAATAGATAGTGGTAGGCATGGTGGCAATTTTTTTGGTTTTGATTTGAATGGTTTAGTTAACAGTATTCCCAAAGCCCCAGTTGCACCTAATGCCAACCGATTTGAAATCAACATTGACGAAGATGAAATTGAAAAAATGGTGATGAAGTTTGTCGAACATGGTGATGACTACGATGACTATGATGACGAGTTAAGTGACAAAATGCGTGATTTAAATGAAGAGCAACGGGAACTAGGTTGGGAGAGACGAGAGTTTGATCGTACGCTCAGAGATCTGGAATTTGAAAAACGTAACGCCGATACACAACGTCGCAAAGAGATTCAGAACCGCCAAAAAGCGCTCCACGACCAGGTGGCTAGACTCGAAATAAAAACCAAGGAGTTAGAAAAATTTCGTAGTGAATTGGAAACCGAACGTAATCAGGCGTTAGCAAAACGTCAAGCTGTTAAACAACAGCTATATAAAGAATCACTATCGCTATTTGAAGATACCATAGGCAACATGTTGTGCCGTTACGGAGCTGGCTTAAGGTCCTTGTCTGATAACGAAAATGTGACATTCTTGTTGTCGGACTTTGTCGACGCAGATAATGACTCAGTAATAGGTTCGCACGATAAGGTGTATGTGTTTAAACACAAAGATATTCAAGCTTGCGTGACTGGAAAATTAAGCAAGGATAAATTACTAAGCGCAGCGAATACTTATCTATTTTAAATAGCAATTGACTTATTAATTCAAAAAGTCAGCTTCAGGCTGACTTTTTTATTACAAACCGATAAGCTAACTAGATCTTAGTCGCATATTGATATGTGATCTTATATCCCTTAGTTAGGACTTTACATGACATCTACTGTAGTAATTAGCGGTTCTGGTTTGTGGAAACCGGCCCATAGTATTAGTAATGAAGAACTAGTAACTGCATATAACGCTTATGCCACTCGGTTTAATCAGCAACATGAAATAGCAATAGAAAAAGGAGAGCTCGACTCCAAACCCCTCTCAAGTGCTGAATTTATTGAAAAAGCCTCAGGAATAAAAAGTCGTCATGTTTATGTGAAAGACGGGATATTAGACATAGATAGAATGCGGCCCAGAATTCCGGTGCGCAGCGAAGAGCAATTATCTGATCAAGCAGAAATGGCAATCCATGCGGCTAAAAAAGCATTAAAGTCCGCTAATAAGACCGCAGCTGACATAGACGCAGTCATTGTGTCTTGTGCCTATACACAGCGCTCATATCCAGCCTTAGCAATCGAAGTGCAAGGGGCCTTAGGTATTCAAGGGTTTGCGTTTGACATGCTAGTCGCTTGTTCTGCGGCCACTTTTGCGTTGCATCGAGCCTACGAAATGATTGCCGCTGGCACTGCGAAAAGAGTGTTAGTAATCAATCCTGAATTGACTACACCACAGATTAATTTTTGCGACAGAGACAGCCATTTTATTTTTGGTGACGTGGCAACGGCTATGGTAATTGAAAACTCAGCGACTGCGGACTCTGCGCATCGTTTTGAGATTTTGAGCACCAAAGCGGTGACGCAATATTCCAATAATATTCGTTCCAATTTTGGCTATGTTAGCCATGCTAATGATGTTGATCCCTTTGCAGCCGAAAACCTTTTTCATCAAGAGGGACGTAAGGTATTTAAAGAGGTATGTCCTATGGCTGTCGAACATATTTCTGAACATTTGCAGCGTCACCAACTCGGCGCTGATAACGTTTCACGGTGGTGGTTGCACCAAGCTAATATTAACATGAATACATTGATTAGCCGTAAACTGCTTGATAGACAGCCGACTCTTCAGGAAGCACCAATAGTGTTAGATACCTTTGCCAATACCGCTTCAGCAGGCTCAATTATTGCGTTTCACCTTCATCACCTAGACTTGCAATCGGGTGATATTGGTTTGTTATGTTCCTTTGGTGCTGGCTATTCAATTGGCAGCTTAGTATTAAAAAAACAATAAAGAGCTGATGATGATAGCAACTGTTGGATACGCAATCAGTACAATAGGTTATGCCTTTCTGTTATTACTGTTGTTAACAGTTCGCAAGTCTGGATTAGCAAAGTATTTATTAATTCTAGCTACTGGAGCAACCTGTTTATGGTCTGTTGCTCCGTTCATGTTTGCCCAGCTTCCAGTGGAAAGGTTGTTACTCTTTGATAACCTTAAAAGTTTTTTTTGGCTGCTTTTTTTAGCGACATGTTTAAAGGATAAGTTTACCAATATTATCGAAGTCTTATCTCGCAAAGAGACGTGGTTCATTTTAAGCCTACCGATTACCGCCATTGCCATGCCGTATCTGGGAGTCGACAAAGAGTCATGGAAGTTTCTACTGCAAACGGTTATTGCTCTAGAAGTCTTGGTTTTACTCGAGGTTATATACCGTCAGGCGGGTGAAAATAGGTGGGCATTAAAACCATTAATATTGTATTTGGCTGTTATTAGTGTGTTTGAATTTGTCACCTTTGCAAATGCTTTGATGGTTGAACAAATACATATTAATTACATTGCGGCCAGAGGTTACATCTATTCTGCGATGATCCCTTTTTTGGTATTGGCTATCAGGAGAGTCGAAAATTGGGGAGTAGAAATCTATATCTCTAGAGATGTAGTGATGCATAGCACCTTACTAATGGTAGCTGGTGGCTATTTATTTATCATGGCTTTGCTTGGTTATGCGGTTAAATATTTAGGAGGGGAATGGGGAGCAACCATCCAAGTAGTGTTGATAGCCTTGTCGTTAGCATTATTAGTGACCTTGTTTCTTTCAATGAGTTTTCGTACCAAAATCAAGGTATTTATTACTAAGCACTTTTTTGCTAACCAATTTGATTATCGCTACGAATGGTTAAAGTTAACACATTTTCTCAATACCAAAGAGTCAGAGGACAACGTTTATGAAACCGCTTTACGTGGTTTAACCCAAGCGATTGATTACCAAACAGGCTGTCTTATTCAAGTTCAAAATGGAGAATTGAGAGTTCTCGCGAATATAGATAAATCGCAATTGAATGAAGATGAACATGCAGTATTATTGGAATTTGCGGGGTTTTTTAACAATAAAAATTGGATCATTGACGTTGAAGAACTTAGAACCCAGCCCTACGTGTATGAAGAGCTAAAAGTGAATCATGGCCTGCTAAACGGCGTCTCGTTTCAACTGGCTGTCCCTATTTATGATGATGAAGAATTTTGGGGAATGGTGGTGATGCAAGGTTCTGACAACACCAGCAAAAAACTCAATTGGGAACTACGAGATTATTTAACAGCCGTCAACGCGCAAATTTCCAATTTTTTGTTTCATCATCGGGCAGCACAAGAATTAGCAGAAAACGCCCAATTTGCAGCCTTCACTCGGATGTCTGCATTTATTGTACATGACCTAAAAAACGTCTTGGCACAAATAGATCTGATTTTGTCGAATGCTGAACAGCATAAACACAATCCTGAATTTATTGAGGATACCTTTGAGACTTTGGAACATACCAAGGCAAGAATGGATAAAATGCTGTATCAATTAACTGAAAAAAATGCATTGCAAGATGGCGCTGATAGCTTAGTTAGCTTATATGAGTGTGTGCAGCAAGTAGTTGATCAGCGATGTGGCTCTTATTTACCAGCACCTAAGGTGCAAGTGGACAGTGAGGTGCCAGTGGTATTGGATAAAGATAAATTCAGTAATGTTATCTATCACTTAGTGAGTAATGCTCAACAAGCAACCGATGATAATGGTAGAGTGGAGATAGATATAGAATTATCTGTTGATGAAAAGCATATGTTGATCAATATTGTGGACACGGGTTGCGGTATGAGCGAAGATTTTATTAATAGGCGCCTGTTTAAACCATTTGATACCACTAAAGGCAATGCCGGAATGGGCATCGGTGCATTTGATGCTAAAGCCTTTTTAGAAAAAATAGGTGGGCAGTTACTGGTACAAAGTAAACAACAACAAGGTACAACTTTTACATTACGTATACCAACAAGCTAAGGGTTTTAACACATGGATAAGATTTTGGTCGTCGATGACGATTTAGGGATCCAAAAACAATTAAAGTGGAGCTTTTCAGGCTACGAAGTTATTTTTGCAGAAGATCGCACCTCAGCTATCGCGCAATTGCGTCGCTTTGAACCTAAGGTTGTCACCTTAGATTTAGGCCTTCCACCTGACCCAAGCAATGCCTCAGAAGGATTAGCTACTCTAGAAGAAATCCTAGCGTTAGCTCCGCAAACTAAAGTCATAGTAGTCACCGGAAATAACGATAAAAAAAATGCGTTAAAAGCAGTGAATTTAGGTGCTTATGATTTTTATCAAAAGCCAATTGATTCAGAAACCATTCAAATTTTAGTCAGCCGCGCCATTAACCTTTTTGATTTAGAAATGGAAAATCGCCATTTAGCAGAATTGGCGCCGTCGATGGACAAAATCATCGGTCAAAGTGAAGGGATCTTAGTCGCAAGTAGAAAAGCTGAACGTATTGCACAAACCGATATTAGTACCTTGTTGCTAGGAGAAAGTGGTACGGGTAAGGAAGTCTTTGCTCGCAGTATTCACGAGCATAGCTTACGCAAAGATAAACCTTTTGTTGCCATTAACTGTGCCTCAATTCCAGAAAACTTGCTTGAAAGTGAATTATTTGGATATGAAAAAGGCGCGTTTACTGGGGCAAATAAAACTACTCCCGGCAAAATAGAAACGGCGCAAGACGGTACCCTGTTTTTGGATGAAATCGGTGATATGCCAATAGGGCTGCAAGCTAAAATGTTAAGGTTTTTGCAAGAACGAGTGATTGAGCGAGTAGGTGGACGTTCTGAAATACCGGTTAATATTAGGGTGATTTGCGCCACACATCGAGATATTCCAGCCATGGTGGCTGAGCAGACCTTTCGAGAAGATTTGTTTTATCGTGTAGGAGAAATCAGTATTCTGATCCCTCCGCTTAGACAGCGAGATAACGACGTTGTGTTATTAGCCAAAACATTTTTGGTGCAATATAACGAAGAATTTAATACCAAACTAAAAGGTTTTAGCGAGACCGCAATTAAAGCCATGAAACAACATAAGTGGCCGGGTAATATTCGCGAGCTACAGAATAAACTCAAATCTGCGGTAATTATGGCAGAGGGAAGCCACATTCAAGCTGAGGACTTAAGTCTAGTATATCAAGATGACGGTCCCAGTATTGACACCCTCAATTTACGAGAAGTCAGAGAGCATGCAGAAAGTCGAGCAATACGTAATGCCTATTTGGTCGCGGAACAAAATATGTCTAAGACGGCTGAGCTTTTAGGAGTAACTCGACCCACTTTGTATTCGTTGATTGAAAAATATCACTTAGAAGATGTTAAAACCGGCAGCTAACCCTGCCAAACTGCCAGAGCTGCGTCATGCCAAAAAGACATATTATTGAATCGGTGCTGGCTTTTATTACGCTCATATTGTTTTTGTTGTTAGGAAATAGATTAAGCCACTATATCGCTTTGCCCGCCTCATTATTGGGGCTTTTATTATTATTCTTTGGGTTACTTTTGTTAGGGCGAGTGCCTACAGCCTTAGAAAAAGTCAGTCAGTTTTTACTCAGACATTTGTCTTTCTTTTTTATTCCTCCGCTAATCGCTGCTTGGTTTTACGCAGAACAATTAGGCAGCAAATTATGGTTGTTTTTGTTGGCTATTATTGCCAGTACTTTTATTAGTTTGTGCATCACATCATGGTTAGGGCAGCGTTTATTTAAAGGCACAAAAAACACTGCGCCGCAGGACGATCATAGGTAGTGGACTGGCAATTCCTCACCCAGCTGATTTCAATTGAGCAACTTATATGGTTAGCGCTTACGTTGTTTGCTTATTTATTAGCCGTCTGGATTTTTAAGGGATTTTCATACAATTTATTGTTTCACCCCATAGTAATTGGTGCAATTCTGATTGCTGCCATGATCGCTGTAAGTACTACTTCGTTGCAGGATTATCAACTATTTGTACACCCTATAAGTTGGATGCTAGGCCCAGCTACAGTGGCGTTAGCAATCCCTCTATATCAGCAAATTAGAGTCATAGTTGCGGCGGGGAATAAAGGCATGTTGGTGATTATTATTGGTGGATGTATTGCTCCTTTGTTGGCACTTGGCTGGATAGCTTTATTTGATTTTTCGGGCTCGGTTCAATTGTCTGTACTGACTAAGTCAATAACAACGCCGTTAGCAGTGGATACCACGGATATTATTGGAGGGATTCCAGAGCTTGCCGCGGGTGTAGTTGTCGTAACGGGTATTTTAGGTGTGATTTTTAGCCAAGTGGTTTTTAAGTTGACTCGCTGCGATGATTCAAGAGCTAAGGGATTGGCACTCGGAACCGTTTCCCATGCAATTGGTACGGCGAGAGCCCATCAAATCGATGCCAAAGCGGGGGCTTTTTCAACTATGGCGTTATGCGTTAACGGTATTATTACGGCTATCTTACTACCTCTATTTTTCTGGTTGTTCGCTTGAGTTAACCCGCTTGCATCACTCATTTAAGTCGGAAAATTGTTGAAATGCCAAATTTACGGCGTACGAGTGGCACAGTAACTGCTTGGTGTTAAACATTAAATTGTTTAAGAAGATAAACGTTTGTCTATTATTATGCCTATCTATCCATCCCTTTTGACAGCTTTGGTTCTCGGTGTATGTTTAGCAGGGTGTTCGGGAAGTAAACTCGAGAACGACTCTAACACCGCTACACCAAGTGTGTTGGTCAATGCCGGCGCTGATCAATCTGTTGATGAACAAATCACCGTCACTTTAGACGCGCTGGCAACTGGGGAAAGCGAAGCGTTAACCTACAGCTGGACGGTCACGCCCAATATCACGATTACTCATGAGGATACTAGCCTAGCGACTGCTAGTTTTACGGCACCGATCACTACCCGTATCCTAACTTACACTTTTACTTTGGAAGTGACTGATGCAAATGGCAATAAGGGCAGCGATTCAGTGGAGTATCAGGTTAACCCAGTAAACAATCCTCCATCGGCACAAATACAAGTAACACAAGTTGAAGATTTAGCTAACAACCAATTTCCCGCAGGATTTGAAGTTACTTTAGATGCTTCTGGCAGCACTGATATTGATAGCACTGCTGTGAATGACCCCATTACGGCATACTTATGGCAACAAACTGCCGGTGATTCGGTTTTGTCTGGTATTAGTTTGCAAGGTGATAGCTTAGCTTTTATTACTCCTATTTTAAGTGAAGAAAACTCAGTGACTATATCAGTGACGGTGACTGACGAAGAGGGGGCGCAAGACGTTGAATCGGTTACTCTAACTATCCAAAGTGCAGCAGATACATTACCTCAAGTGAATGCGGGCACCAATCACCAGGTATTTAGTGGTGAAAGTATTAACTTAAACGGTACCGCGAGTACGACAGTTTCTACGTCTGAGCCGTTAGTCGCAAACTGGTTGAATGACTCTGAAAGGGATCCGCAAATAGAAAATATCAATGCTCTGCAAACTGTGGCCATTGCTCCTGCGGTAACCACAACGGAAGTAGTGACATTTACTTTAAGAGTCACAGACGCACTAGGGAATGTAGTTGACGACAACATTACTGTAACCGTTAAGCCACTACCTATCCAACCGTTGAACGATACAGGGGTGATTTTACAAGGCAATGACACACAAATATTAAGTCAGTATCAAGCTGACTATCCGGGGCAAGATGGTCAACGAGGCCAGGACATCATTCATGCAAATGGTTTATCTGAAAAAGCCGGCAGGGGAGATCAAGGTTTTGATTTTACAAGGCTAGATGATATCGGTGACGAAGTGGATGATGAAAGTGCTGCTTGGAGTTGTGTTCGAGATA
This sequence comes from Paraglaciecola sp., assembly GCF_039964565.1. GTDB lineage: Bacteria > Pseudomonadota > Gammaproteobacteria > Enterobacterales > Alteromonadaceae > Paraglaciecola. The sequence continues at coordinate 188,694 of NZ_JBDVXF010000032.1, forward strand.
ATATAACTGGCTTGATTTGGGAGTCAAAAACCGATGCGTTCAGTTCTACGCTACACAGCAGTCAATCCAGCTATTCTTGGTACCAAATCGATGATGAAGAAATGGCCGATGGGGATGCGAGTGGTTTAGGGGCAAGTTGTTCTCTGAGCAGTTGCAACACCCAAGCTTTTATAGCTGAAGTGAACTCCCAAGGATTATGTAACTTCAGAGATTGGCGGTTGCCGACTCATAACGAATTATTATCCATATTACATTTAGGGCAGGCTAATGCGCCAATGATTGATGCTAATTATTTTCCACATACTACTGATTCGTTAACTGCTCCTGTGTGGTATTGGACTCGAGATTCAAGCGCCGATGGTTTTATCAACGAGCAAGCTCAGAATGCCTGGGCGATAGATTTTTCGTCGGGTAATGATAATTTCCTAAACAAATCGACAGCGGCTCGAGTGCGGTTAGTCAGGGCAGGGCGATAATATGCGAGAGACTATATGAGAATTACTTTATGAGAATATTGGGTTTAGTTTGTTTTTTTGTTTCTTATATGGCGGTAAGCCAAACTTGCCTTCCAAATTTTGATGTCGACTCAACAGTAAATGAGTTTGTCGATAATGCGGATGGCACGGTAACCGACGAGTCTTTGGGACTCGTGTGGATGCGCTGCAGTTTAGGGCAAGTCTGGGAAAACCAAACTTGTACTGGGGATGCCAATGAGCTGACGTGGCAACAAGCGTTGCAAGCCGCTCATGGGTATGAATACGCCGGGCAACAGGGCTGGCGGGTACCGAATATGAAAGAATTAGCCAGTTTAACCGAGCGAGGTTGTGTGCGCCCTGCCATTAATGAGTTGTTTTTCCCCAATACCTATTCTGACGACTATTGGACTTCTACTCCTTCCGTTGCGGATCCCAAACGAGCGTGGGTCATCGCGTTTTTTAATAGCAGTAATTCTCTTAAAGATAAAAGCCGTTTTGTTTTCACGCGACTGGTCAAAACTGCAGATTAACGCGAGTTTTGTTTGTCCTATCTGATCTCTTATTGCTTTTACTCAGTTTAAAGGCAAACTGGTATCCAATTTACAATTCTCGAGTTTATATGCGTTACTTGATTTTTATATTGTTTATGACAAGCCCTATGGTTCATGGAGCGTCTAATTGTGAAGTTTCACTGAATTACGGCGTTGTTGTGAGTAAACAGCAGATAAGAGTGATCAGTGAAGGTGGTCGGTCTGTTTATCAGATTAATCACCCTGCTCAACTGATAGTTCAAGGTAATTGGATTGAGTTAGATGCTCAACAAGAGCAAGAACTGACCGAGCTTTCTGCAGGTATTCATCAAGTTGTACCTAAAATGATTCTTTTAGCCAATGAAGGTGTTGAGCTTGCGATAGAAACGATTGAACAAGTGTACGGTGGATTGGTTAAGGACGACGCCAGTCGCAAGAAACTTCAAAAATCTCTCGAGCGTGTTCAACTTAGTGTGAAAGAAAAGTTTATTCGCGCCAATGATAATTTCTACATGGGGCCCGGTAAGCTTGAACAAGTGAATGACTTGGTTGATCAGGAGTTAGAAGAACAAATTGAAGAAGCGATGAGCACTTCTGTGGGTGGTATCTTATCGGCCATTGGTGGGTTGGTATCCAATGGTGAGGATAGTGAAGAAAAAATTGCCGCAATAGCTGAGCAGTTAGAAACGATGGGCGAAGGACTAGGTCAAAGTGTTGGGCCTAAAGCAGAAAGCCTAAAACTCAAAGCTCAATGGTTTTGTAATAAATTCAAAGAATTAGACAAGTCAGAAGATAGACTGAGAGCCTCGATTAAAGAATTGCAAGCGTACAATGTATTGGAAACCGGCACCAATGCATATATGCAGGAATAGCTCTTTGCAGCGAAAGAGCGTAATCAAAGTCATCACGTAGAGTTCATCTAACAGTCTGCAGTCAATTGCGACCATTCGTTATAGCAATTCTGTATAGCTACCCGCCATATTGAGAAAGCTAAGGCACGATATTGTGATTAATCCTAAATAGATTGCCGGGATCAAACTGCTGTTTAATGCTTTTTAGTCGAGCAAAGTTTGCGCCATAAGCCTCTGCCATGCAGTTTTCATCACCGTCTGGAATAAAATTAACATAAATACTGCCCATTGAATGCGGTGTTAGATTCGCATGTAATTGTCTTGCCCACTGTCGACAAAGTTCGTCATCTTTGGGATCTCTCCAACGGGTATGCACATTCAAGGTGAAGTGTGTTTCACGATTCAACCAAGGAGTGTCTTGCGGGGCTACTTTGGTCATAGCGCCGCTTAAATGCGCTAAGAAAATTTCACATTCATCGCTGGGCAAGGTCTGTATTGCGTTTTCAATTTGCGATATGACAGCGTCGTTTATCATCGCAAGATCATGACTTTTCCAATAATTTCGAGCACCTTCAGTTAACAGTGGATCAAAAGCGGCTTGCCAATTTACAAAAGGCATAGGGCCAATAGCCTCTGCAATTGGCTGGCCTATATTCCTAATTTTTGCGGTTGTCTCTTGGCCTTTAGGGATATCACCGGTATAACACATAGCTAACACTAGCACTTCTTTGCCGTGCCATTGTTCTGGTAGAAAAGGCAATGGAGGGGCTTTGCGTATGACTACCCAACAGGTCAACTCGTCAGGACTACTATTAATGGCTGCTTGGTATTGAGTGAGTACATTTTTTACATCGGCAAAAGGGTGCACTACCATTCCGGCTAAAACTTCTGGGCCAGCCTTGTGTAAATTGAATTCAAATTCGGTTACTACGCCAAAATTGCTACTACCGCCGCGGATCGCCCAGAAAAGATCTGAATTCTCAGTGGCATTGACGTCAAGTAATTCACCCGATGCGAGAACCAACTTGGCGCTGCGCAAGCTGTCAATCGTTAAACCGAATTTACGCGTTGTCCAGCCAAAACCGCCACCTAAGGTCAAGCCGGCAACTCCCGTGGTTGAATTAATACCCGTTGGCACAACTAAGCCAAATCGCTGAGTGGCTTTGTCAAGGTCAGCCAAGGTGGCTCCGGGCCTTACCTTTACAGTCTGTTGTGCTTGGTTAATCTCGACATCAGTCATAGAGCTAAAATCAATCACCAGACCACCATCCACTAAGGCCTTACCTGCAATGTTATGGCCACCAGATTTTATTGCTAACAAAATACCGTGGGTGCGAGCGAAGTTGACGGCGTTGACGACATCTTGTTCATTGCTTACTTTTACAATTAAGCTAGGCAAGATATCTATCATGCCATTCCATAAGGCGCGCGTTTGGTCATAGTTTTGTGAGCTAGGCTCGATTATTTCACCCGATAGGTGTTTGTTTATGTCGCGTTTATCTATTTCTACTGTTGTATCATCCATTTTCTGAAAACGTATTGTATTCATTTAAGTCGTGCTCCTATTGATTTCCCTTTAAGGTCGTTAGCCCGTGGTTAAACTCGCTTTTTACTCTTAAATAATACTCTGCCAAGGCTACGGCAATTTGCAGTTTGCAAAACAACTTGGCTTGCTAAGTATCAAAAACTGCTTTTATCTTGGTTTATAACAACCGATAAGTTAATAACCAATCTGCTTTATTTAATGTCCAATCGTCCATTTTTTGCACTACACTCTCAGAGTTAATTTTCTATTCTTTATAAACTCTAGCCACCTAAGGATAAGTGATATGGATGTATTGTCTGATGTGCTCGATACTATTCACATAAAGGGGGCCTTGTACTTTGAAGTGGAAGCTGGCCAGCCTTGGGTATTAGTGAACCCTCCCATGAACGTCATTGGTGGGTATATGTTGCCCGATTTAGAGCACGTTATTCCCTTTCACATTATGTTAGACGGCGGTGGCTGGGCAAAATCTTCTAACGAAGTTTCAGCCCCTCTAAGACTTGAATCAGGCGATGTGGTTATGTTTCCAATGGGGTCGAGTCATGTTTTGACGTCAAACCTCAACGATTGGAACGGAACCCCTGTTGAAGTGAGTTTTTATCAACAAACGGCCGCCAAACAACACCCATTTACTGCTGTAAAAATTGGTGAGGAAGGAGAGCGCGCAAAACTGGTTTGTGGCTATATCGGTTTTAATGCAAAACCCTTAAACCCACTTTTAAAGACACTGCCAGAAATTCTGGTGGTAAAAGAACATATGAGCAACGATGGGTTAATGAAGCAATTGCTGATTTCAACTTTAGATGAAATGAGTAATAGCAGTGATGGAGCTAAAAACATTGTCACTAAGCTAAGTGAGCTTATATTTACCCAAGCCTTGCGGCAACACATGGAAAATAGTCATGATAAGCAAGATTATAGTTGGCTGGCTGCGATGCGAGATGAGCTGGTAGGTAAGGCTTTGATATTAATTCATCAAGCACCATTCAAAAAATGGACCCTAGAATTACTCGCCAAAGAATGCGGTATGTCTCGCTCATCATTGGCGGAGCGATTTAATCAGCTTGTCGGACAACCTCCTATTCAATACATAAACCGCTGGAGAATGCAGAGCGCCACAAAGTTGTTGGCTGAAGGCATGAGCATAGTGCAAGTCGCTGAGCATATTGGTTATAGTTCAGATGCTGCTTTTCAGAAAGCCTTTAAACGTTACATTGGCGTCGCACCGGGTGAGTGGCGCGCTAAGCAACAACATTGAGTTAGTTTAAAATCATTAATCAGTTAGTACTAGATGATTGCCAAAATTGCTATTAGCTCAGAGCCGTTAAAGCATCATTTCAAGTAACGAATTTAAATAACGCCTACCTAAAGGTGTAACTTGCCACTGGTCGCTAGTCTCAATTAATAATCCACGGGTGATGGCGGTTTGTAGATTTTGTTGCGTTTTATTGTCTAAGGGTAAACCAGTGAAGTCTGGATAATCTGACTTAGGGCAGGGTTCAAGTAAACGAAAACGATTCATGAAAAACTCAAAGGGCAAATCTTCCTTTGGCACCACTTTGTTATCGCTAATATAACTGCGGGTTAAATCCATATAACCTTTGGGGTGTTTGACTTTAACGGTGCGAATTATTTGATTTTTGTCAGCCATAGTGATTTTACCATGGGCACCACAACCTATGCCTAAGTAATCACCAAAACGCCAATAATTTAAATTATGCTGACATTGCTGTCCTGGTTGACTGTATGCAGATATTTCGTATTGTTCGAATCCTGCTTGTTTAAGCAAAGCATCACCTTGCTCTTGAATGTCCCATAACAATTCATCTTCAGGTAATTTAGGCGGTTTAGAATGAAATTGGGTATTGGGTTCTATGGTCAATTGATACCAAGAAAGGTGTGGCGGTTTTTGACTAATAGCGGTGTTTAGATCAAACAAGGCATCATTTAAAGACTGCTTAGGTAAGCCGTGCATTAAATCAAGATTAAAACTGTTTAGGTTGATGCTTTTAGCCAAAGTGGCGGCTTTAAGTGCCTGATTTTCGTCATGAATACGTCCAAGCGCGGATAATTTTTCTGGTTGAAAACTTTGTACACCTATGGATATTCGGGTGATGCCAGCTTTGACATAATCCGCAAAACGTTGGCTTTCTACTGTGCCGGGATTCGCTTCCATAGTGATTTCGGCATCAGCTAGGAGATTAACCCTTTGTTTGACTCCCTCTAAAAGAGCTTTAATGGATTGTGCTGAAAATAAACTTGGGGTGCCACCACCAATAAAAATACTGTGAATGGCTCGGTCACCTACCAATTTTGCATCTTCAGATAAATCATCTAACAAGTGGCTAACGTATTCTGTTTCTGGCAATTGCTGCTGTTTTTGTCCGTGAGAGTTAAAATCACAATAAGGACACTTTTGCACACACCAAGGAATATGAATATACAAGGCTAGGGGAGGCAATTTTAGGGTGATAGGTGCTGACAAGGCGTTAACCAATTTTACTTTTTAATTGAGCCAAAAGTAGTTTTAATGCCCTTCCACGATGACTTAAGGCATTTTTTTGTTCCGCAGACAATTGCGCCGAACTACAGTTTTGTTCAGCGACCCAAAATATCGGATCGTAACCAAAACCGTTTTCACCGTGCTGCTCAGTAGTGATTTCCCCAAGCCATTCACCTTGACAAATAATAGGAGTGGGATCATCTGCATGGCGCATAAACACCAGCACACATAAAAACTTGGCTTGACGTTTATCTTTTGGAACCGTCGACATGACCTCAAGTAACTTGATGATGTTGCTTTGGTCTGAAGCATGCTCGCCAGAATACCGAGCGGAATACACTCCAGGAGCGCCACCCAATACATCCACAGCTAAACCAGAATCATCAGCAATGGCCGGAAGACCTGTTTCTTTAGCCGCATGACGAGCCTTGATAATGGCGTTTTCAATAAAAGTTGTGCCTGTTTCGGCCACGTCACTCACTGAAAATTCGCTTTGCGGCACGACTTCAATCGCTAAGTCAGTCAACATGCGAGCCAACTCTTTAACTTTACCTTGATTGCCCGTTGCCAGAACGACTTTATTTACACTTTTATAATCGAGCATTTAGGCTTTGGGTCCTCGCCCTTTCTTTTTACGACTTTTGATTTTAGCGGTACGTTTCGCCTTAAGAACCGCCTTTTTAGTTTTATTACTGACTTTTTTCTTAGTGGGTGGTTTAGCTTCTTTATTTTGTGGACGAAGCTCGGCAATGACCCGACGTTTAAGGGCTTGTTTGGTATAACGCTCAATTTTGGGTACCACAGCTATGTCATGGGCCTCAACCAATGAAATTGCCGTGCCTTTATTACCTGCACGTCCAGTGCGACCAATTCGATGTACGTAGACGTCAGCAGTGCGTGGCATATCATAGTTGATCACATGGCTAATGTTCTCTACGTCTATACCTCTTGCCGCGACGTCAGTCGCAATTAGTATTTTTACTTCACCGCTGCGAAACCGCTCCATGGCTTCATTACGTTTATCTTGCGGCATTTCGCCCTGCAACCAACAACAGTCGATATCGACGGATTGCAATTGACCAACCAGCGAAGCTAAACGTTCTCGAGTTTTGACAAAGACAATTGCTGTCTCGACTTGGTTTTGTAAGAGGTAGGTTAATAAGTCCAGTTTATGTTTAGCGTTATCCGCCAAGTGGAGCCACTGATGGATCACGCCTTTTTCTTTGCGACTCGAATCTGCTTCTAACTTAACTGGCTCATTCAACAACTCGTCAGAAAAACGGGTAATGCCAGTACCTTCTAATGTGGCCGAAAACAGCATAGTTTGTTTGCGCCAGCGTGCTTCTGCGGCTATTTGGTTAACAACGGCTGAAAACCCCATATCTAACATACGATCTGCTTCATCTAAAATCAGGCATTCAATATCGCGGCAATCAAAACTTTCTTTTTCGATATGTTCAAATAGGCGGCCTGGCGTTGCGACCAAAATATCCAGATTTTTCTCAAGTAAGTCTCGATCTGTACCGTAATTAATACCACCAGTAATTACCCCACACGTAATATGAGGTAGGTATTTACATATTGCTTTTGCTTGCTCGAAAATTTGTAATGCCAATTCGCGGGTGGGAGTTAGGATTAAAATCCGTGTCGAACCAGGTTGGCGTCGGGGGTAATCCAACAAAAACTGGCAAGCCGGCAATAAAAAGGCAGCTGTTTTACCTGTACCAGTAGGGGCAGAGGCCAAAATGTCTTTGCCATTCATTGCCTCTGGAATGACCTGAGCCTGAATGCTGGTGGGGGTTTTATACCCTAAATCCGTCACCGCGTGGATTAGGTCATCGTCTAGTTCTAGTTGTTCAAACATGTATGATTAAGCCTTGTTTAATCGTTGGCTTGGGAATTGTGGGGATTATAAAGGAGTGGCGAGGGAATTGCTTATTGATTTTTCAAAGTCAGGGCGATGAGTGTAGACATCTATGGAACTTTTGCTGGCGTAGTGAGTTAAGTTTAGAGGCTTTTATTCATTCGAAACGTTTTTTCAATTGATATTGGTGCAAAAAACGAGGGGCTAAATAATCTGGCGTAATGAATGCAGACCCTTTCTACATTCATTACTACGTTGAAAACTTAAGATTGGGAGTGAGGTTACCCCAAACCGATAAATTTCATTGCACTGCTTTTTTTCTTGGCGAAGAATCCTTTTTTGCTGTGGGTGCCTTTATTACTTTGTAATCCGCTTAGTTGTAGTCGTGATTTTTCAATGTCTTTGGTGGCAAGTTTGAGCATTGGGTCCATTTTCTTTTTCTTAATTTCTTCTACTTTGTCCATCCATCCCGGGATCCCAATGTCAGCGATAAAGAAGTTGGCTACTGTTGATGTGTCTGCGCAGGTTAAAAAATAACAACCGAGTATGGGACACTCATTGAATACCGTTAAATCTAGAGTGGAAGGACTGCTAAGACGTTTATTTCCAGCCTGCATTTCTTTGATTTCTAAGCCTAGGGCAAATAATTCCATACCTAAGGCCGCAACAGCATTACACATGCCAATCGCTGCTGTCGTGGCCGTGCCGCCATCTAGTACTAGACCAGCAATTTTTCCTCCAGTGGCAGCACTGTGTCTGGTCAGGTTGATAGAGTCCTTGGCTAAGTCGCGTTTTATTAGGACAATAATGGCTTCTGCCGCGGCCAAAGGGTCACCTGCACGGAACCCATTTTTTTGCGTGCGACTTTGATACAGCGCTTTGGCATCGGTAGCCACGGCTTTCGCGGCTTTGGCTGTTTTTAAGGCGCTTGCGGCAACACTAATAAAAGGGATGATTTCTGATATTAACTCACTTAGGATTTCCGAGGTCAATGCTTCGACAATGTCTTCTATGTTGTCTACATCGGCACAAGTTTTTATGAATTCTTTTGCCACCGTTTGCATTTGTTGCGCTGCAAAGCCACCACCTGAATGTGTGGCATTTTTGACTTTGTCGGCGCTTTTCTTAATTTTTTTTCCTGACTGCAACAGAGACTTAGCCGTTTTGGCCTTTTCAATATTGCCAAAAACCAGCTTTGTACCGCCAAACATGTTTTGCATCGCCATACGTCGGGCTTTTGAAAGTTCCGACATAGCAGCAAAATCTGCCATTGTGAGTTGTTGAGCCATCTTGATTCCTTTTCGTTAATTAACCCGAGCGAAAAAGAGTATAGTAATATCCACTAAGATGGAATAGGTTAATATTTAGACACGCTAGTTTAGCTGCGCGAATTAGCATATTGCGCCGCGGCCTGACTTCCATCAGCAATTTATATGTGTAAAAATAAATGTCGGAGTGTGGTTAACTCATTGTTGGGTTCTAAAAATAAAGTACAAGAAACTCAACCTAGGTTCTCAGACTCGACGCTTTGTAGCATTAAGTTCTTGTTAGCCATTTTCGACTTAAATTAATACCTTGTTTAGCGATGTATTATTTTTCTTATTCTTGTTTCCTCACCTAATCATTACAACTTGGCATCAGGTACTCGATTTAATATGTTTAATAAAACTATCTTGCAAGCAGCTTTAAGCACCCAAACTTGGTCAAAGGGAGCGAGGCTTTATCAAATGAATTATGTTGTCAGTGCTGCCTTGAACGACAACATATTGAGAGGGACTGTAAGAAGTGAGTCAGCGTTAAATGAAACGTATTTAACCCGTTTTGAATTTGACGAAGGTACAAATCGCGCCAAAGCTTATTGCAGTTGTTATCTTAAAAAAGATTGCAAACATGCTGCGGCTTTAGCTCATCATTATCTTGAAAATTTGCATGTAGGTTCGGCTTCAAATAATACGATACAAGAATGGCTGAATGAGTTTGCAACCGTGGAACCTCTGGTTTTTCAGCAAAAAAAAGCGCTGCTATATTTTATTAAGCAAAATAGTTATACCCCAAGTGATTATTTACAACTCGAAGTTAACAGTTCTAACCTAAAGAAAAATGGAGGTTGGAGTCGTACCCTAAATTTTGAAAGTTTAGATAGCTACTTGATTAAGCAACCCTATGTGGATGATCAGGATGTGCGAATTATTAGTGCGATGATCAGAAATCAACATTATTCCAGTGCCATTAAACATCATGATTTATTGCAACTGATGGTGAATACTGGGCGCTGTTTTTGGCAAACAGGCGCAGATTTAAATCATCCCATTTCGTTGGGGGCGCCCTTAAAAGCAAATTGGCAGTGGCAAAATAATAGGTCAGTGCACAAACTTAATCTTGTTTTAGAAAAAAGTAATGCTGATATTAAATTGATAAAGTCCCAGCCTATTAGTTATTACGACAGCAAAGCTAATTGTTTGGGATTAGTTGAGACCAATTTAAATTCCGAATTTGATATGCAGTTTCTCGATAGCCCGGCTATTTCAGAAGAAAAAATGCCTTGGGTGTTGAGTAAACTTGATATGACTCTAGGTGAAGTGGCTCAACAACTGCCTAAGCCCAAACTTAAGAAAGAATACAGTTTAACGCGTCCGGTTCCGCATATAAGGCTAGCCACACCCAATATTAACCAAGCGTACTACACGCAACTGTCTTTATGGTTCGCCTATAATGGGCAACTTGTTAGCCCGTTAAATAATAAACATCAACTGCCTTCACAAGAAGGGGAAGAAAGCACCTATCGAGATTTTGCATTTGAAAAGATGATCATAGAGTCTCTTAAGTCCTGGAATTTCATTGCACAATTGCAAGCTGTGAGCACCCATAAAAGTTTCGAGGGTGGTTATATGATGGTGTTACAAGGCAGACAACTTAATTTGTCTTTTTTGCATAATCAATTACCGCAGTTAAAGAAACAAGGATGGCAAGTTGAATATGATGAGAGTTTTCACTATCAAGAGTTGAGCACTGACAGTGTATTTGAGGCCAACGTTGAACAAGAGCAGGGGCATGATTTCTTTTCTTTAGGCTTAAACTTAAATATCGATGGTCAGAGTGTTGCGGCGTTTCCTATATTACTCAGTGCCTTGGACCAAATTCCTAAAGAAATCTTATTGAATGATGATAGTTACGCTGACAGTGAAGATAGTGTTTTTGTTGAGCTAAGTGCTGGGAAGTTCATTGCTTTGTCTTATCAGAGTATTCGACCTTTATTGAAACAATTTGTGGAGTTATATATTCCAGGTGCTTTGCAGGACGATGGCACTATGCGTTTATCACGCTTCCAAAGCCACCAGACTCTCAGTGAACTCGACAATCAAGGAATAGTGACACAAGGCGCCAATAGATTACGTCATTTGGCCGAAAAACTAAGAGATTTTGATGCAATTCAAACTGCAACTGTTCCCCAATCGTTGCAGGCTGAACTACGAGAATATCAGCATCAAGGTTTGAATTGGCTACAGTTTTTAAGAGAGTATGAGCTCAATGGCATTTTAGCGGACGACATGGGGTTAGGTAAAACCATCCAAGCTCTGAGTCATTTGTTACTTGAAAAAGAGCAAGGTAGATTGAATGCACCTTGTCTAATTATTGCGCCTACCAGTGTGATATTTAACTGGGCTAAAGAAATCCAAAAGTTTACCCCTGATTTGTCTTATGTAGTGATTAATGGCGTTAAAAGGCAAGAGCATTTCGACAACTTTAATGAATACGACATAGTGATCACTAGTTATCCGTTACTCCTAAAAGACAGTGAAATACATCAACAGCATAATTATTATTATTTAATTTTGGATGAAGCTCACTACATTAAAAATCCTAAAACGAAACTTTATCAAGAGATGTTGACACTTAAGGCTGAGCATAAATTATGTTTGACTGGCACACCTATGGAAAATCATCTAGGTGAATTTTGGGCACAGTTTAATTTCTTATTACCGGGATTTTTGGCGGGCTACCAACAATTTACGCGCCTATTTAAAACCCCGATTGAAAAACACAATGACCACGAGCGTAAAACGATACTCAATCAACGTATCAAACCTTTTATACTGCGTCGCAGCAAAGAGCTGATAGCCAAAGAGTTGCCTAAGAAAAGCACTATTATTCAAACGTTAAAAATCGATGGTAAGCAAGCTGAGTTGTATGAATCTGTGCGTTTAACTATGGACTCTCGCTTAAAAGAAATCATTGCGGCAAAGGGCTTACAACGCAGCCAAATTGAAATTCTTGATGCATTATTAAAATTGCGACAGGTTTGTAACCATCCACAATTATTGGCACTACCAAGTGCTAAAACAGTTCAGCAATCGGCCAAGTTAGAATTTTTGATGGAAACGCTACCTGAAATGGTGGACGAAGGCCGAAAAGTACTGATTTTTTCGCAATTCACTAGCATGTTAGCGTTGATTGAAAAAGAGCTGGTTGCGAGTAAAATATCCCACGTGAAACTCACAGGCAGTAGCCAAAATCGCCAGCAAATTGTTGATAAATTTCAATCCGGTAAAGTGCCAGTATTTTTGATTAGTCTAAAAGCTGGGGGGGTGGGATTGAATTTAACTGCTGCCGATACCGTGATCCATTTTGATCCTTGGTGGAATCCGGCTGTCGAAAATCAAGCCACAGATAGAGCTTACCGTATTGGTCAAGATAAGCCGGTATTTGTGTATAAATTGATTATCGAAAACTCCATCGAAGAAAAAATTCTGCAGATCCAAGAGAAAAAAGCTGAGCTTGCCAATGCACTTTTGTCCGAGGAAGTGGGTCAAGGTAACTTGAGTTTAACCGATGATATTTTGGATACTTTGTTGGCTCCGCTTAACTAATGGGTAGACGAAAGAAAATAGCAGATAGTAGATAGGAGATAGGAGATAGGAGATAGTAGATAGGAGATAGTAGGTAGGGGGAAGGGAGTAGATAGGAAGTAGGGGGAGCAAGTAGGCTTGTTTATGAATTCAGTTTATTAGGTTGCCTTGCATAAACTAGGTGTGGCCTTTACCCTTGGTTGTTTCAAAGTATGACGTTAAAAGAATCATATATGTCTTGTCAGCAGTGTTTGTTATCCCTGTTAGGGGGTGTGTTTTGCCTAGTCACTCAGATGGCACAGGGTAGTGGCCAAACAGAGGTTTTACCTACTCATTTTAAATCGTTAAAACCACAATCAATCCAAACTCAAACCATTTCAAACAATAGCTTGTTGACTGACAATCAACATATCAGTGGCCGTCGTTTTACCCTTCATCTAAAACAAGTTTCCATCGATATTCTGGTTGAGGATCTAATAGAAACCAGTGGTGTGTTGACTCAAAGTGCGCCAATTTTTGGGGCGAAAACTAAAAACACGCCAGCCCATACTGTACTAACTAGCAAAGGTAGAGGTTCATTTTCAACTTCATTTTCAGCTTCATTTAAAAGCGCAGAAAAAGAATGGTCACTGATTTATACCCAAGGTGAGAGTTCTGGTATGGGCGAACTGGTGGGTAATGGTCAACATCTATTGATTGAACAACGTGGTGATCAGGTATTTGTAGTCGATCTCGGGTTATCGGGTCTGACAACGGGGATATATCAAGACGATATTGCCGGGGAGTTGCCCCGTTTTACGGCATATCATAAAAACACTATTCACACTGCCGCCACCGCTGCAAATGATGAAGTGGTGGTAGTTGATGTAATGTTGTTATTTACTCAGAACATAGTTGATGTCTATCCTGATGAAATGACACAAACTTTGCTGAATTATTTGGTATTTAAAGCTAACCAGACGTTTTATGACAGTGGCATTAACATGCAATTACGTCTCGTGCATAGCCAATATGTAGATTACCCTGACCCTTCAAGTCGAGTCGCGCTCAATCAGTTACGCGAGGCACTTGATGGTAACCCGAATACAGTGACAGACCCTTCACTTGATAATATTGCCAGCCTTAGAGACACCTATGGGGCTGATGTTGTGTCTATGATCCGCACCCACGATTTAAATGAACGGGAAGTTTGCGGTATTGCTATGTTTCCTAACCCTGATTTGGATTATTTAGTCAACGTCAGCAATGTCGGTATCAGTGGTGGCTCAAATTGTATTGATACCTTTACCCACGAAATTGGTCATAACTTCGGGGCTGGACATCAACAAATAAATGGTATTTCGCAGGGAGTAGAAAGTGCTGCGGGTGCTTTAGTCGTGCCTGGCAAATTTAATACTATTATGAGCTCCATTGGCACTGGGGATATTAATCGTGACTTCGGTCTCGCAGTGTTTTCGAACCCTGAAGTGATATGTGCGGCCGTGCCTTGTGGTGATATATCTGTGGCGAATAATGCTGCCACTATTAACCACTTTTCTAAAACCAATGCTGCGCTGCGTGTTGCGGTAGCGGAGACAGAATTGCCTGCTCTTTTGCCTAGTCTCATTGATTCTGATGGAGACAATGTTTATGACAAAGATGACGTATTTCCTTTTGATGCGAGCGAGTACCTCGATACCGATTTAGATGGCGTGGGTGATAATAGCGATAGCTTTCCAGAAGATTTCAACGAACAGTTCGACACTGATATAGATGGTATTGGAAATAATGCCGACACCGATGACGATAATGACGGTATTGTCGATGATTTAGATGCGTTACCCCTCGATCATACAGAAACAGTGGATGCCGATGCAGACGGCATTGGTGCTAACTCTGACCAGCTCGATAACCACTTTCAAGAATCTCAAGACAACGACCTTGACGGCATAGGTGATCGTAGCGACCTCGATGATGATAATGACGGTGTAGCGGATTACTATCCAGCGACTCAAATAAGCGATACTGAAGCTTGGGTTGTGAGCGCTGGCAGCGACAGCATTTTACGATTTAACAGTCAAACTGGAGCATTTATCGGAAGTTTGTTAGAGGTGGCTGCTGGTGGCTTTTCGTTTAGGTCAGACGCGGTCCTGTCGCAATCGCAGCAATTATTCTTTATAGCTTTTAGCGACGTACTGGCTTTTGATAGACAAACTGATTCAGTTAGAACGGTAATTGATCGCCAAGAATTGAGCAGCAATTTTCCAGTACATTTAGCATTTGAAACTAACGAGAAACTCCTGGTCAACAATGGACTAGGGGGGAGCAGTATTCAGCGTTTTGACTTAACGGCTTCGGGTAATATTCAGGCTGATTCAGTCAGTGATGCTGATGTGTGGCGAGATTTTGTGGTGACAAGCGATAAGCGATTAATCGTTGCACAAAGGAGTACTAATAGTTTATTGGTATTCAATTTAGCTAATTTAACCGCATCGCCTCAAATTTTTAGCGATCAAGGCTTAAACAAACCCGAACACTTGGCTTTAGACAGCGCCGACAACATATACGTAACTAATGCGGGTAGCGAAGACCTCAGTAAATTTGATAACAATGGAAACTTTGTAGGTCAATTTGTGAGTGCGGGTAGCGGTGGGCTGGGTAAGTCAAGCTGCTTAACTATGGGGCCTGACGAGAATATTTATATTTGTAGTGGTGATACTAATGAAGTGCTCAAATATGATGGCCAGACTGGTAACTTTCTTGGTGTATTTATACAAGCTGGCGCGGGTGGCTTAGATCATCCTGTAAGCTTAGTGTTTGCCGGATTACCTCAAGATGAGTTTCGCGTTCAGGGAGAACATGATTCAGATGGTGACTTAGTCAACAATCTTGACGATGCTTTCCCCTTGGATAGTACAGAAAGTGTCGATACCGATAATGACGGTACGGGTAACAATGCTGATACTGACGACGACAACGATAACTTACCTGATAGTTATGAAATGGCTAACCATTTTAATTCTCTTGACTCCAGTGATGCCCAGCAAGATGCGGATAATGATGGTAGCAGTAATTTAGTAGAATTCGAGGCAGGTACAGATCCTAATGATGCCAACGACACACCAACGGGCCCTGATACGCCAAATAACAGTGATGGCAGTGGTGGGGGCAGTTTAGCGGGGTGGTGGCTGTTTTTAACCTTAACTCTAGTGATATTTAGGCCTAGAGAAACATCAAAACTGACATTGATTGATTTACGTTCTCGACATTGGTAAATAGTGATTAAGGATGTCTACATCATCACATTTTTATTGCCGCTGCTTTAAATGAGGCAATGTTAGCTGCGACTAAATCAAGTAACTTTTGTTGTGCCTCAAAACTTGCCCATGCAATGTGTGCGGTAATCTTTAGCTTGTTTTTGATTGGGCTAGATTGATTGTCTGCAATAGCCTTTAGCAAAACATGATCTGCTGCTGGTGGTTCCTGCTCTAAAACATCTAATACGGCATAAGCAATTTGATTCGTTTTTAATGCAATCAGTAAGTCATTACTATTGACTATGGCACCTCGAGCAGTATTGATTAACATTGCACTGGGTTTCATTTGTCTTAATGTGTGAGTGTTGATTAAGTTTTCTGTTTCTGGGGTTTGCGGACAATGTAAACTGAGTACATCAGCTTGGATTAATACCTGTTCAAAACTGTGCCTGCCAGAACGAATAATGTTGGACTGGGGACGCTCGGCAATGAGTAAGTGCATTCCAAATGCTTCAGCTATGTTAGCAACGGTTTGACCTAAATTACCATAACCAATAATGCCCAAAGTTTTGCCGCTGAGTTCATTCCAGCCATTTCCATGATGACAAAACGTGTCACTTTTTTGCCATAAGCCTTGGCGGGTATTGTGATTGTGATGACTGGTTCGATTAAAATACTCTAGCATTTGAGCGAACACATATTGGCTCAAAGAGGCGCTAGCGTAACCACTGACATTTTTAACTATGATGCCTAATTGTGAGGCTGCGTTAAGGTCAACATTGTTAGTACCAGTGGCTGCAATACAGATTAATTTTAGTTTGGGAAGTTGCTGTAGAATGGCAGCGTTTAGTTGCACCTTATTGGTTATGATGACATCAGCATCGCTACAACGCGGCACAATTTGCTCAGTGGTTGTAGTAGAAAAACAGCTTAGAGAGTCTACTTGCTGTTGAATTGTTTGTAGAGAAACAGCAGAACTGAACGTATGTTGATCTAAAAATACCCCATGCATAAATTGATTAATTACCAGTCAAAAAGAAAATAAGCTTACGAGTTAAGTTTTCCAAGCTCAAGAAAATGCTGTAAATAAAACCTATAGTGAATCTTTAATGACTCTCTTATTCGAGCACTAAACAGTGTCAGACTTTCTCTGTGGCTAAGTCGCTGATTGCATTATTCGGCATATACCGGGCGCGCTTTTTGGGTTTTAAAGTATTTAAGTCGGCTAACACCAATCCGTCTACGCAGTTATTAAAGTCAGGGTCGATATTAAAATCGATAAAGTGTACGCCACCTTCCTGATAGGTTTCGGTGTATTGTTTGTAGAGTGTTGGTACCGCCATGCCCATGTTGGCTAACTGATGTTTAAGTAGACTGAAGTCGACTTTGTAATTGTCGCCAGTAAAACAATGTGAATAATCTTGTGGTAATAAATAAGGAAGTCTAGAATGCGCAATATTGCCGTTGTGACCAAAGTATAAGCTGTAAAACTGCACCAATAAGTCTTTGGCCGCTTTCGGGTAGTGATCGCTTAAACTAACTGCACCAAAAAGATACCGATAACCCGGGTGGCGTTGTAAAAATGCGCCGATACCAAACCATAAATAATCTAGGCTGCGTTTTCCCCAATATTTAGGTTGTACAAAACTTCTTCCTAATTCTAAACCTTGCTCAAAGTAAATTGCCATTTGAGGCCCATAATCAAATAGGCTAGCCGAATATAAGCCGTCAACAGAGTCATTTTTGATGATTGTTTTAGCATCACCAAAACGATAGGCCCCTGCAATCTCTAGGTCGTCTTTGTCCCACAATATTAAGTGGTAGTAATAAGCGTCAAAGCGGTCGATATCGCGGCGTTTGTTGGTACCTTCACCTACTGCTCGAAAGGCGACTTCCCTGAGGCGTCCAATCTCTCTGAGAATGGGAGAACTGTCTCGGTGTTGATACAGATACATTAACTTACCGTCACTGGTTTCACCCAAATACTCGCAATGTTTTTTGAACGCATGCTGCAATTCTGCGCGGTTTTCAGCAGGCGCGATAGCGGTTTGGGTCTTGAATACTCCAGACTTACCGTGACCAATCTTATATAAATGTTTCTTAAATAAAGCCACGTGTTGGGAGCGGGCGATGTTGTTATTACTATAGGATTCGAAAGGAATAAGTTCTCCGATTCGCATGGGAAGATGTTGGCGTTTATGTTTAAACATTTCTTTAACCAAAAGCATACTGGCTAAAGGTTTGTAAATCATCGACAAACCATAAAATAGTGGAGAGTTTTTGGCATCGATGAAAACCGGTAAAATAGGGGATTTAGCTTGTTTAGCTATCCGTAAAAAGCCACTTTGCCAGCGTGTATCTCTAATGCCCTGAGGCCTTAAACGAGAGACTTCTCCCGCTGGAAAAACGATGACTACACCTTCGGCTTGAAGGTGAGTTTGGATATTTTGAATGTGTTGTTTGACGGTGCCCCCTTGCATGTTGTTCACGGGTAATAAAATACTGTGCATGGGGTTGAGGGCCATCAACATGTCGTTGCCAATGATCTTGATATCCTGCCTGACTTCGCTCACTAATTTAATTAACGCTAAAGCGTCGAGTGAGCCAATAGGGTGGTTGGCAATAATCACCAATTTACCTTGGTTGGGTAGACGCTCTTTTTCTACGTCTCGTGCCGAGTAACTGATATTAAAATACTCGAGAACTTGCTCAACAAAATCTAGACCTTGGTAATGGGGGTAAGCTTCAGAAAACTCCTGCATTTCCCGTTCGTGTAATAGATGTCTGAGTACAAAACTAAGTGTTTTAGATAACAGTGGTTTGTTAACAATCTTGGGATAGTGTTTTTCGAGGACTTCGGACACAGTAAACATAATTAACCCTACAGCTCAGAATTTTCTGAGCTAAGAGTAATCGCCAATTATGACACTTTAGTGCCACTAAAGTGGCGGTTTGATGACAGTATTTGTTAACAATACCTGCCCGCTATACTTTGGCAGGCATCAGCGAGTTTAGTCGAGAAGGCGCAACGGATGTTTGCCATCTACCATGCCCATAAATGGCGGGTAAATTGAATAACCCACCAAAGAGCGTAGCTCGGGTGATAAACTACGCACCGTATCTTTGTCTAATTCTAACAAGTAGTTTTCCTGTTGCCGCAAAAACGCTTCGCAATATTGATGAGTCACGGCCAATCTTGATTGGTCTGATTGGTTTTCACCGCCTCCATGCCAAGTCGTACCAAGAAAAAATATGGCAGAGCCTGCAGGCATCACTGCTTTTATGGTTTTTTCATCAGCAGGATAACGGTCACCATCCCATTCCTGACTTTTGGGGATCACCACTGTTGCGCCATTTTGTTCGGTAAAATCATCGATGGCCCAAATACTTGCCGCGCCTAGAGGGGGACGTGGTCTAGGGATTTGATAAAAAGAATCATCGTAATGAAATGCTTGTTTGTTTTCACCGGGCAAAATATTGATCACCTGGCTTTGACTGAGCAAGTAGTTTGGTCTAAACAGTAAATCCATTAAACCAAGTATTCTTGGGTGATCGGCTAAGTCATCTAAACATCTGGTTTTTCCCAAAACGTTATACAGTCGTTGGGTTTTTTCGCCTTCAAAGGTATTTCTCCCTGTGTGTTTGAGTAAGGGAATGCATTGCTGCTTTATTTGCTCACACTGACTAGCAGAAATTAGATTTTCAATAATGACATAACCTTCAGACATCAAGGATTTAAAGTCTTGAGTAATTAACGCCGATTGCCGTTGTGGCGATGGTTGCAACTGTTTGAATGTGCCTGCAAGGTCTTTGCCGGTATAGTCTTTAATCGCACCTTCGATTTTCATAATAAAAGCCTCTTACTGCAATGTATAAAAATAGTCAGTCTACTTCAGCTATATCCGCACCTCCTTAATATTGAAACTACACTAATTGTTATTTAGAAGGTTTTTACTTAAGTTTTAAATCGCTATTAGAAGTAGACAGCATCACTTCGATTTCAGTCTCTAACAGGAAAGGACACTAGCATTATTTTTGAACAGCGTACAAACACCCTCGAATTTTTGTTGAGCTATAAAAAGTCTAAAACCTAGATTAGGTCTTGATTTTTATGAGGTATTTTCATTATCAATAGTACTCAATAAAGCGCTTTCAAGAGTTAAAACTGGGAATTTGATTACAGGGCGAACCCGAATGTTTTTGAGTTGTGTTGGTCATGAATATGAGTACTTCAAGGGAGTGAAGCACTCGCTCTAATTAGATTGCGAATAGCAACATCATAATAGTCAACTAATTGCTATTATGAAGGATAACGTTGCAACAACCCCTGATAAACTTTGTCGCTATAGTCACTCAAGCCAATATCAAGACTGTTTAACACATCGACGAGGTGTTCGTTATCTTCTCTGCCATTCCAAATCTTTTGGTAAGTACCATCTTTATAGCCGTGATCTTGACGGAAAAAGTTTAATACGTTTTTACCCACATACTGACGATACAATTCGTCAGAGTCCATTTCAGCTTGCTCGACTATTTTCAAAAACAAAGGCACATCAAAACGTTTAGCGGCGCACAAACCAGCCATCAGCTCTAAGTTATCTAAAATGTCCTGTTCTGTAAAAAGGTAGTCTTTGCCGTCAAACGTTACTTGATTGCGATTTGATGCAAGCTGCTCGGCTATGGTGTTGGCAGATTGCTGAATATCACCTTTAAAACCAATAATGATGTCAGACAAAGCAAAGTGCCAAATATCCACTAACTCCATTTGTAACTGAGGCAAGTCTTTGTGCTGGGCTTTCCACCATTTCCAGCCGTGGTGTTCAATGCCTTCTACCGATTCAATCATAGCAGCGCGTAAATAAGCATAACCGGCGTTGAGCCAATCAGGGTTCACTTTTTTATTCATGCCGTCTTGTAGCGATAACATAGTGGCGAGTTGGGTAGAGCTGAGCATAGTGGCGGTTGTCCTTTATTTTGGGTGTTGCGTTTTGTAAGAATTTTTAAACTCATTGATCACGTGAATACGCTGTTGTTCGGTCTGTTCTTTAATGGCTTTGCCTTGATAACCTTTGGCGACTATTGCTTTGACATCGACTTTTGCTGCCGCTTCATAAGCCTGCCAAATATACTCGATGTTTTTGTATTCGCAGTTTTCAAAGGTTGTTCTGCCTCTGGCATCGGCTTTACAGGTCAACAAAAAGTCAGCAAACCTTTGTGGTTTGCGCCATACATCACAGCGATTCAACATGCCCAATATGGTGCTGGCTTTGAGTTCGAAGGCTTTATGTATATGAGTATGATATTCGCTGACCATTAAACCAAGTTCGCGGCAGTCATTGGGGGCTTTTAATCGGTCGCATAGCGTGTTTACACGCTCTAAACCTGACTTTTCATGACCCGGATGTGAGGGCCATTTTTCCTGAGGTGTTGCGCCTTTGCCTAAGTCATGCACCAGTGCGGCAAAACGTAAAGTTAGTTTATCAGACAGTCTTACCGCTTGATGCAAGACCATCATGGTGTGAATACCGGTATCAATTTCGGGGTGCCACTTCGGCGGATTAGGAATGCCCCAAAGCACATCCAATTCTGGGAACCATACTGCTAACGCCCCGCATGTTCTAAGATTTTCGAAATAGGTTTCAGGGTGAGGTTCTAACAGACTTCTTGCGGTTTCTTGCCACACCCGTTCTGCGCTTAGGGCGGAGAGTTCATCCTGAGCCACAATGGTTTGCATTAGTTTCATGGTTTCTGGCGCAATTCGAAATCCTAAATTGTGATAACGGGCTGCGAATCGGGCAACACGTAAAACACGTAAGGGATCTTCAACAAAGGCGTCTGATACGTGGCGCAACAATTTGTTTCTAAGGTCTTGCTGTCCATTATAGGGGTCGATGATCTTGCCTTGATCATCCATCGCCATGGCGTTGATGGTTAAGTCGCGGCGTAACAAATCTTCTTCAAGGGTGACTTCGCTCGAGGCATCACAACTAAAACCGTTATAACCTGCGCCTATTTTACGTTCAATTCGGGCAAGGGCATATTCTTCTTTGGTTTTTGGGTGCAAGAATACTGGAAAGTCAGCGCCAACAGCTTGATAACCTTGGGCTAACATTTGTTCAGGCGTGCTGCCAACTACCACCCAATCTTGATCTTTTATGGGGCGGTCTAATAACTTGTCGCGCACTGCGCCACCAACTAAATAAGTTTGCATAGGATCTTCGAATATTTCATTGCGTCTATTATGCCTTAGACTCAAGTCTTGCAGAAGGTGTGCGACATAAAAATTAACAATAGTCTCTTTGACAATATCCGGTGAACTGGTTAGTTTAGGCGGTATATTCATGCAGTTTTTTTCACGGACTTGTCTACCTAACTTATGTATCTTAGCTATTTTGGATTATCCGATAATCCCTTTTCTATTGCCCCTAATCCCGACTATTTGTATATGAGTCCTCGCCATAAAGAAGCCTTGGCTCACTTAACTTTTGGCTTGCGTGAAAGTGGTGGTTTTGTGATGTTAACCGGTGAAGTGGGCACAGGGAAAACCACTGTATCCCGCAAGCTTATGCAACAATTACCCGAAAACACCCAAGTAGCCATGATTTTAAATCCTACTTTGTCGGCGTTAGAACTGCTGGGTACAATTTGTGATGAATTAGGAATTGTATACAAGCGAAAACATGCCAGCCTCAAATATTTTACCGATCAAATTCTTAATAAGTTAGCCAATAACCATGATCACGGTGTCAATACAGTGTTGATTGTTGACGAAGCGCAGCACTTGTTGCCTGAAGTATTAGAACAGTTAAGGTTATTGACAAATTTAGAAACTAATCGTGAAAAGTTGTTAAAAGTGGTGTTGATTGGCCAGCCAGAGTTACAGCAACTATTAAAACGTAATGAATTACGCCAGCTGGCACAACGCATCACTGCCCGTTATCACCTGTTACCTTTAAGCTCCTCTGAAGTAGGTGCCTACATAGCTCATAGGTTAAGTGTGGCAAATGGCGATATTAGTGTGTTTTCTAAAGCCACTATTCGCGCTGCTTTTGATATAACTGGAGGGATCCCCCGCGTCATTAACTTGTTATGTGATAGGGCGTTGACCCTTACGTTTACGAAACAAATGGCAGTGGTTCCTCAGCATATTTTTATCGCTGCAGCGCAACAAATTTTAGGTGAAGATGTAGTGCAACAGCGACAAGGAAAGCGCTGGAAATATATATTGTTAGCTTTATTTACAGGTGCAACAGCCCTTGGTTTTGCAATAGGCCAAATCAATGCTTAAACAAATTAATATTCAAAATTTACAACCCGGCATGGTCATTGTGCGGGTCACCAAACAAAACGGGCCGGTTAAGATCAAAAAGGCAGGTTTAGTTACCAGTCTAGATATGGTTCAGGGTTTGATAGAAATGGGCATTCAACAAGTGGAGATCGACCCCGATCAAACGGTAGAAGTTGAAGCGCCAAAAGTTAAAAAATCCACTACCCGAAGAATGTTAGAAAGCAACGTAGTCAATCACGCTAGGTCGAATGACGGTTTATCAGACCAGTTTCATCGCAATTTGTATTTACCTTCAGTGCAAGACATTCCATCGCCTTGGCAGCTTTATACGAAACGTTATTTGTTAGCGGTGGTTATGGTTTTAGGTGGTTTGTGCTTAGGTTGGAGTTTAGCCAATTACCAAGCTGTACTCAGTGTTTTTAGCTCCAAAGCCTACACTCCAGTTGAAAAGGTTGTGGTGTCTGAGGAGCAATCCTTAGAACCACAAAATAAACAATTGAGTAATGCGCCGCAACTTGCAACACAAAGTGATAGGCCCCAAATAATTGAGCCTGATCAAAATGTAGGCACTTCTGAGCCACAGCGAGCGACCTCTCCTCCTGAGCAAGATACTCTAGAAACAATAAAATCTGAATCAAGAAGTGCAGCAACGAAAACTGAAACGGCAATAAATGATTCTCAGTTGGCCGAACAGACAGTACCAGACTCAATAGCCGAAAATTCTGAGGTTCAAGAGCCAGAGCCACAAATTTCAGCTGACGTCTTGGCTAGGTTTCAAAAAGCCATTTCAGATGTAGAGGAGTTGCCAACTGTACCCGCTCCAGCTGAACCCGTATCGAGTAGCAATAACGTACCTCGAATTGATCAACTTCCACCATGGGCCATGACCAGATTGCCGCGTATGGCATTTTCGGCACATATGTACGCATCGGTTGAGTCAGAAAGATGGGTGAGGGTGAACGGCATCAGAATGGTTGAAGGTGATAAAATTGATGACATGATTGAAATCGTTCGTATTGAACCACAACATGTCATTTTAAGTTTTTCTGGTCAAACTTTTTCTATGGCGGCCCTGACTGATTGGTAAAGTGTTAGTCATAAAGCATATTGTTAGTAGAGGTGGATTTTTTAATAGACCTATGAATTAAAAAAAGAGTGGCGTAGAAACGTTGACAAGTTTAGTCCAAATTCGTCAGGCGAAATACTTCCAATGATTTCATCGTTTTCTTTAGATAAATCGATTTGTATTATTTCGTCTTGCTTGGACGCAAGATTATAAAAAGCCATCACCACTGGTGACAACGGATAAAGGCGATTAAGTCGCATTACCATGGCGAGTTTGCCACTGGCTAATTTAACTAATGATCCAATTGGATGGGATCCTATACAGCTAATAAATTGGCCTACTAATGCTTTGTCTAGGCCTAAGTCTTCACGTTGCATTTTTTTCAATGCATCTGCCGGTTGGTATGCTTCGCGAAAAGGCCTAGTGGTGATAAGTGAATCATAGGTATCAACTATGGCTGCCATTCTGCCATAAATTGAAATTTGCTCACCACGCAGTCCATCAGGGTATCCTGTGCCATCAAGTCTTTCCTGATGCTGCTTAATCACGATAAGGCTCACTTCATCTATACCTTCAATCGGTTCAAGCAAATTTAATGCTATGTCCACGTGACGCTGCATTTTTTGGGTTTCCGGCTCAGATAATTTCTTTGCTTTTTGAGTCAGTAAAAGTGGTAGCTTTAGCATTCCAATGTCCATCAATAAAGTACCCACCCCTAAATGTTGTAAGGTTGTTGTTTCGATATCAAGTGAACGCCCAAAAATCACCATTAAAATAGCGCAATTTATACTGTGCTCTAGAAAATACTCGTCGTTATGGTTCAGTAAGGTAGTAATGGCCAAAGCATCGTCACATTCAAAGGCTCGTTTGACAATTTGCTGTGTGATGGAGTTGATTTCATCAAGGTTCGCTATTTTACCTTTCGCCACACGTTTGATTAAACGTCCTTGAATTTGGTTGGCTTGGTCATGAAGTTTAAGGGAGTGCTCTAACTGTTGGTTGTAACTTAAACCCGAGGCGTTGACGTAGGTATCATCAAAGTCTTGATTGGTGTTAAGGTGGCTGCTTTTTGAGATATCAACTTGAACTTGTAAAATTCCCTTGTCTACAAGATCCGCTATTTCCTGCTCGTCGTTCACTTTTCCCGCAGAGGCAACGTTAAGTTTACCCACTTGTTGGGTAACCTTTGTCACGAACATTCCAGGTAAAAGAGCATCTATGTTAATCAGTTGCAGCATTTTTTAGTACTCTGTATGAAGACAATTATCAAGTTTTAGAGAGTTTACCTTTACAGTCAAGAAAGAACACAATAATTCTGTGCGGTTTTACTTTTTTATGGTAGAAATGTGTATTGTACATAGGGTCAAATATTAACCAAGGGACTTAAGTTTGTTGAAGTTAGACATGAGGTTTAAAAAGCGCCTCGTTTATTGGTTTTGTCTGTTATTTTTAATCTTTTTGGTTAGTCATTCCCATCAAAGCGCGGCGCAGTCTGGGGCAAATAAAGGAAAAGTGAAATTAGCGACTGGGGCCGGTTATTCTCCTTTTGTCGATAGCAAACTTCCCGAAGGCGGATGGTCAGCCAGTTTGGTTAAACAAACTTTTAGTAAAATGAACTTGCTTGCGACTATCGAGGTTTTACCTTGGAATAGAGCATTAAAATGGACCCAAGAAGGTAAGTTTTTGGCCGCCTTTCCTTTTGTTTATTCAAAGTCGCGGGCTGAATCGTTTCTGTATTCCACCGCAATTAATTTTGTGCCCGTTCATATGTATGTGGCAAGTAACTCGCAATTTACTTCTCCTGAGCAATTAAGAAATAAACGTTTGTGTTTTCCCTTTAGTTACAGCTTAGATTCTCTTGAGCAAGGCATAGTAGACAAGTACCAAATGACGATTAACCGGGTAAAAGACGGAATTGGTTGTATCAAACATGTACAAAAAGGGTGGAGTGATGCAGGTTTGACCAACGGTTATATTCACGCCGAGAAGTTGCCAAAAAATGATGTAAGTGGAGTCTCTATTGTTATTTTTCCAGAACAGTTGGCACTTGTTCCTTTGTACCTGTTGATAAGTAAAGATTACGCCAATGCACAGCAGTGGGTTGAAGAGTTTAACTATGCCTTTGGACTACTGCAAAAAAGTGGTGAGCAAACGGCCACACAGAAAATGTATCTTGAATTGATAGATAACCTGCGGATTTCTACGCAGTAATTAATTTTTCGGTTAGTTCTGCAAACGTTTTCATTATTGTTAATTTTTTGTGTATAGTCAGCACATTATAATTATTAAAGTGAACAGCGAGTTAAACTATGCAGCAAAAATCCTCGAGTCAGCAATTGTCGTTTGGTGAAAAAGCCGGGTATGCAGTAGGTGATACCGCCAGTAATTTATATTGGGGGGTGTTTAGCGGTTTTCTTTTGTATTTTTATACTGATGTGTTTGGTTTATCTCCTGCCGCTGTGGGCACTATGCTGTTGGTCACTAGGATCATCGACGCCTTTACTGATCCTATGATGGGAGCACTTGCTGATCGTACTAAAACTAAACTGGGAAAGTTTCGGCCGTATTTATTATGGGGAGCGTTGCCAATCGCTTCTGCAGGTGTACTAACATTCACTGTGCCAGACTTGGATGATAGTGGTAAGTTAGTCTACGCCTACTGTTCGTATATATTAATGATGTTGGCTTATACCTTCATCAATGTGCCATACGGGGCATTATTAGGAGTGATGACTTCAAACTCTCAGCAACGCACAATGTTAACTAGCTTTCGTTTTATTGGGGCATTTTCAGGTGGTATTTTTGTCTCACAATACACCTTGAAGTTAGTCGAATGGTTGGGACAAGGAGATGAAAAACTTGGCTGGCAGTTAACTATGGTGTTGTATGGCGTGATTGCTATTTTGCTTTTCGTTTTTACCTTTTTAGTTACCAAAGAGCGTATAGAGGCGCCACAAAAACAGGCTACTCCCATTAAGGAAGATATTCTTGATTTATTTAAGAATAAACCATGGGTAGTGTTATTTTGTTTAGCGCTAATCGTTATGGTCACTATCACGTTGCGTGGTAGCTCTGGTACCTATTATTTTAAATATTATGTTGAGCGTGAAGATTTAATCGGCGACTTTTTAACTATCTATATGATCTCATTGGCAATCGGTGCCGCAAGTACACCTTTACTCACCAAGTTTTTAGATAAAAAAACACTGTTAATGCTATTGATGGCGACGGTTGCAGTACTATCGATAGTTTTCTACTTTGTGCCTAAAGATCAGATTTGGTTAATATTTGCGATACACGCTGCAATAGGTTTGTGTTTGGGGCCAAAATCTCCTTTGGTTTTTTCGATGTATGCAGATACCGCAGATTATTCAGAATATAAAACTGGTCGCCGCGCCACTGCGATGATTTTTTCAGCCGCTGCTTTCTCTCAGAAACTAGGTGGTGCAGTGGCCGGAGCAATGATTGGATGGACTCTAGGGGCATTGGGGTATGTGGCTAACCAAGCACAAACCAGTGGTTCAGAACACGGTATCGTTTTACTTATGACTGTTGTTCCCGCGATTTTTGCAGCCTTAGCGGTTTTTGTGGTGCGTTTTTATAGCTTGGATGAGGCGCAAATGAAAATGCTTCACTCTGCCCTTAAATACGACCGATAAGGACAGTAACCCCAATGCCAATACTCGATAAAGATACGCTAGAGTGCCGCGATGGTGGTGCGAAATACGTTTTAAAAAGTCCTACTCTATTACCTAATGCCAGTGGCTTTTTATGGAACAAAAATATGCTGATTCAGGCCAATTGTCGTGGTTACGCCATTGCACAATTTATGCAACCTGAAGCAGGTAAATATGTGTCGGGGCCTGCGCTAGAAGCAAAAACCTTTATGCAACCCGAGCAGCCGTATTACGCTCATCATCCTGGGCGTTTTGTGTATGTTAAAGATAATGTAGATGGAAGTATCTTTTCAGGGCCTTATGAGCCAGTACGAGCAGCACTTGATCGATTTGAGTTTATTCCGGAGCCTGGAAAAATTACTTGGTTATCAGAATTTAACCAAATTCGACTGACTTTATGCTTATGTTTACCGACACAAACCGCTGTTGAATGCTGGAAGGTGACAGTTGAAGACTTGTCAGGCTTGGAACGCGACTTGAGTATCTACCCGTATTTCCCCATTGGTTACCGTTCATGGATGAATCAATCGGGGCAGTTTGATGCAGCGCTAAATGCCGTGGTATGTCGCAGCATTGAACCTTATCAGAAAGTTCAGGATTACTTTAAAAATCAATCGCTACATGAGTTGACCTTTTTAGCGGCAGATAGACTAGTTGATGCGTGGGAAACCAGTCAGCAACTATTTGAAGGAGAAGGGGGGTTACATTGCCCAACTGCTATTCAACAACCTCTATTAAATAATAGCCGTGCAAATTATTGTACGCCTACGGCCGTTATGCAGTTTAACTTGAGTTTACAGGCGGGGCAGTCAAAAAGCATTCATTTGTTGTTTGGACCCGCTAAAGATCAGCAGCAAATTCGCGATTATACCAAAACGTTGTTAACCCCAGTTAATGAACGTTTTAGCCAAATCACTGAAAAATATCAAGGTTATTTGAACGAAGGGCGAGGGGTGCTCCAAGTGGAAACACCGGATGCGGAGTTTGATGCCTATGTGAATCATTGGATGGCGCGGCAGCTGTATTATCACGGAGACGTCAACCGTTTAACTACAGATCCACAAACTCGCAATTATTTACAGGATAATATGGGCATGGCTTACATTAAGCCCCGAGTCAGCCGCAACGCTTTTATCCTTGCATTGAGCCAACAGGAATACAGTGGCGAAATGCCCGACGGTGTATTGCTTAGCGATGCAGCAGAACTTAAGTATATTAATCAAGTACCCCATACCGACCACTGCGTATGGTTACCTATTTGCCTGAAAGCTTATTTAGATGAAACCGCCGATTATGAGTTGTTGCAACTACAGGTCGGCTTTAAGGATTCTCAAGCTACCGCGACAGTAGCTGAGCATATTATCAAGGCTTTGCAGTGGTTAGATAAAAGCCGTGACGAACGTGGTTTAAGTTTTATTAACCAAGGGGATTGGTGCGACCCTATGAATATGGTGGGCTACAAAGGTAAGGGAGTGTCTACTTGGTTAAGCCTCGCGTCAGCCTACGCCATGAATGTTTGGGCGCAGATTGAGCAAGATGCTTTCGGTAGCCTGTCGAGTGATGGACAATATTTATTAACTCAAGCACAACAAATCAATCATCAAGTGAATCAACATTGCTGGTTCCATGACAGGTTTGCCCGAGGCATTACCGACCATGGGCGGGTATTTGGTATCGACTCTGATACCGAAGGTAAGATTTTTCTGAATCCCCAAAGTTGGGCTTTTTTAAGTGGTGCAGCGAATCAACAACAACAGCCTTTGATGCTTAGGGCCATTCAACAAAATTTGGCTACAGCATATGGTTGTATGATGCTGGCGCCTTGCTATACACAAATGCTGGAAGACATTGGACGTGTGACCCAAAAGTTCCCAGGTACTGCTGAAAATGGCTCAGTCTATAACCACGCTAATGCATTTTATGCTTATAGTTTGTATACCATTGGTGAGGGCAATCTGGCGTTTGAACAGTTGAAAAAAATGTTACCTAGCAAGGAGGATATGCTGAGACGCGGCCAGTTGCCGTTATTTATTCCAAATTATTATCGCGGTGCGTTTTACCAATACCCTGATGAGGCTGGTAAGTCGAGCCAGTTATTTAATACAGGCACGGTTGCTTGGTTTTACCGTTGTTTGCTAGAAAATTTATTTGGTCTGCTTGGTTGTAGTCAAGGTTTGAGTATTTCACCACAATTGCCTGATGCGTGGCATTCAGCCAAGGTCACACGAAAGTTTAGAGGCGCAACCTTTAACGTAGTTTACACCCGAAACCAACAGCTAACCGAGCAGAGAGTGAATGTGAACGGGAATTTGATTGAAGGGCGAGTAATCGGCGATATCCAAGCTGGTAGTGAGTTTGATGTGTTAGTTGAGCTTCCTTTACCTTAGTGGGCAAGGAAGCCTAGCGCTAAACTAAACATCTCCCTTGAGCATTGCCGTGCCTTAGGCTATCCAGCCTTTAAACTTGGCATGAACTGTTAGCCAAACGAGATACAGGGCAATAACAATTATCATCACTGGCAAAACGGTTTCTTCTGGTGCAAGTTGTTCGTATGATTTCGTTAGAACAAATCCGTGAAACATCTGCACTATTGTGCCCACCAAGGAAATCAGTAAAAAGGGTAAAGCGATGGCTTTTTTGAAAACCAATGCAATACAGCCCAACGTACCGCCAAAGACTGCACAAGCAAAGGCAATATTTACCCATGTTGGTATGTTTTGATATAAGGTTTGCTGTTCTGGTGGCAAAGCCGCGATTTGCTCTGCAGTCATCGAAATTTGCATGATAAACGCCATCACCCCCATTAGGTTCCAAATGACTAAAGCAATGGCCAAAATAACAAACCATTTGGGCGCCTTGGTCGCTATGTTAGTCGTGTTATTCATAGGGTTCTGCATTGGGCATACTCTCGTTAATTGATTAACTCGAATGATAATACTAACAAATGGTTAAATATTAGGCGAATTTACATTTTCTGTGTCAATCACAGATTGAATACATCTGTGATCTTCTACACACTGTTGTCAGACAAAATTCTGGAAAAATCAAATGAGTGTTTTAGGTTCAGCTGTAATCTTCTTGGCCGCAACAGTGATCGCCGTGCCCATTTTCAAGAAATTAAAGTTAGGCGCAATATTAGGCTATTTGGTTGCAGGGTTAGTGATTGGTCCACAAGTGATGAATTGGGTTAATGATCCTGAAACCATACTGCATTTTGCTGAGCTTGGGGTCGTGCTGCTGTTATTTGTGATTGGCCTGGAGTTGCAACCCGAAAAACTATGGGGAATGCGTAATCAAATCTTATTTACTGGTGGTGGACAACTGTTAATCAGTGCTTTGGCTATTGGTGGAATACTGCATTATTTTATGGGGTTTTCTTTGGTGATTTCTGTGGTAATCGGTTTGTCCTTGGCACTTTCTTCAACCGCTTTTGCTGTTCAACTTATGACTGAACATCGCATTCTTAAATCACCTCCCGGTCAGCAGGGGTTTTCTATATTACTGATGCAAGACTTAGCCGTTATTCCGATTTTATTAACCGTTGAGCACCTATCATCGGGCGACAGCAGTGCCGCGCCATCTTGGTGGGTGAGTGTGTTAGCTATAGTGACAGTGTTAGCCGTGGGACGTTACTTAACCAACCCATTTTTACGCTTAGTGTCTAAGTATGGTAGCCAGGAAGTGATGACTGCTTCAGCATTACTGATTGTTATGGCCACAGCTATAGGAATGGAAGAGGCGGGGTTATCGATGGGAATGGGGGCTTTTGTTGCTGGAATGCTATTGGCTAACTCGAGTTTTAGGCATCAACTTGAGACTGAAATTGAACCATTTAAAGGTTTGTTGCTGGGGTTGTTTTTTATCGCCATTGGCATGAATTTAGACTTAAAAATATTAATGGCTGACCCCGTGTTCATCGTATCCGCTAGTCTGATTCTAGTAGCGATTAAAGCCTTAATCATATTTTCTATTTTTAAGTTAGCGAAACAGCGCAAAACTGATGCCTGGCGCGTTGCATTAATGTTGTCTCAAGGTGGTGAATTTGCTTTTGTGGTGATGGCACAAGCGGCGAACAATGGATTAGTTCCTGTGCAAATCAGTAGCGAAGTCACTTTAATTGTGGGAATTTCTATGGCATTAACAGCCCCCTTGGTTATTTTGCACAGCTTATGGTTTACCAGCAAAAATTGCCCTAGCGTTTATGATACTAAAGCCGAGTTCAGTGAACCTGAAGTACTGATTGCGGGCTTCGGGCGTTTTGGGCAGGTATCGGGCAGGATTTTAGCCGCTAACAATATTCCATTTACTGCACTGGACAAAGACGCCGAACATATTGAATTTGTAAAACAGTTTGGGAATAAAGTCTTTTATGGCGACGCGTCTCGCTTGGACTTACTGGAAGCAGCAGGGATAGAGCATGCTAAGGTGATATTAGTGGCGGTTGATGATGAGGACGACGCCCTAAAAATTTGTGAATTAGTGAAAGAACATTTCCCTGAGATTAAGGTGATTGCTAGAGCAAGAAATCGTTTTACCGCAATTAAACTCTTTAACCTCGGTATACAAACGAATGTCCGAGAAGTCTTTTCCGGTGGTTTAGAGGCGGCATTTATGCTGTTGCAAGCCTATGGCGTGGCTGATCAGGATGCCAAAAATCTCATTGATATCTTCGAGGCTCATGATAAACAATTATTAGAAAACGCTATCACCGAAGGTGTGGATTTTGACGAATTGATTAAAATCAGTAAACAGGGGCGTATGGAACTCCATCATTTATTTGAAGAAGATAAACAAAACATGGATTAACAAGCACTGGATATAAGCACTCTGGCTATTGGGGCTTTTACTTGGCTAGGCATCGCTTATCTGGCATATTTGAATCTCATCACAAAACAATAACAAGGAAAAATATGAACTGTACTGCATGTAACGAAGGAACATTAAACCCTAGTTTTATTGACGGTTTATTTAGAGCCCATACCTGTTCAAATTGTGGCGGCGATTGGATTTTAATTGAAGATTATGCTGCTTGGCGTGAACGGCACTCAGATTACGAATTTGCTAAAAATATTCAGTTTGAAGAAGAACAAGCCTTAGATAATAAACACGCCATATTGTGTCCTGTAACCCATACTATTATGCGTAAGTTTAAGATCTCGGCCCACAATAGTCATCGATTAGATTACAGCTCCAGAATAGGTGGTTTATGGTTGGACAAAGGTGAATGGGAATTATTGAGCCGAGAGGGGTTGGCAGGTAGTCTCAATGCTTTGGTAACAGATGCTTGGCAACGAAAAATTCGTGAAGATA
This sequence comes from Paraglaciecola sp., assembly GCF_039964565.1. Classification (GTDB taxonomy): domain Bacteria; phylum Pseudomonadota; class Gammaproteobacteria; order Enterobacterales; family Alteromonadaceae; genus Paraglaciecola. The sequence goes on from NZ_JBDVXF010000032.1 coordinate 221,888, forward strand.
GCGCCAAGGAACATTTTAGCGATATCTATAGTGATAGGTTTGGCGATGATGTTTACAACAAGATCAAAGACATACGAGCTTGGTTACAATCGCAACCACACAAGGCTGATTTACGTGCATATTTAATGGCGGAAGACCCGTATTCGGCTAAACGTTAACTACCCAGTTTAAAGATAACAGTTACCTTATATTGTGGGGATTTTAGGCGCAGAACATTTCATCTTTTAGGTATTTTAGTAACGGCTCTAAGTGAGCCGTTATTTTATTTCGTAAGCTTTAACTTAGGCGCGTTGCCATTCTGGCAAATTGTTCTCAAAGGCAGTGATCTTATCGCCTAGCTCTAAGGTTTGACCTATAGCATCTAAACCTTTTAGCAGATTAGTTTTATGCTGCTGGGCAATGTCAAACCCAAAACTTAAGTCATTTACTTTAACGCTTTGCTCTTGCAAATCAACAGTGATTTGCGCGTCAGCGTTTTGTTCAACAATGGCAAATAACTGATCCATTTGTTCATTAGTCAGTTGCACTGGTAATAATTGATTGTTGATACAGTTACCATAAAAAATATCGGCAAAACTGGTAGCAATCAGTACTTTAAACCCGTAGTCATCGAGTGACCAAGGTGCATGTTCGCGACTTGATCCACAACCGAAGTTTTCGCGGGTAAGTAAAATACTGGCTCCTTGGTATTGTGCTTTGTTTAACACAAAGTCAGGGTTGGGTACTTGTTCGTGTTGATCAAGATAACGCCAATCGTGAAATAAATGTTTGCCATAACCACTACGAGTAACAGCGGTTAAAAATTGTTTTGGGATAATCTGGTCGGTATCGACATTGGCCTGATTCAGGGGCATTGCGCTACCAGTGTGGATATTAATACCTGTTGTCATAATAAATAGGTTCCTTATCGCCTAGCGTTTATTGATAGTCGCGCACATCGGCGAAATGACCCGCTAATGCAGCTGCGGCCGCCATAGCAGGGCTAACTAAGTGGGTACGAGCGCCACGGCCTTGACGTCCTTCAAAGTTACGATTGCTGGTTGAAGCGCAGCGATCACCTTGTGTAAGGATGTCGTCGTTCATGCCAAGGCACATTGAGCATCCTGGTAAGCGCCATTCAAAACCTGCCTCGATAAATATTTTGTCTAAGTGTTCGGCTTCAGCTTGAGCTTTGACTGATACCGAACCGGGTACCACAATCGCGGTAACACCTTGTGCCACTTTGCCATGTTTGGCGATGGCAGCGGCGGCGCGCATATCTTCGATACGGCCATTGGTACATGAGCCAATAAATACATTATTAACGCTCAAGTCAGATAATTTTTGACCCGGCGTTAAGTCCATATAACTAAGGGCTTTATTGGCAGAATCTTTGTCTATTGGATCGGTAAAATCGCCAGGCGAGGGCACGGCTTGATTCACGCCAATCACTTGCCCAGGGTTAGTGCCCCAAGTGACTTGTGGTGTGATGTCGGCTGCTTTTAACTCAACCACAGTGTCAAAGCTTGCGTTAGCATCAGAAACTAGCGTGCTCCAATAATCGATGGCTTGTTGCCAATGATCACCTTTAGGGGCGTATTCACGGCCCTGTAGATAATCAAAAGTGGTTTGATCTGGCGCAATTAAACCGGCTTTCGCACCTGCTTCAATACTCATATTGCACACTGTCATTCGCTCTTCCATAGAAAGACCTGAAATCGCTTCGCCACAATATTCGATGACGTGTCCGGTCGCGCCAGCGTGACCAATTTTACCAATGATCGCCAAGATAATATCTTTGGCAGTGATACCAATTGGTAAACTACCGTTAACTTGTACTTTCATACTTTTGGCTTTGCTTTGTTTTAGGGTTTGTGTTGCAAAGACATGTTCAACTTGGGAAGTCCCAATACCAAAGGCTAGGGCACCAAACGCGCCATGAGTGGCAGTGTGTGAGTCGCCGCATACTACCGTCATGCCTGGTTGAATTAAACCAAGCTCTGGGCCCATCACATGCACTATGCCTTGTTTTTGATGGCCCACTGGGAAAAGTTCGATGCCGTGTTTTTCGCAATTTTCAGCTAAGGTTTGTAACTGTAATTTGTTCGTAGGGCCACAAGCGTCTAAGGCCAATGAGCGGGTCGAAATACTGTGATCCATAGTGGCAAAAGTACGCTGAGGGCAACGAACCTTGCGGTTTTTATCATCCAAACCAGCAAATGCTTGAGGCGAGGTGACTTCGTGGATCAAATGGCGGTCGATATACATTAATCCTTCTTCGCCCGTTTCAGCGGTTTTTTTTGCTTCTACAATATGAGCTTGCCATATTTTGTCATATAAGGTGGTAGCCATGACTGATTCCTAAATCTATTAAATTAACGCGGCGATATAGTCGCCGACTTCGCTGGTGCTTTTCGCTAAATGGCGCTCGTCGGGGCCAAGTAAATCACCTGTTAGTATGCCGTCACCTAAGGTTTTCACTACGGCTGCATCAATCGCATCGGCCGCTGCGGTTTCGTTCAAACTGAAACGCAGTAGCATAGAGGCAGAAAGTATTTGGGCAATAGGGTTAGCAATGCCTTTACCGGCGATATCAGGGGCGGAACCACCTGCTGGTTCGTACATACCAAAGTTGTCTTGGTTGATGCTAGCAGAGGGCAATAAACCCATTGAGCCGGTGATCATCGCACATTCGTCAGAAATAATGTCGCCAAATAAGTTGGAGCACAACATCACATCAAATTGCGATGGATAACGGATAAGCTGCATAGTGGCATTGTCGATATAAATGTGTTCAAGTTCTACTTCAGGGTAGTCCGTGGCCACTTCTTCGACCACTTGTCGCCACAAACGGCTGCACACTAGTACATTGGCTTTATCTACCGAGGTGACCTTTTTACCGCGCTTTTGCGCTGCTTCAAATGCACTAATCGCAATACGGCGGATTTCTTTTTTACTGTAACGCATAGTGTCGTAGGCAAATTGTTCTTCACCTTCGCCTTCTAGTCCTTTGGGTTGACCAAAATAAATGCCACTGGTGAGTTCACGTACCACTAACACATCAAAACCGCTGGCTGCAATATCGGCACGAAGTGGTGAGAAGGCTTCTAAACCTTGATAAATTTTAGCGGGGCGTAAGTTACTAAATAAATCAAAATGACCGCGCAAGGCGAGAAGCGCTGCACGTTCTGGGCGTTCTTCTAGTGGTAAGTCGTCCCACTTAGGGCCACCAATTGAGCCAAATAAAATGGCACTGGCGTCTTCGCAGCCTTTTAATGTTGCGGCGGGTAGGGCTTTGCCGTGATTGTCGATGGCAATACCTCCTACATCAAAATCGTTGAGCTGAAATCCTAGATTAAATTTTTTGCTTACCGCTGCTAACACTTTCTTGGCTTCAACCATGACCTCTGGGCCAATTCCATCACCTGCCAATACTGCTATGTTGTAGTCAGACATGCTTCTTTATACCCCTGCTATTTTGACTTGTTGCTCTTTTTGCTGATCAATACGGTCAGCTAAATGTGTGTTGTTTAATACGTAAATTAAGGCTTTCACCCCTGATTCCACAATATCTGTGGCTAAACCAATACCATTAAAGCGGCGACCATTGTATTCGGCAATTACCGATACTTGTGCTAAGGCGTTAGCACCTTCACCCTTGGAATCGAGTTTAAAATCCACTATTTCTACTTGGTTGTGACCTACTACTTTTGTAATCGCATTATAGGCGGCATCCACCGGGCCATTACCCGTGGCGGATTCAGTAATTTCTTGATCACCCACTAACATACGCACTGTGGCGCTAGGTATGATCTCTTTACCTGAGTTCGCCTGTAAGTAGGTGAGTTTGTAATGTTCGTCTTCTTGTTTGGTTTGACTAAAAAACAATAGCGCTTCTAAGTCATAATCAAACACTTGGCCTTTTTTGTCGGCCAGTTTCACAAAAGATTCGTATACCGTTTCTAAGTCAAAATCGGTTTCTTTATATCCCAACTCTAACAAGCGGTGTTTAATGACATGGCGGCCAGAGCGAGAGGTGAGGTTCAAATTATTTTTGTTGATACCGACACTTTCTGGGGTCATGATTTCGTAAGTATTTTGGCCTTTTAACACGCCATCTTGGTGAATACCCGACGAATGACTAAAAGCATTCGCACCCACAATGGCTTTGTTGGCTTGTACCGGCATGTTGCACAAATTACTGACCAATTTAGAGGTACGGGAAATTTCTTCACTTTTAATATTGGTATGTAGCCCTAGTTTTGCTTGTCGAGTTTGTAAAATCATGGCGATTTCTTCTAACGAACAATTACCGGCGCGCTCACCTAATCCGTTAATGGTGGCTTCAACCTGCCTGGCACCTTGCTCTACCGCTGCTAAAGAGTTAGCCACGGCCAAGCCTAAATCGTTGTGGCAATGTACCGATATGATGGCCTTATCAATGTTAGGCACGCGGTTAAAAAGGTTTTGAATGATGCCGCCAAACTCAGTTGGGGTAGTGTAGCCAACCGTATCGGGAATATTAACTGTGGTGGCGCCGGCATTGATTGCCGCTTCTACCATACGGCACAGATAATCGATATGAGTACGACCCGCATCTTCGCAAGAAAACTCCACATCATTAGTGTAACGGCGCGCATGTTTGACTGCCTGTACTGCCATTTCGACCACTTCGTCTTGAGACTTACGTAATTTGGTATTCACATGAATATCAGATGTCGCAATAAAGGTATGAATTCTGAATTGCTCGGCAACTTTTAATGATTCACCACAGGCGTCGATATCTTTAGCTAAAGCACGGGATAAGCCACAGACAGTGGCATTTTTAACCTCACGGGCAATGCTTTGTACCGACTTAAAATCACCTGGGGAAGAGACCGGGAAACCCGCTTCGATAATGTCTACGCCAAGACGCTCCAGAGCCAGAGCAATTTTTAATTTTTCCTTCACACTTAAACTGGCAGGCAAGGCTTGTTCGCCGTCCCGCAAGGTGGTATCGAAAATTTTGACCTGGTTTGCATTGTTTTGGCCAGACATACCTTACTCCTAATTGCTCTATTGGTTGGAAATACACATACAAAAAACCCGTGCTAAGCACGGGTTCTGTAAACTGGTCAACGCTTGCTTACAACCTACCCGTGCAGTCTTGCTGCCAGCAGGAGGAAAGTAGATAAAAAAGCGTTTTTCATGTTTATAATTCTTAAATTTACGTATCGCAAAATTGAAGTGTATTTGTAACGCGGATAGCCCCAACACGTCAACCACCTATTTCAAGAAAGCATATAACTTAAAGGTATAAATTTAAATTTTTAGGTGTTACTTCATTGATAATGAAATTGGAGTGGTTGCATTTTAAGGGAAACAATTTGCTGAGGAGAAATTGGTAGAGGTGAGAGCTAGCCTCTACCAATTCTGGTGTTTGTCCTGCTTATTTTCAGATAATTGAAATTAAGCTTTCACGAATTTCACAATTCCACTGGAAATAGTATTATCTTCTGCGACAGAAAGTATTAGCATTGGCATTTTAAAGACTTCTTTGTTGCGCTCTTCAGGAAAAGTAAACTCTAACCTATCACCATTAACAACGTATTGTCCTTCAACAGTTGCTTCGCTGATCATTCCATCGCGGTTTACATAACGGTAGTGGACTATTCTATTATTGGGTAATAACTCTACATTAATCTCGGCAGATACATTGTCATTATCGACGTTAGCGACATATTTCCCAAGCAGGGGATTTACGTCTACGTCAGGTACTTCAGGTTCTGGATCATAATTATGAATGATTCGTTCTTGCTTTTTAGAGTCGGACAATTCAATGGCCGTTTCATCAGAAATAACTTCGTCTGTTTGAAACCAGTTATAAGCTAGATATAAAGACACAAGAATAATTAAGGGTATTAAGATTTTGTTCATAGGTAGTTCCTCGAAGGTGTTCAGTAGTAAAGTGTTCCAAAATGGTTGTATTAAACATTCTGTTCAACAATATTGCGACTTTTTTGGTAATTTAAAGATGCAAACTTGTTTAACATGTTAGAACAATAAATTCATAGTTTGTTCAATATCTTTAGCTGTTTATGTCATAAATTCTATTATTTATTTTTACTCGCTCGTGTTCTTTCAAGTACTCGACTGGCTTTTTTAAAGCCGTTTTTTGCAGACGCTTCAAGCCATTCCTTTGCAATAGTGGGTGATCTTTCCATGCCTAAACCTTTATCAGCCATCAAGGCTAGATAATACTGAGCTTCGGAGTTATTTTCTTCCGCTGCCGATCTATAATGTATAAGTGCTTCTTCATAATTGCGTTCTTTTCGATATATTCCAGCCAATACGACTCGTGCACGAATGTTTCCGATTTTTGCAGCTTTTTCAAACCATATTTTAGCTTCATTTATGTTGTTTTTACTTTGATAGTATAAACCTAGGTTTAATGAGGACTCTGGCATGCGTGCATTAGCCGCTTTTTTGAGCCAACGAATACCTTCTATTTCATTTTTCGTGATGCCTTGGCCTTTAAGTAATAATAGACCGTAGTTATTCATGCCTAGTGGATCACTTTGTTTAGCTGAAAGGTGATAATGCTTCACGGCTTTCATCATGTTTCGCTCGAAAAAGGTGCCCGTTTCATATAGCCGTCCAAGTTTATAATGCACTGCTCCATTCTTTGTAAGTTCTGCTTTCTTAAACCATTTCTTGGCTTCTGCCAAGTTGACATTTATGCCCAGCCCTAGCTGATAGTAATAGGCTGTATTATAAATTTCTATTTCGTCTCCCTGTTGAGCCTGTTTTAGTGCTCGTTCAAATTCACGAGTTTGTTTATCTTCTACAGAAGCAGCAATGGATAAACTAACAAACAAAAAGAATAAAACCAGTATCTTCATTGTACAACCGCTCTATTAATAAGAATAAAAAAAGGAGACCGAAGTCTCCTTTTTATAATGTTAACTAAAAACTCTTAGTTATTGATTACATCGCTAACACTACGTGATTGACCAGTTAATGAACTGCATCACCAGCTACATAAGTATCACCAGCCGTCAAGTCAGCGCTACTTGTTACTACAGCATCATCACTAGCGAATACTAATACTGAAGTACCGTAAACTACACTCATACCTGCAGGAACCACAAGGTCTAAACGTGTTGTACCATTTGAATTGATCCAAGCTGCTGTTGTACCAGCTGGGAACGCATCAGCGGCATCAAAGTCACCATTAGCATTCAAATCTAATACAAGTAAACGTTGAATGTCAGCTACGTTTTCGAAGTAGACATCATTGTTATCACCATCAGATTTTTCAACAAATGTTGTTTTCGCTGCTGGAGCCACACTACCAAAGTCTAGAGGGTGTGAGAACGTAATTGAGGCAGTGAAACCATCTGCATCAGGACCTGCACCTGCAGCTAAACCAGCGTAAGCATAAGTAACCGTGAATGCACCAACATCGTTATAAGCATAGAAGCGAGGAGCTTGTACTGCATAACGCGTTGCACCAACAGTATCGAAGTCAAAGCTAGCCCAAGCATTGCCATTTGCATCAGGAATTTCATCCCAGTTCAATGACGCATGAGACTCTAGCTCTAAGTTATTACCATCTTCTTCCCACAAGAACTCATCATTAACACCGTCTTCGAAAAGAGGGTTAACAGTTGCAGCTATTGAACCTAGCTCAAGAGTTAATGTTTTCATGTCAGTAGAGATAGTATATGCGACGTCTGTAACAGCAGCTGTTGTAGTTACTGAAGACTCTAAGTTAAGAGTTACAGCAGCAGCGTCAGCTGTAGTATCCAAGTCATCAATGACGATGTCGGTGTCGTCTAAATCAGCACGAGAACCAAGCTCTTCGTTGAATGTAAGTACTAATGTAGTACCCGTATAAACTGCATCAGTTACCATTGGAGGCATAGCGTCACGGAATACAACAGTTGCTTGAGAGTTATCGTCGGCGATGTTACCAGCAGTATCTTGGATATCACCAGAGAATGATAAAGTCGTGTTGTGATTGTCATTGGCTAAAGCAACCATATCTGACACTTCAAAGCGAACCAAATCTTCTGAGGTTAAACCATTAGCATGAGCTAAACCGTCAATATTGTTATCAACATTGTTTAAAGCAGTGAAACTAGCAAGTGATACACCAGCACCAGAGAAAATAGGCGTAGTTGAAGCAACTAATGCAATGTTCTCAGTAAAGGCAACACCCATTGAGTTAGCACGATCTGCTGCTGTCCAAGCGCTAAATGCTTCGTCATCGTAAATTGGATGAGCCGTACCACCAGCTGTATCTGTAAATGCTTCAGGAGTTTCAGTTGTTGTTTCAGATCGAGCAGCAACACCATCAACTAAGGCAGCAAATTCAGCTCCTTCATCAGTATCAGCTGTATTATTAGCTAATGTTGGTGTCAAGTGACGAGGTTGAACATAAATGATTGGGTTACCAGTAGTTGCATCTACACCTACTTCTGTAACTTCACCACCAGCACCTTGAGTCGGTAAAGCACCTGTAGTCACTAGCTTAGCTGTATAACCAGCAGTACCTGGCAACGTATAGTTTTCTTGTAATGTAGTAGTAGGCTTAACAGCGTCTACTAAGGTTACAGTAGTAGAACCAGCTGCCAAACCTAGGTCGTTGTTGAAAGTGAATTTAACTGCATCACCAGCTTCAACACCATCAAACCATAAGTTAGAAGATGTACTACCAGAGATACCAGTGTTTGTTCCGTAGCTAGAAGCTTCACCAAGAGTAACTTTTACCCAAGCGTGATCAACATCTGTAGTAAGAGCTGCACCTGAAACTTCTTCCGCTAGTAAATCAATTGCAAGGGCAGTATTTGCCTGACCATTTAATTGGCGAATATCAGAATCAACAGTAGTTGCTTGGTCATCCCAGAATGCATTCGAGTAATCGTTAAGAGATGCAAGACCTGCATCTAAAGTAGTACTTTGATTGAATGCTTGTTCAGCTGCAAAACCAGTTGGGTTAATTACTGCTGGAGAGAAGATGCATAATTGTGCACGTAGGAAAGATGCTTTACCAGATGACGCAGTAATTTGTGAGTCAAAAGTAATTGCAGGATCCATAGTGTCATTAGCACTTACAGAGAAGTAGTTGCCTCCAGCATCAGTTAAGTCTTCCCATGGTAAGAAGATTTCAACCTTATCACCAGCTTCTAGAGCTGTATCCAACGTAACAGTTACACTACGACCATCTGCAGCAAGTACGGCTGTACCAGGCAATATAGTTGAAGTTGAATCTGTAATTAACACTTCGTCAGCATCAAATTTAGTCGCATCAACTGGCTCGCTGAATTGAAGAGTAAACTCCTGGTTTACACCTTCATTCATTACTGCGAAATTACCTACATAAGTTTCAATCCAACCAACTAAACCTGAAACATAAGGCTTTATAGTATCAGACGACGTAATCATGCGTACTGATTGAGTTCCCATGTTGATTTCCACGCCTTCTGCAGTTGTTGCAGGGGTAGAACCAGACGTCTGGCTTGATGTTCCATTTGTAGTGGTAGTAGTTGTAGTTGTTACAACGTAGTCATAACTTACAGTTACATACTCACCACCAGTTAAAATATCAGAACCGTCATCAGTAGTTATAACACCATCGATAATTACAAAATCACTGAAAGTGGTACCGTCTATCTGTATAACTGGATTAGATCCAGCTTTAACTTTCTGAGTCGTAGTAATCGTTTGTGATGTTGTTGCTGCAGCTTGAGAATATGCTTCAACAGTGCTTACATCAGCGACGTTATCACTGCTACTAGATGAACCTGATGTAATAAAATTATAATCTTGAATAGACAAGTTATAAACAGAGTCGTTATAGGTCCCTTCAAAACGATATGAACCGTCAGCACCCGTTGTTGTTGTTTGCAAATCACCAGAAAGAGCAACATTTGCGCCGCCAGGCACTACAGTAGAAGATAAACCAGTAAAGTCTAAACTAAGTACTGCACCTTCAATGGCTTCACCAGTATCTATGTTACGGATCCAACCTTCGATTACGGAATCTTTCTTAGGCAAAATAGCTGTACCAGCTTGCGCTAAGAAACCGTCTACGAATGTAGTTAATGGAATTGCTGTAGTCTGAGCGTTTGCAGCATCTATTTGCGCATTAGGTGTAACATTCACAGTAGCTGTTGACGCATAACCTTCCGGCGCTTGAATAACAATAACAAAAGGAGCATGCCCTGTACTAGCGTCAGCACCAGCAACATTTGTCACTTGAACATCGTCAAACACGTATGAACCAGAAGCATCTGTCACTGCAGTTTGGCCAGCAGTTGTAACTGTCGCACCAACAACTGCTACACCGTTAGTGTCTAAAACCACACCTTGAATTGAGCCAGTAGCTTTATTAACTGTTTCAGAACCTGCACTCGGTGCATCAGTCTGAGAAGTTGACGTGCTACCTGCATCGCCCTCTGAGTCTCCACAAGCAGCTAAACCTAAACTTAGGACTACTGCTAGTGCTACTTTAGTTTTATAAAATTGAGTTGTATTAACCATTATTATAGTGTTCCTATTTATTTAAATATTATTAAGTACTTTCTATGTGAACATATTGAGTACATTTCAATCCTGTTTTTCGGTTTGCAACATTATCATGTTTTACGAGCAAGCAATATATCATCATATATTTGTTATTGACAAATAACATTTACGCGTAGAAACACTTATTCATAGTTAAAACCTATAACAATCCTTCGTAGTAGTTCTGTTTCAAAACAAAATTTTACGTAACATATAACTATTAAACTGGATAACTATATGACGTCAAACAAAATTGTATAATGATAGAAGCATACCCGTCAAGCACCTAAATCAAATTCGTTTAACACATATTCCATGACGTATCCCACGAATTAGAAAGTATATAGTGAAGGGCTAGCGTAAGTACCCAATTTTCTCATCAATTTGTAATCAGTTTGCACAAAATGTAATTATTTAGCGGTTTTTTAGGGGGTAAGTGGAACTTTTTGATTGTTTACTGTTCTGATTCTGGTTAAATGCCGAAAGAATATAAATTTTACGGTGAACTAAAATTCAATAAATAATTTATTTTTAACGTTGAATTGGGTGATTTTAGGTAGTCTTTGTATATAAAGGTAAAGAAAATTACGTTTTATGGTGAGAGTAATTCACTTTTTTCATCAATAGTTTAAGTCTGGTATCCCGGTCCCAACATACACTCAACATAACGACTTATCGAAAGGTCTTCCAATTAATACTTAGGGATAAAAGTAACTCCCTTAATGACAGCGCGCGTTGTTGTCCTTTGCCTTTATGATCCCATTTATGGCCACAACAGGCTGCGGTCAAAATGGCTTTACTGGGTTTGAGCAGTCTTAAATTAAGAATATCCTCTTGCCTGTAATTTTGTTCTGCATATTCACCGTCAATAATAAACCAGCCAAACTTGTTGGTGTGCAGTTTGTGATTGCTTATGTCGAGCCTGTCAATCGAGTCAAGTTCGATATATTCACAACCAAGCTGTTTAATATAGACAGCAACACAACAACCGATTTGAATATCTTTTGAAAACCACTGTTGCGTTTTTTGTGGATCATAATTGGTGGCCATACACTTGGCAGCTTGTTTGGCTTGCCAGCTGGCATTGTGAATATCAACTTTTAGAGGGGCTTGTTTTAGCAACAGGCTATAAGCGGCGCGCTTAACATGGTGTCTTAAGCCGGCGATTTTGCGTTGTAACAAACTTACGTTGGTTATTTTTTGCTGCGACAAACTGGCAAGCTCTCGCTCGTACAGGGCATTACATAATTCTGCATAGTGCAGCTGACGTTGGTCGTCAGAAAAAATATCTACCTGTTGAGACTGGGAAGTATGCATGCTTTTGTATTGTTAGAAACTAAAATGGTCAGCGTTAGCCGACCATTTTATACTCAAAAGTTTGAAGTTGCAGTTAATATTACATAAAGAACATTATCTGGTATTTCTAACAGTCAGGCTTACTGACCTTTCACTTCAGATAAACCGTTAAAGATAGCTTTGTCGCCTAAGAACTCTTCAATACGTAATAATTGGTTGTACTTAGATACACGATCAGAACGACATAAAGAACCTGTCTTGATTTGACCTGCAGCTGTACCTACCGCTAAATCAGCGATAGTGGCATCTTCAGTTTCGCCTGAGCGATGAGAGATAACAGCAGTAAAGCCTGCATCTTTAGCCATTTTGATAGCAGCTAATGTTTCAGTCAAAGAACCGATTTGGTTAAACTTGATTAAGATAGAGTTACCAATACCGTTTTCGATACCGCGGGCTAAGATCTTAGTGTTGGTAACAAACAAGTCATCACCCACGATTTGAACTTTGTCGCCTAGCAATTTAGTTTGGTAAGCAAAACCGTCCCAATCTGACTCGTCTAAGCCATCTTCGATAGAAACGATTGGATATTCTTCACATAATGTGGCTAAGAAATCTGAGAATTCGTTAGCTGTGAATTGTTTGCCTTCGCCTTTAAGGTCGTATATAGCCGATTCTTTATTGTAGAACTCAGATGCCGCACAATCCATGGCTAATGTCACATCTTTGCCTAACTCGTAACCTGCCGCTGCAACAGCTTCTTTGATTACAGCTAGTGCATCAGCGTTTGATGCTAAATCTGGTGCGAAACCACCTTCATCACCAACAGCAGTATTTAAGCCTTTGGCAGACAATACTTTTTTAAGTGCGTGGAAAATTTCTGCGCCCATACGTAACGCTTCTTTGAAGCTGTCAGCGCCAACAGGTTGAACCATGAATTCTTGGATATCAACGTTGTTGTCTGCATGCTCACCACCGTTGATGATGTTCATCATTGGTAATGGTAAAGAATAAACACCTGGGGTGCCGTTTAAGTCAGCAATGTGTTCAAACAACTGTACACCTTTGGCGTTTGCTGCAGCTTTAGCTACGGCTAACGACACTGCTAAAATAGCATTGGCACCAAATTTTTCTTTGTTTTCTGTGCCATCTAAGTCGATCATGATTTGATCGATTTCAGCTTGAGCTAGCGAATCTTTGCCAATTAATGCTGGTGCAATGTTGTCATTGATTGCAGCAACGGCTTTTAATACACCTTTACCTAAATAACGTGATTTGTCGCCGTCGCGTAATTCTAAGGCTTCACGTGAACCTGTTGATGCACCAGAAGGAGCAGCAGCACGGCCCCATGCGCCTGACTCTAAATATACGTCGGCTTCTACTGTTGGGTTACCACGAGAATCCATGATTTCGCGAGCAATAATTTTACTGATATTTGACATTCTTGTTGCCTTCTATTAATTGTGATTCTTAAAATATTCGCCTGCGGCTTTTACAAAACCTGAAAAGAGCGGGTGACCGTCGCGAGGCGTGGAGTTAAATTCTGGGTGAAACTGTCCTGCAACAAACCAAGGGTGTTCAGCAATTTCGATCACTTCTACCAATCGCTTGTCTGCTGATAATCCTGTAACTTTTAATCCTGCCGCTTCGATTTTTCCGCGCAGATTATTGTTGACTTCGTATCTGTGTCTATGGCGTTCGTAAATTTCGGTGGCGCCATACATATCTTGTACTTTACTACCTGGAAGTAAGTGACACAGCTGACTGCCTAAACGCATAGTGCCGCCTAAGTCGGAGGACTCATCTCGAGACTCAGTGGTGCCTGCTGCATCTAGCCATTCTGTGATCAGTCCAACAACTGGGAAAGGTGAGTTAGCATCGAACTCAGTACTGTTCGCATTTTCCATGCCCGCTACGTTACGTGCATATTCAATAAGCGCCACTTGCATGCCTAAACAAATCCCTAAATAAGGAACCTGATTTTCACGGGCGTATTTGGCGGCGGTGATTTTACCTTCAATACCACGTTCACCAAAACCACCTGGTACTAATATGGCATCAAGGCCTTGAAGAATATGTTCACCTTTACTCTCGATATCTTGGGAGTCGACATATTTTATGTTTACCGCTAAACGGTTTTTTAAACCTGCATGTTTAAGGGCTTCGTTAACTGATTTGTATGCATCGGGTAATTCAACGTACTTACCTACCATACCTATAGTGACTTCACCTATCGGATTAGACTCAGCGTAGAGTACTTGTTCCCATTCGGTTAGGTCTGCCTCTGGGCATTCTAAACCAAATCGTTCAACGACTAACTCATCCAAACCTTGGGCTTTAAGCATGGCGGGGATTTTATAGATACTGTCGGCGTCTCGTAATGATATTACTGCCTTGTCTATTACATTTGTAAACAACGCAATTTTTTGGCGTTCGTTAGAAGGTAACGGCACTTCAGAACGACACACTAAAATATCCGGCTGCACACCAACCGAGCGTAACTCTTTGACAGAATGTTGCGTGGGTTTGGTTTTCACTTCGCCAGATGCGGCAAGATAGGGCACTAAAGTAAGGTGCATAAACATAGCGCGATTGCGACCTACTTCAACACCTAGTTGGCGTATTGCCTCAATAAAAGGTTGCGATTCAATATCACCTACTGTGCCGCCTACTTCTACTATGGCAACATCCACTCCTTCAGCACCCGCAATCACGCGACGCTTAATTTCGTTAGTGATATGTGGAATAACCTGAATGGTGGCACCTAAATAATCACCACGGCGCTCTCTTTTAAGTACTTCTTCGTAGACACGGCCAGTAGTGAAATTATTACGTGTGGTCATGCGGGTACGAATAAAACGTTCGTAATGACCTAAGTCTAAATCTGTTTCGGCACCATCGTCGGTGACAAACACTTCACCATGTTGAATGGGGCTCATAGTGCCAGGGTCAACGTTGATATAAGGGTCAAGCTTGAGCATGGTAACGCTTAAGCCCCTTGCTTCTAGAATTGCCGCAAGTGAGGCTGCAGCAATACCTTTTCCAAGTGATGAAACTACACCACCTGTGACGAAAATATAATTTGTCATGTGAACCCTAATAAAGGCGTTTGAATTGAATAGGTTTGTACAGTTTGGTTTGAACTCTCTTGTTGATCTTATCGATACGGTCCAAGAAATAAACCACTACTAGACGGGAAGACATTATACTAACAAAAGGCATCTCAGACAAAGACTAATCTGAAATAAAAGACAATAAGGTATGTCAATTTGATGAAATACCCATCCCAAACTCATTAGTTGAGTAACGATGTAAGGGAAGGGTATTAAATGTGGCAAGTACTAGCTCAGTAAATTGTATAAAGCTCCGCCCAAACCACCGAGTATTAACGTGACGTTGGCCAAAAAGCCCAACACAAAACCAAGTGCCCTACTGCGAGGGTTTTTCACATAGGCCATATAATAAATGGGTCTACCTACTAAAAATACCACACCAATTGCCGCGGCTATTACCGGGCTGATAAACAAAGAGAATATCCACAAAGCCGGTATAAAAACAATTAACTGCTCTAAGGTGTTTTGTTGCACGCGGTAGTATCGTTCCCAAGTTGGATTACCCGTTACAGCAGGGGCAATCACCTGATATTTTTCTCGATTCATTCCAACTTTGAAGCCAAAAAATAAATATTCAATTAAAGCGATAAGCGTAACAATTGCAGGTAATTCCACAGGGTGTTCCTCATTTAGGTTAAGTCATTTTGACAGTAATAGGTTTAATCTTCAGCCGCCAAGGTTTTGAGTTGATATAAATATTCAAGGGCCTGTTTAGGGGTGAGATCGTCAGGGTTAATTTGTTTTAAACTCAAACGTAAATCATCCGCAGAATTTAGTAGGTTGAGTTGTTGCTCACGTCTGGCAACGGGTTGTTGTTCAGGTACGGGCTGGTTTTCTAACTCTGCTAATTTATGTTTGGCTTGCTGGATTACGCTTTTGGGTACGCCGGCTAACTGCGCCACTTGTAAACCATAACTTTTATTGGCTGCCCCTTCTTGTACTGCATGCATAAAACGAATGGTTTCTTGATGTTCTGCTGCATCAAGATGCACATTGGCTAATTCAGGTAATTCTTCGGCCAGTTGCGTGAGTTCAAAATAATGGGTGGCAAATAAGGTATAAGATTGTAATTTAATCGCAAGATATTCAGCGCATGCCCAGGCTAACGACAACCCATCGTAGGTACTGGTGCCACGGCCAATTTCGTCCATCAACACTAAACTGTTGGCGGTGGCGTTATTGAGTATATTGGCGGTTTCGGTCATTTCTACCATAAAAGTCGAGCGGCCCGACGCCAGATCGTCAGAGGCGCCTATACGAGTAAATATTCGATCGATTGGACCTATTTGAGCGTTTTCTGCAGGAATAAAACTACCGATATAGGCCATAAGAACAATCAACGCTGTTTGTCTCATATAAGTTGATTTACCGCCCATATTGGGGCCAGTGATTATTAACATGCGCCTGTGAGGATTGACCGCAATGGGGTTAGCAATAAAGGGGTCTTTCATTACATGTTCAACTACTGGGTGTCGCCCTTGACCAAAGTGAATGCCACTTTGTTGGCATAGTTCAGGGCAATGGTAATTTAGGGTTTCAGCTCGTTCCGCAAGATTGCTGAGCACATCTAACTCTGCAAGTGAATCGGCACTGAGCATTAAACTGCTTAGCTCCGGTAATAAAATATCGAATAGTTCGTCGTACAAACGTTTTTCTAATGCTAAGGATTTACTTTGACTAGTGAGTACTTTGTCTTCGTGTTCTTTTAATTCCTGAATAATGTAACGTTCGTTATTTTTTAAAGTTTGCCTACGCACATAATCAGCGGGCACTTGGTCAGCGTAGCTGCGGCTTACCTCAATAAAATAGCCATGTACTTTGTTATATCCGACTTTTAAGGTGGCAATGCCTGTGCGGTCTTTTTCGCGTTGTTCTAGTTCATCCAAATAATCGGTTGCCCCTTTGGATAAGGCGCGCAGTTCATCTAATTCAGCGTTATAGCCTGCTTTAATGACGCCTCCGTCACGAATCAACACCGGAGGCACTTCTTCTATGGCATGGTTGAGTAAGTCTGCAAACCTTGGAAATTGGTTGATGTCGTTTGCCAATTGCATCAAACCCGTGTTGGCGGTCTCGGCCGATTGGTCTGTGACAAACTCTTGGATTTCTGGCAACAACATAAACGCCTGACGCAACCTAGCAAAATCTCGAGGTCTGGCAGAACGCAGCGCTAAACGCGCTAACACTCTTTGCATGTCACCCACCTGTTTGAGGCTAGCTTGCAACTGAGGATAGTCACTGTTGAGTAGTGATTTTATATTTAACTGCCGTTGTTTCAGTGTTTGTAAATTGGTTAACGGGCGATGCAACCAGCGTTGTAATAAACGACTACCCATTGGGGTGGATGCGTTATCTAACACACTTGCAAGGGTGTGTTCTTTGCCGCCCGCTAAATTTTGAGTGAGTTCTAAATTACGCCTAGTGGCCGCATCCATCAAAACCGTATCAGATTCTGTTTCGAGTAGAATACTACGTATATGTGGTAGGGCACTTCTTTGTGTATCTTTTACATATTGCATCACACACCCGGCGGCGCATAACCCTGTTTTATTGGCTGTTACCCCAAAACCAGTCAGTTCTTTGGTACCAAATTGTTGGTTTAACTGCGCCGTGGCGGTTTCAAAATCAAACTCCCAGATTGGGCGACGTCGTAAGCCTTTACGTTGCTCAATAATATGTAGAAAAGCAAAGTCTTCTGGATACAGTAACTCTACCGGATTAGTGCGCTGAATTTCGGCAGCAAGGGCTTCAATGTCTTTAGGTTCACATAGGGTGAAACGCCCTGTGGTTACATCGAGCGTGGAGTAGCCAAAATAGTGATTATTTTGTTGTTTGACACTGGTTACCGCCGCTAAAATGTTGTCTTGTTTGTCTTCTAACAAAGCTTCGTCAGATACCGTACCCGGGGTAACAATACGTTGTACTTTTCTTTCTACCGGACCTTTGCTGGTCGCGGGATCGCCTACTTGCTCGACAATAGCGACCGACTGGCCCATTTTGACCAAACGAGCTAAATAATTCTCGACTGCATGATAAGGTACGCCAGCCATGGGAATGGCATTGCCACCAGACTTACCTCTTGCAGTTAATGATATATCGAGTAATTCTGAAGCTTTTTTGGCGTCATCAAAAAACAGCTCATAAAAATCACCCATACGGTAAAACAATAAAATATCTGGATGTTCTGCTTTTATCTTTAGATATTGTTGCATCATAGGTGTGTGTGATTGTAGCGCGGGGCTATTTTTTAAGGTTTGCTCTGCAAAATTATTCGGTGGCATAATAGCGGTTACTTTATTCTTCTTATCTGATGGTTGGCGTGACATATTCATCATTAGATATCACATTTTAGGTTGCCTACATGACAGCAGACATTACCCAACTAGCTCAACTTTTAGGAAATACACTGGCGGCTAAAGGTTGGCATATCTCCTGTGCAGAATCATGCACCGGAGGTGGAGTAGGATACGCCATCACAGCTGTTTCTGGAAGCTCAGCTTGGTTTAAAAAAGGCTTTATCACTTACTCGAATGATGCCAAACAAGAGATGCTAAATGTCAGTGAGCATACCTTAGCGCAATACGGTGCTGTGTCTGCACAAACTGTGCAGGAAATGGCGTTAGGTGCATCGCAACGGGCAAAAGCAGAAGTGGCTGTTGCTATTAGTGGTATAGCCGGCCCAGACGGAGGCTCACCCGAAAAACCTGTGGGCACAGTGTGGTTTGGTTTTTTCATTAACGGTCAAAGCAGCACTGAAAAGTTATTGATAGAGGGCGATAGGCACGATGTACGAATTAAAGCCATTGAATTTGTGTTGTCACATACCTTGAAGTTGCTGGCTAAATAAATAGATCCTAAAGTCTAAAAATAATTTCTACTTTTTACTTGTAACTGTATAACCATACAGTATACTTCGCAACTAACTACTGTATACCAATTAGTATTGAAGTAAACCTCTTCAATACCGACAATTACAAAGGACATTCTGATGGATGACAATAAAACTAGAGCGTTGAGCGCCGCCTTAGGCCAAATCGAAAAACAATTCGGTAAAGGCTCTATCATGAAATTAGGCGATAATAAAACCATGGACGTTGAAACAATTTCAACGGGCTCACTGGGTTTAGATATAGCGCTTGGTGCGGGTGGTTTACCTTTAGGACGAATCATTGAAATTTACGGTCCAGAGTCTAGTGGTAAAACCACTTTAACCCTTGAAGTCATTGCAGAAGCACAACGTAACGGTAAGGTTTGTGCTTTTATTGATGCAGAACATGCACTTGATCCTATTTATGCTAAAAAACTTGGGGTTGATGTAAAGGAGCTATTAGTCTCGCAACCCGATACAGGTGAGCAAGCATTAGAAATTTGTGACATGTTAACTCGTTCTGGGGCAGTTGATGTGATTGTCGTGGACTCGGTTGCAGCGCTTACTCCTAAGGCTGAAATTGAAGGCGATATTGGTGATTCACACATGGGGTTAGCTGCCAGAATGATGAGCCAAGCCATGCGTAAATTAACGGGTAACTTAAAGCAGTCGAATACTATGTTGATTTTTATCAACCAGATTCGTATGAAAATTGGGGTGATGTTTGGCAGTCCAGAAACCACAACAGGTGGTAATGCCTTGAAGTTTTATGCCTCAGTGCGTTTGGATATTCGCCGTACTGGTGCGGTTAAAGCGGGTGATGAAATAGTCGGCAACGAAACCCGAGTAAAAGTGGTTAAAAACAAGATTTCTCCACCATTTAAACAAGCTGAATTTCAAATAATGTATGGCGAAGGCATTAATAGTTATGGTGAGCTGATCGATTTAGGGGTCACCCATAAAATGGTTGAAAAAGCCGGTGCTTGGTACAGCTATAACGGTGAACGTATTGGGCAAGGTAAAGCCAATTCAATTGTTTATTTAAAAGAACATCCTGATATGGCAGCGGATATTGATAAACGTTTAAGAGATTTATTATTATCTAAGCCTGTAGATGCTGATGAAGCGCCGCAAAAAGAAGGTGCTGAATAGCTCAAAGTGCTGAAAAAACACATAAAAAAACCGCTGTAGCGGTTTTTTTATGTGTTTAAGTTTTTATATCAGTTTTTAAACAAAGGGCCTGATTGACTTAGCCTAACCTTGGACGGTCAAGTTATCTAAGTTATTAATTAACTGAGCGCTGGCTTGTTCCATTTTTTCAAAAAATTGCAAACTTTGTTTAACGTTACCACTTTGCAGTTCTTTTAATGCGGCAATGCCATTTTGGTGAACATCACTGTGATGCCTTTCCATGGATTTATAAGACGAACTATCTTGGTATTTGCGTGAATTATCGCTGTTGTACCACAATCCCAATCTACATTGTTTATGATCTACAAATGAATCAATAGATTTTTGTGAGCGTCCTAAGGCGACTTCGTAGACTTCGCCCTTCCATACAATATGGTCTAGCTTCACTGTCTGAATAAAACTGCTCTCTGACGCTCCAAGAATGGAGGTTTTCATCGACCCAACAGTAGAGTTAATTCCACTATAACTGGTATTTAAGCCTGCAATAGTGTTAGACAACTCTACGTTAGACTCTTCAAGAGCCGTCGCAAATTTAACCCCAGACTCAGTGTCTTGTTTAATTCTTGCAATAAGACCGCCTACTTCTTCAGCAGATTTACTGGTGTTGCTTGCCAAGCTTCTTACTTCATCGGCTACAACTGAAAACCCTCGTCCAGCATCACCGGCCCTTGCCGCTTCAATTGCGGCGTTAAGCGCTAACAAATTGGTTTGGTCAGATATTTTCGAAATGGTTTCTACAAAAGAATTAATACTGTCGGCGATAGCTTCTAAGTTAGCCATACTTTGCGACATGTTTTGCATTTTTTCTGTCATTTGCTCCATGCCGCCAGCGATACCCGTTATGGATTCTTGACCGCTATCCAAGACTTGATTGAGTTCATTGATGGATTGAGCTTCATCTTCGATCATTTCATAGGAAGACAAAACCGATTCTCTAATGCTGGTGATTTGGCTAATACAATCTAGTAAATTGGGCCATATTTGGTTGTCAAAACTCACCTCTGCCGCTGTGGCTGAAGCCGTTTTCAAATCACTTATTTCTGCTATGAGGTCTTCGTTCTCAGTTTTATAGCGATTTTTCTCTGCTTCTACTTGAGCTAATTTTTGTTCTAATTCAACATATCTGCTTTTACTGACCAACATGAATTGAGACTCCATATATAATAAATAGTAAAGGTCCGATGTCCCTTTTTATAAGCTAGTGAGAATTTATAGCATAAGTTTTCACTTAGCACTGCGTAATTCTGTGGCGATTAGATTAGTTTTCGGCTGATTGCCGAAGAACTAAAATTATTATGTTGTTTCGCAAACTTTTGCTTTCATCTTAATTCTTAGCTTTTAATCACATGCCAGACACGTTTGATTGAGGCTATGTCATTCGGACTAAGAGCACTGAATTCACACTTTTTTAGACACTTTGTTATGCATTTTTGCCCAACTATCAGGAAACTTACCTTGTAATACGTATGAAAAAGAAATGAGTTCTGCAATCACATGGTATAGCTGTTCGGGGATTTCTTGACCTAAGTCTAAAGTGGCAAGGAAATCACTCAGGTAAGGATCTTCATGTACTAACACGCCATTTTGTCTGGCGAGTGCGATAATGTCGTCAGCTAAGTCACCAAATCCTTTGACGACAATAGTGGGAGCGGATGATTGGCCTTGGGCAGTGTTGTCACTGTGGTTGTTTTGTTGATATTTAAGGCCAACTGCGCTTCTTTGCTTGTGCTTATTTGATTTTTGATCTTTCATTATTATCGTGCTCTTTTACGCTTTGGCTTGAAACATGTGATAAGGGCGTTGTTGCAGAGTATCTGGAATTTTTCCCAGCTGGCAATGGCTTTTGCTGACGTCAATTCCAAGTGAATCAAATTTTCTGCGTAATAAGGGCAAATAGTTCATTACCTGAATTTTCACCGCTTCGTTAGACGCATAAAAATTAATCTCTAAGGTATCGGCTCTCAGTTTTGCCTTTGTGAGTAATTCTCCTAATTCACCCACAGCCAGTTTCATAGTGAGCTGCCACGTTTTATTACTACTTCCATTCTCAGAGGCGTTTTCTTTATGGTTTTCTTCGCGTTTAATCAGTAATTCTATGTCTTTAATTGTGCCGCCTAAAGCAGCTGGTAAATTGTAATAGAAGGTGTCTTGCCCCTGAATCATTTGTTCAGCATTGCTCAATTTGTTGGCTTGATGTCCAGACATCAAACGCCCAATTTCTTTCATTAATTGGTGTTTTTGTTCTAACTGCGAAAAATCAGTCATGGCTTTTGGCGTAATAGTTGTGGACGGATTTTTAGTGGCGCCGCTTAAAACATTGTTTAGGGTTTCGGTAATATGCCCAGCGCGAGCCGTTTGAGTTCGCGCCAGTCTTGCACTTAGAGACATTTGTAAGAGCGTGACTAAACCACTCATAAAACCTTGCCCAGTTGTTGGATTGACCATTTGTAAAGCTGACAAATTGAGGGCAGGAGTGGACAGTAGTTGGCGTATCTGACTTACATCTTGCTCTTTTCCCTGAGGTAGCGCTTGTTTGATTTGCTGCTGAATTTGTTCAACTAATTGCTTACTTGGTTGTTCTGTCTCAGCTTTAAAAAACGCCGTATCACCTAGCGCTTTCTCTACAGCCTGAAGGGGAATAGCAGGTGATTCCGCTTTGGCTTGGACTATTCGCAATAAGCTTTGTACAAGATTAAGTTGTTGCGTTTTGTTAGCCATGAGATTGGGGGTGATCACACTTTCTTTAAAAGGTGTGTTTTGTACAGCGGTCAGCAAATTTGACGCTGCGTCTTTCAGGTTTAATTTTATGTCTTGATATTGATTACCATCGACGCTTGGTACCGCTACGTTCGATTTAGCCATGGTTGGAAGGGGGGCTGGTACAGGCGTACTTGATTTCTGTGTCGTTGGGAGCAATTCAGACTGTGAAGATTGTTGTTTGTTGCTTGAAGTGATTAATTCAATCTGCTTAAGGAGAGCCTGTTGATTGGGCAATTTAAGCGGCGCCAATGCTTGGGCAATTTCTTTAGTGACAGGAATTTTCGCCACCGGTTGTATATTTTGCAGCAATAGTTCAATTTCACCTCTTGGCCTTAATTGTAGTGAGATTTTATCTAAAGGCAGCGATTGTAACTTGTTTAGTAGTATTTGATTTTGTGGGTCGTGAATTTTGGTTAGCTGCTGAAGCACGGGTTTGATAGGCAGTTCTAAATGTACGTCGTTAGTTTGACTTAGCTGCTGCAAGCTGGCTTTAATTATAGGTGTCGCAAGCAAAGGAGCGAGTATACTTTGTTGACTATTCGCGACTTTTGATTGTGAATTTGGTTCTAAACTGACGCTGGTTCGCGTGTCTGTATTAGGTAAGTTTGTTGGCGCTATCTGTTGTAAAAGCGGGTTGGCGATTTTAGTCGATGCAATCTGCAACGGTGTCGCGACAGAGTGGTTTCTTAACTGCACTTTATCGGCGGCACTATTATCGGAAGCGCTATTTTGGGCTTGATTCGCGGGGCCGGTTTGGTTTTGTGCAATAGTCAATTGCCAATTGTTCCCCCTAGGACTAATGGTAAGAGATACTTTTTCTCCTATAGTGAACTGATTCGCGTTTTTTACAGGCAAGCTTAATTCAACCGCGGGTCGTTGTTCATTTAACGTTACTTTAATAAGGTTTTGCTGGCTTGTGACAGTAGAGTTTGGTTCCAAGTTTGCACTAGACGTGTGTGATTTTAGTTGCTCGGGGGAATTACCTGGGCTGGGTATTACCGATAAAATAGTGGCATTTAGTAAAGGCAATTTGATGGAAATATTTGTCTTTATCTGCGGGTTATTTGTTAGTAGCTGTTTTGCAGGTAATCTAAGTAAACTCTGAAGTTGCTGTTCTGTGAGGGCTACGACACAGGATTGTTTGCTACTAGCCTGTGAAAAAAACTCTAAGTTGGGAATAGGCTCTAAAGAAATTTTTACCTGATGATTTTGGCCTTCGATGAGTTTGCCTTTAATTTCAGGGTTATTTAACAAAACGGTTTTATTCAGCAACACAGTGCTTTTATTTAAACTTAGGGTGTTACCCGCTAAATGTTTTACTAACACCTCAATTCCTTGACGCGCGGCTTCTGACGTAGGGGCCAATTGACTCAACTGGGTCAGTGCCTGAGAAATAGTGGCTTGTGAAGATTGAGTAATATCAGGCATATAAATGTTATCGGCTGATGTCAAGAAGCTTGAGTTAAATCACAGTTTACTCGCAACTAACCTATATTGGCTAATCTGCTTATTCATTTGCTGTGCTTTAGTGCAATTGATAGTAGTGCAAAAGAATTATTTTTGATGACGTTTATCGTATTTATGACTCATGATTATTTTGTTACTAAATGCTGGTAACTATTTGGCTTAGCTAGTAGGTCAAGGGCCAACCCTATGATATTATTAACGGCTAACTTGCGGAGTGCTCTGTAAAATTATATAGAATCGAAATTGAATAAACGAGGATAGGTTTGGCGCTACTTTCTGTAACTAATTTATCGGTTGTCAAAAGAGATAGGTTATTGTTTGAAAACATAAACTTTGCTGTTGAACCAGGCGGTTTACTTTATGTCAAAGGCCAAAATGGTGCCGGTAAAACCAGTATGCTGCGAGTGTTAGC
Organism: Paraglaciecola sp.; assembly: GCF_039964565.1. GTDB lineage: Bacteria > Pseudomonadota > Gammaproteobacteria > Enterobacterales > Alteromonadaceae > Paraglaciecola. Next base: position 246,522 of record NZ_JBDVXF010000032.1, read on the forward strand.
AGGATTAGTTTCCGCCGATTCTGGTGAGGTGTATTTCTCTGAACAAAGCATTCAAGCAAGTCGTGAAAGTTACCACCAAGACTTAGTGTATTTTGGTCACAAATTAGGTATTAACCAGACCATGAGTGCGGTGGAAAATTTACAATTTTGGTGTAAACAACATCAAGTAATCATTTCAATTGAGACAATTTTTAGTACTTTACTACAGCTTAATTTGGTTGGTTTAGAAGATATTCCCGTTGCCAATTTATCAGCAGGACAACAGCGCAGAGTCGCGTTGGCGCGGTTTTGGTTAAAACAAGATGCAAAACTGTGGATATTGGACGAACCTTTTACTGCTCTTGATACCCAAGGCATTGATTTATTGAGTAAACAAATCACTAAGTTTCTTAATAGCGGCGGCGCGGTGATAATGACTTCTCATCAAAGGTTGAATTTAGATTACCCGACTGATGAGTTGACCTTGGAGTATCGTATTTAGTGGCAGCATTGATGGCTATATTAAAGCGTGACCTCGCCTTGGCTTATCGTCAAAGGGCAGAGTTATTGCAACCCATGATGTTTTTCGCATTGGTTATTAGTTTATTTCCCTTAGCGGTTGGACCTGAATCAAATACGTTAAAGATTATTGGGCCCGGGGTCATTTGGGTTGCCGCAATATTGTCATCACTATTAGGTTTAGAGCGTTTATTCCGTGATGACTTTCAAGATGGTTCCCTAGAGCAACTAATGTTGTCCACTACGCCATTGGCGGCAGCAGCGTTGATAAAAGTTTTGGCCCACTGGTTAACGAGTATTTTCCCCTTGATCTTATTGTCGCCTTTGCTGGCATTGTTTTTACATTTAAGTGAGCCTATGTATTGGGCATTGTTGAAAACATTGCTTCTAGGTACACCAATATTGAGCCTTATTGGAGCGATAGCCGTAGGTTTGACAGTGGGGTTAAATCGCGGAGGCGTGTTGTTAGCTTTGTTGTTACTGCCGGTATTTATTCCGTTATTAATCTTTGCTACCTCGGCAGTAGAGTCTGCTTCAATGCAATTGCAATATACAGCTCAACTAGCGATTATCGGCGCAATGTTTCTTTTTTCTCTAGCCTTGGCGCCTTTTGCCATTGCTTATGCACTTAGAGTGAGTCAAACCTGATGTGGAAGTGGTTACACCCTTACGCTAAAACTGAACGTACTTATCATTTATGCCAAAGGTTATTGCCTTGGTTTAGTTTAGTTGGATTACTAGTGATACTAGTGGCTACCGTTTGGGGACTGGCTTTTGCCCCTACGGATTATCAACAAAGCGAAGCTTACCGAATTATTTATGTCCATGTTCCAAGTGCGGTGCTCTCAAAAAGTTTATATAGCGCGATGGCTATTGCTGGTTTTATTGGTTTGGTATGGCAAGTTAAAACGTCATTTATGGCGATGATTGCTTTAGCGCCAATAGGTGCCACTGTGACTTTTGTGTCACTCATTACTGGTGCGGCTTGGGGGAAACCTATGTGGGGCACATGGTGGGAGTGGGATGCACGATTGACATCGCAATTGATTTTGCTTTTTTTGTTTCTTGGCGTGATTTCGTTGTACAAAGCCTTTGAAGATAAACAACAAGCAGGCAAGGCCGCTGGGGTGATGGCATTGGTCGGAGTGATTAATTTGCCGATTATTCACTACTCAGTGGAGTGGTGGAATACGCTGCATCAAGGCGCCACCATTATGAAGTTTGATAAACCTTCGATGCCTGCAGAAATGTTATGGCCACTACTTTTGGCAATATTGGGCTGGGCATTGGTCAGTGGCGCTATTTTTCTACTACGTATGCAAAATGAAATAATTAGAAGAGAAATTAAGCGCCCTTGGGTGGTGGCATTGGCAGTTAAGAACGCTTCGGTGAGTAAGGGGAAATAATGCATTTTGAAGACTTTAGTAGTTTCCTTGATATGGGAGGGTACGGTTTATATGTATGGTTATCTTTTGGTGCGACAGCACTAAGCTTGTTGGTTTTGTGGCTGAACTCACTGTTTTCAAAACGAGCATTAATGACTCAAGTTTTGAGGGAGCAGGCAAGGCAAGCACGCATTAAAGCCGCAACTGAACAAACTATTAAAGGAGATTCAGCATGAATCCAAGACGTCAAAAACGTTTGATGGCGGTGTCTGCAATCGTATTGATAGTAGGCGGCGCTATTGGTTTGATGTTGTATGCATTAACCCAAAATATCGACTTGTTTTATACCCCTTCAGAAATTATCCAAGGAAAAGATGGGAAAATTCCCCAAGTTGGTCAGCGTTTACGTATTGGAGGCATGGTTGTACCCGGGACAGTCAAACGTGATCAGCAAACCTTAGCCGTGAGTTTTGACTTAGTGGATACGGGCCCTACAGTCACTGTGAGTTATCAAGGAATTCTGCCCGATTTGTTTCGTGAGGGGCAGGGCATAGTCGCCACTGGAGTGTTGACCAAGAATAATCATATTAAAGCGCATGAAGTGTTAGCTAAACATGATGAAGAATATATGCCACCAGAATTGGCTGAAAAAATGAAGGGTATTAAACATGTTAAACCTGACCAAGCAAGCTATGGCAAACCAGGAGCAGGTGAATAATCATGTTAGCTGAATTAGGCAATTTTGCTTTGGTACTAGCACTTATGATGGGGATATTGTTGTCTATCTATCCTATGTGGGGCGCTTATAAAAATCATACTAAAATGATGGCAATGGCAAAACCTTTAGCCATTGGAATGTTTGTGTTTACTGCTTTTGCTTACGGGTGTTTGACCCATGGTTTTATAAGCGACGATTTTAGTTTGACTTATGTCGCCAATACTTCGAACAGTACTTTACCTCTTTACTACAAAATTACAGCTGTGTGGGGCGGCCATGAAGGGTCGTTCTTACTTTGGGTGCTGATATTTTCCATGTGGACTGTGGCGGTAGCTCTTTTTAGTAAGGCGATACCTATCAAAATGGTCGCTAGAGTGTTATCTATTTTAGGTATGGTGGGCATCGGCTTTTACTTGTTTATGTTACTCACCTCCAACCCGTTTGATCGACTACTGCCGTTTTTTCCGATTGATGGCAAAGACTTAAATCCTTTGTTACAAGATTTTGGGATGATTATTCATCCACCTATGTTGTATATGGGATATGTTGGGTTTTCTGTTGCATTTGCGTTTGCGCTTGCTGCACTGATCTCAGGCCAATTAGATTCTACGTGGGCTCGTTGGTCTAGGCCTTGGACCATTGCGGCTTGGTCTTTTTTAACTGCTGGTGTTGCCCTAGGTAGTTGGTGGGCGTATTACGAACTAGGTTGGGGGGGCTGGTGGTTTTGGGATCCAGTAGAAAATGCTTCTTTTATGCCATGGCTCATAGGAACTGCTTTGATTCATAGTTTAGCGGTGACCGAAAAACGTAAAGTGTTTAAGTCTTGGACTGTATTATTAGCCATTTCGGCATTCTCTTTAAGTTTGCTAGGGACATTTTTAGTACGCTCTGGGGTACTAGTTTCTGTGCATTCATTTGCTAGTGATCCTAGCCGAGGATTATTCATTCTTGGTTTATTGGTGGTGATTATAGGCGGTTCTTTAGGTTTGTATGCATACCGAGCGCCGCAACTCAAAGCAACAGGTCGATACCAATTGTTTTCGAGAGAAGTGTTGTTAATTGGTAACAATGTATTTCTAACTGCCGCAACTTTAGTGGTGTTGCTTGGTACTTTGTTGCCATTAGTACATAAAGAGTTAGGAATGGGATCTATTTCAATTGGGGCGCCATTTTTTAATCAAATGTTCACTTATTTGATCATGCCTTTTGTGTTATTTATGGGAATTGGTCCACTTACTCGCTGGAAAAGCCAATCACCGCAGGCATTATACAAACAGTTGTTGTTGGCGTTTGCCTTAAGTATTTCAGCTGGAATATTAGTAAACGCGAGTTTTGAACAAAGCAGTTATATGGCTGCCTTTGGGCTAGTGATGAGTTTCTGGATTATTGTCGCCACAATTATGGAAATTCAGCAACGTATACAACCTCAACTAGTCTCAGGTAAATTAACTATTTTGCAAAGTCTGCAAAAGCTCACTCCTAGTCATTGGGGTATGGTATTTGGACACTTGGGCTTTGCGGTCACACTGATTGGTATAGCGTTAGTGAGTGCGTATAACGTCGAACGCAATCTTAGAATGACAATTGGCGACAGCGTGTCGTTACAAGGATATGAATTTGTGTTCAAGGATGTATCAAACTACACCGGGCCTAATTATACCGCAGATGTTGGTCATGTTGATGTGTACCAAAATTCTAAAAAGGTTGCACAGTTGTCTGCAGAAAAACGTTTTTACCCAGTACAACGTAACGTCATGACAGAAGCGGGTATCGATTCTGGGTTAACGCGAGATTTATTTGTGGCATTGGGCGAACAGCTTAAAAATGGTGATTGGTCAGTACGAATCTATGTGAAACCTTTTATTAATTGGATATGGCTAGGCGCCTTTATTATGGCCTTTGGTGGCGTATTGTCTATTAGTGATAGGCGTTACCGTATGACAAAAATGGCTAAAAAACCTCAAGTGGACAAGACACCCTCTCCGGTTTTAAAGGAGCAAATATCGTGAAAAAAATAGCCGTTTATTTAATACCTTTGGCGTTGTTTTTAGGATTAATTATATTCCTGTATCAAGGTTTATTTTCTAATCCAAGAGAACATCAATCTAGTTTACTTGACCAGCCGATGCCTGAGTTTGTATTGCCTGATTTGATGGACATCGAAAAGACCTATAACCAAGATGTATTTCTTGGTGAAGTCACGTTGCTCAATGTCTGGGGTGTCTGGTGTATCACCTGTGCTATAGAATTACCATATTTGAAACAACTACAGGGTGAAGGCAAGCACATTGTAGGTTTGTACTTTGATCAAGACATGGATCCTGATTTTGGAATTAAAACCGTGGCGCGAGTACAACAGGAAGTAACCGATAAGCTCAGCCAGCTAGGTAATCCTTATGCTTTCAATATTTTTGATGTAAAGCGAGATTTATCTTTAGACCTTGGTGTGACTGGCGCCCCAGAAACCTATTTAATTGATCAACAGGGAAAAATACGTCTTCATCATATTGGTGATATTAATGCGCGCGTTTGGAATAAAAAATTTGCACCAGTTTATCAAGAGTTGACCGCACAATGAGTCTATTTAAACGCTGTTTAATTATGATAGTTTTGGGTTTTTTGTCTATTCAAGTTCTAAGTACAGAAGATAAGTTTCATTTTGATTCGGCTGAAAAGAACGCGTTATTTTTAGAATTGACCAAAGAATTACGATGTCCTAAATGTCAAAACCAAAACATTGCCGATTCTGATGCCATGATAGCGGTGGATCTAAAACGCAAGGTATACGAGTTACTGCAACAAGACTATGACAAAGAACAAGTGATAGCTTTTATGAAAAAACGGTATGGGGATTTTGTCTACTATCAACCACCGGTAAACCCAATGACTATTTGGTTATGGCTGTTGCCAGTGTTGTTTATTTTTATTGCTTTGGTTGGAATAATCATTTCTCGCAAACGCCAAGCTCCAGAGATTAGTCAAGAACAGTTAGATAAAGCACAAGCAATTTTGGAGCGTGAGCAGTGAGCCTTTTTTATCTTGGTGCAGGATTGTCTGTCCTAATTGGTCTGATGTTTATTGCCTTTCCGTGGTTACGTAACAACGGGAATGATTCACTCAGTACGTTAACCAATAAGAGCTTAATTAAACAACGCCTTGCAGAATTGCACTCAGAGCAACAACTTGGGTTATTGAACGATAGCGACAGACAACAATCAGAAAATGAGTTAAAACTGGCTCTGTTAGATGAATTAAATACCAATGAAACTCGCGAAACTAAAACTAGTATTGCAATTGTAGTTGGTGCGCTGATGAGTTTGTCGGTAGGTATTGGTGCCTATCTATATGCTAATCAAATTCAACCTATTCAGCAGTGGCAGAGCGCGCGGCAGCAAACTAGCGAACTTGGGCAGCGCATGATTAAGGGTGACGAGAGTCTTAATTTGCAAGATTTACAAACCTTTGCTTTGGGCCTGAGAACCAAATTGTTAGATACCCCAGAAGATGCAACGGGATGGATGTTGCTAGGACGAGTATCAGGTGCGATTAACCGAATCGATAGTGCTATTCAAGCGTTTGAGAAATCTTTGAAGTATGACCCAAGTAATGTAGGGACTCTGTCGAGCTATGCGCAAGCATTGTTGATGACGGGACAACAACAGCAAGTATTGCAGGCCAAAAATGTATTGCTGCACATTTTGACTTTAGAGCCAGACAATACAAACGCGATGGGAGTGTTAGCTATTGCAGCCACCGAGTTAGGCGATAAGTCATTAGCCCTTGAAAACTGGCAACGTTTAGTGGCGTATATACCAGAGTCTGATCCTAATTTTATGGCGGTTAAACAACGAATTGTGGAACTACAGGCAGAGCTTGGGCAGTTGAGTCCGGAGCTTGAAAACCACGCCAAGCCAGCCTCTGAAAGCTCAAATTCAACTCGTGTTTTAGTAACCGTTAATATCAGTGAAGGGTTACAAGAAAAGTTGCCAAAAGAAGGCTACCTATTTGTATTTGCACAAGAAAGTACTGGGAAAGTAAGAATGCCTGCTGCTGTAGTCAAAATGCCGTTGGGGGAGTTTCCCGTTGTGGTGGAGCTTTCAAATGCTAATGCGATGATGCCAAACTATACTTTGTCGCAATTACAACAGGCTAAGTTAGTGGCGCGGATCTCTATGGACGAAAATGTTGCTCAATCAGTGGGAGAATTCCAAGGTGAAGGTCTGGTGATTCTAAGTTCAGAGCAGATGAACCAAGAAACCATAACGATAAATAGAGAATTATGATGAATAAAGTAGGTGTGATAGTTTTAGTAACGGGATTGTTGTTAGGAGGGTGTGCGTCGCAACAAACGACGGCTGAAAAAGCGCAACAATATGAAGACCCCAAAGATCCTTTAGAGTCATTCAATCGCACGATGTGGGATTTTAACTATGAGGTCTTAGATGAATATATCTTGCGACCTACAGCTGTGGCTTATGTGGACTATATGCCACAAATCGCGCGCACTGGCCTATTAAATATGGCTGACAATCTAGAAGAGCCCTCTAACGGCCTGAATAATTTGTTGCAGGGTAAGCTGGACGGTACGTTTATAAGTCTGGGGCGCTTTCTACTGAACTCCACGGTAGGTTTGTTAGGCTTGATTGATGTTGCTAGTGAAATTGGATTGAATCGTGAGGAAGAAGAATTTGGTGAAGTATTAGGAAAATGGGGGATAAATACCGGACCATATTTGATGGTACCTGCTCTAGGACCGAGTGACCCGCGCAGTTTAGTGGGGGTTGTGGTTGATTCCTCTTATACGCCTATTGATGGTCTTAACTTTTACTTAAGTTTTCTGCGAGTGGGAATTCAAGCATTGGAAAGCCGAGCATCCGTCATTCAACAAGAACAACAATTAGATTCTTCAGCTGACCCTTATGCTTTCGTCAAAAGTGCTTATTTCCAAAATCTAGAATTTAAAGTGACAGATGGAAAGATAGAAAAATCTGCAGAGGAAGAAGCCTTAGAAGACGACATTGATGCGTTTTTGGATGAATTTTAATTAAAGGTTACATTAAACCTATTAAAGTTTGAATCACAAAGCCCTGAATATTTTCAGGGCTTTTTATTAGATGGACACGTTATTTATAACCGTCTGGGTTATTGGCTTGCCAATTCCAAGAGTCTCTGCACATTTCGGCTAGTCCTCTGGTGGCTGTCCAACCCAAAGCGTCGCTAGCTGTTTTGGGATCCGCATAACAAGAGGCTACGTCACCTTCTCTGCGAGGTACAAATTGGTAAGGTATCGCTTTGCCACTTTGTTTTTCGAATTCTTTTACCATATCCAGCACACTATAACCTTGGCCAGTCCCTAGGTTATAAGTCACTATGCCTGGAGCAGTGTAAAGCTTCTCTAACGCTTTTAAATGGCCAGCGGCCAAATCTTCTACGTGTATATAGTCTCTAACACCAGTGCCATCTGGGGTGTCGTAATCATTGCCGTAAATTGAAAGTTGCTGGCGTTTTCCTGTGGCTACTTGAGTGATATAAGGTGTTAAATTATTAGGAATACCATTGGGATCTTCACCGATAAGTCCAGATGGGTGAGCGCCAGCAGGATTAAAGTAACGCAATAGCGCAATATTCCAGTCGTTGTCAGATTTATACAAATCACCTAATACCAATTCAACCATCAACTTTGACATGCCATACGGATTGGTCGGTTGACCTGTTGGCATATCTTCACGAAGGGGCAATTCAACAGGATCGCCATAAACCGTTGCTGAAGAACTAAAAACGAGATTTTTAACCCCGAATTTTTTCATCGCTTCGCATAACGTTAAAGTGCCATAGACATTGTTATTATAATAATTGAGTGGTTTTTCTACGGATTCACCAACAGCTTTTAATCCTGCAAAATGAACGACCGCGTCAATTTTATGTTTAGAAAAAAGTAACTCTAGAATAGTGTGATCGCGAATGTCACCTTGAACAAAAATAGTACTTTTTCCGGTTAGTTTTTCAACGCGATTTAACGATTCCTGAGAAGAGTTACATAGATTGTCCAACACTATAACCTGGTTGCCAGCCTCTAGCAGTTGCAAAACAGTGTGACTACCTATGTAACCTGCTCCGCCCGTAACCAAAATGGTCTGCATAATTAATCTCCCTGAGTTTGAGGTTTTGGAATATATTTAGCACACAAACCATATTGTACTGGTTTGACTAGCAAAGGATAAAGCAAGGTTACTAACAATGCCCAAACTATTGCCATCCAGTTTGTTGCCATTTGAATTATAAATACAAATATGGGAATCACGACCAACATTTTTAAAATATTGAGTAATAACTTTTCAGGCCCAATTAGTTTGCTTTGGGCTATTTGAATTGCTGCCAATCTTTCGGTGAGAGGTAAATGTTGTAGTTGTGGAATGTTTTTAGTAGAAAAATACAACTTCATATTAAGAATGACCTGCGGTTGAGGTTAACTAGCCCAACTCAGTCCACGGATTGAGTTAGGCATTAGATCTTAATGATTAGTTTACCTTAATTGCTTGCTTTATCTGCCAGTTTTTCCCATTTCTTAGTTTTAAACGTTAATAGGAAAATGACAATACCGATTGCGATGGTAAATAGACTGATTTGAAGGTACAAATTAGGCATGTCTTCTACTTTGTTTGGATCAAAGTTACCCGCTAATAAGCCTGCAATTACGTTACCTATGGAGTAAGTCAGTACAAACACGCCCATCATTTGCCCTGCAAAACGCTTAGGTGATAATTTACTTACCGCGGACAAAGCAACTGGGCTTAGACATAACTCACCTACAGTGTGTAAAAAGTAGGTCGCAATGAGCCAATACGGCGCAACTTTTAACCCTGTGGCAGCTACTTGTGCGGCAAAAAACATCACAAGAAAACCTGTTGCCATAATAACCAAACCAATGGCACATTTAAGACCATAAGAAGGAGTGATCATTTTTTTAGCCATGTTAATCCACATAGCTGCAAAGAAAGGTGACAAAATAATAATAAAAGTAGAGTTGGCTGATTGTAACCATTCAGGGGGAATTTCAAATGTTCCAATAATTCTATCAGTATAGTTTTGTCCGAATAAATTTAAAGAGGAGCCAGCTTGTTCAAAGCCTGTCCAGAAAAATATAGAGGCCACACAGACTAAAAATAATGCCCCTAATTGACGCTTTTCATCGGGCGTATTGTTTCCAAGAAAAAACACCGCTGCGAAGTACACTAAAAATAACAGTGTCGCAATAATTGCGAATTTCTCTGCCACTACTACCGCATTAAAAGTCATCATATTGTTCATTAACATGTACGTAACAGCGACAATAGTCAGTAAAAATGCACCGATGACCGACCAACTGATTTTTGTTGCTTTAGGTGACAACTTTACTGTGGGCTCTGCGCCGGCACCGTTTAATTTGTCAAGGGTCATTTTATAGGTAATTAAGCCAATCCCCATACCAACTGCGGCTGCACCAAATGCCCAGTGCCAGCCCATATTGAGGCGTAAATAACCACATACAGTGTAGCCAATTAAAGAGCCTAAATTGATACCTAAGTAATAAAGCGTGTAACCACTATCTCGTCTTTTGTCTTCGCTAGAATATAACTGACCAACCATAGCGCCAATATTCGGTTTGAGTAATCCTGTTCCCAAAACCACTAAAATTAAACCGATAAAAAAGGTGGTGTCATCCGGAATGGCTAACACTATATGGCCACACATTATGATTATACCGCCATACCATACGGCTTTTTGTCCACCTATCAAACGGTCTGCCATCCAACCGCCAGGCAAGCCCATTAAATAGACCGAGCCAGTGTACAGACCATAAATAGCGGTAGCCGAAGCAACGGTGATAGCTAACCCACCTTCTTGCATAGATGCGGTCATAAAAAGTACTAACATGGCACGCATACCGTAGTAACTCATGCGCTCCCACATTTCGGTGGTAAATAGTGTCAGCAGACCTCCGGGATGCCCCAAAAAGTCTTTTGTTTTTGATTGAACTGATTCAGTTGTCATTTAATCTGCCTTTTATTTTTATAGTGTTTGACAAGTTAGGTTAAGCTTCAAGCGTCAGCCTCCCTGAAGGCCGAAAATATTTGAAGCCGATGCGTTCTCAATATAGTTGTAATCAATTTTAAAATTCGTGTTGAGAAAACACCTAACTATGCCTGTCGTTTTGGACGCCTTGTTTATACTAGAGTCGCCACAACAACTCAAGAAAACTGCGAATTCACCCGCGATAATTAAACTATTTTTGTAATTAATCCGATTTTTTAATTTAGTTTTTGTAACGCATTCTCTATTGCATGGGTATTTGCATATAAAGTCGATTGCTGAGGGTTTTGGAGTACCCAATGCTAAAACGATGTAAAGAGCTCTGGTTTCATCAGATCAATTAACTGCAGATCTTATTAATCCAACACTTGCGTTTAGATAGTGTTTTTGGTCTCATTGTTTATATTTTAATATGTAAATCTAAATAGAAATGCCAAAAATTTGATAAGGGATCTAAGTTAAATGAAAGTAACAGTATTTGGAATTGGTTATGTAGGCTTAGTACAAGCAGCTGTTATGGCTGAAGTGGGTCATGATGTGGTGTGCATCGATGTTGATCAAAATAAAGTTGACCGCTTAAAAGAAGGGCATATTCCTATTTATGAACCTGGACTGACACCTTTAGTTCAGTCCAACTATGCAGCAGGTCGAGTCGATTTTACGACTGATGCGGCGCGTGGTGTAGAACACGGAGAAGTGATTTTTATTGCAGTTGGCACCCCTCCTGATGAAGACGGCTCAGCAGACTTAAAGTACGTATTGGCTGTGGCTGAAACCATTGCGACCCATATGACGTCCCACAAAGTGGTCATAAACAAATCAACTGTACCAGTTGGCACAGCGGATAAGGTTAAGGCAAAAATTGCGAATACCTTGTCTGATTCCGGTAAATCTGTGACTTATGATGTGGTGTCTAATCCTGAATTTCTAAAAGAAGGAGCTGCAGTAAACGACTGCATGCGTCCTGACCGCATCATTTTAGGTACCGACAGCGAAACGGCAGAAAAGAAACTCCGAGAGTTATATTCTCCTTTTAATCGTAATCACGATAAAATTATAGTGATGGACATTCGCAGCGCTGAACTGACTAAATATGCGGCTAACTGTATGTTGGCTACCAAAATCAGTTTTATGAATGAAATGTCGAACCTTGCAGAAGTATTTGGAGCTGATATTGAAAATGTGCGTCGCGGAATAGGCTCAGATCCACGAATTGGATATCAATTTATTTATCCTGGTTGTGGGTATGGTGGTTCGTGTTTCCCCAAAGATGTGCAAGCGCTAGCTCGTAGTGCAAAAGGAGCAGGTTATACTGCTAGGGTATTAGAAGCGGTAGAAGAAGTTAACTACGCACAAAAAGAAAAGTTGTTTGAGTATATTTCCCGTCATTTTTCTGGCGAGTTGCGAGGCAAAACTGTTGCACTTTGGGGACTATCATTTAAGCCTAATACGGACGATATGCGCGAGGCGTCTAGTCGAGTGTTAATGGAAAAGTTATGGGCTGCAGGGGCAAGTGTGAAAGCTTTTGATCCTGAGGCGATGGAAGAGACTCAACGAATCTATGGTAGTCGTGATGACTTGGCTCTTATGGGCACCAAAGAAGCGGCGTTAGAAGGCGCTGACTTTTTAGTGATATGCACCGAATGGCAAGCATTTAGAGCACCAGATTTTCAGTTAATTAAACAAAAGTTATCTATGCCATTGTTGTTTGACGGGCGTAATTTATTTGAGCCTACTCTCATGATGGAATATGGATTGCATTACTACGCCATTGGTCGTGGTTTATCAGTAAAGGAACACTAAAATGAGTCAAGTAAAAAAAGCAGTTATACCAGTAGCAGGATTAGGTACCAGAATGCTACCAGCCACAAAGGCTATTCCTAAGGAAATGTTGCCTGTGGTGGATAAACCTCTTATCCAATATGTGGTGGCAGAGTGTGTTGCGGCTGGGATTAAAGAAATAATCTTGGTTACCCATGCCAGTAAAAACAGTATTGAGAACCATTTTGATACGAGTTTTGAGCTTGAAGCAACATTAGAGAAAAGGGTTAAACGTCAATTGCTAGAGGCGGTGCAAGCTATTTGCCCTAAAGATGTCACTATCATGCATGTTCGACAAGGTGTAGCCAAAGGTCTTGGACACGCAGTGTTGTGTGCACATCCAATGGTAGGTGATGCCCCATTTGCAGTGGTGCTTCCTGACGTGATTATCGATGAATACTCTTGCAACCTGAAAAAAGATAATTTGGCCGATATGGTGGCGAAGTTTAATACTAACCGAGTCAGTCAGATAATGGTTGAGCAAGTTCCACAAGAAGATGTGAGCAAATATGGCATAGTCGACTTGGAAGGCTTGGAATTAAAACAGGGTGAGTCGGGGAAAATACACGATATGGTAGAAAAACCAGCATTAGAAGATGCACCGTCTGATTTAGCCGTTGTGGGTCGTTATGTATTGTCTGGTAAAATTTGGGACATGCTGGAATACACACCACCAGGAGCAGGCGACGAGGTTCAGTTAACAGATGCCATTAGCACCTTGATGAAAACCGAGCAAGTCGATGCTTACTATATGAAGGGTAGAAGTCACGACTGTGGCAGTAAATTAGGTTATATGACCGCTAATGTAGAATATGCGTTGCGTCATCCAGAATTGGGGCAGGAATTTAAGTCTTTTTTATCAGGCTTGAAACTTTAATAAACAGGCCGCTCATATAACTTATTGAGCGGCCTAAATTTTTGATTTAGAATTATTTTACTTTTATTTGCCCTTTTAACTTCTCAAGCATTTTTTTACCTACACCTTTTACGTTTACCAATTCGTCTACAGATTTAAATTTACCTTTTTTTGTTCGGTATTCGATAATGGCTGCGGCCTTTTTCTTACCCACACCTGGCAATGTTACAAGTTGCTCTAACGTTGCCGTATTCAAATCGACCTGTGTCATTTGTTTTTGACTCATTTTACTGTCTGCGGAGTCAGCAAATACCAAATTAGTCGAAGTAGTCAGAAATACACTGGAAAGTAATAATACAAAGATGAGTTTTTTCATAAATTAAATCCTTATAGTTGATTCCATGTTGATGCATATACATCACAATAAACATAGTAGGAACTGTCTATTTCGTAAAGCAAACAACTGAAGTGGTTGTGAAATTTATGAAGACTATTCAGTCAAAATGGCAAAAAGCATGCGAACTAGATGCTACCTCTGACATGATGTTTGATACTTTTGCTTGGTTTAGACCTATTTCACTCAATCCGTTTTTAAGGTAACGATTAGTCTCTTCACATTGACGTGCGTCATTGAAGTAATAGTTTTGGGCTAGAATTAAACCGATCCCAAGCAGGTAGCAATCTTGGTTGTTGACTGGGTTGTTGGTACCACCGTTCAATACTAGATCATAATTCACTAAAACCTTCAGCATCGATTCGTTTTGCTGCCATGATTTGGCTAACAAATAACCGCTATTTTTGAGGTCTTCTGTTGCTTTTACGTTAACCAGACTCGCCAAGCTAAATTTAGGGGCCACTGATCTCTCCCAGTGGTTTAAGGTACGAAAATTCGGGAGTGTGAATAACCTAGAAATTAAAAAATATGCTGTGGTGCGAGCTAATTCGGGCGTGGTTATTTTTGTGTTTGATGCGAGTTTAGAGACGATATTTATAAAAATCTCACTAAAGGTTAACAGTGCTGGTTGTAGTGGAAAGTATTGTTGGTTCAGTCGAGATAATAGCGAAAACTCTAATAATAAACTGTTGGTTCGTTCAAAACCTAGCATTGCTAACCCATGCTGCGTGTTCTGCACAGTCTGCTTTTGCCTATTAATCAAAGAAGCAGCAGCTTGCAGTTGTTGGGCATAAGTGGGGTCTTTCTCAATGGCTTTTATAATCAGCGTAATATCAGAATCTACGTGATTGAGCTGATCTTGAATGACCAATAAAGATGCAGGTGCATGCTGAAACGGTCGTATTAAATCAAACGCTGCTTTTTGAGTATTATCTTTATTGTGAAATAACCACTGCTCCAACTCAGTGCCCCACCAGAGGTTAAGTTGAGTGAACCTTTTGAGTTGCTGGCATGGATAAACTTTGGCTATTTGCTGTGTTGCTGTGAATTGAATGCCTGCCTTCGCTGAATCCAATTCCTTAGTCGATTTGTTTGCTAAAGGTTTAGTGACTATCCCGTCAATACATATAGATAAAACTATATGTAAAGAACCATCTTGTAAGCGAACATAACTACCTACTGGTATCAGGCAAGGGTATGCTAGTAGTGGGACAATTAAAGTATACCATTTTTGACAACAAATAAAACTTAAGTGTTTGATTGCCTTAGGGAAACTAAGTAATTTTCCATGTGGTTTAGGCATGCACAATATCGCTAATTTGTTGGCTATATAAACTAACGCTAATGACAGACTATTCACGCTGCGCCAAGAGTAATGACTTGAATGGACATGTGGGCAGAGTCGATAACTAGATAACCATAACTGCTGCTGATTGGTTGTTAATAGCTGAATAAACGTTGTGTTTTGTAATCCGATTTTTGGTGTGCTTGCGTTTGTGGCACTGTGGTCCATTCGATAATGTTCTTCGATAGATGATTGTTCTAATCCGTAGATGCTGACGGAGCCACACATTAATTGTAGTGTAACTGACGGCGCAAACTTGTTTCTAACCGCCATTAAGCAGGTTAATACTGCTGAATTGAAAGAAAGGTTAACGACAAGAGGCAATTGTAGTTTGTATAATTGTGGTTGCGCAAAAATGAGGTCAGGATGTGCTTTTGCTGCAGCATAGAGGTTTTTACAAAAGAGCTGCGTAGCGTTGAGTAAAGTTGTGTCTAATGGACCAGTGCGATAATTTTTAAGAAGTTTTACCAGAGCAATATAGTGTTGCTTGACTAATTTTTCTGGCATTTGAGGTTCTCTTACCCATCGACAAAAGATTGATAGGCACTGTCGCCCCATGCGATGAGTACATTATTTTCAAAAAGCAGTGCGGTGCATTCGTCTTCTGTGGTGATCCCATCTGCTTTTCTATGGTGTGTACGATAAAACATTACTTGCAGCTCCTTGCTATCGTCTCTCTTGGCTTCTGTAATGTCTGGACTTCCTAATAATTCAAGTATTTGTTTTTTCTGTACACCCAATTCAAGTTTAGAAATTTGAATTTTATTGTATTCCTGACGATCTTCCCAATCCATGTTTTGCGGAGTATCTGGATACAGTGTGATAACAGCAATAGCAAAAACAGCGTACATACCAACACCAATAACTATTCTTTTAACTACTTTTTTATTCATGTGTTTCTTTCTAACATTGGTCCAATGTTATCATATAAAATTACTTGCATGATTGCAGTGAGTTGAACGTAAATTTTAGTTAAACTAGCGTAATAGCCGCTAGTTTTAATTACTCAGTTATTTGATAACAAGGAATATATTGACTTCCGGGCAGTTTCATCCTGTGTTGCTCAACAAAAGACTCTAGTAAGCTATCCATCAATTCCATTAATTTGGGATCTCCTTTTAGTTGAAATGGGCCACACTCTTTAATTAAGGCAACTCCTTCAGACTTAACATTGCCGGCTACTATTCCTGAAAATACTTGGCGCAATGTCGCTGCAAGTTCAGTTTTAGGCTGATCAAAATTTAACTTTAGTTCAGCCATATTGTTGTGAGAAGGAATAAAAGGTCTTTGAAATTCAGAAGCAATTTTAAGCGACCAATTAAAGTCATAAGAATCGCCAGTTTGTCTTCGATAGTCTCTAACTGAGTTTTGATTCTGCTTTATTATTTGCGCTACTTTTTCGGCATCACCGACTACTATTTCATATAAATTTTGAGCTTCGGATCCTAGTGTTTTGCCAATAAATTCATCGATTGATTCAAAATAAGCTTTACTCTCTTGCGGCCCAGTGAGCACGATAGGCAATACCTGTTGTTGGTTTTGTTCATCTAACATTATTCCAATTAGATACAGCAACTCTTCAGCGGTTCCAGCACCTCCCGGGAAAATCACTATGCCATGAGATAGGCGAATAAAGGCTTCTAAGCGTTTTTCAATATCAGGCATAATCACAAGTTCATTTACAATAGCATTTGGGGGCTCGGCTGCAATGATCCCAGGCTCTGTTAAACCTAAGTAGCGGCCTTGTCTATATCGCTGTTTTGCGTGGCCGATAGTCGCCCCTTTCATTGGACCTTTCATCGCTCCTGGCCCACAACCAGTGCATATATTAAGGTTTCGTAAACCTAGTTGGTAACCCACTTCTTTGGTGTATTGATATTCGGTGGTACCAATCGAGTGTCCGCCCCAACATACAACCATATTTAACTCAGCTGTGTTTTTAATTGTTTGAGCATGCCGTAACATATCAAATACGCTATGGGTAATGTAAGCGGAGTCGGGTGTTACCTGTAGAGACTGAGCAGAGTATTTTGCTCCCATATGTAATAGGTCACGCAATACAGAAAATATGTGCTCATGCACGCCTTTTATCAATACCTCATCTACAAAGGCGTGTGCAGGTGGATTAACTAACTCTACCTTTACCCCTCTTTCGCGGATAATTAAATTGACTTCAAAGTCTTTATGAGGAGCAAATATGTCGTCGCTATTGTCTATCTCAGCACCGCTATATAAAACAGCTAAACAGCAATTACGGAATAATCTATACAAGTCGCTGTCATTTGATTCACTAAGCAAATTCACTTCTAGCTGCGATAATTGACTCATAGAACCTAGCGGATTAAGTTGAATTTTCTGCATAATCACCTGATTTTATTATGTTGTTTTTGAATGTGTTGAGTACTACTGTCTAGCAAGTCTAGCCTCGGGGTAAATATTTTCAAAGTTACTTCTAAACGGATTGATATCAAGACCTCCACGTCGCGTATATCTAGCGTACACACTTAGTTTTTGGGGCTTACAATGGGACATGATGTCACAAAATATACGTTCAACACATTGTTCATGAAATTCGTTGTGTTGTCTGAATGAGATCAGATATCGTAATAATCCTTCGTGATTTATCTGTGGACCTTGATAACGAATACACACACTTCCCCAATCAGGTTGATTGGTAATTAGGCAATTCGATTTAAGTAAATCACTACTCAGAGTTTCTGAAACAAGTTGACCTTTTGCAGTTAAGTTTGATGAATCAAGTTGATAACCGTGCACTTCAATATCTAAATCATCGATTGATACGGCATCAAAACTTTCAATTTGCATTTGTGAGAATTCAGCTGCTTTGAATAACAACACATTGACCTTTTCCCCTGCGCATTGCGATAGATCTTTGGATATCGTTTCACGAACCGAAGTAATAGAGTCAAAATGACTTTGATTAAAGCTATTCAAATAGAGTTTAAATGATTTCGATTCGATTAAGTTTGGTGATGTAGCTGGTACTTCACAGCGCAAGATGGCGACTTCTGGTTTGCCTTTAGCATTTAACCAAGATAACTCGTAACCATTCCATCTGTCGGCCCCCGAAAATGGCAAACTTGCGCCTAAATTTAGCTCATCCCTGTTGATACTTCTTGGTACTGCTTGCAGTAAATCTGGGGCGTATATTTCTCGGTATTCTGTCGCTTTTCCTAAACTTAGTCCGGCAAGCGCAGTGTGTTTATCAATTTTGTTACTCACGTCAACTCTTAATTATTGGAACAGGCTATTTCAGCCAGTCTACCCTATGACTCGGTCGCTCAAAACCTTGAGATATCATTTTTTACAATTGATGTTGATAAATGATGTTAAATTAGGTCAATAAATAGTGTGATAGATAGAGAATGTTAATGAGTAAAAAAATAATAGTGGCATTGGATGAGTTTGTGCAAAAGTATAAGGACGTAGCTAAACAAAACCCAGAGATGTTGCGCGTTGAATATGACAGCGATTGGCCCTCGGAGTGTTATAACCAATCAGGCAATACAGGGGATAAAGTTAACTGGCAGCCGATAAAACGCTCAGGGGACAGTAACTTTAGTGACTTAGAAACTGCATTAGAGATGAAGATTCACCAAGATGTTATCAGTTACTATTCGGCATACTGGAGTGATAATTTAAACGCCAAAACAGACAAGGGATACCTGCAACTATTACAACCTTGGAATCCAGATGATTTTGAACGATTACAGCAAAATTTGATTGGTCATATTTTAATGAAAAGAAGGTTGAAGCAACCAGAAACTCTCTTTGTTGCATTAACAGACGAAGATGATTTTATTCTTACTGTAAATAATAGTAGTGGTGAAGTCATGCTTGAACAAGTAGGACTGGAGCCTAAAGAGGTGGTTGCGCCTAGTTTGGCGGTTTTTATCCAATCCTTACAACCGTCATTTTCCCAAGATTAATTTTTATCTGACATATTGGCTAGTTGTTGCATTATTATCGCTATTTGAGCTTCTAGTTTTGTGACACGTTGCTGCAATGTTTGCTCGGTTTTAGTTTCGGTAAGTACTTGCTTATTTTTGGTAATAGGGCGGTTGCTTGCGCTAGATTTCCAATTTTGTAAACCTTTAATGACTTCTGGGATCGCCAGAGTGCGCTGAGACATATTTTTTATTAAGGCTACGGAAGGCGTTTTTCCTTGCTCTGATATGTCGAAACATAGGTTGACGATATATTCTATATTACTCATTTACTTGGTCAAAACCCCTAATATTATGCCTAAAACGCTAACGCTATTTTAGCTGCTTATTTATTTTATCACCATATGTTTATATAAAACATATGGTTAGCGTATTGGCCTTAAATTTGAATACTTCTTGCCAAATTGACTATTTTAGTCGCCTCTAAAACAAAAACATTAAGGAGTTCTCAATGAACAAGTTTGCAATGCTTGCAGTGTTTGGATTATCACTAGGATTAAGTGGCTGCGTTATTTCTGTAGATGGTGATGGAAAATATGGCCATCATTCTGATTGGCAAGATACCGAACAGAAAAACCGTAAGTACATTTCAAGACTACAGCTAGATGAAAGTTATGATGACGTTCTCAATAGAATGGGGATCGCAGACTTTAATGAGTTTTATACAAAAGATAAGCAAACTTACCAGGTTTTATATTACCGCACTCAACGTATAAGCGGTGACGGAGTCACTACAAAAGATGAATGCACTCCGCTAGTGTTCAAAAATGGCGAGTTAGTCGGCTGGGGGGAAACTGCCTTCAATGAAGTCAGTCATTAGTCATTGCGGCTCGCTGGTCAGTCCGGCGGGCAACCTCCAAAATATAGATCTTGAATCCGTCGAGAAGCGTGTTGCTAAAAATTAATTAGTTGATTTGCAACAAAGTATTAACAAGTTTGCATCCATAGGGTAGAGTATTCTTAAAAACAATAGGTGCGGATCATGATGGAATTGCAAGAAGAACAAATTACAGACCTAGACAAGGTAAAGGCTGTTTACTTAGCAGCTGAAGACCTAAAAATTGCCGCTTCAATATTGTACCTTGCGTATCATGATGACCCGTTATTTGTCGATATATTTCAATATGAAAAAGAAGGGTATGAGTCGCGCCTCCGTTCTGCTATTCGTGAGGAACTGAACGCGTTTTGGCAAGCAAAGCAACCAATGATCGGTTTATTTGATGATGATAGACTGGTTGCCGTAGCTTGTTTAGTTAGCCCTGATGCAGATTTAGGACCTAATAGGTTTTGGCATTGGCGCTTAAAAATGCTTTTGACCGCAGGATATTTAGGTACCAAACAAATGGTTGATAAAGAAACCAAAGTACGTGAAAGGGTGCCAGCTGATTACTTTCATATGTTATCACTAATAGGTGTACACCCTGATTTGCAACATCACGGTTTAGGCCATGTTTTAATGAGTGCGATAGAAGGGTTAATGCTTGAAGATCCTAATAGTCAGGGGATTGGTATGTATGTGACTTTACCTAAATGTTTATCTTTTTTCGAAGACGGTCAATACAGTTTGGTCGAAGAATTAGAGATAGGTAGCATTAAAGGACATTTAATGTTCAGGCCTCGAACCGCCCAATAAACTGACCTGTAAGCTTTTCCCTTTCTTGTTGTAAGAGATTTCGTACAAAGACGTAGGTGAAAACGCCAATTCATTCTTATCTTATACCTACATGTTTTTTAAGTCTTTGTTTTATAGGAATAAAATTCTTACAGTAGAAGTATTCTTTTAAATTTGTTTTATTTTCTTTTTTTACTACCTCGCAAACTTTCTCAATTACTCTATCTTTATACCCGTCACAAGGAAACACGACGAGTCAGGATGACATCAAGGAAGAGCTTGGACATCTTCAAGGTTGAAGAAATAGCACAAGGCTGTTGTATTAGAAGGATGGGAACTCAGGAAGAGTGCTTTACAAGGAAAGTAAAGCTTAAGGAATGGAAAGCAATGGATCGCTTCTCGTAACGGATACGAGATTATGGATGGGAGCTCAGGACGAGACTTTGTTTGGATGACAAAGAAAGGGAATCGGATTCACATTGAAGTGAGACTTTTAAAGGAACTGCAAGTTTAGGGAACTAGGACACACCGGGATGGTGCCCCATTTGGATTAATGGGTTGAAAGGGATAAAGGACACACTCAGGGAGAGTGGCTCATCGGGATGATTGAGATTAGAGGGAAAAGGCGTAATAAGGATATTTTCAGGATAGATTTTGCAACGGACAGCAGAGAGGGACCCTCAAAATTCTTTAAGGGCGTGGCTTGAAAATTTCTCAGGTCACGCCTTTTTCATTTGTACCGCATTGTTATTTATATCATGTGGTCCCCATATTGGTCTTATTCAACTCGATATGCAGGTGTGTCGATGTTTAGTACTTTAAGACCAACCATTTTTACATGACCTTGATAACTGTCCTCTCCATTTCCAGAAAACTCAAAGGCATAATCGCTTAGAAAATCAAGTTTGCCTCTATAACTTCCAATCCGCGTTTTTACTCTTGCTACACTAATGAGCTGTAATTGTTGTCTTTCACAGTAAGCATCCAATTGTTCTTTGAGTGCTTCTGATATCGCTCTAAAACGCCAAAACATGGCGACCAATAAAAGTATCCCAATAAGCAAAATTAAATCATATAAATTCATGGTGTATTTTGACCAAATAGTTGGCCCACGGCCCGAGTGAGTTGTGGACTCTTGTCTGGCCAGCGTAAAATGCCTAACATAGCGTCCCTTATTTTGGGTATTTGTACTAGATCCGAAAATAATCCTACAAATATATCATCTTGGCAATCAGCTAATTGCTGAATATAAGGACTGAGGATTGACGGCTCAGTTATATATTGCCAGTGTCTAGCTGCAATCAACATAAGGGTTGCACTAGATTGTCTGTTTTCAGAATTTAGTATCAAGGCAAGCATCGAAACAATGTCTGTGTTAGCTTGGCTTTGAGCTAACCCTCGAAGAACACTGTGTAACCTTTTCTCATCTTGCGGGTTTTGTTGATACCAATCGATCAACAATCGAGTGATATTATTTGGGGTGGCATGGTTTTCTAATGATGTACACAACGCATATTGCATTTCTGGTGCTAGCTTCAAAAATTGACTTATTAGTAAATTTTGATATCCACCGTGCGGTAATGAGGCAGTAAAGTCGGCAATTCCCTGCATAGAAACTGTACGCCAGTCGTTTTCATTTGGATGTGATATATATTGTTCAACTAAATGCAGGTGCTGTGATAACGGAATATCCAGTTCTACTTTAGCAATACTATTAAAGTCTGCTAGCTGTTGCTGGTTAGGAATAAATGTAAAGGGGTTGTCAGGTAATTGGTTATTGGAATTTTTTTGTTTATCTAATGTTTGCCCCAGAGCTTCGACTACAATCTGTAGAAATTGTTTTCTGGCAGCTGTAATGACCAGGCCTTGTTCATCTAGTGGTAATTTGACAAACCAAATATAGCGCTCTTCGCTCACATGTTTATTAAAAAACAAAATGCCAAACCACGTGTGTTGTTGTCTAGGGTAGGGGGCTGGTACGCTGGCATTTTCTATTTCTAAGAAGGTTTGGGAAGCTAGCGACCTGATCCCTCGGGCCATGTCGAAAACGCGATAGTCTGTACCAGCTTGTAGCAAAAATTCGCTGATAGTATTGATATGACTCATGTTATTATAAAACTTATTAAAGATTAATCGGTTAGAAAATAAATTTGTTGGTTATTTCCAAAGGTATAGACTGTTGATCATGCCACGAAGTCATATAGAAGTCGAAATTCTGCTACGTAAATTAGAGCAAAGTTTGCGTGACGCAAAGATGTGGTCATATTCTACCCCCCCAGACGAAGACTTAGAAAGTAAGTTACCTTTTTCTGTAGATATGTTGTCATTTGAACAATGGTTACAGTTTATTTTTATACCAAAAATGTCCGAATTACTTAACTCAAAAAGTATTTTGCCTGAGAATGTAAACCTTCTTCCTATGGCGGAACAAGGGCTTAGTACTTCGAAGAATCGTTCTGGAGTGATTGAAGTCATTAAACAAATTGATCTAGTTTTTTCGGACCAATAACATGTTGCTTTCAATTATTTATCAAGACGAATATATAGTTGCTATTAATAAACCGGCTGGGTTGTTGGTACATCGCAGTATGCTTGATAAACATGAAACTCAGTTTGCAGTGCAGTTATTGCGAGATCAAATTGGCCAGCACGTATTTCCGGTGCATAGGTTAGACAGGCCAACTTCTGGTGTATTGGTTTTCGCATTGTCTGCCGATATTGCTAGAAAACTAAGTGAGCAGTTTGCTTCGCAATTAATCCACAAAGTCTACTTAGCTGTTGTTCGCGGGCATATTATCGAGCAAGGGATAATTGATTACGGGCTCAAAGAAAAGCTCGATAAAATAGCAGATAAAATGGCTAAACAAGATAAGCCAGCTAAAGATGCTGTTACGCTTTTTAATCGACTCCACAAGTTTGAGTTACCCTTTGCCGTAAGTAGGTATGCTACGGCAAGATATTCGTTGGTGCAGCTTACTCCTACAACTGGGCGTAAACATCAACTTAGAAGGCATTTAGCCCATATCAATCATCCTATTGTAGGTGATACCGCTCACGGTGACGGCAAACATAATTCGTTTATGCGTCAACAATTTAATTTTAGGCAGCTGGCTTTGACCTGCAAATCTATGCGTTTAACCCATCCAGTTACACAACAGAGTCTTGTTTTAAACTGCGAATTAGATCGAAATATTTTCGATTTATTAGAAAAATGGCAAATTAGTCATCCACAATTAGACACTTTAAATAACTTGTAGTTATGTAAATCATGACTTCACTTGATTAGGATTTATAGAATGAGCAAAATTGGGATTTTTGTAGGATCGGTATATGGAAATGCACAACATGTGGCAGAGGAAGTTCATACATTATTGAATAAACACGGGTTGTTTTCAGACGTGTTTATTGATCCAACCTTAGATGATTTCAAAAACGCTTCGTCCTTGTTATTTATTAGTTCTACGACTGGTCAAGGTGATATACCGCCCAATTTAGAATTTTTTATACAAGATTTGCGTGATCAATTTCCATTGTTGGAACAGAAACCTTTTGCGGTTGCAGGATTGGGGGATAGTAGTTATGGAGAAACCTATTGCGGAGCAGGGCGTCAAATCTTCGAACTGTTGAGTGAGTTGCAAGGTAAGCCAATTACTGATCTTCTTGAAGTGGATGCCTGTGAAACCCTTGAGCCAGAAGTGGAAGTTGTTGGTTGGATAGAGAAGTTGTTGTCTGAACTGAAGTAAATGTTGCTATTTCAGATATAAAAAAAGCGCCATCGGCGCTTTTTTTTAATCAGAACAAAATTAAGCTAAAGCTTTAATTTGCGCTGCAAGACGGCTCTTATGACGAGCAGCCTTATTTTTATGTATCAAACCTTTAGTTGCCATACGGTCAAGTATAGGTGTTGCCGCAGAGAATGCAGCTTGAGCAGCTTCTTTATCACCAGAGGCGATAGCAGAAAGTACTTTTTTCAAAGATGTACGTGTCATAGAGCGACGGCTAGCGTTATGTTGGCGACGCTTTTCCGCTTGTATAGCACGTTTCTTAGCAGACTTGATGTTAGCCAAGTTGGAACTCCCAAAAAATTCTAGTCAAAATTCAAGGGTGCGGATTATGCGGATCAAGTCGCACTATGTCAATCGGTTTTGAGGAATTTATAGTCAAAAAGCTGATTCTTTTGGCATTTATTTACTTGATTCGCTCCGTAGTCTTCCTTAAAAGTTTAAAACACTTCTAATATTGCTTCGTCCACTTGAATCAATAGACTCTTAGTCTGCTCTTCGCGCATAATACACTTTTTGTTAGTTAGGAAGAACTGGGTGTCAGGAAAGTTATTTAAATCAGGTATGATAGTCAGTGCTATGACCTTTATTTCACGTATCTTGGGTCTAGTCAGAGATGCAGTGATTGCCAATTTAATGGGAGCTGGCGCAAACGCTGATGTGTTTTTCTTTGCCAACAAAATTCCTAACTTTCTAAGACGGTTATTTGCTGAGGGGGCGTTTGCACAAGCGTTCATTCCGGTTTTAGCTGACGTACACCATGAGAATAATGAACAACACCTTAAACAATTTATTGCAAAAGTCAGCGGTACCTTAGGAGTAATCGTTACTTTGGTGACTATCGTTGGGGTCATAGGTTCACCAATTTTGGCTGCGCTGTTTGGGATGGGATGGTTTGTTGAGTATTTAAATGATCAATCAGAGGGGGCGAAATTTGAGCTTGCCTCGGTGATGTTAAAAATTACGTTTCCATATTTGTTATTTGTGTCTTTAACCGGTTTGGCGGGAGCCATTCTCAATACCCTAAATAAATTTGCTGTCGCTGCCTTTACTCCTGTGCTGTTAAATGTCGCAATTATAAGTTGTGCCATTTATTTAGCACCGCAATTTGAAGAGCCTGCTTTTGCATTAGCATGGGGCGTGTTTTTAGGGGGATTGTTGCAATTATTGTTTTTGTTACCTTTTTTACATCGAGCTGGGTTGTTAGTGAAACCCAAATGGGGCTGGTCCGATCCTGATATTGTTAAAGTCCGCACCCTTATTATTCCCGCTCTTTTTGGTGTGTCTGTAGGTCAACTTAATCTGTTGTTTGATACCGTCATCGCCAGTTTCTTGGGAACGGGTGCGATTTCTTGGCTGTACTATTCTGACCGGCTATTAGAGTTTCCATTGGGGTTGTTTGGTATTGCTATTGCGACTGTTATTTTACCTACACTGTCTAGAAATCATGTTTCTAAAGATGACCAAGCGTTTAGTGACAACATTGATTGGGCAGTAAAAATGGTGTGTGTATTAGGGATCCCTGCGGCAACAGGTTTATTTATGTTGGCCGAACCCATGTTACTGACCATTTTTGGCCGTGGAGAATTTACGCCTCAGACAGCGAGATTTGCTTCATATAGTTTAATGGCATACTCCTTTGGTTTATTAAGTTTTATGTTAGTCAAAGTGTTAGCGCCAGGTTTTTACTCAAAACAAGATACAAAAACACCTGTAAAATTTGGCATCTGGTGCATGATTGCCAATATGGTGTTTAATCTGATCCTAGTTTGGCCTTTCGATTATGTTGGTTTGGCGATGGCGACTTCGCTTTCGGCATTAATGAATGCAACTTTATTATACGTCGCGTTACATAAGCGGGGTGTATACCAAGTATCAAGGCAAACAATGTTGTTACTCGTTAAGATAATCCTTGCCAGTGTGTTAATGGGGATAGCCATTCACGCAATGAGTCCTACGATCGTTAGTTGGGTTGACTTTACGTTATTAGATAAAATTTATCATCTCGCGAAAATTATTTTATCAGGGGCCGCAGTGCTAGCTGTTAGCCTACTTGCGATGGGAGTCAGAACTCGTTCATTTTTGTCTACTAAAGTCACCAACAATTAATATCGATGGGACAAAACTATTTAAATTGACTTTTCACTAGGTTACTGCTTTTAATCATTCTAGAGTCAGTTATAATCCGCGCCTTTGATTGATTTTTAGCGGGCCATTTAAGGTTTGTAAAGAGAGTAAAGTGGAACTAATACGTGGCCTACATAATATTCGTGATAAACACAGTGGCTGTGTACTAACTATTGGTAAATTTGATGGGGTGCATTTAGGTCACCAAGCCGTCTTAACTCAGGTTGTCGAAAAAGCGAAAGAATTGGGCTTGCCCTCGACGGTTATGGTGTTTGAACCACAACCTGAAGAACTATTTACACCACAACTAGCGCCAGCAAGATTGAGTCTACTTCGCGACAAATATAGACAATTACAAACCTTAGGTGTGGATCGGCTGTTGTGTGTCAAATTCGACCGACACTTTGCCAACTTCAGTGCCACTGATTTTGTTGAGGGGCTACTCGTCAATCAACTTGGTGTTAAGTATTTAGTGGTCGGTGATGATTTTCGATTTGGCAAAGGCCGAGTAGGGGATTTTGCCACTTTGGTGACCGAAGGGGAAAAATGCCACTTTGATGTGGTCAGCACCCAAAGTTTTCGATTGGCTCAATGCAGAATAAGCTCAACGGCTATTCGAGAGGCTATCAGCGATGATAATTTTACCCTAGCAGAACAGATGTTAGGAAGGCCTTTTACCATAGCTGGAAAAGTACTACACGGTGACAAAAGAGGACGAACCATAGGCTTTCCTACAGCTAACGTTTTATTAAAACGCTGTAAGGCCCCAGTAAATGGCGTATTTGCGGTAAAAGTCACAGTGGCGGATAAGGTGTATTCTGGTGTCGCAAATATTGGCCACAGGCCAACCGTAAACGGGCAGCGTTCGCAATTAGAAGTCCACCTTTTTGATTTTAGCGGTGATTTATACAGCCAATTTATCAGTGTGGCATTAGTAACCAAAATAAGAGAAGAAATGAAGTTTGATTCCTTTGAATTACTTCATAAACAAATTCAACAAGATGCACTAATAGCTAAAAAACTATTAGGGGTGTCTTAACATTGACTGTAACCATTGACCAATTTGGATATAACCAACAATGAGTGATTATAAACATACCTTAAATTTGCCTGAAACCGAGTTCCCAATGCGTGGTAATTTGGCCCAACGCGAGCCAAAAATGCTAAAGCAATGGACCGATAAAAAGCTCTATCAGCAAATTCGTGACGCCAAAAAAGGCCGCACGCCTTTTATTCTGCATGATGGCCCTCCTTACGCGAATGGTGATATTCATATTGGTCACGCAGTAAACAAAATTTTAAAAGACATTATTGTTAAAGCTAAAACCTTATCCGACTTTGACGCGCCTTACGTACCTGGCTGGGATTGTCACGGCTTGCCTATTGAATTGATGGTAGAAAAAAAGGTCGGAAAGCCTGGTAAAAAAGTCACTGCTGCTGAATTTAGACAAAAATGCCGCGACTATGCCGAGAAACAAATTGCCGGTCAAAAAGCAGACTTTATTCGCTTAGGCGTATTGGGCGAGTGGGATAAGCCATACAAGACCATGGACTTTAGCTCTGAAGCTAATATTATTCGCGAACTTGGCCTTATTGTGGGTTCTGGGCACCTTGAAAAAGGCTTTAAACCAGTGCATTGGTGTACCGATTGTGGCTCTGCGCTAGCTGAAGCAGAAGTCGAATACCAAGATAAAAATTCTCCTTCAATCGATGTGCGTTTTAAAGCGGATGATGCCGCAACTTTGGCAAAAGCCTTTTCAACTGAGGTAGAAGGTGAGGTGTCTGTTGCTATTTGGACTACCACTCCTTGGACATTGCCTGCAAACCGTGCGGTATGTGTACACCCAAAGCTTGAATATAGTTTGGTACAAGTCAGCTCCGAATCTGCTCAAGAATACTTAGTATTGGCAACAGATTTGGTCGACGATTGTATGCAACGCTTTGGTTTTGAAAACTTCAAAACCATTGGGGTATGTAAGGGCCAAGATTTAGAAAATATAAAATTACAACACGCCTTTTATGACTTTAGTGTACCTTTAATTTTAGGTGACCATGTTACTACTGAATCGGGTACTGGTTGCGTGCATACCGCTCCTGGTCACGGTGTCGACGATTTTAATGTAGGTAAAAATTACGGCTTAGAAGTGGCCAACCCTGTTGGAGCCAATGGTGTCTACTTAGAAGGGACTGAGCTTTTTGCTGGTGAGCATGTATTTAAAGCAAACGATCATGTTATAGAAGTACTAAAAGAGCATGGTGCATTGTTACATCATCATGTTTATAACCATAGTTATCCCCATTGCTGGCGTCATAAAACGCCTATTATCTTCCGTGCCACGCCTCAGTGGTTCGTAAGCATGGATAAAAATGGCCTGCGTAAGCAATCGATAGAGGAAATTCACAAAACACAGTGGATCCCAGAATGGGGTGAAAGTCGTATTGAGACAATGGTCGAGGGTCGACCAGACTGGTGTATTTCAAGGCAGCGTACATGGGGCGTACCTATTGCTTTGTTTGTGCATAAAGATACGGGTGATTTACACCCGCGTACCGACCAATTAATTGAGCAAGTAGCGCAATTAGTAGAGCAAAAAGGCATACAAGCCTGGTGGGATCTCGACCCAGAATCACTGTTAGGTGCAGATGCAGAAACCTTTGTAAAAGTTCCAGATACCTTAGATGTATGGTTCGACTCTGGTGTGACTCATTATTTTGTAGTGGATAAACGTGACGATATCCCTGCAAGCGCTGATTTATATTTAGAAGGCTCAGATCAACACCGAGGCTGGTTTATGTCGTCGTTAATGACGTCAGTGGCCACCAAAGGACATGCACCTTACAAACAAGTTTTGACCCATGGTTTTACCGTTGATGGTGAAGGCAAAAAGATGTCTAAGTCTTTGGGCAATACAATTGCACCGCAGCAAGTGACCGGTAAGTTAGGGGCCGATATTTTAAGGTTATGGGTTGCTTCTACTGACTATCGAAGTGAAATTGCGGTATCTGATGAAATTTTAAATCGTTCAGCCGACGCCTATCGCCGTATTCGCAATACTGCGCGATTCTTGTTAGCTAATTTAAATGGCTTTGACCCAAGTAGAGATCTCGTTGCCATTGACGATATGGTTGAGTTAGACAAATGGGCTGTTGGCCGCGCTTATAGTATTCAGCAAGAGATCATTCAAGCTTACGAAAATTACGACATGTTAGTTGTTAGTCAAAAGCTTATGCAGTTTTGCTCAATTGAACTAGGTAGTTTTTATTTAGATATCATAAAAGACAGACAATACACAGCAAAAGGCGATAGCCATGCACGCCGCTCTTGTCAAAGTGCTTTGTACCATATCATTGAAGCGTTAGTGCGTTGGATGGCGCCAATTACCAGCTTTACGGCTCAGGAATTATGGCAAGAAATGCCATGGCAGCAAGATGAGTTTGTTTTCACTGGCAAATGGTATTCTGGATTGCAAGAAGTCAGTTTGTCAGGCGATTTTGACAACGCGTTTTGGCTGCAGGTCCTAACAGTTAAGAATGAAGTCAACCGTTGTATCGAAGTAACCCGTAAAGAAGGCAAGATCAAAGGTTCACTGCAAGCTGAAGTAACCCTATACGTCAACAGTGAATTGCAAAACCAGTTAAGTAAACTAGAAGACGAACTGCGATTTGTATTGATAACCTCGGCAGCGAAAGTCGTTGAAACTGCTGCGGCTCCAGAAGAGGCAATGGGGACTGACGTTGACGGTTTGGCAGTAACCGTGAATGTATCTAGCGCACAAAAGTGCAGCCGTTGTTGGCATCATAGAAAAGATGTAGGTAATCATGCAGATCACCCAGAACTATGTGATCGATGTGTAGAAAATGTCGAAGGTGAAGGTGAGAAGCGCGCTTATGCGTAATGTTTTTACGCAAACTGGTTGGCGTTTTTTATGGTTGTCGGTATTGGTTTTGATACTTGATCAATACACTAAAAACTTGGTTTTAGAAAACATTGAGTTGTATCAGGCGATTCAAGTGTTACCGTTTTTTAATTTGACCCATGTGTATAACTACGGTGCCGCCTTCAGTTTTTTACATGATGCTGGTGGTTGGCAACGTTGGTTTTTTACGATTATAGCCTTCGCGGTTAGTGCGTTAGTGTTGTGGTGGTTAAAACAAACCACCAAACAGCAAATAATTTTACCCGTGGCTTTTAGTCTTATCATAGGTGGCGCAATTGGCAATGCTATTGATCGATTAATGTATGGTTACGTAATAGATTTTTTAGTGTTGTATTATCAAGATTGGTATTGGCCCGCATTTAACGTGGCTGACAGTGCTATTTGTATAGGTGCCGTTTTGTTGATAGTGGATATGTTTAAAAATAAAGAGGAAAAGCATGCCTGAGTTGCAGCAAAACTTGATAAAACAAGGTAGTGAAGTGGTATTGCACTTCGACCTTAAATTGGCCGATGGGTCTGCCGCTGATAGTACCAGAGTCAATGATAAACCCGCTAAGTTAGTGATAGGTGACGGTAGCCTAACGCTTAATTTTGAAGATTGTTTATTAGGTCTACAAGCCGGTGATAAGAAGTCATTTACCTTAGAGGCTAATGATGCTTTTGGCATGCCTAATCCAGATAACCTACACCATCTAGAGCGCAGTAAATTTAGTAAAGATACACCAGCCGAAGAAGGCATGATTATCGCGTTTACTCAACCGGACGGCACCGAATTGCCAGGCATAGTGCGAGAGGTTACAGGGGATTCAGTTACTGTAGATTTTAATCATCCTTTAGCTGGTCAGGTGATTACCTTTGACGTAGAAATACTGTCAGTTAACTAGAGAAGGTAGGAAGGAATAACTATGCAGATTCATCTTGCTAATCCACGAGGTTTTTGCGCCGGTGTTGACCGAGCGATCATTATTGTTGAGCGTGCTTTGGAAATGTTTCCTGCACCTATTTTTGTGCGCCATGAAGTGGTTCATAATAAATTTGTGGTCGACGGTCTCAAAGAGCGTGGTGCGGTTTTTGTCGATGAATTGTCAGAAGTACCTGATGACAGTATTGTTATTTTTTCTGCTCATGGTGTATCACAAGCAGTACGCACTGAAGCAGACTCTCGAGGTTTAAAGGTGTTCGACGCCACTTGTCCATTAGTGACCAAAGTACATATGGAAGTGATGCGTGCCAGCAAGAAAGGTACAGAGTGTATTTTGATTGGCCACCATGGGCACCCTGAAGTCGAGGGTACAATGGGGCAATATGATAACGCTAAGGGCGGAATTTACTTGGTGGAGTCGGTTGAAGATGTCGCCAAACTATCGGTTAAAGATCCGTCTCAACTTTACTATTGTAGTCAAACTACTTTGTCAGTAGATGATACGGCCGAAGTGATTGATGCTTTGAGGTTGCAGTTTCCCGCCATCGAAGGTCCGCGCAAAGATGATATTTGTTATGCCACTCAAAATCGCCAAGATTCTGTGAGGGAATTATCTGCCGATTGTGACTTATTGTTAGTGGTAGGCGCACAGAATAGTTCAAACTCTAATCGGCTTAGAGAATTAGCTGAAAAAATTGGAGCAACGGCTTATCTAATTGCTGATGCGAATTGTATACAACAGTCTTGGCTCGATAATGTAAAAAATATTGGTGTGACCGCTGGAGCATCTGCACCTGAGATATTAGTGCAAGGGGTGGTTAATCGATTAAGAGAGTGGGGTGCCAGTGCCGCAATAGAAAGAGTGGGGCGTGAAGAAAATATTGAATTTGCAGTACCTAAGGAATTAAGGGTTAAGAACCTTTCTTAACGTTTTGTTAGATAACCGTTTATTTGGAACTGCAAACTAGATTATTCATAAAAAACAATCGGCCGGTGTTTTGTTTAAAGACTGATCGATTTGCATTGATAAGCATTTTTCATCCGCTAGCTGACTACCTTTGGCATTGGCGCTAATTCTATAAGTTGTCGCTGAAACACCACTTACCACAAAAGTATAATATTCACTTTCTGGAAGGCTAAGCTGCCCTGTTTTTGCATAACTAATATTTTCTAGTCGAAAAGACTCTTGTTGTATTTTAAGTCGCAGTAATTGCGTAATACCATCGCCTCTCCTAGACGCCAATATTTGCTGTTGAAAAGAAGGAAAAATAACAGACGCCAACACCCCTATAATTATCACTACCACCATCAGTTCAATCAACGTAACACCGAATTGTGTTCGAAAATCTAAGTGAATATGTGAGGCAATATTCTGTTTGTACGAAAGCATAATCATTCCCTTTTTATGCGTTTTTAATAATCTGAACTATATTTACTTTAAAGGATTTGATTATAGGCCAAATTTAATTTGGCGCTAAGTAAGGAGGCTAAAATGCACAACCTTTCTGGTCTTACACTCTTAGAATTACTCATTACCATCTCTATTTTAGTGCTTGTGGTGTCACTCGGTGCCCCAGCAATTAACTCAATACAAAAAAATATGCAGTTAAAAGCAGCAGCTGAAACCAGTTATTTCGCCTTTCAACAGGCCAGAGTCGCAGCGATTACTCAAAGTATTGATGTGACAGTTGCAATTCGTGCCAATGCTAAGTGGTGTGCGGCATTGAGCGATAGCGGACTATGTGACTGTTCTGTTTCTAACGACTGCACCCTAAATGGTGTAGAACAAAAAGTAGATTATTCAGATTATCCATTTGTCAGTATCGACAAGGTTACATTTGGCGATGACAACATAGCGGTATTTGATTCCAATAGGGGCATGGCAATTGGACATGCAGGATCTGTAGTATTTGGCGATGGTGATAAACAACTTAAACTGATTTTAAGCAATATGGGGCGAGTTAGAATTTGTGCGGTAGCAAGCAGGCTTGGAGGGTATGAGGCGTGTTAGTTCTAAGGTTAAAGCAAGTGGGTAATAGTTTAGTCGAATTAATGATTGCGATGACTTTAGGACTAGCGTCCATTACAGCAATGGCATCCTTAGTTGGCCATGGTATTGGGCTAAACTCGAGTCTACTCGCAAAATCAAGATTAGACGAGGAGGTTAGTGCCGTTGTTGCCGTGTTAAGTCATGATCTTAAACGAGCAGGCTACTATGCTCACACCGATCAGTTCGTTAAACATCCTACAACAGTTTCAAACCCTTTTGATAAAAGTGTAAAGGTTGCAGCCTATCCATCTGAGGCTGCCAATAGCTGTATTAACTTCGCCTACGACCGCAATCAAAATGGAGTCTTAGATACTTCTTCATCAAATGAAAATTATGGTTATCGTCTAAAAGATAAAGCGATAGAAATTCGTCTGGATGGCGCCGCATGTGACGAGTCTGGTTGGCATGACTTAACTGATCCAAAGGTTGTTCAGGTAATGATGTTTGCGCTATCAATCGAAAAAATCACTGTGCAACAAATTATTCAAACTCGGGTCCAAATTGATTTGCAAGCGCGTTTGAAAAAACATCCTGAAATATTGCGTCGAATCACAACTCACATTTTAATTGAAAATTATGAATAATTGGCGAGGTAAATATTCCGAAAATCTTCTTAACCAAGAGGGAGCTGCAATATTACTGACAGTGGTTTTATTGTTAATTATGGTGACGCTGGTCACGCTATACACCGGTAAAATTCAATCATTCGAACATCAAATATTGCTCAATACACAAAATCAAGTAAGGGCTCAGGCAACTGCTAAAGCCGCTCTGAATCAAGGGATGGCAAAACTTAATGTAGACAAAGCTTGGTTGGGTGCGCAACTTTCAGGAAGTTTAGATGATAACAGTTCTTTTACCGTTTCAGCCATTAGTGAAGACTTACCTGGTAATCGCAAACTTGTTACTTTGACCGCGAATGGCGAGTCAGCTGACGGTTTAGCTAAGGCTAAAATCATAGAACAATCTCTGGTTTACCCGATACTATTTAATCCACCCCCAGCGCCACTTATGGTGCAACATGGCTTTAGTCATGATAGTGAGTTTGAAATCGTCTTAAATCCAGATGGTTTAGGTGTTTCTGCTCCATTTTCAATATGGTCTGATTCCGCAATTGTATTCTCAGGTACTAACCATCATAGCTGTATGTTGAGTGCTTTTAATGAAGGAAATTGTGAAACCAACAGTTACTCAAATCCCAGTAATAAGCTGGCAGATATACAAGATGCGTCTACTTCATTTCCGGTAGATGTTTTAAGCTATTTGTTTAATATTTCATCCGTAGAGTGGATGTTGCTACAACAACAAGCTGACTTTGTCTTCAATGACTGCGACAGTTTAGATATAGGAAGTTGGGGCTTTGTATGGATTGACGGCGATTGCGAAGTGAGCGGCAGTACTCAAGTAGGAAGTGATTCGCAGCCCATTATATTAGTTGTGTTTGACGGTGACATTGAATTTCATTCTGATGTGCTTATGTACGGACTTTTAATTGCTTACAGACCTTTAGGCTCAGTGAAAAATCTTGATATAAATATGCAAAGCGGCAGTGCGGTATTGGGGGCAATTGTCGCAAATTATGAGTTAGGTACTAAAAGTGACTTAACTCGGGTGGTGTTTAATGCAGATGTCATGCACCACTTGCAGCATAACCAAAAACTACAACGAGTGGCTCGAGTGCCTGGCAGTTGGCGCGATTTTTAAACGAGAATATTATGTTTAGTGAAAAAGGATTTTCTTTAGTTGAAGTAACAGTCGCATCCCTGATTATTATGTTAGGCGTGACCGGTTATGTCACGTTACAAAGTGAATATGTAGTGACAAATAACAAACTTAATTTGCGCGCTGTGGCGTTAAATCTTGCTCAACAAAAACTAGCAGATCTAGGTTATTTTCAGCATCTAAGTCATGTCGAAGGTGCCTCATCGTTCCAGAATATTGCCGATAACATGGGAGGGAGTATCCCCTCTGGAGAGAGAAGTTTTGCGATGACTAGCGAAGAGAACCAGCAAACATATACTACACAATGGGAAGTCGATGATTTGTATTACGTCGACACCAATTTTGATGATGTTGCTGATAGTTGGGTGAAACTAGGCTCCCCATTTTTTCCAGTAAACTTACCTCGAAATGCTGATCTTAAGAATGTTCAGGTTACGGTTTCTTGGTTTGATACTAATGGCGATCCCAAAACAATCAATATATTTGGCAGTATTGCACCAATTAGTCTGGCCCAAAGCTTTCAAGCCAAGTACCGTTTAACAAGTGCTCTTGCCGTTCCATAGATATCTGAAATCAAATATTTACAATAGATAAACTGCGCTGTTAGCAATTGAACTAATACCAATCCATCCTAACAATTGATCGCTCAGCGAGATTTAAAATCACCTAATCAAGGCGCTCGAATGAAGCAATAGTTATTCTATTGTAAGTTCGAGCAACGCAGAGTAGGTGCTTTTAAACCTCGCCCAAAGGGAGA
>NZ_JBDVXF010000033.1:0-10955 GCF_039964565.1 Paraglaciecola sp.
GTAGGCGAGCGTGTAAATCAATTCCACAATAGTATGGATGTGTATTAGTATAAAAGTTCATTGAGCTTCTCCGTTTTGGTTTTGTCACCTATCAGAGTAGCCGAGAAGTTACGCTGATTGGGGAGGCTCAATGAGTATCAAGTTGCTTAAACGGCCACGTACAGTTTGCTCGCGCTTCGCGCAGTATAGCAAACCTGTACTTAGCCGCTTAGCAAAGCGTATGCATCTATATTGACTTGGGAGATTCATTTTGAATGACAAATTGGCAAGATTCTTAAACAAAAAATACGGAATACTATTTATGGTTTCTTCGGTATTTTTGGTCATCATATTATTGCTCAATCTTCATTGGCGTGCAGATTTCACGTTTATGCAAAACCTTTCTTATGGATATATTTTCAGAATTGATGATTTTTTTGATGAAGAGTGCAACGGTAGCGGACTTTATAGACGTTGTACTGAGGAGCATTTATATTTTTACTTTAAATATCTAGCTATCATACCTATGGTGACCTTTGTGTTTGGTCTCTTCGGATATTTAAATGACGCAGAGCGGAATGCATGAGCATTTTTGATTATGAAGGTAAAGGGGAAGGGGATGAGGCAACATTTTTCTCTCTTTCTGGTGAATATCTTGAAGCTGCAATAACATTGAATAATACCCCGCCAACTACAGTTAATTACTGGATAGTCACATATTATTTGCTAGGCCATGCGGCAGAATTATCATTAAAAAGTTACTTATTTAAACATGAACTAAAAACTGGTGACCTAAAAAAAATCGGCCATGACTTAAGTGAGCTACTAAATAAAGCCAAAGAATATAGTCCTAAAGATTTCGAACTAAAAGCAATACACGAGTTATCACATATTTATAAAGGTAAAGACTTAGAATATCGCTGCAAGAAAAAGCAAACATTTCCAGCGGTTGATATGTTAATTGATGAAGTAAAAAAATTACAAAGTATTGTATTTAATGAAGTGGTCGAGTTTTAATTGCATAACAAGGCAACTCAAATAGGACACAAACTCGTTGTCACTTTTCTTGCAAACGGCGCAACAAAAGCACCATCAAGTTCGAGCCGCTGGTTGCGGCGTTATGCATAGCAAGGAATTGGCTTGGTAGATATTGAAAGTACGTCGACAATAATCACAGCAGTAGTGCTATTAATTCTGTTTATGTTTTTTGGTGCAAACCTGGCTATAGTTGTTTTGGAAAGGAAAGTATCTGCTTCTAGTCTTAAGTCGCTGGGAGTTGGCTTGGCAAATATGCTTAATAAAAAAGAAAATCCCAATAGTTACTTGCAAGCGCGAATTTACTTAGTTGGTGGCGTTTTTTCTTTTTTAGCGTTCATGGCATTCTTGGAGTTCAGCCATGCATAACAAAAACATTATTTCGCTCGTAAACTCGCTGGGACAATTACTCACTGGCTGGCGCTTCGCGCAGTATAGCCAGCAAGTAATTGCCCTATATGTTAAGCGTTAGGACTCAATGCTGATTCAATTAGGGGGTAACCTTTGACTAAAGTGTACTTATTGTTAACTGTACTTGGTATTGCCATTCCTTTTGGTGCATTTATACCCTGGTTGGTAACCAACGGTTTAGACTTTATCGCCTTATTTAATGCGGCCATTGTCAATCCAATTAGCATTTTTGCTTGGCTTGACGTTTTGGTTGCTGCTTTAGTGTTATTAACATTTATCGTTGTAGACGGTAAAAGAAATAAGGTTAAATACCACTGGTTAGCAGTTCTTGGAACTTTAAGTGTTGGGGTGTCATTTGGTTTTCCCCTTTATTTATATTTAAAAGAAAAACAGCACCTTAATTCAATAGATACCTAATAAGGCATTAAATTCGGAACAAAAACAGTTGGCTACGTTCCGCTTCGTCCCACATTATAGCCAACAATTTTCGACCGTGTAATGCGGCGTTAATGTCGGCTTTGCGTTTAAAACCAATAAAAAAACGCCTGATGCATTGCATCAGGCGTTTTGCGGGATCAAAGACTGATTATTGCTAGTGCTTAACCGTATAATACGCGGTTAACTTTGTTTTCTAATAATTCTTGTTGGCCACTTTCGTGTTGTGGATTAATTTCATTATCAACCGCATAGGCAGCTAATGATTCTAAACTATGCTCACCTTTTGAAATAGCTTTGCCTAAATCACCGCTCCAGTTTCTGTATCGATTAGCGACTACTGAACCTAGGACGTCATTTTCAACGATAGCTGCTGCTTTTTTCAGAGCTAACGCTAAGTGATCCATGCCACCTATGTGTCCGTGGAACAAATCTGCAGGATCTGTAGATTGACGACGTAATTTAGTATCAAACATAAACCCACCAGTTTTAAAACCACCGGCTTTCAAAATGTCGGCCATAACCAGTGTTAATTCAGGTACATCGATTGGGAATTGATCTGTATCCCAACCATTTTGTGCATCACCACGGTTTGCATCAATTGAACCAAATAAACCAAGTGAAATGGCTGTGGCAATTTCATGTTGGAAAGAATGGCCAGCTAATGTTGCGTGGTTAGCTTCAATGTTAACTTTAATTTCGTCTTCTAAACCAAACTGTTTTAAGAAACCATACACGGTCGCAGTATCGTAGTCGTACTGGTGTTTAGTTGGCTCTTGAGGTTTAGGTTCAATTAACAATGTACCTTTAAAACCAATTTTGTGTTTATGCTCTACTACCATTTGCATAAAGCGACCCATTTGCTCGCGCTCTTGGCGTAGGTCTGTATTAAGAAGTGATTCGTAACCTTCACGGCCTCCCCACAATACGTAGTTTTCTCCACCTAAACGTTTGGTTGCTTTCATAGCATTAAATACTTGAGTTGCCGCGTAGCTGAATACTTCTGGATTCGGGTTGGTTGATGCACCAGCTGCATAACGTGGGTTACTAAACGCGTTGGCTGTTCCCCATAATAACTTCCTGCCAGTCTCTTCTTGTTTTTGTTCAAGAACATCTGTCATTTGAGTAAAGTTATTCACGTATTCTTTTATGCTGTTTCCTTCAGGCGCCACATCGATATCATGAAAGCTATAATATGGAATGCCTAGTTTTGTAAAAAATTCAAAAGCCACATCCGCTTTTTGTTTGGCACGTTCCATTGCATCACCAGGCTTCAACCATGGGCGACCAAAAGTACCTTGACCAAATACGTCAGCGCCATCCCAGCAGAAGTTATGCCAGTAACACGCACCAAAACGCAAATGTTCGGCCATAGTTTTACCTAGAATAACTTGATTGGCATCGTAATGATGAAACGCCAAAGGGTTGTCCGACTCGGTGCCTTCAAATTTAATGCTGGGTATTGAATCAAAATAAGTTGTCATAATATTTCCTTGTTAAAAATAGTGCGTAATTGAGTATAAGCTTGAATATAGACTTGTCGTCTTTGCTCAAAAATTTGTTGAATTGAAGTGTTAGGTGTATGGATTTGTACTGCTTCTGGTTGTGGGCAAATTTGTTCAATGGATACATTAGGCTCCATAGCTAACTGAGCTAGTCGTGCAGCACCAAGCGCAGGACCGACTTCGCCACCTTTTCTAAAGGTGATTTTGGTTTGTAATACATCGGACATTAGTTGTCGCCAATAGCTACTTTGTGCGCCGCCACCAATAACGGTAATCTCTGTTGCCTTGGTACCTGATTGATGCAATGCATCAACACCATCAGCGAAGGCAAAACACACTCCTTCTAATACAGCATGTAACATGTCGAGTTTGCTAGTATCGTGGGTTAACCCAATAAAAGCGCCTTTCGCCATAGGATTATTGTGCGGGGTGCGTTCACCACTTAAATAGGGTAAAAAGTAAGGCGTTGTTTTCTGATTAACAGGATTGCTTTCAAGTTGTTCAAGCAACTGCCCAATATCTTCCTCTACTATATGTTTCGCAAACCAATCTAAGCAGCTTGCCGCACTTAACATTACCGACATTAAATGCCAACGCTCGGGTAATGCATGGCAAAAACTGTGTACTGCTAGTTCGGCTTGTTGGCTGAAACGATCGGTGACTACAAAATAAACCCCTGAGGTACCCAGTGAAATCATGCCTTGACCCGGTTCAACTAGACCAACACCTATTGCTCCGGCTGCATTGTCGCCTGCACCTGCTACCACTGGCACTTCGGGTAATCCCCAACGACTGCTTAAATCTGCCTGCAACACACCTGTGATTTGATTACCTTCAAAAAGTTGTGGCATGTGGTTTAACTTCAGACCACAAGCCGCGAGCAATTCACTGTCCCAACAACGTTTTTGGGTATTAAGCCAAAGTGTTCCAGCTGCGTCTGACATGTCACATGCAAAATCACCTGTTAAAAGAAACCTTAAGTAATCTTTAGGTAACAACACTTTATCTATTTGAGAAAAGTGGTTGGGTTCATGATGTTTTAACCACAGTAGTTTTGGTGCGGTAAAACCCGGCATCATAATGTTGCCGGTAGTTTGGCGACTATTTGCTACCGCTTGTTCAAGCTCTCTACATTGAGCGGCACTGCGACCGTCATTCCATAGAATAGCTGGGCGTATAATCTGTGACTCTTTATCGAGTAATGTTGCCCCATGCATTTGCCCAGACAAACCTATCGCTTTTACCTGAGACAGATATGGGCGTGTGCTTAGATCATCCATTACAGAGCAAAATGCCAACCACCAATCTGTAGGGTCTTGTTCAGACCAAAGTGGCTTTGGTCGAGATACTGTTAGCTCCGCTGATTGTGAATCAACGATCTGGCCAGTTGCGTCGGTTATAATGACTTTTATCCCAGACGTGCCTAAATCAACCCCTAAATACATCACAATCTCCGTAGTATTTTTTGTTGATAGCATAGTGGCGTAGAGTTCAAAATCGCTCAATTACGAAATTACATAAATAAATTCCGTAATTTGTTATTTTATTGTTACTATGTTTTTAGTTATTCTTACACTGACTTTTAGTCAGGTAGAAGAGGTATTAATCAGTGAAATTCAGCAGACTAAGTGGGCAAGAGGGCAGGCAGTATAGTATTAGCCTATTGTTTAACGCGAATAAGGTTTACGATCGTCAAGTCATAGAAGGTATTGGACATTATTTACAATCTACTAAAGTGGATTGGGACGTATATCTCGAAGAAGACTGCTTAGCTCGACTAAACAATCTCGATAATTGGGAAGTGGATGGAATTATTGCCGATTTTGACGACCCAGTTATGCAAGCTGCCTTGATTGATTTACCTATTCCCGTCGTTGGTGTAGGAGGCTCCTACCAAGCAGATAAAGATTATCCAAATGTGCCCTATGTGGCCACCGACAATATGGCCGTGGTTAATTGTGCTTATCAACATCTAAAACAAAAAGGTTTACAGCGATTTGCATTTTATGGGTTTCCGCCAGATGAAGAGCATCGTTGGGCCTTAGAGCGTGAGAGAGCAATCGTTTCTTTGTGTGAAAAAGACGGTTTTAAGTGTTCGGTATACCGTGGTTATAAAACTCAACCAGATACCTGGCATTACAGCATGAATAGGCTGGCAGAATGGATTGAAAGCTTACCTTCGCCTGTTGGCGTGATCGCCGTTACTGATGCTCGAGCAAGACATTTACTGCAAGCCTGTGATAAAACCAACCGACTCGTACCTGACCAAGTTTCTATAGTAGGTATAGATGATGACGACATTGCTCGAAACCTAAGTAGAGTCAGTTTGAGTTCGGTCAGTCAAGGGTGTTTTGATATGGGATTTCAAGCCGCGAAATTATTACATCGCCAGCTTAACCGACAAAAAGTGGAAAAACCTTCGGAGCAAAAAGCGAAATCACCACCACGAGTACTTGTGCCACCCATAGGTATTATTCAGCGCCA
Organism: Paraglaciecola sp.; assembly: GCF_039964565.1. Classification (GTDB taxonomy): domain Bacteria; phylum Pseudomonadota; class Gammaproteobacteria; order Enterobacterales; family Alteromonadaceae; genus Paraglaciecola. The sequence continues at coordinate 5,850 of NZ_JBDVXF010000033.1, forward strand.
GTCAACCGACTTTAAAGCCCTTCAAGATACTTATGTTATTCAGGCTATGCACTATGTCCGGCAACATGCGTGTAGAGGTATAAAAGTTGAGCAAGTGATTGATTATGTTGGTATATCTCGCTCAAATCTGGAACAGCGTTTTGTGCAAGAATGCGGTCATAGCATACATACAGAAATTCACTATGAGAAGCTAAATAAAGCTTGTAAAATGTTAACTGAAACAGATACGGAACTGTCCGAAATAGCCAGTTCCTGTGGTTATCCCTCAATTCAGTATTTATATGCAGTGTTTAAAAAACACTTTGGGCAAACGCCCAAACAATACAAACGAAACGCGGTAAATATGACCTAGATAAGAGTTTACAACCTTACTAACTAGTGATTCTGTCTAGGTCATAAATGTTTAGATTCAATAGTCGAAGTGAACAATTTGTAAGAAAAACATAATTTTACCTGTGTATGATGAAATATATTCGTATTTCGCATGGTCGAGTAGAGCATGTAAAAAAGTAATTTTAATACAGGAAGACTATGCTCAACTATGCCATATCAATTGAGGACCAATTGGAAACGGTCCAACAGGCTAAAGCATTTTTGCAGGACATAAGTGTAGAAAATTACCAATTGGTACTCAATCCCCATTTTATTAGTAGCCCTGGCACACATATGCGCCATATATTGGATCATTATTGGGCGTTAAAAGATGGATTGAACCACGGGTTAATTAACTACAATTCACGAAATCGGAACTCTAGTATTGAATCATGTCCACAAACTGCACTTTTAGAATGGCAAAAAATCGAATCATGGTTATCACAGGTTGATCATTTAGATGCCGATATGCCCCTTAAAGTAGCCTGTGAAACCTCCATCAACAAAACTCATAATACTCAGACTCAATCAACATTAGGACGCGAACTGGTGTTTGTTGCGAGTCATGCGATACATCACTTCTCTTTGTTGGCTGTCATTAATTCCTTGCTTGGTAACAAAGATGAGGCACACTTTGGAATAGCTCCGAATACTGCCTCATATATTCGTCAACAGGCTTAGTTGCCTATTTAAACTGACGCTGATTTACTAAAACCTGCATTCTGAAAACAAACCCATTTAAGTTTTACCCAATTGCAATTTGTTATTTACTCATTCATTGATCTAGCACATACCTAGGCACGCTTTGTTGCTGGTAATTAAACGCTAAAACGCGGATAATTACGGAAGATATTTCCACAACATATTTGTAGTAAGGATTTTTTGCAATGAGTGAGTTACCTCAATGTCCCCAGTGCGGTTCAACATATACTTATGAAGACCGTGATATGTACGTTTGTCCTGAATGCGCGTACGAGTGGCCCCAGTCTGGCGAAGTAGATGAAGATGAAAAGGTAATAAAAGACTCAAACGGTAATGTTTTAGCTGATGGAGACACTATTACGGTAATTAAAGATCTTAAAATAAAAGGCTCTTCTTCTGTGGTCAAAGTGGGAACCAAAGTCAAGAATATTCGATTGGTTGATGGTGATCATGACATAGATTGCAAAATTGATGGAATTGGAGCGATGAAACTCAAATCAGAGTTTGTTAAAAAGGTTTAATAATGACTAGTAGCAGGTTTCCAGCACATGGTTCTTTGCGGCTTTCAATAGAAGGTCAGCTGCTTATTATAGAAGGTTCTGGTCCTGCAAATTTAGAAATGGTTCAAGAATATCAGCAACAGGTAGTGGGGCTGCGTAAAAAACTGATGCATGCTCCATGGGTTAGCCTCGCATTGCTCAGTGGCACACCATTAGTTTCACCTGAAGCTAAAGAGCTGTTTGTACAGGTCATTAAACAAGCCAAAACTATGAATTTACGTGCTACTGCTGTGGTACTTATCGAGATGGAATCCGTTGAACTTGTTCGTCAATTTTGGCGAGAAATCTATATAGACGCGGGCCTTAAGTTTAACTTTTTTGAGGCCGAAAAAGACGCACGCGAGTGGCTGACAAGTGTTTTAGAAAACGAGTCAAATACAGATGTTGAGCAAACCTCTCAGAATGTTTTGAATTAGAGCAAACGTTTTAAATTTGGCTATGTCAGTAGGTTTAAAACGGTTCTGAATCTTAACTTTTGGCGATAAGTATATGCAGCAATTACGGCTAAGTTTGCCACTTAAAATCGAATCGTTTTAGCCGCTTATTCATTGTATTAAAATAACCGTTTGTATAAAATTCAAGCCAAACAACGTCAAATGTGACGAGTGAGAATTATGTCCCGTACATTAGCTCTCTATCTTAACGCGCCAATTTAGGTGTAGTTTTCGCTTTTACAAAACACAAACTATTTCCCTTTGGGGATCATGAACATTATTAGGTAGTCTGCATGTTTGAACACATTCAAAGAGATTGGCTTTCGAATATTCGGGGTGATGTGCTTGCTGGAATCGTAGTGGCATTAGCACTTATTCCTGAAGCCATTGCTTTTTCTATTATTGCCGGTGTCGATCCAAAAGTAGGACTCTATGCGTCGTTTTGCATTGCGGTGATCATCGCATTTGTAGGCGGGCGTCCCGGGATGATTTCTGCTGCTACTGGTGCCATGGCGTTATTAATGGTGACTTTAGTGAAAGACCATGGATTGGAATATTTGTTGGCCGCGACCTTGCTTACCGGGGTGTTGCAAATTTTTGCTGGTTATCTCAAGCTCGGTGAATTGATGCGCTTTGTTTCCCGCTCTGTGGTAACGGGATTTGTTAACGCTCTCGCCATCTTAATTTTTATGGCGCAACTGCCTGAGCTGATTAATGTGACTTGGCATGTCTATGCTATGACCGCAGCTGGTCTTGGCATTATTTATCTCTTTCCATATCTACCGGTTATTGGAAAAGCGGTGCCGTCTCCGTTGGTCTGTATAGTATCAATGACTTTTGTAGCGGTTTTAATGGGCTTAGACATCCGTACCGTGGGCGATATGGGCGAATTGCCTGATACTTTGCCTATTTTCTTATGGCCTGATGTCCCCCTCAACTTAGAAACCTTAAGTATTATTTTGCCATATTCAATCGGATTAGCTGTTGTGGGCCTTCTGGAATCTATGATGACGGCTACCATTGTAGATGATTTGACCGATACTACTAGTGATCGCAACAAGGAATGCAAAGGCCAAGGTATGGCTAATATTGGTGCTGGTTTGTTAGGAGGAATGGCAGGGTGCGCTATGATTGGGCAGTCTATTATCAATGTTAAGTCTGGCGGACGAGGCCGACTTTCCACCTTTGTGGCAGGTGCATTTCTGTTAGTGATGGTGGTTTTTTTAGATGAGTGGCTGCGTCTTATCCCTATGGCGGCATTGGTAGCAGTCATGATCATGGTGTCAATTGGTACGTTTTCGTGGTCGTCAATTAAAGATTTGCGTACCCATCCTATTTCTTCGAGTATTGTGATGGTATCCACCGTTATTGTTGTAGTGGCAACCCATAACTTAGCGTTGGGAGTGTTAGTGGGCGTATTGTTAGCGACGTTATTCTTTGCTAATAAAATTGGGCGGTTTATGGTGGTTAAATCTGATTTCTCAACATCAGAAAATACCAGAACCTATGAAGTCATTGGACAGATATTTTTTGCTTCTTCAGAACAATTTATCAAGGCATTTGATTTTAAAGAAGCGGCTGAACAGGTAGTGATTGACCTGAGCCATGCTCATTTTTGGGATATTACCTCAGTGTCCTCTTTAGACAAAGTGGTGATTAAGTTTAGGCGTGAAGGTGCTAATGTGAGCATCATAGGTATGAATGATGCTACTGCAACAGTGGTCGACAAGTTTGGGGTGCACAATGATCCCAAAGAAGTTGATAAATTGTTAGGCGGACACTAAGGAAAACGTAATGAAACAAATAATGACCTGTGTGGATGGTTCAGCAATAACAGACGCCGTGACTGACGCGGCAATCTGGGCTTCAAAAAAACTCAATAAGCCAATATGTTTTTTACATACTCTAGAAAAAGAACAACAACACGGCGCCGACGACTATACGGGGGCCATTGGGCTTGGCGCTCGCTCTGCATTGCTGGAAGAAATGACTCTACTCGATGAAAAAAGAGGCAAAATAGCACTGCAGTTAGGAAAGGAGTTGCTCAATACTGCAGCTCAAAAAGCGCATAGCGAGGGTGTTAAAGATGCAGAAATGTTACAACGTCATGGAGATATCGTCGACGCCACTGCAGACTTGCATGATAAAACGCGACTAATAGTGGTTGGTCGAAGTGGCGAAGGTCACGGTGGTAATTTTAATGCTCTAGGCTCGCACATCGAAACTTTGCTACGCAAAGCCTGCCAACCAGTCATTGTGGTTCCTGGCGAGTTCAAACAGCCTAATTCTTTTATGGTGGCCTATGATGGCCGAGCAACCGCGGACAAAGCGTTGCAAAAGGTTATCGATGGTGGTTTGTTGCATGGGCTACATTGTCATTTGGTCTCTGTGAAGAACGGTGAGGAAGATCTAAAAAACAAGCTTGATGTTGCGAAAAATCGTATGCAAAAAGAGGGCTTTGAGGTAACGGTTTCTTTTATCGACGGTGATATTCATCAATCGTTGATGGACTATAAAACGGCAAATAGTATCGACTTGGTAGCCATGGGGGCATTCGCCCATTCCAAATTACGCCAGTTTTTTGTGGGAAGTAATACTATTAAAATGTTGGAACGCTGCGACGTTCCATTAATTGTTTTAAGATAATACTTTCTGCGGTCGAGTGGGAAATATCAGTATGTAAATCTCACTGATACTTTCGCCCCTCCTAGTTCAGATGTCGCAATCCTGATATCGGCATCGCAGCCAAGCTGCAATTCTGCTTACTATGGCTAAGTAGGTTGTTGATTGGCACTATAGGGAAAGCCACTGCTAGCTTCCATAAATAAATCGAACGCACAAAACAAAGAGAAATGTTCAAAGGGTTCTACCTTTGAGCTCTCGGGTTTCTCTGTCGTTAATACCAATCCATCCTAACAATTGATCGCTCAGCGAGATTTAAAATCACCTAATCAAGGCGCTCGAATGAAGCAATAGTTATTCTATTGTAAGTTCGAGCAACGCAGAGTAGGTGCTTTTAAACCTCGCCCAAAGGGAGA
>NZ_JBDVXF010000034.1:0-21936 GCF_039964565.1 Paraglaciecola sp.
TTTAATGCATCCAGTGCTGATATTATTGTGTTTATCAAGGCGAGCTTGTGAAGCAATTGCCAGCTATTGAGAGCAAGTTCAACGAAGATAGGCGCAATAATAGCGGTGCTGGACGGTATGGCTTATCCCGAGTTCAGGTTAGTTAGTCACTCGATAAAATGTAGCGCAGCGCCAGTGCAGGGGGGGCGGGGAGATTGCGTAGGACATTTATTGCTCTGCACTACATTGTATAACCGCTCTGCTGTCTATCTAAATAAGAATGGAATCATGGTTTGCTAATGAATTTACCTCAAACAACTCTGAGGTAATTTATTTTATTCTTGAATCCGTTAAATAGTTTCTTTAGCAGTTTTTCACTTCTTGGATCGCTGATGGTAACTGTCATATTTGGCAATGAATAAAAATCACTTATTTCTTGATGTTCTTTGAGATCCAGAGGCATAAAGCACAATCCAAAGTCTTTACCTAAGGTTTTACCTGTACTTCGTTCTAGATCAAGACCTATGAAGCGCTGAAAATCAGCATCTACAGCTGTTTGGCAAATAACGAATAAATGAAATTCACGTTTTGATCGCAAAGTTGCAGATATTTGTTGTAGCGTCGAATTCATATAGTTGAAGTGGGAAGTCGTTTTTCGAATACTATTATTGCCGGTACATAGCAGCGTGACGTCAGAGCTTAATATTGCGTGATGCATGTCGCATGATGCCACTAAGTTATTTAATCTACGCACTTGCTTAAGTAACGCTTTAAGCTTGAGATCAACTGAAGACACGCGACCTTGATTAACCGCATTAACTTTACGGTGATCATGGTCAACCGCTATCACTTTATGACCCAAAGCGGCTAGTCCAATTCCAGTTGCTGCACCTGTGGTGCCAAGACCAATGACACTAATTTTTAGACTGTAGCGGCTGCTAGGTAAACGCTGACTTTTGTTCTGATCGTAACCCACTGTTAGAATTTTACTCAGCCCGTAGAACTTCGGGTTAGTGGCTTGGTTGTTGGTTGAATAGTTAGATCTTTGCTCAAACATGGAAATCACTCACTTTAGTTACAATTATGCTAGTCATTTTTATTAAATCTGGCGATTTAAAGCAGCAATCATTCCAAGTTGGTTTTTGTATTTAAAATCAATGTGTTATGGTCTTTTTGTGAGGGTTTTAGGTTTTGTTGCTGTTTAAAATGTACTTAAGTGTTTCAAAATTGCGACAGAATTTTTTGAGCTGACAGGAGTGTAAGAGTTGATAAATAGGTCTATTTAGAAGAATCTTAATGTCGCTGTTATATTAATTTATACTGATGTAACCCATTAATTTATATATAGTTAATAACTGGAAAATTAAAACAAAGTAACCAATACTAATTTCAAATTTTCAAAAGAGATGACTTATGAAAGGTATAGTATTCGTAAAATTTAATGAGTTTATTGAAGAGCTTTGGGGTGATGATTTTTGGGATACATTACTTAACGAAGCTGAATTGCCTAGTGAAGGAATATATACCTCTGTAGGTACTTATGACGATCAAGAGTTATTCACGCTTATCCAACTAGTGGTGGAGAAAAAAGGTATATCGTCCAAAGACGCGCAATTTGCATTTGGAAAGTGGGTATTCAAAGAGTTATATAATGTCGCACCGGCAGGAGCTCATGATTTTAAGGATGTATTTGAGTTTTTACATGCAGTGCAAAATTTTATTCATGTAGAAGTAAAGAAGCTCAATCCAGATGCGTTACTGCCTGAGTTCGAATTTTTGTCTGAAACCGCTAACACTTTATCATTTAATTACCTATCACCCCGTAAGTTATGTTTCTTCTGCGAAGGTATCGTTCATGGCTTAGCAGAGCATACTGGGCAGCAAGTAACAGTTTCCCAGCCCGAATGTGAGCATGAGGGGGATTCGCGTTGTGTTCTTGAGGTAGTGAAAATTTGACGTTATCTAAAGAAGAATTAGAAAAAAGAGTCGCAGTACTCGAACGTAAAGCTGAAAGGGAAAAAAAGGCACGTAATTTAGCTGAAAATCAGTTAGAAAAATATTCTTTGGATATATATGAAGCAAACCAATCGCTAAAGAGTGCTTTAGCCTCCGCTACTCAGAAGCAGTCAGAGCTCGCATTCTTAGCCCAAACATCAAGTAACGTTGCATCAGAAGTATCTTTGGGGGAAATGATTAGCAATATTGTAGCGTTGACAGGCACGTTATGTAGTGCTTGTTGCGGCGCTTATATCACTAGCGAGCACGGTAAAGAAGTCAAGGGCAAATCAGCTGATGTTTGGCATCTAGACGTTAGTTGGCAGGCCAATGATGAATTTAGAAAAGCCATTCATTCTACTTTACCTATTGCAGAATCTAAAGTTTTAGATACTTGGGCCATATTAGATCTTGGAGCCAATTGTGTCGAAAAACACACGGAGTTTACTTCACTTTTTTATACCAACTTTGCTTTATCTGGGGAAAAAATTGGCTGGTTGGTTTTTTTGACCAAAACCAAAGTGTTTGAGCCGGAATTACTTTCTGTATTAAATACATCAAGAGAGCATGTATTGAGTGGGATCCGCCGTCGTTTAACTGATGTTCGAATATTAAAACGTAATGTTCAACTTCAAGACTCTTTGAATAAGCTCGAAAAAGCTCGCCGGCAGCTGATTCAATCTGAAAAAATGGCATCGCTAGGTCAGTTAGCAGCAGGTGTCGCACATGAGATAAATAACCCTATTGCATTCATAAGATCAAATATGGAAGTGCTTAATGATTATCTTGCAGATTTCAAGTTATTCCACAAAGAGCTTAAATCTACCCTTGATAAAAATGAAACTCTCGATGCCGCTTTGTTTGAAAGCATTTCCCAATCAATGGATTTAACCTACATTGAAGAAGACTCAAAAGACATACTTCAATCTAATTTAGAGGGCTTAGAGCGTGTAAAAGGAATTGTAGATAACTTGAAAGGTTTTTCACATGCCGGTGATGAAACCTTAGTAGAAATGTCATTGGATGCGTGCATATCCGCTGCGCTTAAGATTGCAGGCAACCTATTTAAATACGAACATAAAATTGACAACAAAATGTCAAACGCTTGCCCAAAGATATTAGGGAATTTGGGTCAATTGCAGCAAGTTTTTGTCAATTTGTTTGTTAATGCCGCTCAAGCTATGGAAACAGCAGGACAGCTGACCATTGACTATAGTGAAAACGAAAAGAGAGTGGTGATACATATTAAAGATACTGGTTGCGGTATGGATGAAGAAACACTTAAACAACTCTTTACACCATTTTTTACCACTAAACCCGTGGGAGAAGGCACGGGTTTAGGCCTGTCTGTTTCCTATGCAATTTTGGAGGCACACGGGGCTGAGGTGGTTGTAGACTCTGAGCTCAATGTGGGTACTACGTTTAACTTGTCTTTCGCCATCGCAGAGCAATGATCTGTCTTTTATACCAATCAATAATGATGAATAACCACTCAAACGCCTTGATTAAGGCGCCTTAGAATGTCGCTGAGTGAGCAACTATGCTCTGTTAAGCTTCTTCTTTCTTTTCTTCTATTATAAGAGATAAGGGGTTAGGTTGACTCTTTTCAAACTGTAAAAGCTTGGCTATTGTCGCCTCTGTAAATATATGGCCTTCTGGTAATACAAGAATATGCGCCTCATTGAGAATGTTATATTTTAAGACCATGCCGGGTTCCAATGCGTGGACAGGTATAGGTTTTTCGATAAACTCATCTGACACTATATCGGGATTATCTAGGAGTATGGCCAAAACCTCTGGATCATAACGTGTGCCTTGAAATTTTTTCATTTCTATACGTACTTCGGCATCCTCCATTTTTTCCGCCGTTATACGGCCTTGGTTATATCGCCAGTAGTCTCTGGCAACACTCAGTATTTTGGCTCCAATAGGGATTTGCGAATCAGCTAATTGGTTAGGGCCAGATCCATTATGGTATTCAAACTGGCAGGTGATGATATCTGATACACCTTGAAGGTGAACGGCCGGTCCAAATATTAATTGGGCGTTCTTTATTTGGTCTATATATTCGTTTTGTTGGTTAAAATTTAGCTCGCTAAAAGGTTTGCTATAGATGGAGGTGTCTAAGCCTAACAAACCTATCTCACATAGCAGTGCTGCATAGGCAATATCGTTGACTTCCTCTTTAGAAAGGGACTTTTTCTCGGCTATACGTTTGGCTAGTAAACTAACACTATTGGCAAAGCTTCCGCTAAGGTTTGGGTTAATGCCGATCAGGTTGTATAGCACTTTTTGCGTGGCGTTATTGTTTCGCTCTATCCTGTGCATGGCTACATGGATTTGTTTTGTGCGTAATTTTATTTTTTCCTCAAGATTATGATTTAATTCTTTGAGCAGATTATTTTGCTTTTCGCTGAGCTTTTGTAATCTTCTGTTTTCATACTTCAGGCTGACCTTTTCTAGGCCTTCTTCTATCACGTTGATAATTTCTTCGTTGTCCCAAGGTTTTTGCAAGTAGCGATGTATTTTGCCTTTGTTAACCGCATCTATGGTCGATTCCATGTCGGAGTAGCCAGTGAGTAAAATACGGTAGGTGTCTGGATTAGAGCTAGCGACCTTTTCAAGTAACTGTGCCCCTGACATAGCGGGCATTTTCATGTCAGATATGATCAAGTGGACAGTTTGCTGATGCATTATATCTAAAGCAGCCGCGCCTCCCTCTGCGAATAACACGGTATAGTTTTGTTTATATAATAAACGTTTCATGGACTTGAGAATATTGACTTCGTCATCCACACAAAGCACTGTCATTGGTGCTTCGTTTTCAGGCTTCATATCATTCATTATGAATCTCCTTAACTTGCTCGTTGTTGTTGCCAATGGGTAATATTATGCAAAAGCAACTGCCTTTTTTGAGTTCACTCGTTACCGTAATTTCGCCATTATGCTCTTGGATTATGCCGTAGGAAATGGAAAGTCCCAGTCCAGTGCCTATGCCCACATCTTTGGTGGTAAAAAACGGGTCAAAAAGGTTTGGTAGATTTTGAGGTGCGATACCAGTACCGTTATCCTTGATTGACACTAAAATTTTATCGTTTTGTATCTCAGTAATTATAGTGATTTCTCCTTTTTCACTAATTGCTTGCCCGGCGTTTATCAGTAAGTTTGTTAATACTTGACTGATTTTTCCGTAATTCATCCAAACCTTAGGTAGCGAGCCATATCTTTTTTCTATGTTGCAGTGATACTTAAGTTCATTGCTGACCAAATTCAGCGTTGTCGACACACAATCATTGATGTCACACCATTGTTTATCATCAGACTCTGCTCGAGAAAACTGTTTGAGGTCTTTTACTATATTTCTTACTCGCACTAATCCTTCAATAGATTCTTTTAGGAGTTCATCAGTATCGTCATTGATAAACGTTAAATCCTCGTCCTTTATCCACTGCGACAAAGCCTGTTGTTTAGTAGCCAACTGTTGAGGGTCATTAGTCGACAACAATTGTGTAACTTGCTCAGATAATTGACGATACGTCTTTGTGTATTGTTTTAGTGAGCTTAGGTTACTATTTACGAAACCTATTGGATTGTTAATTTCATGGGCAACACCTGCCGCTAGCTGGCCAATAGAAACCATTTTTTCAGCGTGAATAAGCTGTTGTTGTGCTGAATATAACTCTTGATTCGAGCGCTGCAACTCCTCGTTTCGTTGATTTAATAAAACGGTACGCTGCTGTACTTTTTCTTCTAAAGTTTGGTTTAGTACTTCCAATTGTTTCTGATAGGTTTCCTTGCGTTCACATTCTGCATCTAAGGTCGTCATGAGAGTATTAAACGCTTCAGTTACTTCTGCTAGCTCATCTTTTCCTTTAATAGGCAGTTGACTGTGGTTACATTTTCCACTTTTTACATTGTGGGATATTTCTCTTGCCGCAATACGTAAGCGGTTTAAATGGCTAGTTAAATAGTTGCCTAATACAAATGAAAATAGTGCAACTAGTAACATCTCAACCAACGCTATGCCTGTCGTCCAAGATTGAATCTTTCCAATAGACAGTCTTATGTTTGTGATGTCGATACCAAGCTCTACGCGCCCGTATAGGTGTTCTGATTCAGCGATATTGGCAAAATTATCAAAAATACCATCGCTGACAGCATCCACGTTGTCATCTTTTATAAAAGGGCGAGCTAGCAACTTCTTATCGCCGGCTTGAGCTAAAACTTGGTTTTCACTGTTAATTATCCGCACATAAGCAATATCTGGATTGGTCATTAGTTCAGCACAGTAACTCTCCAACGACGCTAAGTCATAGGTTAAAATTGCGTTTTTTGTGGTAGTGGCAAATAACGTACTGATCGTAGATGACCGTTCGGCCAAATCTTGATGTAAGGTATTACGCATAAAATTAACGACGGTAAATATTAGAATAATCAATAGCACCGCTTCAATACACGCTATGCTAAATATTGTTTTATTGCGTAATGAAAAATTCATTCTTTTACCTATTGCTCAACTTCCGTTGCTGACATAGACGTTTTTATATGTAGTGCTCTTACGTCATCCCAATCTTTGTTTAAAGCGGGTTCGAAGCCATTAAAGTTAATATTCTTGAGTAGTTTAACTCCCTCTTCAGTGTTACTCATATTTAATAAAGCAGCTAATATTTTTTCACGAGATTTTGCTTCCATCCTAGGGTGGGTGGCGACAGCATGAGGTGTGTATTCAGCGCTTTGCCAGATTGTGGTTATCATAGATTGAGTTTCTACTGGCATATTGTTAAGTGTTCGCTGTATTCCCCCACCGGCGCTGAAAAACCCCCTTGATACGTTCAAATAAACTGAGTCATGTGACGAAACGTAACTAGGGGTAAATGCAATACCCAGTTTGTGAAGTTCGGCTTGAGGTAATATCGTTGCGGCAAAAGCTGCAGGAGCTGGAAATGCTAACCGGTGTCCGGCGAGATCATGGATGCTGTTAATATTGCTCCCTTTTTTAGCAACTATAACTCCCTTTATTGATTTATCAATTTGTTTGGCTAAGGCCTTATAACCGCTGGACTCGTGAAACACCACATAGTGATAAGGGTTCATGTACGCGATGTCATATTGACCCAGTTTTAGTCGTTCTTCAAAAGTAGGAATATCTTTGGCAGTAACGAATACAATATCCAAAGCACTGTGTTGACTGATGAATTGGAGAATCGGGGTCCATAGAACAGCCAAACGTTCAGCTGACTGCTGAGGGACGATGGCAAAAGTTAACGTGCTTTGTTTGGCCGAATTTATTTGGTCTTGCGCAGCGACTGTACAAGGAACAGTCATAAGTAAGCTAATAAACAACATTAATTTGTACATTTTAATACCTCGTTGTTACATCACTGGGTTAATTGATTTACTACATTGAGTAACTCATCATTTTTAAACGGTTTAGAAAGCACAGCATTTGCCCCTAGCGCGGCGGCTTCATCTAGACTTTCTTGCTGCAACGCTGAAATAACCAGAATTTTCAAATCACGGAATTGTTCATCAGCTCTCAAGTGTTTCAAAAGTTCAAAGCCATTTAATCCGGGCATGGTTAGGTCTAACGTCATCAAGCTCGGTCGATGTTGCATTAATTTGCTTCCGGCCAAGAATCCATTGATTGCTGTATCACATTCAAAGCCATCTTTTCGCAGTACTCGTTTTATGGCGTCCGCCATATTTTTGTCATCATCTACTATCAACACTGTCTTATTTTTAGGTAAAAACTCGGCAGGGACTGGCATCTCATTCTCTTTTAAAAAAAGTACAAAGTTATCTACCGTGACCCTGTTATTACCGCGTCCTGGCAACTTGTAGCCCTTTAAACTTCCTTTATCAATCCAACGAATAACGGTCCGCAGGTTGACGTCACAATACTGAGCAATGTCACCTGTACTCAGTGATTTAATTCTAGACATTCGGCTATTCCTAATTGAATTAACGTATTTATAGCATAACAAGACATATGAAGCATATATGACTAAAGTATCATATACGACATTTGTGACATTGGCTATATTTGCATCACGAAAATAAAGATGTACCTAAACTAGAGTTTTGATGAGCGCTGCAGTGACATCGTTTCTGATAACACAAACGCAACTAGGAAAGAGTAAAATGAAAATATTTGTAGTAGGTATCGTTTTATGTAATTTGTTAATAGCAACGACTCGCGCAACTGAATTTGATGGCAGTGTTTTAATTAGATATGAAAATGAAACAGATCAAATTAATCTCGCGCCACGTAAAAGGATTAGAGCAATTGCAGCCATTGGTGTTACTAATGAATTTAATGATGTTTGGACCCTTGTTGCCCAGCTCAGGACTGGTCTGAAAAATAAACAGAATGTGCCTGCCATTACCTTGCATCAAATTACTGATCAAGCCGCGGGAGATAAGGATGTCTATTTGTCACGTTTATACGCTAAAGCGCAACTGGGGAAATTGACGCTATTTGCAGGAAAAATTCCTTGGAAAACACATCAGGTTACCGACCTATTTTGGGATCGGCATCTAAACCCAATCGGGATTCATTTTGATTACAAATTAGGAACAGCAAATAGACTGAAATTTGCTACCTTTAAGCCGTTGGATGGCCAGAGCAACACTATTGGTCATATGTCTATTTTTCAATACCAAACAAAGCTGTCTAGTGATTTTGGAGAGATCACGTTATCTCCTTGGCTGGTGGATTATCGTGGTGATACCGATGCCATCTATGCTAAAAAAGACACGCAGTTTGACAATCAATTTATACGTTTTTCGGGGGCCATTAAACGAGGTGAGTGGCAATTTGGAACTGATGTTGGTTGGTCTGTAAAAGATACCCCTTTAGAGTTTCAAGATGAGTTTGCCGGACAAGATTTGAGTTATACCTTCGAAATAAAACATGGAGAGTTGAAAAACATCGGGAGTTATTTAACCCAACTTAAATATTTATATGTTGAGCGCTTTGCTGTAGTGACAGAGTTTGCTCAAAACGCTTCGAGCCGGTTTGCCACTAGTAACTTTAAGGGGTGGGATTTACGTATTCGTCACAGACTAAGCAAAAAGTTGTGGGTTGGGGGGCGTGTGTCGCGAACACAACGTTTGCTGGGCGCACCCGAACAGGGTGTTAGATTTAGATTAGAAACAAAATATACGTTTTAACCGCGTTTGGGAATAATAGTCATGTCAAATATGCAACACAAATACCTAACAGCTGAGCCGCCTGAACAGTTTAATCTCTTAGTTGTTGATGATGAAGAAAGTATCTTAAAAGCAATTAAACGCAGCTTTAATCGTACAAAGTATCAAGTCTTTACTGCTAGCAGTGCAAAAGAGGGGTTAAAGATTCTTGAAGAACACGATTTTCAAGTGGTTTTATCGGATTTTCGTATGCCAGATGTTGATGGTGGCACATTAGTTAAAACCATTAAAAAGTCTTACCCACATATTGTCTCTATGATATTTACTGGTTACGCAGATTTCGACGCCGCTGTGGATGTGATGAATTCTGGGGCCGCTTATAAATTTTTATCTAAGCCGTGGAACAATCAACAATTAATTGATGAAGTCGAAATCGCATTTCAGGAATATCAGCAACGGCAGAGTAATACCTCTAAAGAGCAACTCACTGAGCTGTATGTTAAACCGGAGCGCGTGCGGTTTGACAAAACAGTAACGGGCCTACTCAAAGAAAAAGCGGAGTTTGCACTTGCGTCAATAATCGTTTCAGACATTTCACTATATGATCAGTATTGGGAGAAAAAAGGATCCCATGATTTGGCTTTAGATTCAGTCGCTAAGACAATTGGACTTTGTTTACCAAAGGATTGTCAGATATTTTCTGTGGATATTGACCAAATACTAGTCATTGTTCCTGAAAAACAATGCAATGAGCAATTGTACTGCCAATTAACGTTATTGGATAAAGCTTTATCACTCACTGCAGAGCAGTGCGACGGTACTCCCAAGTTTCACTGTTATTTGGCTTATGCGTTAGCCCCTTTTGAAGGCATGAATATTCAACAACTACTGCATTCAATCCGAAACATTTCGGGGCAGGATTATCGTGACAGCCAGCTCAGAGGTGATAAGTCACATGTGGTGAAGATTGATGCGACACATGTTGCTGAAAAAAAACGTAAACGAATTATCCAAAATAGTATTCAGCAAGCAATCAACACCAACCAATTTAGTTTGTACTTTCAGCCGAAAGTTAGATTGGAAGATGGTTTGGTTGAAAATGCCGAAGTGTTGATGCGCTGGGAACATTCGTCGTTAGGGTGGGTGTCGCCTATCGAATTTATTAGTCTTAGCGAATTGGATGGGCAAATTGAAAAAATTGGTAGTTGGTTACTCGACAATAGTATTACGCAACTTATTGCATTGAGAAAACAATATGGCGAGTCGTTAAATTTATCTATAAACGTTTCTCCGCGTCAATTAAAAAACAGCCAAATTGTTGATGAATTGCGCTACCTATTGACAAAAACCGGGCTTGTTCCAAGTAGTCTAGAGCTAGAGATTACCGAAGGTTGCGTAATAGAAGATTTACAGCAAACAGGAAAAGTTTTGTGGCAATTAAAAGAGCTAGGAGTGCGCATCTCCATTGATGATTTTGGAGCAGGGTATTCATCTTTCGCCTACCTAACCAAGCTACCTGTGGATGTACTTAAATTGGATAAAATTCTAATTGATGATCTGGAAACCAATAAGGATGTTACCGACATGCTAAAGAGTATTATTGGACTGTGCAAAAGGATGAATATCGATGTGGTTGCTGAAGGCGTTGAGAATCAACGACAAGTTGAATTACTCAAGTCACTTGAATGTGACTATATCCAAGGCTACGTATACAGTCGACCTGTCACAAGAACAGACTTTGAAAAGGTGCTAATCAATCAGCCTTTTATGTTAACCAAATAAAACGCATGAGTTAGTAAGAATATTTTTGGGGTAAACAAAGTTTTAACGTTGTGATGCGCTTTTTATTTTTTTGCGCGGTGAAATTAAGTTGCTACAAAAAGACTTGAATTCCCGAAATTTGAATAATGGTCTCTTTTAAAACTTGTTACCATTGACCTTAGGAGACTCGATGTCATTCGTTTTTTACTGAATTGTTCAGTTACAAGTGAGCGTCTGATCTTATTCATCAGACACTGTGGTGGTTTCCTCAGCAGCAGCGTTGCTCAACGTTTCTCTATCGGCTTTACTAATATATCTAGGTTTATTCTTTGATGACAATTTAGCGTTAGCTTTTTTGGCCCGAGCTTTTAAAATTTGATTACCTTTTTTACGTCTGTTCATAAGTTTCTGCTGTGTTTTTCCGTTACCCTAGTATATCACTAAATGCATTTGTCTTTGCAGTCACAGTATTGTTTGCCCATTTCATATGAGGCTAATACCTGTTTTAGATAGGGGCGTTTAGGGCGTGGCAATGGTATTCATTGCGATTTCAAATAGGGTTAAACGTAGCGTACCAAAAAACTGGCCAATGCTGGGATTAAATAGAAACTCGGTTTAGTCGTGACGCCGAGTTGATAAAAAAGTTAACGATCACAATAATGTATAATCGATTTCTATATGTTAGTTGCTATCCTTTTGGCGTTACAATCATTGTGACTCTAAGCATTAAGGTATGAGTTCATTAAAGGTAAAAAAATGGAAAATTTAGGTTTTATTTTTGGAATTATGGGCATGTCTATGGGTATAACTGGTTTTATATTCGGTACTATTTCGATTTCTAAAATTGCTAAACTTGAAAAAAAACTTAAAGAGCTCAATGTTATCAATCAGGACTTTAAGTCAAGTTGACGTATACCCTTAGTTTTATTAATTTATCGCAAAACATCTAATAAGGTGCCCACGAAGCAATCTCAAAGCAGCCTTGAGTCTTGTGGTTGTTACAATTCATTTTATTGTTTTGAATGGATTGTTAACTTTAATTATCGGGTCAAATCTAGCAGTGAAAATTGAACTGAAGATAGAAAGCAAAAAGTAAGAAAGTAAAACGCAAACTTCCCCAAAAAACAGCGGAAACACGTCTTAGATTTTAATAGGAAACGCATCATTTGGTTTATTATAGACTTCTTTGCTAGTCTTGATGCCTTAGATGAACAGTCGTGCCTTGTTACATTCTGAAACTTGATTTAAGTTTTTCACAATGTGAGGATTTAATGGAAATTAATCCCACATAAAGCAGTATAAATGAATCTAAAAATCACAACTCCTTTGGTCATAGTTTTATGTGCCGTTGCGGGAATATCCCGTGCGGAAGAGAGTTATGACTTTACTCTTGGGACAGGCTTTCCGTTTGTATTTACACCAGAGTTATCAATTACTACACAAGATAATAGTTATCGCTACTACCTTAATGGAAAAGTTGGTGTGGCAAATGGAGCATCATTAGGTTTCGAACATTCAGTCTCTGAGAATCGAAGACATGCTATTGGAGCCTTTGCTGGCACAGTGGGTCTATACGAGGGAGAAAGTTGTCCTGAAAGTGATAGCGTTGCACAAGGACTAGCTTGCTCGATCGCTAAGGCATTAGATTGGGAGGCTATCGACGGTATAGGTGTCAGTTATAGCTATAATTTCCAGAATATGCAGGGCAAAGGATGGAAGCTAAGATTTGAAGCCGGCTATGGCAATGGCCGAAACAGTGGGGAAAAATCTTCAGCAGGCAACGTCTTTATTGGCTATCAATTCTAATGCTACCAATTATCGTTGACATTTTATTGTGTTGTACGGATTGGTATTATACGTTGACATTGCACTGCGGGTAGAAATTATGGAAGTAAATAAGGGTATAGCCTGTGACCTTTACGATTATTTAGAAATAGCCTGTATGTATAGGTATCAAATTCGTTTAATTCTTAAAAGTGGCGAAGTCTTGCTCGGTGTTCCTAAAACCACTGTGATTGAAGATAAAAAAGAACTGTTGCTTTTAGAGTGTGGAAGCAATCAGCGGCAAAAAATAGCGACACTTAATCTTAAAACAATGGAAGTATTAACCGCCAATGCCAAGTTCACTCGAATTGAGTTTTAGAAGGCTATCTCGCTATCAAGTTATCAGTTTGTCAGGTTTTTAAGTAGCATCAGATTTGAAAGCTCAGTCCGTGAATATTCGTAAACATAAGAGAATAATATGAATAATTGGTTGTATATTGGGGGGCAATTGTTGCTGAGGTAGTGGTAACGCCGAACTTAAAATCGAGTGACGGTTTTACAAAGTTTTGTCCTAGTTTGTTAGTGATATTCCGATACGCGGTCGCTTTTTATCTTCTGCCTCTCACGCTAAAAGCCATTCCTATTGGCATAGCGTATGCGGTTTGGGTGAGATTAGGTATTGTATTAATTTCGCTAGCAGGGGGGCCAAAAGTTAGACTTAGCAAGTATGTTAGGCATGGGATTGATTGTGTCTGCTGTCATAGTTATCAAGGTATTTTCTAAAGTGAGTGTGCATTAAGCCAATGCATTTGTTGATTAGTGATAGGAGTTGTCGGAAAAATTAAAGCTCAATTCAATTAGCGCAAATAGCACTAGATTTAATACTTACCTCTGTGTAAAGGCAAATCAATCAATACCAGCAATGCTGCCTGTCCACCCCATTCTTTTGGGGCTTGGTGAAACCCCAATACCGCAGGGTGTTGGATCAACCAGTTGGGAATGGATTTTTTAAGCACATAAGTGCCTTTGCCGTGCATAATCGAGACACAATACACATGTTGTTTTTGTGCCGCGTGAATTAGCGCGGCTATTTCGTGTTTGGCTTGTTCTTTTTTCAATCCGTGTAAGTCAAGGATTAAATCCGGTGGGTAATCACCTCGGCGCAGACGTTTTACTTCATGACTGTCGGCCTCGGGTTTGACATATTTTAGAGGTTGATCAATATCAAAGTGGCCTTCAAAACCATCTGAAAACTCAAATGCCGCTGCGGCTTGTTTAATTTCTGATAAATCTTTGTTGTTTTTTGGGGTAAGTCCCGAATTCTGCTTGCTGGAATAGCGCTGAGGCGGTATTTTGTCCTGCTTTATTGGCGCTACATCTTTGAACTGATTTTTAAAAAGATCTGGTTCTTCATCTTCTGATTGAATTTTAGGGTGACGTGGCGTGATTTTCATTCATTACAGGTACATATTTGCTATAGGCTTAGCATAACAAAGTTTGCTACAAGAGCATATGTATTCAAGGTTTACGAACCTAGATTTATTAAGTGATAACATGACCACAGATACGTTTACAGAATTAGAATCTCAGCAAATAGCGCAAGACCTGCACACTATGTTAGATATGGTGCGGTGGTCAGTCACCTGTTTTAATCAGGCTGGATTGTTTTATGGCCATGGCACTGATAACCCTTGGGATGAAGCCGTTAGTTTAGTACTGCAGCTTTTACATTTAGAGCAAAATTTGCCGATGCAAACTGGTGATCAGTTGTTTCATAGTCGTTTGACCCTTCCCGAAAAATTAAAGATTATTGCTATTGTGAAACGCCGTGTTGATGAGCGTATTCCGGTTCCCTATTTGACCAATCAAGCATGGTTTTGTGATTTACCGTTTTATGTCGATGAACGAGTGCTGATTCCTCGTTCACCTTTTGCGGAATTGATTAAGAATCATTTTGAAGAATGGATTGGCGACGCTGAGCCTCAGCATATTTTAGATCTGTGCACTGGTGGTGGTTGTATTGCTATTGCGTTGGCATATGCGTTTGAAGAGGCGCAGGTGGATGCTGTGGATATTAGCCAAGATGCCCTAGATGTTGCCGAACTCAATATCACTGAACATGGATTGAATCACAGAGTATACCCCATCAATTCTGATTTAATGGGAGCGCTGCAAGGTCAGCAATACGACTTAATCGTAAGTAATCCACCTTACGTTGACGCTGAGGATATGGATGATTTGCCGCAAGAGTTCCATCACGAACCTGAACTGGCTTTGGCCGCGGGCAATGATGGTTTGGATTTAGTCGACCATATTTTACGGCAGGCCCCTATGCATTTAACTGACAATGGTTGGTTGTTTGTTGAAGTGGGCAACAGTGAAGTGCATATGTTTAGCCGCTATCCAGAATTACCGATTCAGTGGGTTGAGTTTGAAAATGGTGGTCATGGTGTATTTGCTATAAGCAAGAACGATTTAGTTGAGTACTGGCGCTCCGTTGACCATTAAAATACACAAATTGTGTTTAGAATATACGTAGATTAGACAATAGGATTTTAAAATTATGGCTGGAAACACTTTCGGTAAGTTATTCACTGTCACCACCTTTGGCGAAAGCCATGGTATTGCTATAGGTGGCATTATCGATGGATGTCCTCCCGGTTTAGATTTATGCGAAGCAGATTTGCAAGTTGACTTAGACCGACGCAAGCCCGGTACCTCAAGATATACCACAGCCCGACGTGAAGAAGATGAAGTGAAAATTTTGTCTGGTGTGTTTGAGGGCAAAACCACAGGTACCAGTATTGGTTTATTAATCAATAATACTGATCAGCGTAGTAACGATTATTCCAAAATTAAAGATACCTTCCGCCCTGGACATGCTGATTATACCTATCAGCAAAAGTATGGGTTACGGGATTACCGAGGTGGTGGTCGCTCTTCGGCCCGGGAAACGGCTATTCGTGTTGCGGCAGGTGGCGTAGCCAAGAAATACCTAAAGCAGCATCATGGTATAGAGATCCATGGTTACTTGTCGCAGTTAGGGCCAATCAAAGTCGAAACCGTTGATCATAGTGTGACGAACACCAATGCGTTTTTCTGTCCAGACGAAAGTAAACTAGAAGCGCTAGACGCCTATATGCGCGACCTCAAAAAACAAGGTGATTCAATTGGTGCTAAAGTATCAGTGGTTGCCACTAACATGCCAGTTGGTTTAGGTGAACCTATTTTTGACCGACTTGATGCTGATTTAGCCCATGCCATGATGGGTATTAACGCAGTCAAAGGGGTAGAAGTAGGAGATGGTTTTGCTACTGTTGAACAAAAAGGCAGTGAACATCGCGACGAATTAACCCCTGATGGGTTTGCTTCTAACCGTTCTGGTGGCGTGCTCGGAGGTATTTCGACCGGGCAGGACTTAGTGGTGCATATGGCACTTAAACCCACTTCTAGTATCAGTGTCCCTGGTGAAACCATCGATATACATGGCAATACTGCCCAAGTCATTACAAAAGGTAGGCACGATCCTTGTGTGGGGATCCGCGCTGTACCTATTGCAGAAGCCATGTTGGCATTAGTGGTGATGGATCATTTATTAAGAGACAGAGGCCAAAATGCTGATGTTCACAGCGCTACACCTGTTATCCCCGCACAAGCAAAAACGCGATAAACGTTACTGACATTGAGGCGTATTCTTTTAGAATACGCCTAATTTTTATTCACATACTTAAGTATTGCCCTTGCCAAAATCTGCTTTTTCAAATTCTAATTTAATTTTACTTGCGATTACCTATCTTTTTTATTTTGGGCAGTTTGGCGTACTGATGCCATACCTTGGGGTATTTTTAGACGGCAGAGGATTCTCGTCCACTGAAATAGGTGAACTTTTTGCGTTGATTACCGTGGCCCGTATAGCGGGTCCTAATTTATGGGCAATACTCGCCGATAAATCGGGCAGGGCGCTCAGGGTATTGCAACTTGGTGCATTGTTAACATTCGCAACTTTTAGCTTGGTATTTTACGTTGATGGTTTTTGGGCGCTGACATTCAGCCTTGCGCTGATGATGATGTTTTGGACCGCAATTTTACCGCAAATTGAGGGGTTAACCTTAAATTGTGTATATGGTCATGCCAGTCGATATGGACGAATTAGGTTATGGGGCAGTATCGGTTATATTTTGCTCACTATCTTTACGGGCAAAATGATTGATGTGTTCTCTAGTGAAGCCCCTATTTACGTTGGGGCTTTGGTGTTGTTCAGTCTATTTGTCACCACGTTATTACTCAAAGCTCCTAAGGTAGAAAAAAACAGTAGTCAGGCGTCTGTTTCAATTTGGCATAAAATCAATACGCCAGTGTTTTACGCTTTTCTATTATCTGTTGCTTTGTTACAGCTAAGTTTTGGGGCTTATTACGGATTTTTTGCTCTATATCTTCTGGACTTGGATTACAGCGGACAAGCAACAGGATGGCTTATAGCTATAGGTGTATTGGCAGAAGTCATCATTTTCTTGCAAGCCGGGAAATTGATTAAGTACTTTGGGGTTAAGTGGATTTTGGTCATCAGTATTTTGCTCACTGCGCTTCGTTGGTATTTGTTAGCTGTGGTGGCAAACAACCCGGCGATATTAGTGTTTAGCCAAATGCTGCATGCATTTAGTTTTGGCATGACACATGCGGCGTCTATGCAGTTTATTCATCATTATTTTGGCAATAGGTTTCAAAGCCAAGGACAAGCAATTTATCTCAGTGTTGGCTTTGGCATTGGAGGGGCTGTAGGTGGCTATGGAGCGGGGTATTTTTGGCAACAAGGTCATGGAGCCGAGCAAACCTTTACTTTAGCTGCGATTACAGCTGTGTTTTCTGCAATAAGTTTACTTTTTGTGTCTTCTAAACGTATGTAACATTTTTAAATCGACAAATATTAGGATTAGTTTTAAATATCAACATTCAAAAGTGCATGACTTTATTGGATTGATTGATATATAAACAGTAATTTCAGCGCAATTGCTAGTAGTAAAGATGGCAAAAATATGACAAATTTGTGACTAACTTGTTGAAACAAAAAGCCTTGTTAGACCAGTTTCTTGATAATAGTTGTTGACCTACGGTACGTTAGATATATACTACCCATGCTTGAAAGTAAGTTTGATATTTATGTACATTGTTTCGACGTTCCATTGTAGTACCCGGTCTCGTAGCTCATAAGTAATTGCAACACACTTCAGCACAACTAACGTCTCTTAGGAGACACAATTACTCTTGAAAAATATAGGAAAGACTATGTCTGCAACTACTGGTACAGTAAAATGGTTTAACGAATCTAAAGGTTTCGGTTTCATTCAACAAGAAAACGGCCCTGATGTTTTTGCTCACTTCCGTGCTATCACAGGTACTGGCTTTAAAACTTTGGCCGAAGGTCAAAAAGTTGAGTTCACTGTAACTCAAGGCCAAAAAGGTCCTCAAGCTGAGAACATCGTAGTACTTTAATTATCAAATAATTAAAATTCTATAAGAAAAAGCAAACCCTAGGGTTTGCTTTTTTTATGCCTGTTACAAGGTCAATCACTTGAATCACAAAGAAGTCGCAGAAAAAGTCTGTGAGTATTCTGTTTTTTCAGAAAGGTTATTTAATCAATGAAATCCTTGTTTACTCTGATAGGTCTTGATTTACCTAGTCCGTTAACTCTCCGCGCAAGTTATCAATCAATTGGCGTTTGATAAGACTGGCTGGTAGATCTTTACTAAGCAAATAATGCAACTTGGCAAGTGCAGCCTCTGGGGTCATATCTTGACCAGACACTACGCCAACCTCTCTTAAAATGTGGCCATTCGCGTAACCTGTCATATTAACTTTACCACGAACACACTGAGTACAATTTAAAACAATAATACCTTGTTGGTCTGCGAAAGAAAGTTGCTCCAAAAGAGTTGAGTTATGAGGTGCGTTTCCTACGCCAAAACTTAATAAAATTAAGGCTTTAACTGGTTGTTGTAACGTGTTTTTTAACACCTCTGCACTGATCCCGGGGTACAAAGTCACTACCCCAATAGGTTGTGATTTGACAGGGCTCACATGAAGTTTTTTGTCAGCAGCAATCCCCAGAATCTTTTTATCCACTTCAATATTGATACCCGCTTTAAGTAGTGCCGGAAAATTTGGAGAATCAAAAGCGTTAAAACCATCAGCATCCAGTTTGCGGCTGCGATTGCCTCTAAACAGTTGATTGTTAAAAAACAATGTAACCTCAGCTATGGGGTAGTTAGCTGCGATATATAAAGCGTTAAGAAGATTTACTTGGCCATCTGAACGCAGTTGAGCGAGTGGGATTTGCGAGCCCGTTACTATGACAGGTTTACCTAAGTCCTCTAACATAAATGATAAGGCAGACGCGGTGTATGCCATGGTGTCAGTGCCATGGAGAATAATAAAACCATCATATTGCTGGTAATTCTGAAAAATATCATTGGCGATTTTCTGCCAGTCACTTGGATCCATATCTGAGGAGTCAATTAAATTGTCGTATTCGTGGATCGTAAAATTGGGCATTTCGTTGCGGTGGAACTCGGGCATGTTGGCCACTGTTTCGCTAAGAAAACCCGCCGCCGGAACAAATCCATGGGAAGAAGGGCGCATACCAATGGTACCGCCTGTATATGCGACATAAATGTGTTTTTTCATATGTTGGAATTAAACGCCTTTTATCTTTGTTTTAATCTACTCTACTCCTTGCTATCGAGTTTAACCATTAATTCCATTTTGTTACTGTGACCGAAATTGATGAACAAAATTGGAAAACTGGCAGCCTTTTACTCCCTAAAACCTTGAAAGCTAAGATACAATGAATTCCTGATAAAAGAGGATATTACATGAATACAAAACACCTTGCTCTCACTGTTGTTTTTTCAGTGGGGTTGGTTGCCTGCAATCACACAAGTTCGGCAAAAATTGACAATTTGGGCGCGAGTATAGACGCCAATAGTGCGCTTGTAATACAAACCGAGTCACAAAAATCCAATGCGCTGTTTAAAGCCTACTTCGCTGAAAGAATGCAGATGAATCCAATATCTGCGACATACGTAGGCGTTAGTGATTACAACGATAGGTTTAACCCACCCATTAACCAGCAAACTTTGGCCGAAACCTTAGCTTTTGAACAAAAGTACTTAACTAAGATACAGGCTATTGATGCTTCTGCATTGCGCGGGCAAGACCTGTTAAGTTACGAAATATTCTTGCGAGACAGAAAAATAGCGCTCGAAGGCGCAAAATTTCCAGGACACCTTATTCCTATACATCAAATGGGCGGAGCACACAGTGCGTTTGCTTCTCTAGGCTCAGGAAAAAGTGCTCAACCTTTTAACACTGCAGACGATTATCGTAACTTTATGAGTCGTGCTAATGGTTTTGCTACTTATATGGATAGTGCCATTGAGGCAATGAAAGAAGGCATAGAAAACTCTGTGGTACTTCCTAAGCCGTTGATTAAAAAAGTATTGCCTCAGTTGCAGGCGCATATGGTTGAAGATCTCACTCAAAGTGTCTTTTATGGACCGTTACAATCCCTCGAAGAAAAAGACAACATAACGGGTCTCGATAAAGCGCAAATCAAAAGCGACTACCTTAAAACCATACAAAACGTGATTATTCCAGCGTATCGCCGAGTATATACTTTTATGTCTGAGGAATATTTACCCAAGGGCCGCGATACTTTTGGTTTGTTAGATTTACCTAATGGTAAGGCGTGGTATGACTATAGGATTAAAACCAATACAACCTTAGCGCTAAACGCTGAAGAAATTCATAACTTTGGGCAACAAGAAGTCGCACGTATTTTAGCCGAAATGACGAAAGTAAAAGAAACCGTCGGTTTTGAAGGCGACTTAACGGCATTTTTTGAATTCTTACGCACCGACGAACAATTTTTCTTTGATTCAGAGCAAGCGTTGATTGACGGTTATACCCAAGTTAAACAAAATATTGATAGCCGCGTACCGTTATTATTTGAAGTGTTTCCTAAAGCAGATTACGAGGTAAGGGCTGTTGAAGCGTATCGCGCGGCATCATCGGCGGGCGCAAGTTACCAAAGCCCTGCACCTGATGGTTCAAGACCCGGTATATTTTATATCAACGCCTATAACTTAAAGGCGCAGCCTAAATATTTAATGGAAACCCTAAGTGTGCATGAAGCTGCACCAGGCCATCATTTCCAAATTGCTATTCAACAAGAAGTAGAAAGCCTGCCAGATTTTCGCAAATTTGGCGGATATACAGTGTTTGCAGAGGGATGGGCTTTATACGCAGAAAGTTTGGGCAAAGAAATGGGCCTATTTACGGACCCATACATGTGGTATGGACGTTTATCCGACGAACAACTTCGCGCCATGCGTTTAGTGGTCGATACTGGTTTACACGCCTTTGGTTGGAGTAGACAACAAGCTATTGACTTTATGGTGGATAACTCATCACTTGCGTTGACAGATATCGAAGCCGAGGTGGAGCGTTATATCGCTATGGCCGGACAAGCGGTGAGCTACAAAGTGGGCCAAAGACATATTCGTATGCTCAGAAATAAAGCCCAAAAAGCCTTGGGTGAGCACTTTAATTTGAAAAAATTCCACACGCAAATACTCATAGATGGCGCATTGCCTATGCCTATACTAGAAGCAAAAATTGACAGATGGATTGTTCAGCAACAAAGCTAAAATTAGGGTAGGGAGCTAAACTTGGATGTTTGGCTTTCTAGTCTTAAATGCGGTCTTTGTCTGTCGCCTATGGGCGAACAACCGCCTTTCAGTAATGACGCTTTCAACACGTTTACCGAATAAGCTGACAGTGACATCCTATCGTATGCACCACGCCAGTCCCGCTAAGTCGGGAACCCCCGTTAACATCTGATAAATCGCTAGAGAGCCTTGTTTTATTATCTTAAAAAATTAGTGAGAATATAACTTTGCTATGGTGTTTTTATAGCATCTCAATTTAGTTTACGGTCGCTATTGGTGGGTTCCCACTTTCGCGGGAATGACGTGTAATACCAATTCATCTTATCAATTAGTCACTCAGAGAGCACCAGCGACTTTCAATCGAGGCGTAGTCCTGCAGGAATGGCTACCCCCTTTCAAAGGACTAGAACGAAGAGAGAAAGTCGCTGGTGTTCTCCCTTTGGGCGAGGTTTAAAAGCTCCTACTCTGCGTTGCTAGAACTTACAATAGAATAACTATTGCTTCATTCGAGCACCTTGATTAGGTGATTTTAAATCTCGCTGAGCGATCAATTGTTAG
>NZ_JBDVXF010000035.1:0-67263 GCF_039964565.1 Paraglaciecola sp.
TCTCCCTTTGGGCGAGGTTTAAAAGCACCTACTCTGCGTTGCTCGAACTTACAATAGAATAACTATTGCTTCATTCGAACGCCTTGATTAGGTGATTTTAAACCTCGCTGAGCGATCAATTGTTAGGATGGATTGGTATAACTATCACATCTTCCAAGGTTTCAGTGGGATATGAATTTTGCTGTCGCTAAACCATTTAATTTCAAGAGGTTCGCCGGCATCAGCAATGGTTTCATCACTCACATCTTTGCCTGTGCCCATATTAACTTGAGCTCCGGGATTTTTATTCACGTTTAGAATCATCACCAAACGACTACCTTTTTTAATAAGTTTCGAGGTCATAGTACTATTAACAATGGGAATAATGGTTTTTTGATTGGCTGTGAGTAACTGTCGTTGACTCATATCTCGCGCATAACTAGCGCGGCTAATATATCGAGATAACGCAAATGTCTCACCATTTTCTTTTAGTTCGTAAAACTTAAAGCCGATATCCAAATCTTTCTTGTTGATTGCCAAAGCAAAATGCCCAGTAATTGAACCTGTTAATTCTTGGGAGCTTTGAAACTCTTCAGTTACAAAAACTAGACCATTGGGTTCGTTCAATTCCTTTTTAATAACTTGCCACTCTTGGGCATTGTGCTGGGTTTGTCGGTCACTCATATCAACCGATTGAGAAATATAATCGGTAGCCTCTTGCGGTTGTGTGGTCAGGAGATAATGTTTGTTGTCATCCTGTTTTGCCCCTAAATAATAGGTTACCCCTTGTTGATTGAGTTCAGTCAATGACGGTTTATGTTGCCAAGTATTACTCCCCATCAATTGATAATTAACCTTGTCTTTTACCAGTTTGGGTTTAGGTTTGTTGAATAACACGTGATCAAACCATTCAAAAGTCATTTCCTGCGTGTCTTTTTCTAACGCCACTTCATCTAATTTATAGTTACTATGATAAGAACGCGGAATACCTTGAGCTGTGCCGTGATTATAAGGACCAATCAGAAGGGCGTGATCTGCATTCTGATTGTACTGGTTATGCTGATTGAAAAAATACGCAGCAGAAATAGAAGCGCCAAAATAGCCAGTAATACTCAACACTGGAATATTGATGTTTTTAAAGTCTTGTTGATAAGGCAGCATGTTTTGATAATAACTATCGTAACTCGAATGACTTAACCATTTTTGAAACCAAGGGTTGGGAGTGCCTTCTACTTTATCAATGTCTCTAAAAGCACGGCCAGTTTCGAATAACTCATCATAGGTTTTTCGCCAGTGTTGCCAGTCGTTGTAAACTGAATGATCCATGGTTTTATTGTTAGTGACATGGAATGCCCATTGATAGTTAGGAGTGATAAAAATATTGTTTTCAACGGGCAAGCCAACAAAAGGATGGGCGGCTTCTATTGGAACAATAGTTTTTAGAGCCGGATGCATATGTTTTGCTGCGGCCCACTGGGTAAAACCCAAATAACTGCCACCATACATCACCACATTACCATCACTCCACGACTGTTTTGAAACCCAATCAATCACCGCAGTTGCATCTTCTCCGTCACGCTCCCAAGGAATGATCTTATCAGGACTTTTGGCTTTACCACGGGTATTAGCACTGACTCCAACATAGCCATGAGCGGCCGCATGCATTGCCTGTTTAATTTCCCATTTTTCGTCAGCATAAATTGTAAATTGCATGGCGCTTGCTCTTTTTTGCGTATCACCTCGTTTTCTTACCACTAGAGCAGAGATACTCGCGCCATCCGGGGTTTTGATTAACACATCAGTATCGACCACATAACGTTTGTTTTCTTCTGCAGCTATCATAGGCACCACAATTGGCAATACGCTTTGATAGGTTTTATAAAGTTGATAGTTAGAAATTAAGTCGATTGCTTGATAAACATTTAGGGTGTCGTTTTGCTGATAGTTTTTGAATAAGTGCAACATATAGTCCTGCCCCATAGGCAAGGACCAACCCATAGTCGAACTGGTTTTGTACAACTGTTCGTCTGAAATACTTTGCATCAAATGGGTAAATATTTTCGTTATTTGTTGTTCTAGGGTGGCGTTTGAAGACCCACTAGTTTGTTGTGCTTGGGTATAAAGTAAATGATGATAAAAGTTGATTGGATATTTCTGCGTCTCAATCAATTTTATAGTTTTATTATGCTGCTCGAGTATTGAACTTAGGGAAATACCCTCTTGTGCCGTCAATTCTGATGGATGGGTGGCGTCTATTTTTAGAGCAAGTGCCTTGAGTTGTTGTTTAAATTCATTTGATTGCAGTAAATCAATCGCCTGCTGTTTGCTCTGAACTTTGTGTGCTAGTAGCGCTTTTGGCGTCGCAAATTTGTGAGATTGCACGGGGTTTTCCTGTGCGCTAACAATCATAGGAATAAAAAGTACTATGCCCAAAATGTAATACTTGATCACTATGCTCACCCAAAGGCTGTATTTTGAAAATGCCATATAAAATTTTCCTGTAGTCATTGGTTAGTTTGTGCGGCTAACGATAGTTTGAAGGGGTAATGAAGTAGTGATAAATCCGTGATGAGTTGTGACTTTTGGTGACCGCTTTATATCAATGTGTTATTTTTCCGTGACTTAGCTAAATTTTTTGGAATCAGATGCGTTGGCAAATTGAAGGGTTTGTGTTTTGTGAAAAACAACAAACTTTAAAATTCGAGCAAGAAATATCGCAACTCGAGCCTATGGTGGTTGAGTTGCTCGCTTATTTTTGCCGACATACTGATGAAATAGTTAATCGAGAACAGCTCATTGAAAAGGTGTGGCGAGGACGTATCATTACCGATAATGCTGTCACTAAAGTCATCAATAAGTTGCGAAAAAATCTCAATGACGATCCAAGAAAGCCGCGCTTTATCGCCACATTTCCTAAAAAAGGTTACAGGTTTATAGCCTCTGTCTCTGAATTGCCTGAAGCTTCTTCTGGGGCGTTATTAAAAATTTCCTCACCACCGACAAATCCGGCCACACAACAAAACCATCCTCCTGTCATTTCAAAAGCTAGATTTGCTGTCGCGGCAACATTGTTGACAGTAATTATTGTGACAACAATGATCTGGATAACATTTGGGGCAATGCAAGAAAAGAAACAACGGCCGATTACCGCAGTTAAGGCGTTAACCCGCACCGCGGGAAATGATGCTTGGCCACAAGTTTCTCCCGACGGCAATTACCTTACTTATATGGAATTCACCGAAAAAAGAATTCACTTATGGATAAAGTCTTTAGTAGACGAAAAAACCATCGAAATTACGCATGATGATGATGATGATGATGAAGCCTTAGGCGTTGGTCCTGCTGCCTGGAATAGCGATGGTAGCAAACTGGTTTATCTAGTCGCATCATCCACTTCTTGCCAATACTATTTGCGTGAAATCAATGGGTTAACCCTTGGCGAAGCAAAATTGATCCACAATTGCCCCGCTGGAAGTTACGGTAGAATTAGCTTTACCCACGATGACAATAAGGTGATTTACACCGAATCAGATGGCACGCCTTATACTCTGTTCGAAATGAATTTAAGCACGGGTGCCAAACGTCGCCTAAATCAACCACAACAATTTGTTGCTGGCAATAACCAATTTGACCTTCACCCAACACAAAATAAACTGTTAATTTCTTCCCCTGATAAACAACAGTGGGAGGGCTATTACTCTCTAGACTTAGACACTGATGAATTAACCCTATTATTTAAACAAGATGCCTTCATTTGCTGCGGAATATGGGACCACAGCGGAGAACGAGTGGTGTTAATGGGAGAGCATCCTGCATATCAAATAGTCAGTTATGACCAAACAGGCAAAGACAGGCAGGTTGTCTATTCTGGAAGTCAACAACTGCGCACTCCACTAAGACACATTAACGGCAAAGACTACATGTTTATTGCCGGCTACGTGAATCAAAACGCCCTATTTTATGACATTGAAAAACAAACAGAGGTGTTTGTCGCCAACACCTCTGTAGACGATAGACTCGCGGTTTTTTCACACCACAACCAACAAATTGCCTTTGTTGGTTTAAGCACTGGAAGTGAAGAAATTTGGCTTACCGATACCCAAGGAAAGCACCTCACTAAACTCAGTAATTTTAATGATAGTCGCCATATCATCGACTTGTTATGGTCATACAACGGCAACTATTTGTTAGGCTTGGGCCTTAATCAGATTTATTTAATTGACACGAAAACTGGCCATTCAGAACCCCTAAAGATCCCACAAATAGAGATGCGTGGTGTATCTTGGAAAAATGATCACGTTTTTGCCTATAGCACTGAAACTGAAAAAGGTTGGCGGGTGAATTATTATGACATTAACACTCATCAGGTTAGCTATGAAGACGAAAAGTGGGCATTCATCCAATACTCTGCCGATCCAGATGACCTGTTATGGCAACATCAAAACGGCGAGCTATTCTTTTCATCTGAACAAGAACCAATAAACAATGAAGAACTGAAGCAATTGAGCCTAGTGGCTGGCCGCCACTTCAAGTTGAAAAAAAATGGGACTAAGTGGGCCTGGCAAAACGTTGTGAATGGAAAACGTTATTTAATGCTCAAAGAGAGTTTACAACAACCCGCTACAAAACTATTTGAGGTAGACAGTTATCATTTTGACTTCTCTAAACGAGGGTTACTTTATCATACCACTGATAGCTTGCAGGCCGATATATACCAAACAATTGCAGATGAGTAATCTTAGCTAACACCCAATTTGGTGCCCCGTAAAAACACCAAAACTCAGTGTTAGAGAACCCCTTCTAATCTCTGAGTTTTCACAAATAGATCTAACACCTCATAGTTTTTTGGACTAGGCTCAAGATTATTCAAAGACATGGACGGCAGCGAATATGGACACGACTATTTCTCGCTTGGCTTTAGTGATTTCTCACTTGGCTTTTGTAATATTTTTTACTGTTTCAGTTTTTTCCTCTGAAAAACAGCCCAATACTACTGCAAACGCAACGAACCATCTCAAACAGCAACTAGCAACCTCTTACCATAACGACATAGTAGTTAAACATTATTGGATCAGTGAAAAATTAGACGGCATTCGCGCTCGCTGGAATGGTTCGGCACTGGTTACTCGCAACAATAATGTTATTCACAGCCCTACTTGGTTTACTAAAGATTTTCCATCACAAGTTATAGACGGTGAGTTATGGTTGGCCCGCGATAGCTTTGAAAAAACAGCGTCTATTGTTTTACGCGACGCACCAACTGATGATTGGAAAAACATCAAATTCATGTTGTTCGATTTGCCTGAGCATAGCGGTACTTTTACCCAAAGATTAACTGCACTGTATGCGGTAGCCGATACTATTGCCAGCCCCAACGTAAAGGTGATCCCACAATTTAAACTAGACACTCATCAACAACTCACCGACAAGTTAGACTTTTTAGTGGCCAATGGCGCCGAAGGTCTGATGTTACATCATCAAAAAGCGTATTATGAAGACGGTAGAAGCAACAGTTTACTCAAACTAAAAAAACACCAAGACGCCGAAGCGACAGTGATTGCCCATCTTCCAGGGAAAGGTAAATATCAAGGTTTGTTAGGTTCTATGTTGGTAGAGCTAGACTCTGGCATACAATTTAAAATCGGCTCTGGCTTTTCTGACATACAACGACAAAACCCACCTCCAGTAGACTCAGTCATCACATTTAAATATTACGGACTGACCGCAAAAGGCATTCCGCGTTTTGCGAGCTTCTTGCGGGTTAAACCTGCAATGAATCCTCAATCACAGTGATAAAAATTGGCGGACTGATTAGCGCGACAAGTAACCTGAGGTCGGGTTAAGACGTGCCGCGTCCTATGAAGTAAATCCTATAAAAACAATAGGTTACAATCTTATCATTTATCTAGCCGCCAATTTAATGCATCCAGTGCTGGTATTATTGTGTTTATCAAGGCGAGCTTGTGAAGCAATAGCCAGCTATTGAGAGCAAGTTCAACAAAGATAGGCGCAATAATAGCGGTGCTGGACGGTATGGCTTATCCCGAGTTCAGGTTAAGTAAGGGATATGTTACTAAAAACACCGCTGGACTTAAACGTGCTATTTACCGAGATTGGCTGAAAAGCGCTGCCACTGTTGTTTCAGCCACAAAACACTAACGCTAGGTTACACCATGATTTTTCTTAAATTTTCTGACCTTAGCACGCATATTTTTCATTGGTGAAGAGGTATTAAATTGGATCATTTTTCCTAGTGTGTATTTTTCATACCAAGCTAGACCATACAGCTGGTAGTCGCTCAATGAGTCTATAAGAGATAAAACTTCATTGACTGTTCGTTTAAATTCGGATAGTAAATCGCCATAGCTCCAATCACGGTATTCGTAGTGAAAACTCTGCGCTAATTTACCTAATTCATTCCATTTATAACCGCTTTCTGGAAAGTCTACAGGCTGGTTTGTTGAGGATAGGCGGTACCACTTAATAACTAGCTTCCCCCAACCGATTAAATAAGCAAGTGTGTCACTCACACTGATTTCAGTTCCCTTAACGTTTCCTTCTATCCCCAGAGTTCTAGATAAATTGGTGGGAATATCTTCATAGTCTACAAGGATTTTGTCAAAGACCTGCTGAATAGCGAGTTGCAACTCGTGCTTATTAGTAGGGACTGATGCCACAAACCACTCCAATCAAATGCCGCTGACAATAACCGTAAATCATAAACGTGCTACCACTAATTGTGAATGGCCGGATATCGACGCTAAGCTTGTTAGGCAATTTTTCGAGCTTTAATGGCATAAACTAGTGGCACCTGCTGGCCTTTGTGTAACATTTGATATCCCTTGCCAGCAACATACTCAAGGTCTTCAAAGCAATCATAGGGGCTAAATGCATACTCGCCATAATGCTCGATACTTAAGCCTGCTAAAATTAACGCATTGATTACCTCATTTAATGAGTGCGCCCAAGTTAGTATGGTTGATTTAGTACCATCGCAGTTTTCTGTGTACGTCCCTTCTTCTTCAATATCAGGTTCATTTCGTGGGAAATAGCAGTAACCACTTAGTAAGTCGTTGAAGGGATGAAACTCCACAAGGTGGAACTCTCCGCCCAACACAAGTGATTTGGCAATAGTATTTGCCCATTTATTTAGATTGGGAAGCCAGCACAGTGCTCCATATGAGGTAAATACAATATCGAATGTTTGTGTATTTTGATGACCAAACTGATACACATCGTTGGCAATAAAATTAGCCTGCAATCCTAGCAGCGACTTCAGTTTATTTGCCTGTTCTATCGCCGCTGGAGATAAATCAACGCCAGTCACCTTAGCGCCTAGTCTAGCCCATGACAACGTATCCAAACCAAAGTGACATTGCAGGTGTAATAATTTTTTGCCCTCAACATTACCCACTTGCTCAAGTTCAATGGTATTAAGTGACGACTTTCCAGCTTTAAAGGCTTCAACATCATAAAACTTTGATCCCACATGAACCTGTGTTCGCTTATCCCAAGCTTCCTTGTTAATTTTCAAATAATCCATTTTGGCTCCTACTTATTAATAACGGTGACTTAGTAAACAAACCTTACCAAAGTTTTAAATTAGAGTTTTTAGGGAGTATTTTTAATAAACCTTGATTGCCTTTTACGCCATAAACTAAAAATACTATGCCCATAATGAAAATGGATATACACATGGCCGGCGATTCTACTTCGTTATATGCCATAACTGGCGACAAAACGACAAAGAGCAAACCTACAATAATTCCTAACAGTCTTATAACCATGATTTCCTTCTGTTTGTGTGTACCAATCTAAGCAGAAATTGGCGAAGTTTATATTTACGCTGCAGTGGTCACTTTAATTTACAGAGTTTAAACACGTCTTTATATACTGTTTCCACTATTTAGTATTAATGACGTGAGCTGCATAAAACTTGATATCTTGAATAAGGCCAACGTTATGACTCTAAACACTTTATCAGCCTAGCTGATTTTCTAATAAGCAATGGCAACAGCTGCCATCGATAGGCACTTTCATCACCTTTAATCCTTAGGACCTTACCCTAAAAGGTACTCCGCGTTTTATGAGTGTTCTACTGTTCGTACCCAAATCAAAATGACTAATACTAACCCGCTAAAAAACGTAACAAGCTCCTTGGGAGAAACCAAGGAGCTTGTTACATTGATGGTATCCAGTCTATCCCTAAACCATTTACTAGGCTTATTACTGGGCTTAGGCCACTAATCTAGTTGGCTCTACGCTTTAAGCTGATCACCAATGGGTAACTGCCTGATACGCTTGCCACATGCAGCAAAAATGGCGTTACACAAAGCCGGGGCATAAACAGGAGTGGCAGGCTCACCCACACCCGCCGGAGGTGCATCGCTGGGGATAATTTCCACCTCTATTTCTAATGGCGAATCACTCATGCGAGGAACACGGTAGTCGTGAAAGTTACTTTGCTGAACGCGACCTTTATCAAATGTAATGCCTTCGCTAATAGCGGCGGTAATGCCATAGATAGAGCCACCTTGTACTTGGTTAATCACGGTATCGGTATTAACAACTGTTCCGGCATCAATACTGACCCAAGACTTAATAATTTTCAGTTCGCCGCTATCTGACACTTCTACTTCAACCACAGTAGCCACATAGGTTAAAAAGCTTCTATGGGCTGCGATCCCCAAACCTCGCCCTTTAGGAAGTTTCCTACCCCATTGACTCATGTCGGCAACTTTTTCAATAACATGGCGCAGCCTGCCAATATCTAACGGGTAAGTGGCTTTATCGCCACCGTAGTTATCGTATTGTGCATGTTGCTCGGTCACATCCACAATACGATCAGGGCCAATGGTTTCCAGTAAATAGTCTTTTTGATCTCGGCCGGCTTTATGCGCGGCTTCAGCAATAAATGACTGAATAGCAAATGCGTGAAAAATATTGGATACCGAACGCATCCAGCCAATGCGGGTTTTTCCGGGCGCGGCACCGTTTTCCAACTTCATATTGGGGGTGTTAATGGGATTATCTGTAAAGCCTAAACGTAACTCGAAGCTACCAGGCACGGTCGCGCCTTCTTGAAAGGTTGAAGTAATGGGAGAAAACGCAGTGCGGTGCAAATAAGCTTCGATGGCGCCATTTTTATCTAGCGACGCTTCAATGTGTTGAGCCGATACCCCGTGGTAGAAACTATGCTGTATATCGTCTTCACGAGTCCATTGAACACGAATAGCCTGTCCGGTTTTCATTGAAATATAAGCCGCTTCTGCTGAGAAGTCGGGCTTTGACTTACGTCCAAAACCGCCACCTAACATAGTAACGTGAACGTTAATTTTCTCTTTTGGCATGCCTACCATCGCAGCCACAGTGTCCATATCGGCCTGAGGGTTTTGGGTTGCCGCCCACACGTCTACGCGATCTTTTTGATACATTGCGGTTGCGCAAGGTGGCTCCATAGGTGCTTGGGCTAAATGAGGAGCATAATAATCTGCCACCAGCTTATCACTGGCTTTGGCAAGGATACTCTTGGCATCTCCTATTTCACGCACCGACGACTGTGGTGATGAAACAGTGGCGAGTAAGCTCGCCTTAAACGTTTCTGAATTGTAATCAGCATTTTTTCCATCATCCCAAGTTACCGCCAATGCTCGGCGACCCTGTATGGCTGCCCAGGTATTTTTGGCAACAATAGCAATACCGCCTTTAGGCTGAAATAAAGGTGTGCCTTGTGATGCGGGGATCTCTATTACATCAATCACGCCATTTGTTGCTTTGGCGGCTTTTGCATCAAAACTTTTGACCTTTCCGCCCACTACAGGGGGGCGCACAATGACCGCAATAAGTGCTTTAGGTTCTAATACATCTGCAGCAAACGTCGCTTTCCCCTTCACTATGTCTTTGAGATCGATATGTTCCATGGCGGTATTGATATAACGCCATTCACTGCGTTTTTTAAGGGAAATTTTATCTAGCGCAGGCGGCGTAATGCTCAAGGCATCATTTACCAATTCGGCATAAGTCAGGGTTTTTCCTGAGCTATGGGTAACGAGGTGCTGCTCTGCAGAACAAGCGTCAATAGGCACATTCCAACGTGTCGCGGCGGCTTGTCGCATAAGGTAACGAACGCTGGCGCCCATCTCACGTAAACGTTGCATATTGTAGCGAATACTGCGGGAACCATCGGTGTTTTGATCTCCATACTTAGGATCACCCTTGCCCTGTATCACCACAATTTTGTCCCAACTGGCTTCCATTTCATCGGCCACAATTTGCGCCAGCGCGGTACGGATCTGTTGCCCCATTTCAGAGCGGTGACAGGTAATTTCAACTATGCCATCAGGGCGTAGGGCAACAAATAAATTGGCTGCTTTTGCGGTCTCTGATGATTTGGCAAGTACCCCTGCCATTGCTCTAGGGGCAGCGCCAGCAAAGTAGGTACCAAGCACTAAAGCGCCTGCCGCGGCGCTAGACTTTAAAAAACTACGACGAGTTAAATCAAAATATTGGCTCATGCTTTTTCTCCCTCAGTGTCAGGAATATAGTATTCAACACCAGCCATGGTTTTGGCCGCAGATTTAATCGCTTTATGGATCCGAGGGTAAGTGCCGCATCGACAAATATTGCCCGACATACCCTGCACAATTTCTTCATCAGAAGGAGTAGGATTACTTGCTAGTAAACTGGCGGCTTGCATCATTTGACCGCATTGGCAGTAGCCACATTGAGGCACTTTATGCTCTATCCATGCTTGCTGTACAGGATGATCACCGTCTTTACTTAAGCCTTCTATGGTGGTTATTTTACTGCCTGCTACCGCTGAAACCGGCAACACACAAGAACGCTGTGCTACACCGTTAACGTGAACAGTACATGCACCACACTGTGCCATACCACATCCGAATTTAGACCCAGTCAGTTGCAATTCGTCACGTAAATACCAAAGTACGGGGGTAGTAGGATCCCCCGAAAATTCGCGAGTTTCGCCGTTGACAGTAAACGTAATCATAGTTTTATCTCCATTGCCGTAAGTAAACGATAGTCGCACATTTGATTTACGTTGCTTGTTTAAGTTTATAAAAATGAAATGGTCGCTTTACATAAGCAGACTAATGACTCGATAACTACTAGTGACCCTAAAAACGAGTAAGTAGTTTCATTCATGTGAGTCAATAAAATAAAGGATCCGCCCACATTATTCAACACACCAGTCTTGCTGTTTAATCCTAATTAAGGTTTATGCTTTGACTGTGTTTGAGCAGGCAACAAAGGCACGTTGGGGAAAGTTTGCGGGGATTTAGCTTCTTTTTCTAACGCCTCTAAATCTTTAATGATCAGTTGATTACGTTTTTTATCTAGGGTCCCGTCTTTTTTCCATTGCTGTAATTGTTTGTTCACTATCTGTCGGACGGTTCCAGACATGCGTGCTAAAGTGTCGTCAGTTAAACCAGTCACTACATGTTGTTGCTCATCCTCTTTACCGCTGATAAAAAACTTAATTTTATTAATATGCTTTAGAATGATTCGACTTAAGCGCGTGGTGACATTGTGTAATATTAAGCTACTCGCCAACTCTTCTTTTTCGCGCATTTTTTGTGCTAAGTAGGGCATAAACTGTTGATTGAATTCAGGATAGCTCCACAACCACTGGCGCATAGTTTCCAATTTAACCGATAACAAGCGTATTTTTGTTAAAGGCGACACAATCACATCATGGGGCTGGCCATCTAAAAGCACAATCAAATCAAAACAATCACCGGCATAGAGCATATCTAACGTGGCTTCCCTACCCGTTTCGGGATTACATTGTTTAATCTCAACTTGTCCTTCAATGACCACAAAAAAGCGCTCTGTCAATAACGCAGAGTTGAAGTAGTCTCCTTTTTGCCATTCGTTAAGTTGAAATTCTTGTTGAAAATCTTCAATTAACTTTGCCGGTAAATCCGCAAAAAGGTTAGCTTGTTTAACCAGCACAGGGCTAGCTTTGTGAGGTAGATGAGAAATGTTTTTCTCCATTGTATCTGTGAATGTGCTCTGACCTAAGGGTGGTTATTCTAACGCTTTGAGGGCAGATAACCAAACCACTAGAAATCGTTAACATCCCTACTTCCTCTGCTAATCCATTGATTCTTATATTTATTAACGACTAAAAACAATTTAATCAATACTGTCATATTTGTGACAGAAGCATTTTTTTCTCTTGAGTATTATAGCGCCACTAACCAAACATCCTAAGTTAAACCAAGACATATTGCTCGGTTTCAACAAGGTTGTTTTTGTAGTCAAACTGCTTATTGGGAGACTGCCATAAAGCTTCAGACTTTTTTTATTAACTGATAGGTGATTATTATGACTAAGATTATTGGAATTGATTTAGGTACAACAAACTCATGTGTAGCTGTAATGGAAAGCGGCAAATCTAAAATTATTGAAAATGCCGAAGGTAACCGCACCACGCCTTCTATTGTGGCATACGCAAACAACGAAACTCTAGTGGGGCAACCAGCAAAAAGACAAGCGATAACCAACTCCAACAATACCTTATTTGCGATTAAGCGTTTGATTGGCCGTAAGTTTGACGACAAAGAAGTGCAAAAAGATATTGCTTTAGCACCCTATAAAATAGTCAAAGCAAAAAATGGCGATGCTTGGGTTGAAGTTAATGGTAAAGCATTGTCGCCGCAAGAAGTGTCTGCACAAATTTTGCGTAAATTGAAAAAAGATGCAGAAGCCTATTTAGGCGAAACCGTTACCGATGCAGTCATCACAGTTCCGGCTTATTTTAATGACTCACAACGTCAAGCAACCAAAGATGCAGGTAAGATTGCAGGGTTAAACGTCAAACGAATCATAAACGAGCCAACCGCGGCGGCGTTAGCTTATGGTGTAGGTAATACCAATAAGGGTGAACAAAAAGTGGTCGTTTACGATTTAGGTGGCGGTACCTTTGATGTGTCGATAATTGAAATATCTAACGAAGACGGTGAAAAACAATTTGAAGTGTTAGCCACCAATGGTGATACCTTTTTAGGAGGGGAAGATTTTGATTTACGCCTTATCAACTACCTAGTTGAAGAATTCAAAAATGATACTGGTATTGATATTCAGCAAGACTCCTTGGCACTACAACGTGTAAAAGAGGCCGCTGAGAAAGCTAAAATTGAATTATCATCGGCATTACAAACTGAAGTGAATTTACCTTACATAACAGCTGATGCTAGTGGCCCTAAACATTTAAATGTGAAGGTGACTCGCTCTAAATTAGAATCATTAGTCGACGATTTAGTGAAAAGTACCATTGCTCCATGCGAACAAGCGCTAAAAGATGCCGGTTTAAGTAAAGGTGAGATTAGCGAGGTCATTTTGGTAGGCGGACAAACACGCATGCCAAAAGTACAGGAAGCAGTTAACGCGTTTTTTGGAAAAGAACCTCGCAAAGATGTCAACCCTGATGAAGCCGTTGCTATGGGTGCATCAATTCAGTCCGGTGTGTTATCCGGGGTAGTAGATGATGTTTTACTACTGGATGTTACGCCTCTGTCATTAGGAATTGAAACCTTGGGTGGTGTCATGACCAAGCTTATTGAGAAAAACACCACCATACCATCACGTGCTTCTGAAACCTTTTCTACAGCAGAAGATAACCAAAGTGCCGTGACAGTACATGTATTGCAAGGCCAGCGCGAAATGGCAGCAGACAACAAGTCCTTAGGCCAATTTAACCTTACGGATATTAGCCAAGGCCCCCGAGGTTCAGTGCAAGTTGATGTGACCTTTGATATTGATGCAAATGGTATTTTGAAAGTATCAGCCAAAGACAAAGCAACGGGCAAGGAGCAAAGCATTGAAATTACTGCTTCGAGTGGTTTGACGGAAGATGAAATTAATCGCTTGGTAAAAGAAGGTGAACAGCACGCTGGAGAAGACAAACTTAAGCGTGAACTTGTTGAGCAACGTAATCAGGCCGATCATTTGATTCATACGGTACAAACCTCGATGGAGTCTTTAGCTGAAGAGCAA
Source organism: Paraglaciecola sp. (assembly GCF_039964565.1). GTDB lineage: Bacteria > Pseudomonadota > Gammaproteobacteria > Enterobacterales > Alteromonadaceae > Paraglaciecola. The sequence goes on from NZ_JBDVXF010000035.1 coordinate 13,999, forward strand.
CAAACCCAGCTTAAAACTTTAATCGAACAGTTGAAAATGGCGGTGAATGGAGATGATAAAGCTGCGATTGAAATGCGCCAAAAAGCGTTGCAAGACGCTTACAGCGGCATAATGCAATCACAACAGTCACAGCAACAATCGCAAACTAGTCAGCAGCAAGGACATGCAGACAAAAACAGCGCAAACGACGATATTATTGATGCGGACTTTGAAGATGTCAGCAACGGTTAATAATTGAAGCAAATATGATAAGTATTCATGATTGAAAGCACTTATCAAGTCTGTGTAAACGCCCCTAGCATTTGATGTTAGGGGCGTTTTTTGCATAAAAAATAATGCACTGTGTGAACAATCACAAAACCTACTCACTGTATATACGCCTGTCATTCGAATTTCGTTGAATCATTGCGTTGAAAAAAATGTAATATACGAATTGTTATTTTATTTGTTAGCCATTTTTCTACTCCAAGTAGAACCGATCCAAAGGAAGGACAATGAGTTCACATACATATAATTCTGAATTTTGTGGTTATCTACACTTTATTACTCTTATAGCTAGCATATGCATAGTTTGTATCACCTGTTTTGTTCTTTTAGGTACGTTTGTGGAAATCCCAGACTTTTATAGACCCATAAGCAGCGGCGAAGCAACACACCCATTGACCGCACTGTTATTTATGCTGATGAGTATTGTCATCATTGGTTTTTTGAAACGTGAAGATACTCACCCATTGGTACCAAAAATTAACGTCCTGATATTTATGTTGGCTTCAATTGCTTTAATAGATAATTGGCAAGAAATGTTCTTTTTTGATGGTTTAAACTCTTACATTGGAGCCTTTGAATATGAAAAATCGATTGGATTAGATATTCAAATTGGCGCCAACACATCCTTGACGTTTTTGCTAATTACAGCCAGTTATTTCTGCTCTTCATACGATTACAAAGGTCTAGCTCTTAGTCTAGGGCTTAGTGCGCTGTTGATAGTAGGGTTATCTTTAGTGGGATATCTGTTTAACGAGCCAAACCTCTACGGACATATGTCACTCACTACAGTCTCGTTGGGATTACTAATATGTATAATGACGACACTCAAAAATTTGAGTAACACTTTCCTATCTGACGTATTCACCTCACTTTCAAAATTTAAGATATTTGTGCTGTTTAGTATCTTATTACTAGTTCCTGTTACCGCCCAAGTATTTGTAATTTATCAATCTATTTTAGATGCACGATTATTTAGCTGGTTGCTAATCACAACACCTTGGGTAATCACGTATTTAGCGAGTCTTTATATTCTAGCTTTGGATGACGTTTAAAGGATTATTCGAGCTGGCATCGTTTTGTACTTACCTTGCTGACTTCAATGTATAATGATTCAAGGTATTTGAATTTTGTTAAGCTGAGATAAACTAACAATTCATTATGTAGTCTGAAGGTAAACGACTATGTAAATAACAACAGGAAAGTGATGGCAACTTTGTTTTGGCAAAAACGTCCCAGTAAAAAATTGTTAGCTGTTATTTTGTTGGTTGTTGCGCTGATTACAATAATTGTTTTTCGTCGCCCAATTGCCATCAAAAGTATTGAACACTTTACCCGCGCGCAGAATTTAGAGGTCTCATGTTTAGATTTTTCATTAGATTGGCAGCTAAATCTCAAGATTGAACAAGTGTGTGTGTCTTCGCCTCTAGGCAATGTATTGGTTCGTGATGCTGTTTGGTATCCCTGGTCCAACACAGTAAATATCGAAAAAATAAAGGTGACGCATCTTGAACCTTCTAGCCAGTTTGAAACAGATCCAGAGCCGAAACAATCACCAGAACCAATAACGCTACCAAACGTTCTACCCAAACTAAGGATTTCAAAAGTTGAAATCGACTCGGCGGCGTTGCTTCACCCACTCAATATAAGTGTGAATTCAGTTTCAAGCGACGAACTTCGTATCACCGGCGATATCAATGCAGATGTTAAGTTCACAAAAAACGCCCTCACAGCCACACTGCAGTGGCGTCTATCTGATCTTACAAATTGGTTACCGCAAGTGCAAAATATAGCGGCTAACAACCAGCAGTTATTAGGGCAACTCGCAGTTGATAACTCTACAATCGCAACGCATTTATTCTTTGATGGTAAAACCTTTAGCAGCAACAGCAATTTACACTTAACCAATAATGTTGAGCTTGAAAATTGCCCAATAGAGATTGTTCTTAAAGGCGATATATTAGTAGAGCTCGCGTTGTCAGAGGCAAATCTCAGATTGGATGTAAGTCAACTCGAAAACAATTTTGGTTTGACCCACTGCCCATTGTTACAAGATTATTTTGCAGACACTGACATGCCAACGTTATCTTTTTTGATGCCGCAAAAAGTGACCATAAATGAGACCCGAATTAACCTCCCGCAATTACGCATTATTGATAAACACCACCCCAGTCGCAGTATCGAGTTAGAGAAACTAGTCTATGAATTTACAGGGGAACTTAAATTTAGATACCACGTTTCGATTGCACAATCGCTACAGTCCCCCTCTATTCAAACAAGAATGTTTGAGTTACAAACTCAAGGAGATATCTCTGTTGATGTGTCTCAATTGCATACACCACAATCAGCCATACTAAAATTTAGCAACACCACCAATACGTTGGAATTAAATGATATTACCTTGGACTCGATGCACCTAGCCAGCCTCACAAGTCAGTTTTCTTTTGACTACCAAATAACAACCCCCATTTCCTTGCGGGCGACAGTAGATACTTCAGATATACAATTGGATGACCTTAAGCTACTCAAAACGACCAGCCAAATTACCGCTTCAGGGGACCCCTTTAATAACTTGCAACTGGATATAGGCACAGAGCTGTTGCAACTATCCCACCCTGATGCAAACGTGCAAAAGCTCCACAACCAGATGGTACTTACTCTTAAAGAACTATCAGGGTTGAGTTTCACTGGAAACTCAAATTTTACTGGAATCACAGCCCACAATATCAAGTTTCGACCATTAACTATGGAACATTCAGGGCAAGTCAGTTGGCCAGATAAAACAATATCTAGTGGTCATGAAATTAACTTAGAGCAAGGTTTTTCTATTGGGCTGCAACAGCAACAAAGTGAACTAAATTTACAAATACAGCAACAAGACATCAAGAATTTGCAAAGTATCACCTCGCAGTTAGATAACGCACTGACCATTAAACAAGGCGAACTCACTGCAAATATTGACTTAACTCTACCGCAGGAAAGTGAAGAATTTAGCGCCCAAGGAGCACTAGATATTCAAAAAATGTCAGCAAGCTATCAAGACTATGAACTAAGTAACATTAGTTACCAAACGCCGCTCACTTTTGATTCAGCAGGCCTTCAGTTAAGTGAATCTAGTCTACACATCGACTCAATTGATGCTGGAGTACCAATTGAAAACCTCAATGCACAATTTATTGCAAACAGCAGTGTGTTTCGTTTACAGCAAGTGCGAGGAGAAATCTTCGATGGTAGGTTTTCCACCAGTCAGTTATGGTTAGACGGTCGAGATCAGCAATTTAATGTTAAATTTCAGAATATTGATTTAGCAGAGGTTGTCGCACTGCAGCAACAGCCCGGGATCACAGTCACTGGTACCATGGATGGCAATTTACCAATGATTATCAACCAACAAGGTATTAGCATTGATGAAGGCTGGGCGTCGAGTCTATCAGGAGGAAAATTGACTATAGTAGATAACCCGTCTTTTGAATCGATTAAACAGCAGCAACCGCAACTGGCGTTATTAGAAAACCTTGATTTCACTCAACTTGAAAGTAACGTGAAATTGACTCCAGATGGTTGGATGTTTTTTGATTTCGCGCTTCAGGGTAACAACCCTGATAAAAAACAAAGTGTTAATTTTAATTACACTCATCAAGAAAATATATTTTCTTTACTTGAGTCGATACGATTAGTTAACTCAGTTGGCAATAACATTGAACAGAAAATAACCCAAGGTGATAAAAAGTGAAGATAATAGTTTTGATGCTCATGGCGATGGGGTTTCTTTTTTCTTGTACTCATACCGTACAAGTTGAAACCAAGGAGCCGATTACGATTAATATCAATGTGAAAATCGATCACGAAATTCGAGTCAAAGTGGACAAAGAACTTGATGATGTATTCAGTGACGACAGTAACTTGTTTTAAACCAATTTAGGAACAACCTCATGAAAAACTCAATAGTGAAATCTCTTATTATTGTTAGCATGCTTTTTAGCAGTATTGCTTTCGCCATAGATTTAAATGAAGCCAAAAATAAAGGCTTAGTGGGTGAAAAAGACAATGGCTACTTAGGGGTAGTGGTGGCTCAACAAGATGCTCAAGCTTTAGTTGCTGATATTAACGCCAAGCGCAAAGTGGTGTACCAAAAACTCGCCACAAAAAATGGTATCACTGTGCAACAAGTAGAAAAATTAGCGGCCCAAAAAGCCTATGACAAAACCAACCCAGGCCATTATTTGTGGGTAGGCGGCAAGTGGGTAAAAAAATAGCTTTCGACGTGTAAGCACGCGATTTCATTAAGCAACGCGAGAATTATATGCCTAATAGTTTAGAACAAAACTACCAATATCGACGCAGAGTTATGCGTGTATTATTACTGTTTGTTGTTGTTGCTGGATTTATTTTTTCTGCGGTTAATTTTTATCGAGGGCTAATACCGTTAGCAATAATGGAGTTAACTTATGCGCTATTCTCATTATTTTTATGGCAAATAATTTTAGTAACTGAACGCTTCCAAATGTGGATAACGCTTTTTCTAGTACCGTTTTTTATCATACTAGTTTACGCAATGTACGTTCCCAACTCTTCTGAATCGATATTCGTTTGGATCCTAACTGTCCCCGTAATTTCTTACCTGTTAATGGGGCGGCGTCAAGGGTTTTGGCTGTCGCTGTTCTTTATTTTCTGTGGCGTGACGGTTTATCACTTTCGATTTATCTCAGGTGACTCAGCGATAAATATTGCGGATTCGGTGAACATCATTGCAAGCGCGTGTCTTATGATATCGCTCGCCCATGTTCATGAGATCAATCGAGAAAAAAATGAGGAGCGTCTGCTTGAGTTGGCTGGAACCGACAAATTAACCGGTTTAGCCAATCGTATGAAGCTAATGGACGCGTTTAAACTTTACGCGGAATATGCCCAACGTCACGGCTCTCCTTTGTCCGTAGTACTATTTGATTTAGATTTTTTCAAAAATGTTAATGACAAACATGGCCATCATGTTGGCGATGTAACCTTACGTAATATCGCCCGTTTTATTGAAGACCGAATTCGTAAAACGGATCTATTGGCGCGATTTGGTGGTGAGGAGTTTGCTTTGCTTATTGCAGGGTCAAGCGACGAAAACTGCTTTCAACGCGTTGACCTAATAAGGCAGCAACTATGCGACACCCATTTTGATCATGAACAAACACCTCTAACAATGACGGTAAGTGCTGGCATTTCAACATTTGGAACCGACGGTACCAGTCTGGATGATTTACTAATGAAGGCTGATCAACGCCTATATTTAGCAAAGGATAATGGTCGCAACTGTGTGGTTGACGCAAATAACGAGCAAATTATCAACTTAGCGCTGAAAAAAATGCAAATTTGAATATTAGCCACCTCCGAAAAATTTAGCCTTGGAGTATGCATTGATAAAAATTGTTCCGTACAATAATACTTGGCCAACTATGTTTGACGCAGAGAAAAGATTGCTACACTCGGTGATCGGCGAATGGGTTTGTGGCTCAATCGAGCATGTCGGCAGCACATCTGTTGTTGGCTTATCTGCTAAACCTGTGATTGACGTTATGGTGGGTGTGAAATCCCTTGATGAATCCAAACCTGCAATCGATGTGTTAGTTCAAAAAGGTTACAATTATTATCCGTACAAAACTGAAGTTATGCACTGGTTTTGTAAACCCTCTCCAGAGTTTCGCACACATCACTTACATTTAGTCCCCTACAATAGTGCGCTGTGGTTTGAGAGAATTCAATTTAGAGATCACTTACGTGAAAATCCACAAGTCGCCGAAGAATATGCCGCGTTAAAACACAAACTTGCGGCTAACTATGCAGATGACAGAGAGCGTTACACGGAAAATAAATGGCCTTTTATTCAGAGTGTTTTACAGTCGGTTAATCACAATGCGGTTTAACACTAGAATCTTAGGTTGCAAATAGACAGCTAAGTTGGATTCGCCAGCCCTACTTGTTTGAATGACGTTTTGTGTCGCGAGCAGCAGCATTACTCACCAAATCATCGCTATACATTTGATAGCGCAAAACACAGGTTTTACATATGCAAGCCTTTTGTTTGTCTGCTTCAGGCAGTTTGCTTAATAAACTAGCAGGAAAAGCAATTGCACTATCCATACACCAGCACGCTTTATCTGTGGTGGCGTTGTTAACATCGACGAGTAGCTGGCCACAAGAATTATTCTCACCACACAAGGGGCAAAGGTTTGCAGCGGCACTGTTTTCTGTGTTCAAGAATCACTCCAATAAACGCTATAATTCAAATTCCACCCCATAAACTTTACGCTGTAGCACGCATAACAATCCAATACGTTCAACATACATCGATACTTTTAAAGGTTTTTCACAACACTTTAATGCTCGTTCTCTGCTTTTACTACTTTTCATTACTCAACCTTAAACAACCAATCTAATCCTTGAATTGCGGTGGTGGGAAACGCAGTTTCGTGATTTGCTCCTTGAATTGTTAACAGTTTAACCTTGGTATTCGGGAACGACCTTTTAGAGAGTTTTGACTCAAGACGTTTTGCCCCTTCAACCATATCGTGACTCGGAGAATCAAGTTCAGACGTTTCATTAGAACCAACCGCAATGAACACGTTATGTTTATTTAAATTAGGCTCTGCTTTGATATTAAGTACGTCATAACCCTTAAACCAAACCGACGGACTTCCTAAGATATAATTATCAAACATCTTAGAGTCTGTAAGTAAAATGTATGCGCCTAACAACCCACCAAGAGAGTTACCTACGAATGTTCGCGAATTACTAGCTCTGTAATTATTTTCAATGTAAGGAAAAACCGACTGTTTAATAAAACTCAGGTAGCGATCCGCTCCGCCGGTTTTATACTTCCAAGTCGCATCTTCAACCTGAGTATAATCGCGAATTCTACTCGAAGGGCCTTTAGAGCCCTTTGAATATGAAATACCCACAATTATGGCTTCTTGCATTTTTCCAGTATTCATTGGAAAGCGAGTTGCCCCGGATACCACCTGAAAACTATACCAAGCGTCCATTAAGTAAATGACAGGGTAGGATTTCTCTTTGTGCCTTTCATATGATCTTGGCAATTTTATAAAAAGTGGGTACTCCCTTTCTAAATCAATCGATTTAAGATTGATAACTGTACTTCTGGGGATTTCGAATCTGCTAGTCTCTTGTGCCTGTATGCCCCAAGCCCCAAATACCAACATAATTAGCAATACACCAAGTATCAAGCTACGCCACTCTTTATGTGGTTGATAAACTTCATCACTGCGCAACGTTACGTTTACCGGCGAAGGACTTGCAGTTAAGGAAACATTGCTAATCATTTTGCGTCACTTTTAGTAGATTGAAACCTTCGTCCGATGCAGGAGCCTTAAAATGCTGGGTTACTTTTTCAAACATTTCTGGTGTATCAGTGGCGGCTCTTTCTGGGTGCTCTTCGCGTCTTTTTGCAATCTGACTGAGACAAATATCATTTGCCAAATCAATGTATATCAGATTATGTGGAGCGTGGATCTCAGAGAAAATACTCCGAAACCAATCCCTTTGCGAAACCGTATTCGCTGGAAAGTCCATCACTACACTAGTTCCAGCACACAATATCGATTGCACCAGTTTTTTTATCTGAGGTTTAAGTAACCGTGAATATTCAATATAGTCACTAAGCGACACAATTTTATTGGGATACAGTGACGCCAGCCATTCGTCTTCACTAATCAACACCGCTTGACTTGCATGGGCAGCTTTACGTGCTTTAGTTGACTTTCCAGCCCCCATTTTTCCACAAAAAAAGGTTAAGGTTCCTTTATCCATAGTTGTTCTCCATTTCAATTCACAACACATGATTATTGATTGCATAACTTTGACAGACTAAACCACCTAGTCAGTGATGAGCAGTTATGAAAATAGTTAGGTGATTGCTGTTAATTGCTATACAAATTAGGCGTTTTTTTAGAGCATTTCATAAAGTTATGCTTATGAAAAGACTAATCTTTTTTTATTTTAAGGCAAAGCCGAAGATGAGCTTTAAACACAATTAATTTCTGGCTATTTTGAGAAAAATTACCTAGCAAACTAAAAAACTCCTCAAAGCTTTTTATAGCCAAAGTTACAAACGTAACAGGAGTGATTTATGCGCTATTTTTTATCAAACCCACATACCTTAAAAGTGTTAACCGTACTATTTGCAACAGCCATTATCAGTGGGTGTTCGTCTACCACTAAAAGTGAGCCTAGCTTGCCTATTAGTAATAACAGTCACCACGCCCCTTATATACCGACAGATTATTACCAGTCGATGGAAGACGCCTGTGAAACACAAGCAATGGACATGGACAGTTTCGCACAGCAATCCGGGCAAGCAGCGCAGTATTTAGCGTCTGCAAAAGCGATGCTGCGTTGTGTCAGTGGAATTCAATTTCCCAAAGGTCATCCAGAAGCAGACAAAGCGCTGCGATTAATGGCCATGTCAGTCATCAACCTCATTAAGGGGGGTGATATAGATGCGGCTCAGGCAGCGCTGAGAAAAACCCAATCTAAGTTTCCCGACAAAGATTTGTATTTTGCTGACTACAGCTCATTTTTTGATACCGCAACCGCTTTACTCGAACAACAAAAACTCACTCGTCATCAATTGGCCGCCCTAAATATCAGTGCTGATTTACGCACCGAAATTGAACGTCAGCAATACTGGCTAAGCCACTAACAGGAGCATGTGATATGAACACTCGTATATTTTTATCGTCGCTTATTTTAACCCTAGGCCTGAGTTGTACTGATTTAGTGCAGGCAAGCGAGGGCCGAAATTGGAACCCTGTAGCCAGTGATAAGTTAATTAAACTGCCTGCCAACATTATTGAGAAGCGTATTCAGCAAGACTTTGAAGCCTCGCCAATGGCATTACATCTAGTTGAACTTGAACAGCAAATGCAAGGCAAATTATCGCAACTTAAGTCCTTGCAGGAATTAATATCACAAAGTGAAGGCGACGAGTTAATTGACCAACGGTTTGAGTTAGTACAACAAAAATCTGAGTACTTAGACTTAATGCAAGAAACCCAAGATTTACGTCAAAACGCCTTAGCCAAAAAGCAACGCTTGTACGAAAGTGTACTAGGAAAATTACGCAGTAAAAAAGGCAATGCCTCGCAAGGGGAAGTTTATCAGCTCAAGCAGAAACAAGAACAAGCACGTCAAAGAATGCAAAAGGTGTTGGCCCAAGTAGATAACAGTTTAATTCACTTAGGCTTAGATAAACGTTCGCCTTACGCCGATGAGTTTGCGTTAAACCTCGCGAAAGTCGAAGACCTAAAAAACGCTATTTCGAAACATAAAGCCAATGCTTCCCCTACTTTAGGTGACGTAGAAGTGACCAGTGAAGAGTATGTGCGCCAGTTGTTAATGGAAGCGTCGACCGAACAGTCACTATTAGATCAAGAAGCCTTGATGTTTAGTTATATGGCGAAGCTAGTCGCGCTCGATGCACAAGCGCTGGAATATGAAATCAGCTACGGCGATGAAAATACCGAATTAACGCAACGTAATCGCACCAAACCGGCAGATGTTGCCGACATGTTTTTGTAATGCCATTTTTTAAGAGGAACGAATCATGAAAATTTCACTACTAATCGCCACACTGGCTATCCTAATTAGCCCTAATACTTCCGCTAACAGTTTGTTTAGTTTAGAGAATTTAGAAAGAGAGCGTGCTGCTTTACTAAGCACTCAACTCGATAGCTCTTTAGATTTAAATCAGCGCCAACAAAAAGTACAAACTATCTATCGTCGCTTGGTGGATATTGAGCGAATGGTATTGCGAGACGACCGAGTAACCGCAAGTCATAGCCAGCTGGCACAGAATGCTTTTAATAAATACGAACTCACATTTTTAGTACATTCAAGTGCAGAAAAAAACCTACCACCTATGTCTCACTGGATGTCTGAAATGCAATTAACTTCGAGTGGGATTTTGTCAGCTAAAGCAGGCCACAGATAATGTTAGCTCGCAAAACGCTACCACTCACCAGCAATGCCATTGGATTGTTTTTTGGTACCGGGATTATTTTATTGGCAGTCGCCAGTTATCTTACTCAAATGCCGGTGCTAGATTTAGTGTCTTGGTTGCAGAATGTCTTTAGCTGGAGTTTTGTAATCATCTTTAGCGGCTTGTTTTCTGTCGCTGTGGTAGCAGGCGCTTCCATCAAAGCTGGTAAAAATAACACCTTTTTATATGACGCTGGTTTACAAGCTGCCAATGGCATTTCGACCTTAGCCTTAACGTTTACTTTATTAGGCATCAGCTTAGGTATTGGCACGCTATCAGAGCAACCACTGACTCCTAGCTCAGTGAACGGCATTATTGGCGAGCTAACCAAACAATTTTCAATGGCCTTTATGACCACAGTAGTGGGCCTGCCTAGCTCCGCTATTTTGCGCGCTTGGGTCAGCTTACGATATACAAAAATTGAGAAGGAATAACCCATGAAAACATTATTTTTTATTGCCGCCCTAGCGGGAGCCGTCTACTTAATTATGCAAACCCCAGCAGGCCAGTCTTGGTTACAAGAAAGCGAGCCAGAATCGGATATTCAACCGACAGCCCAAAAAGTGGAACAAGTAAGCACAGAAGTAGCGCTGACACTCGAAAACAAAGTCACCGAACTCGCACACAATTTGAATCAAAAACAACAAGCACAAATCGAGCAACTTGAAGGTCGTATAGCCGAACTTGAAAATGAACTCATCATGGGACGTGTTGCCCAAAAGCAGCAAACCATTGTAGATGGTGCGGTAATTCTACACCCCTACAATCAAACTGAAGCGCCAACAGTAAACATTACTAGCAAGCAAAGCGCTGATTTAAGCACTGCTGCTCCAGACGCACTTGCCGCTAGCTCAAACAACCAGTTGCAACGCCAGCGTCAAGCGAGATTACAAGACATTGCAGATAGAATGGAAATGTCATCGTTACAAGCGTTGGTAAACTAAATTAAATGCACTTTCTGCAAAACAATAATTGGCCCGTAAGCACTGTATTACGAAGTTTGTTGTCTATCGCTTTTTTACTGTGGCTGGGGTCGGTGATGTTTCAATATGACGAAAACAGAATTGAAAATGACAAACAAGTTAACGACAAACAACCACTCAGTAATATTGTGATAGAGCAGCTAACGTTACCACCTGTGCCCAAAGCTAGCGTCAAAACACAAACAAAACCAAGACCTTTTGAACAGTCACCAGCCCCCCTAATTAAAGAAGTGACACAGTCACCCTCAGTAACCCAACAACAAGTACAACAGGTTTACGAACAGCTCAGCGATCAAGGGGTAGATATACAAATTGCCTGGCCACAAAACATGTCTCATCAACAGCAGGCCTTAAACTTTATGTACCAGTGCGCCGATATGCAATTTGCAGTGTTAAACGGCAATAACATCACTAAGGTCAACCAACCTAAACCAATTGACTACAGTGATTGGATACGTGTTGCCCAAGGCAACCTGTCAAAAAAAGAGCAGCACTGGCTTACAGCATATGCCCTTTCGGGTACCCCAATAAGATTGTTTCCACGAGAGATTGATTATCGCTTAGCACAACACTTAGCAGCCACACTAAAAGGTGCACCTTTGATTACTTTAAGAGCAGACTACCAAGTAGCCAATCAGAGGTTACTGTTGAATAATATTCAGCTTAACAACCAACCTATAAAAAGCAGCTGGCGTCTTTATCAAGGCCAATGTGATTAAGGATCCCCTTTCTACCACTCTGAAACTCCGCTTAGAGCGCTGACCGCGTGAAAAGCAAATCAAAGGCAACACGGTAGCAAACAGCAACTTTTTTCATATCGACTTATTCTAGCTCATTGGATAGGCAGATAATAAACACAGGTATAATGAAAATAGTAAAATATGTTCTTCATTGCTTTCTATTATGTAATTTGTGCAAGTCTCACTTTGCTTTTCACAAAATGGTTAAGTTATTAATGGAAAATATTCTTCACATAGCTTTTAATAGGAAGCAGAAAAGTCGGATTAAAATCAGCTCTCCTTTTGCTTTTCAATTCTGTGCGGTTTTGATGGCATGACAGAAAAAATATTTAATAAAATCAAAAGGTAAGTTCTGAAAGTGACGAAAATAGAGAAGTTACATATACGACATGGTCGATAATAAGGGTTAGCGACTTAAACATTTGCCTAGATTGGAGAGTTTCAATAGAATCAATTTATGCCTACAGTTTTAAGAATTGGTCCCTTTCGTTTCTTCTTTTATAGCAACGAAAATGGTGAACCTGCACACATCCACATACAGCGAGAGAATATGCTCGCTAAATTTTGGTTAAAGCCAGTAACTTTAGCTAGTTCAACGCGGTTTTCTCGAATAGAATTACGTAAACTTCAGCAATTAGTTGCTGAAAATAAAGAAGTATTTTTGGAGGCTTGGAATGAACACTTTATCGGTTGAGCTGCACCCACAAGCGCATACTATCAAATGCACCGATTCTGATTTAATTGTTGAATTACTGGATGGCCGTACAATTTCAGCGCCACTAGTATGGTTTCCTTTATTATCGCAAGCAACTCCCGAGCAACTTGCCAACTGGGAATTACTCGGAGATGGTGACGGTATTCACTGGCCAGAAATCGATGAAGATTTGAGTGTAGCTGGTTTATTATCAGGCACTCATTGAATCAGCAGCTAACAAAACAATAAACCACATTCGCTTCGCTCATTGGAAAAAGCCTCGCTGAGCTTTTCCCGTTATTGTAAGCGTTAATTGCTCTCAACAAGTCTCATTTGAACTGGATAGGTGTCGAAAATATTCAATACCTGTCTTGAGTCATAAGCTATCTTAGCTCTAACAACTACTAAGGAGATAAGATATGACTTTACGTGCAAACTACTTCGAACTGGCATCGAAAGCAATGCAGATTCTGATGAATCAGGAAAGCTATTTGCGTGAGCAATTTAGTGTTTCAGAAACAGTGACGATCCCGGCCTGGGAATTGATTAAGCTGAGATTGTCGCAGATCAATCAGTGCGCTTTCTGTATCGATATGCATGGCAAAGATGCTCTGAGTCAGGGTGAAAGCCAAGAACGTATTATTGGTTTAAGCGCGTGGCGTGATATGCCTTTTTACTCAGAGGCGGAGATTGCAGCACTGGATTGGGCCGAGCATTTGACCTCTGGTAAAGCAGTGGATGATCATAGCTATCAGAAAGTGGTTGAGACATTAGGTGAACAAGCCACAGTGGACTTGACTATTGCGGTTAATGCCATCAACAGCTGGAACCGGATTGCTAAAACATTTAAGCCAGAGGTGGGAAGTTATAAACCGCAATAAATTAATTAAAACGGCGTTAAATTTTCAACTGTCTCAGCCATCGGGACGGCTGTCTTCGCTTGTTCAGGGAATATGGTCTGTATCTGTATCCCAATCGAATCCGATTGTGAAGCCACTGTATTCCGATGCAGGCAGTGGCATTATTTTTAATCTTGCTGGTGACGTAATGATTGGCAATGAAACTCTAACGGAAGGTGTAATTGTGCTCCCGTTAAAGAAGAAGGCGGAGAACATTGTGCTGTCTCCAAGAGCGCAACTAGCAGGCATTCGCTTCCATCCGGCAATTGGTTATGGTGTCTTGGGGCATCACTACGACAAGCCAACGTTACTATTGCCAGAGCAAGATAAGCTGTATGGCCTCTACCAGGTTTACTCTGAACTCAGGATGCAAAAAGACAACGATAGGCAGATTGAAGCTCTGTACCTATGGGCAGAAAAAAAACTGAATTTTACCAATGTACTTCCAGACTATCTTGAAAAAGCACTAAAATGTATTGAGCAAGACGAGGCTCTTGGGCAACTAAGTGAGAGCATTGAATTGAGCCAGAGACAAGTCGAGCGCCTTTTTAAGCTCTGGCTTGGGATAACTCCAAAACATTATCAACGCATTTTAAGGGTTAAAAAGGCCATCAGTTTTTTACGGTTGCACAAAAACGTGAACCTGGCGGATACTGCTCAACAATTCGGATTTAGTGATCAAGCCCATATGACAAGGGAATTCCGCACTATTGCCTGTAGTACACCAGCGAAAGTATGAAGGGTCATTCTCTTTCAGGTTTTAGTTCTATCAATAAACTTTCTACAAAAAGTCCAGTAAACGTAAGTCCGTGCCAAGGCTCATTTAACAATCGGGGCAATTTGACTACAAAAACCTGCGGTTTTTTCCGCAAATTACTCAAGCGTTAGGTATACAAAGAGGTTTTCATGAAAAAATCTATATTAGTGTTAATTTGTTTTCTTTTTTCATTATCTAGTCATGCAAAAGATAAGTTCACATCTGAGCAATTAATTGAGAAAGCCAAAGCATTTGTAGCAGCAAAAAATGCACGTCAACAGCCCAACGCAACAATTGAAGAAATAGAAAATTATATCTCGTTACTTTCTGATGACTTCATTGATGAACACGTCAAATATAAATTTACCTATACAGACAAATCTAAACTCCGACAAGATATGATCAGCAAATTAAAAGATGAAGTCATCCATAGTTCAATAGAAATAAATGAGGTAATGGTTGGCGTTAATGTTGTTTTTGTAAAAATGACTGAGTCAGGTAAAGTTAAACCTGCTCATTTAGACAAAACTATAGAGTACAGTAAAACCAATATTGTTTCACTTGAGTTTAATCAATCAGGCTTAGTTAAACACATTCGTCGACATCACGGGTAATGTATACCATACAAGCAAATAAACCAGGACAAATACAGCTTGGCTCTTGTTCCTGCGTCGTTATTTTATCCAAGCTATATTTAGGCCTAAAATAAGGGCTTACTTTAATACTTATTTGGTGACAACAATGAGACAAGTTTTAGTTCATTGCTCAGCGAGCATATCCGAACTTATGAAAAACCCACATGTTCCATCCGCTAAATGAAAGGGATACGATTCAGTTTATAAAATCAAATTACGCACAGCAGGTTATAAATTAGCTTACGAAGTAATTGATCGTTAAGTTGTTGTTTATGTTTTAGCGGTTGGTAAGCGAGATAAAAAAGCAATTTCTAAAAAGTTAGCGTCTCGTGTTGAGTAATGCAGTATAACAAAGCAATTAACCACATTCTTTTCACTCACCGGAAAAAAGCCTCGCTACCGCTCAGTTTTTCGCGTTATTGTAAGCGTTAGATGGCTAACCAAACTAATAAGAATGTTATGAAAAATAAAGTTTTACTTGTAACCTCGTTGCTTTCTCTGTGTATTGTTGCTTGTAGTAAACAAGCTCAAGTGAAAACGGAATTCTTCATCCAACAAGATAACGTTTCTGGATATAACCTTTCAGAACTTGTCGAATCTTTAGATTCATTACCGAACCAAATTAATGGGTGTGATGCAATACGCCACGAAAATGAATTATTGCTTCAATGTTCAAAGAAAGGCTACAACTATACAAATAAACAAGTCTTAAATTCACTTTCAGATGCTCCCGCTTTTAGTTCTAAAGAAGAATTTGGACAATATAATTTTAAGTGGAAGTCAGGAACCGCCTCATGCTCAATAGCTATCGATGAAATTAATGATATTTTCGAGCTTTGGTGCAGTAAAATCACGTAATCGGGCAGTCAAGGGTCTCTAACCTTCAACCCCGAGCAGTGGAGAGGTCGCACTTGTATAATCTGCGATTAATACAGTTGTGTTTTATTTACACGAGCGTATGTGGGACCAATTTAAATGTCATGCTTGGCCGCATTTTACATCAAATGATGTGTCTTTTATCTCCTAATTTGATAGACGTAATGTAAGGAGTTATTACGAAAATGGCACGCTAATATAAATGGCTTGGTAAATTTACAGAATTGGCGTGAGTCTATGATTACAGCCACTTTATTTGAACTACTCTGTACACCCTATTTTAAAGCCTTGGATGGCTGATAAGTCATCAGTTAGGTAGCTGATGACTTATCATTCATTTCAATTAAAAACGATATTCCAAACCGAGACTCGCTTGCTTAAAATCAGTATCAAAGTTTTCATCATCTAGGTCATCAAATTCTAAACTGGTATCATAAACACTGTAGGTAGCATTTACCGCGAGGTTAGAAGTGATATTGAATGCTACCCCTCCTCCAACAAACACACTCTCATCATCAACTTTTCTGGAGTATTCTAGCGCCTGATAATCGGTTTCGGACCATAATTGACCCACTTTAAGAAATAACGAAAAAACATCATTAACTGGAAGGCTACCTTTAATAGCTGCCGTATATCCGTCAACGTCGGCGCGGGCTAAATCAGTGCCATAATCACCAAAATCAATATAACTACCTTCTAATGCAAAATACTGGTTAAACCGGTATCCGGCAATTCCTTCAAAAGCTTCTTTATCGTCATCAAAGTCATCATCACCTTCAACCCGCAGGTAACCGTAATTACCGCCTAAATAAAATCCACTATCGTTGATATCCTCACTTGAATTGCTTTGAGCAAAAGAGTTAAAAGACGCGGCAAGCGCAATGGCCGTAAGGCTAGATAGAATTTTGGTTTTGTGCTTCATTTAGATTACCTCTTAGTAAATTAAAGTGAAATTGAAGCCGCGTTAGCAGCGTTGAATTCAAATACCTAAGAGCAAAGCCCATGCCTAAAACCCAATTGAACACTTATCAATCAAAAAGGACGGTAAAACCCCAAAATTTGGCCATTAAATCATCAAAACCAAACTATTTGAGTAGCAAGCATGAAGGCTCGACAAGTCGAATCAAGACAAGATTTCATAGAGAATGTAATTTTTACAAAAATAAGCAGACAACCTCCGTTAAAAACCAACAAAGGTACAAATTCAATCCGTACTAAACAATTTAGCCCTTACTGTTGCTCGATATTCTCTTGGTGAAGTTGCCAGTAATTTTACAAACAAGGCGGTAAAATACCCGACATCTTGATAGCCTATTTTGTCTGCTACCTCGCTTACATTTAGGTTACTGGTTTGCAGTAAGTCTTTAGCGATTTCGATACGGATTCGTTGTAAGTATTGTAGTGGCGTTTGTTCTGTTGCGTTCTTGAACCGGCGGTTGAAAGTACGCACACTCATATCAAAACGAGTGGCCACTTCTGAAAGGTTAATCTGGCGGTGGTAATTATCCTGCAGCCAAATTTGCGCCTGCACTATATCTTCATCGGGGTGCTGTTTGGTACTTCCCTCGAAATAACTGGTGTTTTCATAGGAACGGCGAATTTCGTGTGAAAAATTCCGCTCTACAATACTGGCGATAGCTTCACCATAAAGTCGTTTTACAAAATACACCGTAAGGTCGGCCATAGCGTTAACACTGGCCGAGCAATATAGGTTTGTGGCCTGAGTAATAAAATATTGGCGCTTTAGTTTAATCCTTGGGTAATCCCTTTGGAATTGATCAAAATAGTGCCAATGGGTAGTGGCGGGTTTATCATTTAACAAACCCGCTTCGGCCATAAAACAACAACCTGTTCCTACCGCAGAAATCATTGCACCATTTTCATAAGCTGAGCATAACCAATCTAAAACTTGCGGATGTTTTTTAACTATTGGTCGAGGGTTTCGCCACAGCGCGGGCAAGTAGATAATGTCGCTATGCCCGACCTCTTCCAAGGTGGTATCTGGCATTAATGAAAACCCGATACTGGTTTTGACCGGCAACATATTGATCGCGGCGGTTTGAATGAATACTGGTTCGACATGATTACCACCTTGAACTCGCGCCGCACTTTCAGCCGCACGTAACATTTCAAAGGGTAAGGTTGTACTGGTAGCCAACATTTTATCGCACAGCAAAAAAGTAATTTTATGGATAAACCGTCTTCGCATTGTTGTGTTTATTTGGCCAAGATATCAAACCGTGGCTAAAACACCAAGACTTATGGCCAATATCACCCTGCCAGAACACTATATGAGGCATTACACTCCTCTACATTCTAATTCTATTGGTATGTTAAATATGTCTTTATTGCCCGTCATCGTTGGATTTGGTGGTTTTAATGCCGCTGGACGCAGTTCATTTCACCACGCTTACAAACGCATGGTGATTGAAAGCCTGCCAGAAAACGAACGTCAAGAAACCATGCTGGGCTTGGCGGCTATGATGAAACTAGTGCGCTGCGAAAATGGGATTTATATTGATGCCAACGAGCAATCATTAACGCCTGAAGAAGTCGTTTCGCGTTTTTCTGAACAAATTTTAAATTCTACCCTTATTCGTAAAATTGAAAAAAATCATTTTGATGTTGACGCGGTGCATTGGCAGAAAAACATCACCATGCACTCTAGCGATAAACAAGGAATTTGCTTTGAGTTAACCCGCAAACAACTACCCGATCCTGTACCCACTAACTGGCAGATTAGTGATATCGATGCAGACACAGTTAAAATTGAAATTATCGGTGAAGTAGAGTTCAAAGCTGATAGTTATCGAGAAAGCTCGGTAAAAGTTGCAGGGCAACTGCCATCAGGTTTTAACCCGGAAGATCATTACAATGCGCGATTTCATCCCCGAGGCTTACAAATGGCGATCATGGGTGCATCAGACGCTGTGCGCTCGTTAGGCATGGATTGGCAAACCGTAGTTAATGCAGTCAAGCCAGACGAAATTGGCGTTTACGCCAGCAGTGGTATGTCGCAACTTGATGAAAATGGCAATGGAGGCATGCTGCAGTCTCGGATAAAAGGGGCACGCGTCAGTGCTAAACAATGCCCACTAGGCTTAAATAGCATGCCAGCTGATTTTGTCAACGCTTACGTATTGGGCAGTGTAGGCCACACTAGTGCTATTGCTGGAGCCTGCGCTAGCTTTCTTTATAATCTTAGAGCAGCGGTAGAAGACATCAGCAATGGAACACGCCGAGTAGCAGTAGTAGGTAACGCTGAAGCCCCTGTATTACCCGAAATCATTGACGGTTATGCCACTATGGGCGCACTGGCAAGTGATGAAAATTTAAAACGTTTGGACAAAACTGACACAGTTGACCACCGTCGTGCGAGTCGACCTTTTGGAGAAAACTGTGGCTTTACCATTGCCGAATCAACCCAATACGTAGTGTTAATGGACGATGAATTGGCAGTTGAGTTGGGTGCCGATATTCATGGTGCGGTCAGCGATGTCTTTATTAATGCCGATGGTTACAAAAAATCCATCTCTGCGCCAGGCCCTGGCAACTACATAACTATGGCCAAAGCAGTAGCAGCCGCAAAGGCAATAGTGGGCGACGAAGCAATTCGTGAACGTTCTTTTATTCAGGCCCATGGTTCGAGTACACCTGCAAACCGTATTACAGAGTCAAAAATATTTGACGAAGTCGCCAACGTTTTTGAAATTGAAGACTGGCCTGTCACCGCACCAAAAGCATACGTTGGTCACTCCTTAGCGCCTGCTAGTGGTGAACAACTGATGGTGAGTTTAGGTGTGTTTAAACACGGCTTAATTCCCGGAATTAAAACCATAGACAAAGTAGCCGATGATGTTTTTGATGAGCGTTTGAATATATCAACTACCGACATTAATAAAGGTGCCGGCAATGTCGATGTGGCTTTCTTAAACTCCAAAGGTTTTGGCGGCAATAATGCTACAGCTTCAGTATTGTCCCCAAAAATTGTCGAGGGAATGTTGGCTAAAAAGTACAATGCACAAGTCATTGATGCTTACGAAATTCGTCGAGAGCAAGTGCGTGAAAAAGCCAACGCCTACGACCAGCAAGCTAATCAAGGGCACTTTAATACTATTTACCATTTTGGTCAGGATTTGATAGACGAAAACGATATTCAGATGACGGCCCAAGAAATTCGCTTGCCAGGTTTTGCCAATCCTGTCGACCTTAAAATAAGCAACCGTTTTAAAGACATGATGTAATTGTCAGTTGAATTAATACCAATTCATCTTATCAATTAGTCACTCAGAGAACACCAGCGATCAATTGTTGCAATGGATTGGTATAAGTCATAACCAAGTGTCCTAAAGAAACTCAGGGCACTTATCAATGAGTTATTTTGCAAATAGCAGTAGAATAAAGGTTACACTGCTGAGGGTTTAGCAGGGTGTGTTGACTCAGGTATTTTTCTGCCAAGCACAAATGAATCAATAATCGAGAGTACCCAACAACCTAGTAACAGCAAACTTGTATAATGAGGCATTTCACCCGCGCTACCACTAAGCTGCGAGGATATTTCTGCCATGACTGTGCTTACATCAAATGGGATTTCTCTGTTGACTAATTTTTCGCTAATGTCATTGGCAATGTCCATTAAGAAGCTCATCAAAGCCCACAAACATGCGACTGAAAATACCGCAAACACGCCTCCTCGTAGCTTGCTTTTTAAAAAAAAGTGACCTCCACCAGGAAAGATGAACGCCGATATTAGCGCCGCTTTTGTCGCTTTATGCATCTGCAACCTCAGTATTAATTCCCATGACTTGTATCAAACGCTCTATTTTTTGTGAAATCCTGAGTTATCGACAAACTAATTGACTTATAGTTGCCTTCACTTAATGACTTTATCCCTAGCCGGTTGCAAACTCGCTCAAATCTCAATTTAATCGTTAGGTTAGTGTCCCAATCCTTTGTAAAACGTATATTACTCTACTTTTTGCAGTAATTTTTATTTCACTTCCTTTATTGTGCTACAAAGTTTAACAAGCTACTCAGTTAACGTTTTTGAGTGTAAAACAACAACCAAAATTTTACTGCTACATAAACAAATATTACATTTATTTGCACATTCTGTATTTTACCGTAATACTGAATATCCCTTTCACGTTTGGATTAGATTATGCGCTTAAAACGTCAACTTACCCCTAAGTCCATGATTCTTAATGTGTTGCGGCAAACCCGAGGGCGTTATTGCCCTTCGTCAAAATTGATTACAGTAGGCGAGTTATTCGACTTTAAAGCTAGCACTATTAGGGTTGCACTGACACGTCTTCTTAGTGCCGGAAAATTAGAATCCGATGGTTGTGGTGGCTACCGGATGAGTTCTCAAACAGACTTACTTAGTGACTTCATTGAGCAGTGGCGACTCGGAGATTTACGAAGGGGAAAATGGCATACCGATGACTGGCTAATGGTTTTGCTACCCAGTAATCCAGACCGAGCAATGCGCACACTAAGCCAAACTACCTTGCGATTTTTTGGGTTTCGCAAGGCTAAAAACAAAGTTTGGATCCGTCCAAATAACTTACTTCCTGCTTTGAATGATTTACGAGATTTATATCGGGCCGTAGGGCTCGAAAGAGACGCTTTATTATTCAAGGCGTCAGACATTCCCTATCCCGAGCAGTTTATTTGGGAAAGTACCCTATGGAATACAGATGACTTACAATTTACCTACGAAAGGCAACTGGTCAAATTAGCAAAAAGCAAAGCGCGGATTGATAAAATGCAATTGGAAGATGCGCTTCGAGAAAGTTTCATTATTGGTGGCGAAACCATTAATTTGTTGGTTAAAGATCCATTGCTCCCTGATGAGATGTTCTGCACCCCTAAGCGCGAAGAACTGCGCCATGCAATGTGTGAATATGACGCCCGTGGTCATAAAATATGGACCCAGTTTTTAGGCGATTCAGCAACACTTAACCTCAATCAAAAAGAGGGAAAATAAATGAAAGCCCATGACATTCTCAGCAGACAAGAAATTCGTGAATTGATGACGAGAAATAACCTGCGCGCCACTTGGTTAATAGCAAGCTGCTGGGCATGGGTAATCGCAGCGATGACCTTAGTAGCGATTTGGCCAAACGTTGTTACTATCATTTTAGCGGTGTTAATTATTGGTGGCCGACAACTCAGTTTTGCGATTTTAATGCATGACTGCGGGCATAACAGTCTATTTAAATCCACTCAACTCAATCAGTTTGTTGGTACCTGGCTGGCGGCAGCGCCTGTATTTTCTGATATGCAGACTTATTCGCGTCAACACAGTATCCATCACAAAGATGTAGGCACTGCTAAGGATCCCGATTTAGGAAACTACTCGGGTTACCCGATCACTAAACCATCACTGTTACGTAAAATATTGCGAGATCTACTTGGTCTAACCGCGCTCAAGTATTGGCTTTATATACTAAAAACCAGATTACAAGCCAACAAAAGCATGATTTCAAATATTGCTTTGTGCAGAGGTTTAGCAGTCAATTTAATGATGTTTTTGGGCTGTTATTTGCTTAATGTCCCATGGTTGTATTGGGTTTGGTTTCTGGCTTACAACACCACTTATTTTTTGTTTTTGCGTATTCGCCATGTGGGTGAGCATGCCGCAGTGCCTAATCCACTAAGCAAAGATATGTTTGAAAATACCCGCACCACACTCGCAAGTTGGTGGGAAAGAATTGTAGTTTGTCCGGTTTACGTGAATTACCACATTGAGCATCATTTATTACCATCAGTACCACCCTATAATTTGCGCCAAATGCATAAATGGCTAGTAGCCAAAAATGCTTATAACAACACACCGCTGCCTTCAGGATATATCGCCATGTTACGCGGTGTGATTGTTTAATGCTTAGGATTTAACAACCAACAATATTGCCGTATCCAGCTAAAAATGGTCTCTTTTGGCCCTTTTTAGCTGTACTATTTTTTGACGTTAGGGTTGTAAATTGGCTTCCAAAAATCTAGTCAACTCGCTGTAAAGCGTTTGCTGACTTTGATTATCATCAAAGAAATGTGTACCGTTTTTTATTTCCACATATTTCACGTCTACCTTACGCTTGGCACTATCGTAAAAATCTTCGGACTGTTCACGATCGACCCGTGTATCTTTACTGCCATGAATAAGCAATATTGGCGCTTTGATTTGTTCAATGTAATTAATGGCTGAAACTTCATCCAACTGATCAACATCCTTTTCATCGTCTATATCAACAATATGGCCTGTATAGAAGCCAAAGGTATCATCGTCTTGTACCATTGTTTTCACATCAGATATGCCTGCAATACTGACGATGCAGTCGAACCTTTTGGGCTGTTGAAAGCTTGCAGTTAATGCGACATAACCACCGTAACTGGCTCCCACAATGCACGCCTTGTTTTGTGACACTCGATTCGTGCTAATCATCCAGTCCATCGCCTCATAAACGTCTTGTTGCATACGTTTTCCCCACTGAAAATAACCCGCCGCTTCAAACTCTGAGCCAAAACCTTCAGAACCTCTGAAGTTAACTTGTAAAACCGCGTATCCCAATGAAACTAAATACTGAATTTGAGGATTGAAATATTTATAGTCACGGCTATGAGGCCCGCCATGGGGATAAACAATTAGCGGCGGTTTTTTGGTGTTTTCAGGGAATGTCACATAACCCGTCAAGACTTGACCATCGGACGCAGTAAATGAATAGTTTTCAACATGTGGAAACTTAGCCTTACTCAAATATGGATACTCTGATACCCAAGCCCCACCTTTTTTGTTAGCAAAATCAAAATGCACATAAAGTGCTGGCTGATTATCACTTTCTTTCACGGCTAAAATACGTGTTTTATCGGCACTTCTACTAACAATAGTCACATGTTCTGCTTTTAGTAGTTTGCCAATGTTCTGCTCAATCACTGCGTCTTCGGGGTTAAAATAATGCTTTTTGGAAAAATCATCGCTGTAATAAATACCAATTAACTCACCCTCACTATTTCGTAGCCCCCCAGCGACATCATAATCAGGGTGACCATATACCATTGACTCGTACTCTCCAGATACAATATCGTACAACCAAACTGACTCGCGCTTTGTTTCTCTGTCAGATAATATATACGCCTTATCACCTTCCTTAGTAAGCCCAATGACATTGAACGTCTCGCCTATTCCTACAACTCTAGTGTGCAATTTGATTAACTCACTTTCAGCTTTATCTCGATACCAAATTGTGCGAGTGACCTTATTGTCTTTTTTATCGTAGGCATCTCCTAACCTAATAACTCCATTTACATCTGCGCTCCAACTATTGATGTTATGTTTATTATTCTGAATTTTCTTATATTTCCCGCTACTCAATTCCACTTTGAAAACAGCGTAGCCTTCGTCGTATTTATCATAGGTTGATACTAAGATGTGCTCTTCATCATGCTTAAGCAAAGACACTAAACGAAAGGTAATGTACTCATACCAACTCTCAGAGGTAAACCGGCGACTTGTTAGCGGAATCCCTTCTTTGTTAACTACATCAAAAGCATATAATCGGCTTACTCGATAATGTTCACCGTTGTACCACTGTGGCGAACTAGCAGAAACGATGATGTATTTATTGCCAGACCAACTAATAGAATCAACCCTATCGCGGCCAAGTTTTAGTGAAGCTAATATGTCAAATTCTGTCTTACCGAATTCTGTTACGCTAACAGTTGGCCCTTCTGGGGTGTTATAAATTAACGCTATTTTACTACCGTCTGGAGAAATTTTAGGTTGTTCAACTATCGGCAGTTGCGCATATGCAGTCCATTTTTGATTCGCCTGAGCATGGCTAAAACTAAGTAAAATGGTAAGTAGGGACAGTAATTTAAACATCGAATTCCTTATAATTAAATCCAAGTAGGTAATTTACCCTACCGAATACAAAACTCAACCTGAATTCTGATTTTTCCTTGTAAAAGACAAACAACAACTTATTCAAAAAACTAGCTTTTTAACTACTATTGCGCTCCGGTTGCATAGAGAAGAAATCGGCATTATTCTGCTCACGACCTTAAATAAGAATAAGTAATTTTATGACAAACAAAACAACAATAATTGAGCAAATCAACAACCGCGCTCCAGCGTTTCTTAAGATGTTAGGAGGTCATGTAATCGATATTGATATGGACAAAACGGCTTGTATTTTTGAGTTCAATATCAGCAAAGATTTTTGTCATTCAGTAGATGTTGTTCAAGGGGGATTTATTACCGCTATGCTTGATGCAGCTATGAGTCATGCAGTTTTTATCGGCGATCACCAAATTATCAATGTCTCTTCTTTAGAAATAAAAACCTCATATTTAGAAGTAACACGTGCCGGAACACTTCGCGTTGAGGGTTGGGTAATAAAACAAAGCTATAAAACGGCATTTATGGAAGGCCGAATTTATAACGAGGATAACATACTCACCGCTACCGCAAGTTCGGTAGCTAAAATAATACGACAACCTAAACAATAAACTTCGACTTAGCCGAACCTTAACTTAAACGGTAAGGGACATCGCACTGAGTAGGCGTGCCCTTTGACAAAACACACGCCTCATCTGCTTTTAAGTTATTTAAATCGACAATAAAACGATTGGACAGGGGGCGCTAATAACAAACAATTTCCTAACGTGAATGAAATAAGCGCATCAAGTAGATTGATTGCCCACAATTACTGTATATAATTACAGTTAAATTATTTATGCTTATACACGGTGGAACAGATGCCTGACTCCTTCATTTCACAGCCTGTTAAACTGACTCTTGATGAAATTTACAATGCGATATTGGCGCAAGAGCGTGATTACGCAACACAGCTTTACGCGCAATTGAAAGGTATGACTTTGGTCAGTGCTGGTAAAGCTATGTCGGTTATTTATCGGGTATTCCATCTTGGATATGAAGACTGTCTACAAAATGTCAGTATCGATGATATGCCTGGTTTTGAAAATAACTTACTCGTAGATGTTTGGAAAGCAGGGTTTAGTTATGCCCTGAGACTGCCTACATTTAGGATGAAGAATCAATGGGAAGATCAGAACACATTAATCTTAACTGAGGTTCAAAAATCTATAGGCGAGTCCGAAATCAACTCTTCAACTCCTTTCATGGAATAATCAACTCTGAGTAAACTTCGAGGTCATGTTTAAAATTTACCAAAACTGTAGCGGCGAGTTCATTACTTTTTTTGTGTTTAACTTTGTCATAGATACGACAAAGCTCAGCGAGA
Source organism: Paraglaciecola sp. (assembly GCF_039964565.1). Taxonomy (GTDB): domain Bacteria; phylum Pseudomonadota; class Gammaproteobacteria; order Enterobacterales; family Alteromonadaceae; genus Paraglaciecola. The sequence goes on from NZ_JBDVXF010000035.1 coordinate 40,154, forward strand.
AAAACACCAATAACATTTAAACAGACATAAACTTCAATTTAATCCGTAGGGGTTATGACATAATATCCAACCTATCTCAGTGATTTTTCAAATCTAAACTCTTCTCTAGAATCGAAAACTCTATGCGCACTGAATAACTTAATGGTCGTAATTTTCTAATTGGAAGTAGATGTGAGCAATTTGCGCAGTAGTTTGTTTATGGTGTTGGCGATGGCAGCGTTTTCACTAGAAGATATGTTTATAAAAGCAACCGCTGGTTTAGTGCCGGTAGGCGAAATTTTATTGTTCTTTGGTATTGGAGGGACACTTGCTTTTATTGTCATGACACTGCGACGCAGACAAGTTGTTTTTCATCCAAAAATCATTTCTTGGCCAGTCCTGATTCGAATATTCTTTGAGGTAATTGGACGGTTATTTTATACCTTAGCTATTGTGTATACCCCTATATCCAGCGCGTCTGCGATATTGCAAGCCACACCTTTGGTGGTTGTGATGGGAGCCGCTTTATTCTTGGGAGAACGAGTAAGTTGGCAACGTTGGAGCGCTATAGCAATAGGGTTTACCGGAGTGTTAGTGATCATAAGGCCGGGCCTAGAGAGTTTCGAAATATCGTCACTATTGGCAGTTATTGGAATGCTAGGCTTTGCCGGAAGAGACCTAGCAACACGCGCCGCTTCGCCTGTTCTATCTAATTTACAATTGGGAATTTATGGCTTTTTTATACTCATCCCAACCGGCCTATTTATGTTGCTGTTTAATATTGGCTCTGTTGGCAACGAGTTAACAAATCAAGGTTTTGTATGGCCAGATATCCTATCAACACTGCTAATTTTGGCGGCAACAATTTTTGGCGTTATTGCTTACTATTGGCTAACAATAGCGATGCGTAACGGTGACGTGTCTGTTGTTGCCCCATTTAGGTATACCCGAATAGTATTCGCTCTGATTATCGGCGCGACTATATTTGGCGAAAGGCCTGATAATTTAACATTGCTTGGCATTGTTATTATTGTCGCCAGTGGTCTTTATACCTTACTAAATAGCAAATACTCTCGTAGTCGATGAATGTTACGGCAAAGTCGAAACCTGAAAATCGCAGCGGTTTTATTGTTGATATAGCGTTAAATCACAACCCAATAACCTTTAAATTGGCGCAATCCGCATGTAATCTATGGCACCAACCGAGAAACTAGTGAAAGGATTTTTTCAGAACATGAAGGACCATTTTAACCAACATGATGAATAAGATAGCGCTGTTATTTTTCAGTATTTTGACCATAAATAGTTGTACACATTCCAACCTAGTTACCCCCAAGAATGCTTGTTATATCCTGTTCGACGCGGGTAGTTCTGGGACTCGTTTATATGTTTACGAACAAAACAACACCCAACTTATCGAACATGTTGGTCCCAAGGTCGCAGCTCTTGCTGACCCAGTGCGTCGCCTAAACGGGAAAACATCAACAGATATCGAATACGTTACCGACCAAGTCGTTGCCACCTTAGATTTAATCAAAACTGATGGCTCGTTTGATGACTCTCGGCAAAAATGGACCGGGTTTGATTGGCGTTCACAATGTAACCTAGTTTCGGCAAAAGTATACGCCACTGGTGGTATGCGCATTGCTGAACAAGAAAATGCAGGTGACAGCCTGGTTTTGTGGCAAAGTTTACAACCTAAATTGGTTGCCAAAGTTGGCGAAAACGTGATGGTAGAAACGCGGACTATCACAGGATTCGAAGAAGGGCTGTTTGCATGGTTAAGTCTGAAAGATGAGTACCCTAGCAACGATTTTGGTATCGTCGAAATGGGGGGAGCATCGTCGCAAATCACCTTTCCATGTGCAGACTGTGATCCTGCTAACGATGCGGTCAATACCATTAATTTAAGTGGAAAACCGATTCAGATATATAGCTATTCTTATCTAGGGTTGGGTCAAGACGAAGCCCCTCATAGTTTGTCGCTACCTTACGCCAACACAATCCCTGCTAACTGTGCGTTTGGAATAGGTTCTACTCACGACGATTGGGCTGAAGCCAAGTGCGCTGACGATATTTTGATAACTGCGAATGGCTCAAAAACGGCGATCCGAGACCCATACAATTATGACTCTACAGGTACCAGAGGCACGACTAATACCCTACCACTGTTTCAAAAAGACATTCCGCAATGGTCGTTGACTGGCGCGTTTAATTACACCAAAGAGACTGACATTGAAAGTTGCTGTATCAACCAAAGTGATACTTGCTATCACCCCGCAACCGCTTGTTTTACGCCTATCTATCTGAATAAATACTTGCAGACGCTTAGTATCATGCCCAAAGAAGCGGATAAAAATGACGTGAGTTGGACCCGTGGCGCTGTGGTTTGTGAAACTGAAAATTGTCTTGCCCCTATAAAAAAGGCGCCGGTTTGCCGCTGGGCAGCAAAGGGGTGTTTAATTCATTAACCAGTGACTTCATACCTAGCCATTAAATATAAACTCAGCCACCGTTAGTTTGCTCGTTGCTAATTTTCCAGGTTCGCTTGTTGCGGTGACATAGAGTGAACGCTGTAGCGAATTTAAGACGCTTCTCTTAACTTGGTAGGATTTTGACTCGCTAATTTCGATTAATCATTCTACTAGACCTATTTTTGATGTAGTTAAGCGAGCGAATGAAAAACTCATTGCCCGTTATTTATAAGGCAAAGCGCCCTTTGAATAAGCTAGTTTGGCGACGGGAAACCTCAACTTTCGCACCACTTGCCATGGTGAGTTCTAACCCACCAGAACTACAAGGCTGTACTGCATTAATTTTGTCTAATTGCACAATATAACTGCGACTCACGCGAAAAAAATGTGCGTCAGGTAGACGTTTTTCAATGTGTGCCAAAGTTTTATTCAGCATAGGATGTTGGTTATCGAAATGCACTTGCGTGTAATTTCCCATAGACTCGAAACGCTCGACTTGTTCTAGCGGAATTAGCCAACATTTGGTTCCGTCTTTAACAAAAAAACGTTGTTCCATAGTCATTAATTCATCAGCAGACTCAGATTCGTGAGGAGTATGCGTGGTAGCCAAAACATTGGATAAACGTTCACAGGCTTTCGCCAAACGGTCTTGAGTAATAGGTTTTAATAAATAATCTACCGCATTATTATCAAAGGCTTCTAAGGCATATTGCTCAAAAGCGGTAGTAAATATAACCTGCGGTGCTGGCATTAATTCGGTGAGCAATTCAAAGCCATTACCGTCTGGCAAATTAATATCCAGAAATAGCACATCAACTCGGTGTTGTTGCAAATATTCACGAGCACTAGCCAAGTTTTCAGCTTCGGCCACCAGTTCAATATGGTTAATATTAGCTAATTGAGATTTCAATTCTAAACGCCCTAACCTAGAATCTTCAACAATCATTGCGCGAAACATTGTGGCTCCTCTATTATTATTTTTGCTGTAACCATTTGCTTGTTTTCAGTTAATGAAAAATGTACATTCTCCTGAAACAATAAATGTAGTCGCTGTTGAATATTCGTAATGCCAAGTCGAGTTGAGTTTGTATTGGCGGTAATAGTGCCCGGATTAGACACCTCAAGAGTTAAGCGCTTATCAGCATCAATTTTGATAGTAATGGTACCACCCTCTGAATTATTACTGATGCCATGTTTAATCGCATTTTCGACTAACAATTGTAACGATAAGCATGGCACCCGATAATGGTCTAATTGAATCCCCGTTAAATGCCAGTTCACCACTAAACGTCGCTCAAACTGCAACATATTTAACTCGATAAAACTCTTGGTTAATTCGATCTCTTGGCTTAGCGGCCAAAGTTTGTCTTGCTTGGTTTGTAAGGTCACTCTTAAAACATCTGAAAGCTGCGCTAAACTATCCCTGGCTTTATTGGTATCTTCTAAAATTAGTGCCCTAATATTATTGATGGCATTAAACATAAAGTGTGGATTGAGCTGATTTAACAACAACTCCATTTGGCTAGCCGCTAGCTGCTCTTTTAGATCTGCTTCTCTGGTAAACGCCAGTTTTAATGCCTTTTGACGTTTAAGAAGTAGATATACCGCAGACCAACACAGTAAAAATAAGAATACATTTGGGTATGACGCTAACAATTGTATTAGGGCTACATTACTCACTTCACCGAATAAAAATTCTTGGTTTGGTAACAATACTAAGCCGATAATCACTACCGCTACCAGTGATGCAAGGGCACTGCCTAATAGCGCTTGCCCTATGCCTTTGGGTAACGAACCAGTGCCTCTATCACGGTAAAAACGACGTAACATGCCACTGGCAATCATCAGTGAAACAAACAAACTCAAAGAGTTAACCAACTCGCCTAATTTATAGTGGTTAAAGTAACCACGTACAGATAAGTTGAGCAGTGTTAAGCTGCCCCAAACACCTATTTGCACCAACCAAAAGGTTGACGGTGTTCTCATAATTGCTCTAACCAATGGTAAATATCCTTGACTACTTTGGGCGACATAGTGGTTTCAATAGTTGCATATTCAGCAGGTAAACCTGTGTCCGCTGGTTGCAATAAATGATTCAAACTTGGATAAATTTTATAGGTTAACCACTGTTTATCAATAGATTGAATAAAACCATCAATATTCTGTTGCGTAGGCACTTGTAAATCCTTGCCACCACTTATGGCCAATGTAGCTACGTTTACCTTACGCAGAAACGTTTTAGGATCAGTTTTAATAAAATACTGCATCCACGGAGAGTTTAATTGCGCTAACTGCCCGTCAATTTGTGTGGGTGACATGCCACTGTCCGCTAACAACTGCTTAATTTTCTGTTGTGGCGCGTTGTTACTGACTGCTTCGATAATTTTTCGTTGTTGCTGATCATCTTTTTCAAGTTGCTCGCTATCCATTCCCCGTACTTTTTGAATAAGATACGACTGATCAATTAAAATCTGAGCACCAGAAGTGCTCGGCCCCGCTAAAGATACGAAAAAATCTGCACTGGTATCAGTATTGTTTGCCAAAGCAATTGCAGCAATTAGGCTACCTTCGCTATGACCCACATAGCCGACCTTACTATTAGCTATCCGTTGATGCGATCGCATAAATGTCAAAGCAGCTTCTGCGTCACGAGCAAAATCTGCACTCGTGGCCTTAGTATATTCACCCCCCGATTCGCCTACTCCTCTGTCATCGAACCTCAGTACTGCGATGCCATTTTTGACTAATAAATCAGCTAAAACTGCGTAAATTTTATGACCAAAAGCGTCGCCATCTCGTTCTGTTGGGCCAGAACCAGATAGTATAATAACGCTATATTTAGTGGGTCCATTTGGAATCGACAACGTTCCGGCCAAGCTGTGCCCTTGTTGTTCGTTTTTAAATAGTACCTGCTCCACTTCGTAATCAGGTGTAGCAATAGGATCTTGGGGTTTAGGTTTGCGTGCTGCAGCAGTGTTTGTTTTTGTTAATATGACAGGGGCTTTAAACCCTCCTTGTTGATATTCGCCTTTAATCTCACCATCAGTCAGCTCCCCATGGTATTGAATACCAGCGGCAGTTAAAACTAATGTTAGCTTGTTACCTTCAAGATTGACTTTATCAAAATCGAGTCCGAACTGGTTTTGTGCTGGCACATCTAAAGACGCGACCAAGCCTTTGGGTGATTGTCCAATGTTGAAAACAAATTCGATATTTTTCTGCTTACTGATTGTCAGTATACCTTGCCAATGGCCTACGAACTTTTGTTCATCAACCTTGGGTTTAGTATATGAAGTCGTATCGGACTTAGTCGTTGCTTGTGACTCAGAACCTATAGGCCCTGCATGACTGGCAAGTGCGATGCAACTAGTTAACAAAGTAGCAGTAATAGTGTGTAAGTAGCGTTTCATGTTGTGTCCCCTTGATTAAGTGGCTCTAACTTAAAACACTCAATAAATCTCAGTTGAATTTTTATATAAGCGGTAGATTAATCATGTAAACGGTATTTAAAGCCTACGGAGCAACCATTAAAACTAAACCAATCAACGCCAAAAACCCATGACCTTTTTCACTTCACATACTCCATTGCATATCATGTTAAAAAAACATCCAAGCTTTCCAGAAGTACGGCCGTACGTTTTTTGGCCACCTTATCACAGTGTAATATGAATCATCCCCATAACAAAGGCTCTCCCAACTGTATTTAACTCCTTGCAGGTAATCTTTGTTTGGACAACAAAACTTGGGCTTGGGTTTGTGTGTGCCAATGACAGATATAATGATATCTGCACTCTTAAAGTTCGACACTGTTCAGTTAGCGTTTAAGTAACCTCTTTTAGACTTTGTCATCGTCACAAGTACAACAGCTCTTACGTTTAAGTAACACCCAATTTAGGCGCTTTTCACAAGGAACCAGATTATGTACAAAGTTTATATCTCGTTAATTATTCTATTTTCAATGTCCACAACCCAAGCAAAAGAAACAAACAGGTTAACGGTGGATAGAGTAGTAACCAACAGTATTGAACTTGCTTTTCCAAACGATAAAAACATTAAGCCCAAATTAAGTGACTTTGAATTGTTTAATTACATAGTCATGAGTAATGAGGAAGGGGAGCGCTGGGCAGTTATGACCCTTAACAATACGTCAAGCGGGAGCAGAGTATTAGAACATCATCATTTAATGGCTTTATTCGCAGATGGCAACCGCTCTACTCCACTGGAGTTTAAAGTCAGTTTTCGAGGTAAAGAAACCCAATCTATCACTGTGTCGTTTGGAGAGAATAAGTTTCCAATTTTATCTATTTTTACCGAAACCGCGTCATAGTTTCTTAGGCTTATCTTCGAATCATAAAGTTAGTTCAAATTGTTCTAAATCCCTTTTTAAACAACAATAGCAGTGAATTATCGCTAACAAATATAGATGGGAAGGAATTGCCTTTTCCTTGCCCTAAAGACTGCTATTCCAAAGGACCATCTTTATATCCACACAGCAGTCTTTTTTAGTCACTCAGAATTTAGCTTTGCTCTGGCGACAATTGATTATAGGATCCGCGGCTAAAGCGACATCACACCATTTATTTAATGAGCCAAACATTCATATTACGCGATTACCAAACTCAAGCTGTTGAGGCAGCGGTTAAGCACTTTCGTCATAACAATGATCCTGCGGTGATTGTATTGCCTACCGGTGCCGGTAAAAGCTTAGTAATTGCCCAGCTAAGTCGACTGGCAAAAGGTCGGGTGATTTGTCTGGCCCATGTAAAAGAATTAGTTGAGCAAAATCATGCCAAGTTTCTGGCGACGGGTTCGCCTGGCGGTGTTTTTTCGGCGGGCTTGGGCCAAAAAACCAGTACAACCAAAACCACCTTTGCCAGTATTCAATCATTGTCTGCCAACCTAGATGCATTTCAAACCGCAGTCAGCCTGATTATTATTGATGAATGTCACCGAGTGGGCATGGATGAAAGCGGCCAATACCATAAAACCCTGACACATTTTCGCTCACTTAACCCTGATGTAAAAGTGCTTGGCCTAACCGCTACCCCCTATCGACTCGGCAGCGGCTGGATTTATCAGCATCATTACCATGGCTATACGCGGCCGAGTATCAGCGCATTTTTTAAAACATGTATTTTCGAATTACCTCTGCAGCACATGGTAAAAAAAGGCTATTTAACCCCGCCTATTCATTATGACGCGGCCATTGCCCACTATGATTTTAGTTTGTTAACTGAAAGTTTAGACGGCGAACAAAATACCGATGATATCGCCTTAAATGAGCTCATACACAAACATCCACGGGTCACCAAAGCAGTGACCGAGCAAATACTGCAGCTTAGCCAAGACCGCCAAGGCGTGATGATTTTTGCAGCGACCATAGATCACGCTCAAGAAATCTGTGGTTATTTACCAGCTGAGCGCACAGCGTTAATTACCGGCACCACAAAAATCAACCAACGTGATCAGCTAATCGCCGCCTTTAAAGCCAAACAAATTAAATACCTAGTGAATGTATCGGTTTTGACTACAGGCTTTGATGCGCCCCACGTTGATGTGATTGCTATTTTGCGTCCCACTCAATCCATCAGTTTATTTCAACAAATTGTGGGTCGGGGCTTGCGCCTTAGCCCCGGTAAAAAAGACTGCTTAGTATTAGATTACACCAATAATGGCTACAATATTTTTCAGCCAGAAATAGGCGAAAAAAAGCCCACACAAGATTCAGTAGCAGTGCAAATTCATTGCCCTCAATGCGGTTTTGCCAATACGTTTTGGGGTAGGAAAGACACTGAAGGAAATATTCTTGAACATTTTGGTCGCCGTTGCCAAGGTTTAGTTGAAGGCTCTGGAAACCCAGAAGTCGACACCCAATGCACTTATCGATTTCGCTTTAAACACTGCCCGTATTGTAACCAAGAAAACGATATCGCCGCCAGACAATGCCAACATTGCGGTGAAAAGTTAATTGACCCCGATGATATGCTGCGAAAAGCGTTAAATTTAAACAATAATAAAGTACTGCGTTGCGCCGCTATTACTCCAGAGGTGAACAAGGCCGACAAGTGCCTAAAAATCACCTACCACGACGAAGACGGCCTGACGTTATCAGAAACCTTCCGCTTTAATTACAAAAATTCGCGACAAAACTTTAACGATTTATTTGCACGAAGAATAGCCAACGGCAGTCAGTCGCTTCAGTTCAGCTCAGTTGAAGAATTGGAGCCGTTTTTACCTTACTTGCCAGCACCTGATTTTGTGATAGCCAAAAAACAAAAACATCACTGGCAAGTCACCGAACGATTATTTGATTATGAGGGGCCTTATCGAAAAGCGAATGAGCTTGGTTAACTCCTTGATAGTTTTTCCAGCAACTTGCCTTCTATCAGTTGTGCAGACCTATATCTCCAACCTAAAAGTTTACTCTACCCCCAGATACTATAATTCCGTTTATTCAATTAGACTACTTTTCAACGAACCTAGCCTCAAAGCTTAATTTGACAGGTTACATAAAAGTCAATCATCTACTGCATCCTATAAACTTAAACCTTAGCTTCTAAAGTAATGAGATTGGCATCAGTTTGTAGAAAAGAAAGGCTCAGGTGCAGGAGTTTATAGTCTAGAGGTGAATGGAAATTGGCGTATCACCTTGCAAATACAGGATGATGGAGCAGTGCTGGTGGATTACCGTGATTACCAAGGCAAATCAATAAAGGCGGTTTAACACAGACCAAATTACAAAACGATTAAGTAAACATTTAACTGGCCTCTAAAAAAAGAGATTATGGAGATTAAAATGATACAAACTAGAAAGCCATCACATCCGGGTGATGCTTTTTAAGTTCACCATAGTGGATGAACGCAAAATATCTATTACTGACGCAACAACTTATCTTGGGGTTTCAAGAAAAGCATTAAGCGAGTTTACAAACGGCAAAGCAAAATACTCTCACGCTATGGAGGCTTTATGAATCAACTGGAACAGGCGTTTCTATTTGGATAAACATACAAGCAAAGCTTGACACTTAGGAAGCTGAAAACATGCCCCTTCTCGATAATATCCAAGCTATACCTGATCACAAGGTTGCTTAAAAACTCTTCAAAAAGACACCAAAATCAATGGTTACTTTAGCAGCCTTAACGGCTCCTTAGGCAATGTGACAATCATGGCGTCTATTGGAATTGGTAGAAGAGAAGCTATAAAACCCAAACCTAAGTTGTAATACTCAGTGACAAATGTCCTCCAGCTTAGCCAGAAGACATCTCACTGAATTAGCTTATTTAACCGGCTGGATCTTAAATACCAGGCTATATAGTACAGGAACAAAAATCAACGTAAGTAAAGTAGAAAACCCTAAGCCACACATAATCACCACAGCCATACTGCCAAAAAAGGCGTCAAACAGTAAGGGGATCATGCCCAATATAGTAGTAATAGCAGCCATACATACAGGCCGAACACGACTGACAGTGGCATGATATAACGCGTTATAAGGCGCGTGTCCTTGTTCCAATTCAACCTTTATCTGCTCAACTAGCACTATGCCATTTTTTATGATCATGCCAGACAGACTTAACAAACCGAGTAAGGCCATAAAACTGAAAGCATAACCGGTAAACAATAATCCGTAGCTCACTCCAATCATTGCTAAGGGTACGCAAGCCCATATAATGCCTGCGGTGCGCGCTGAATTGAACAACAGGACAGTAATAATGAACATCACTAAATACCCCATCGGTAACGAGCCAAACAATGCTTTTTGAGCATCACTTGATGATTCGTGCTCGCCACCCCATTCCATTTTATAACCCCGAGGAATAGCGATGGCTTCTATTGGTCCACGGATCCGTGCAAATAACTTGGCGGCTGTTTCATTGCCCAAAATGTCATGATCCGCCATGACGGTAATAGTACGCTTACGATCTCGCCTAGCAATAATGGGGTCTTCCCAAGCCACATTAAATTCGCTAACCACTTGAGTTACTGGAATAAACTGATTGGCCGAAGAACTAAATATTTGAAGATCTCTTAAATTATCGACACTTAAACGTTCTTCTGCAGGTGGGCGATTAATGATAGGTAACAATTGAGTACCATCACGGTAAACACCAATAGTTTTACCACTAAAACTGGTCAATAGCAGGTCATCAAGGTCAGCTTTGCTCACCCCGACACGACGAGCGGTGGCCTCATTGAAGTCAGGACGAATCACCTTAGTACGTTGACGCCAATCATCGCGCACATTACGTACACCACTATCGGTTTTCAAAATCACTTTAGCTTGTTCAGATAAAGCTCTGAGCACCGTCGCATCAGGCCCAGAAAATCTGACTTCAATCTTAGCGTCTGTAGATGGACCCACTTCCAGCAGTTTAATTTTGAAAAAGACATCACTATGCTCTAATTGCATATAGTCACGTAGTCTAGGTAATTCACTTTGCAAGCTATCTAAATCGGACATCCGAACAGCTATTTGAGCATAAGTTTGGTAGGTTTTTTCAGTCTGGTAAGTCAGTAAAAAACGTAAAAAACCTTGGCCAATAGTTGTGGTGACCTGTTCTACACCCGCTTCTTGTAACAAGTGGGATTCAATATCCTCCATGATTTTGGCATTTTCACGGATATCAGTTCCTGCTTTATGCCACACATCCATCATAAAAATAGGCGTAGTAGAAGGAGGAAAAAATGCTTGCTTCACACTGCCAAAACTAACAATCGCACCAATAAATAAAGCAACTAAACCTAAGATAGTTGTTTTGCGCCATGCCAGTGCAAAAGATAGCAATGCCCCAAACCACTTAAAAACTACCCCTGTATACAATTCTTCAGGTTCATCGAGTTGGACTTTTTCAGTAAACATTAATGAAGCAAAAAATGGCGTAAGCGTAATGGCCGTAAGCCAACTTAGCAGCAAGCTGACCAATAACACCCAAAACAAACTACCAGCAAATTCCCCAGTTGCATCACTTGACAAACCAATAGGAGCAAAAGCCACAACTGCAATAACGGTAGCGCCCAATAAAGGCCATTTATTTTGTTTAACCACCGCCGTCGCAGCTTCAACTTTAGTCAGCTTTCGCTGTAAACCAATCAATATGCCTTCAGTTACCACTATGGCATTATCGACCAACATCCCTAGAGCAATGATTAATGCCCCTAACGAAATACGTTGCAGACTAATGTCCATTTGCAGCATAAATATCAAGGTACCCATAACCGTTAGAAATAGGATCAAGCCTATTAACAGCCCCGATTTTACTCCCATAAAAATCAACAAAACCACAATAACAATCGCAACGGCTTCAAGTAAATTAATCAAGAAACCTTTAACCGACTTATCCACTTCTTGCGATTGGTTATAAATAAAATTGGTTTCCATGCCAACGGGGCGCATATATTCCAACTCTGTTAGGCGTTGTTCTATGCGCTCTCCTACTTCAACAACATTCACGCCTTCACTAAAAGACATGCCTATAATAATCGACTGCTGACCATTGTAATGGACCAAATTTGCCGGAATCTCTTGATAATCACGATAAATATTAGCCACATCGCCCAAGTAAATCAGTTTATTAGAGCCCGCAGAACTAATCACTAAATCAGCCAGTTCGTCCACAGATTGAAATTCGCCGGTAGGATTAAAACGCACATAATCGGTGTCAATTTTGACTTTGCCAGCATTAGAAACTTGGTTTTGTGTCGATAATAAAGTGCTGATGCGACTTGGATTAATCCCTAATGTGCTTAGCTTTGATCTAGAAATTTCGACTATAACTTGTTCTTGCTGCTCTCCCTGCAACATCACTTTACCTATGCCATCAACTAGCACCAGTTCGCGTTTTAAATATTTGACGTAATTTTTTATATCATCGTATTCATAACCCTTTCCAGTCACTGCTAACATCATGCCAAATACATCGCCAAAGTCATCCTTAACCATGGGTGCGGTAGCGCCAGATGGCAGGCTAGCAGTCAGGTCATTCATTTTACGTCTAAGCTCATCCCATATCTGGCGTAAATCATCTTTACGGTAGTGACTTTTCATTTCTACCATAATTTGTGACAAACCTGAGGTGGAGATAGACTTCACATTTTTAACGTAGGGTAATTCTTGAAGAGCATTTTCTATAGGGGAAGTCACTTCTTCTTCCACTTGACCCGGTGCAGCACCAGGATAAGGCGTAACAATCATTGCCTGTTTAATGGTGAACTGCGGATCTTCCAGACGACCCATTTCCATAAAAGCCATGACGCCACCAATCAATAGAATCAGTGTAACCATCCAACTGGTGGTTTTATTCTGAATAAAATAACGAGCGATATCCATATTACAGGCCTCGCTCTTTATGCCAAATACTCACAGTGTCATTTTCAGAAAGTAACTGTACGCCAGCAGATACAATACTGTCGCCGTAATTAAGACCAGAAATTACGTTAAAACCATTTTCATTAAAACCATCAAAAGTCACTTGCACTTTTTCTAACTGATTTTTTGCATTAATGCGCCATACATAGCTATTTTCTTGCCCGTTACTCACCTCACTAAAAATCGCAGCGCTAGGTATGTTCCAGCCCCCTTGCTTCGATTTCATCACCTTATCTAACTCAATAGAAACCGTGGCTGACATGCCAGGAAGAATATTAAAGTCAACCGGTTTAGGTAATGAAAATACCACTTGATAACTTTTGGTTGCGGAGTTCGCTTCAGTATCAAATTCTTTTAACTTGGCACGAAAAACTTTACTTTTATCCGCTTCAAACCGCACTTCGGGTTGATATGTAGTCGTTTCATCAATATTAGATACCACATCTTCTGGCACCTGGATTGCTACATCGATTGTTTCACTTTTTTGTAGCGTCACTATAGATTGTTTAGCCGTGATATTTTCAAAGTTTTGTACAAAACGCTGGGCTATTTGCCCAGTAAATGGTGCATGTAATTCGGTATATGCAACGTTAGCTTTTGCCACTTTTAATGCCGCATCAGTCACTTGTAACTGCGACTTAGCTTCGTCAAAACCAGAACGAGAAACCAATTTTTCACTTAATAATTTTTCTGAACGAGTAAACTGGGATAAAGCGAGGTCATAATTGGCCTGCGCACTTTCTAGTGCTAGTAGGTAGTCGCTAGGATCTAGCTTGGCTAACAATTCGCCTGTTTGCACTTGTGCGCCAGGCAGTACCAATAATTGCTCAAGTTGCCCCGACACGCGGAATGCTAAAATTGCATCTTCACTCGCTTCAACTATGGCAGGAAAATTACGGTATTTTGATTGCCCTTCGTCTTTAAGGGTGATTGCCTTAACTAATTTGGCCGGCTCACTAGTGACTTTGTCATTCGCATCTTGACACCCCAATAACAGCGCGGCAACTAGCAGTCCGATAACAATATTTTGACTTAATTTAAAATTCACTCTGGCATACCCCTATTAATAATTGTTCGCATTATGAATGCAAAAGAAATAAAATAAAATTTAATAAGATTCATCAAGACATTAAATAAAATTTATTATGACCTTAGAGCAAATCAGAGTGTTCATCACTGTTGCCCAGCTTGGCAGTATTGCCGCTGCTGCCGAGACATTGCACAAAACACAGTCTGCACTATCAATCGCTTTGAAGCGCCTGCAAGACGAACTCAACATAGAACTATTTCATCGTCAACAGTATAGGTTATCTCTTACCGTTGCTGGTGCGAAGTTACTACGGCATTGTGAATATTTAGTGAAACAACAAAATCATGTGTTAGATATTGCTAAGCACCTTGCCAATGGTATAGAAAGTAAGATAGATGTTATCTACGAAACGGTGTGCCATGACGAAGCGATTTTTTCGGCGATTAGTAAAGCTCATCAACGTTTTCCATTAACTGAATTCTACTTAAGTTCTGAAAATAACTTACGCTCCATCAAACGGTTGATAGACGGCGAAGGTGATATCGCCATATCACCATGGATGGATCAATTTAATGAACTAGCAGATTTTGAAACCCTGCCTTTTAGTCGTTTTAAAATTATTATCGCTGCACATAAAAAGCAATTCCCCAAAAATGAACCACTGCCTAAATCTGTGACAGAACTAGAATACCTGCCTCTTTTAATGCCCCAAAGCCTGATTTTTCAATTAGATTTAGAACGTTTATTAGGCTTTGTTTCGCCGTTACAGATCCGAACAAATGATCTCTGGGCGCAAAAAGCCATGCTAATGAACGGCGGCGGTTGGGGTTGTATTCCCTCACACCTTATCGAACATGAACTGAAAACAGGTGAGTTATTGGAGCTAAAGCTCGAAGAAATTAGTTATGACGCGTATGTTGAAACCAGAATTATAAAATTGTTAAATCATAGTTTAGGGATCGCTGGAAAAGAGATGTGGCAAACATTGGCAAGCAAAGCTGCAAATTTTAACTTGAATTCCGAATAAGCCTAACCAAGCTCAGCTTACTCTATATTGGGTAAGTTATTGCCACATAAACGCAGAGATTTTTTTATCAAACAATTGTCCACTGAAGACTTTTTCTGCAGGTTTATCTTGCGCTATCGATGCCCCAAAACAAACATGAAGTGGCAGCAAGTGTTCTTCTCTTGCATGACATTTGCGAGCAGAGGGCGCGGTTTCCCATTGAGCTAAGCGCTGTTTAGTTTGTGTAAAATCCCCATCAGTAAGGGTATCTGTCAGCCATTCATCAAAGTTTACACTTTCTTGGTGAGTCCCTTTGGAATTATGAAATGACATACCGGAGCCCACGATCAAAACACCTTGTTCTCGAAGTGAAGTCAGTGCCGCGCCTATTTCTATATGTTCTAAGGCATCCATTGAACGCAGCAGGGATACCTGTACTACTGGGATATCAGCTTTTGGATACATCAACATTAATGGCACAAACGTACCATGGTCATAACCTCGGTCAGGGTCTAAAGCGCAGCCAATACCTTTATCGTCGAGTAAACTAGCTATGTGACCGGCAAGTTTAGGCTGCCCAGCCGCAGGATATTGGTATTCATAAGTTTCTTGCGGAAACCCGCCGTAGTCATAAATCATTCTTGGATTAGGCGACGAAGAAATAGTCGCGATATCTGACTCCCAATGTGCACTAATTATCACTATGGCTTTAGGCGCAGTAATATTTTTATGTACATTGCTTAAAAATGCGCACAGCTCTTTGTGGGTTATATCACCAAGAAGCGGCATCGGCCCGCCTCCATGAGGGATATAAATCACAGGCATCAACGAAGACTGCTTTAGACTTACATTACTAGTGGTCATTAAATTACGACATCTCTACGACGATTCACAATTATGTTTATTAAAAATAAAGCCAAAATAACGGCAGGTATTGCGTTGGCAACTGCGTCATATACAACATGGAAGTAAGCTGCCCCAGCCATTATCAACAACAAACCTGATGCTGCAGAGATACTTAGTTGTTTGATCCAAATTCCAATTGCCCCAGCCAGCTCGCATGCCCCAATGAAATAACCAAACCAAATAGGTAACCCCATTGCAGCAAATGACATATGCAGTTGCTCTACCCCCGCCAATTTACCCATACCTGCGGCTGCAAATCCAACAGTTGCTAACCCTAATGATGCGTACATTGCATATTTTCTAATATCGCTCATATATTTCTCCCGTGTGATTACGTTAAACCAAGTCATTGCTTAGTAGATAGGGAAAGATTAAGGCAACTTTAAATTAATTAATATTGAATGTTTTAACATAACTCGTAAACTATTAGTTTATGAGTTGGGGTAATATCATGAAACTTGAACAGCTTTCTATGTTTGTCACAGTTGCCGAGCTTGGATCATTAAGTAAAGCCAGCGCTAAGCTAAATAAAACGCAACCAGCTATTAGCCAGAGTATACGACAGCTTGAAAACTCTTTTAAATTAGCCTTATTTAATCGCTCTGCTTACCGATTGGAACTGACCGAAGCAGGCAAAGCGTTATATCACAAAGCCGCTCTTTTATTAGATGACGCGTCGGCACTGCAAAAAACAGCTCAACACCTAGCGCAAGGCAATGAAGTTAGCATCACAATAGCGATTGAGGCTTCATTTAACTTAAAAGGTATCTTGCCTTTACTTGCAAGTGTGCAAAATCAGTTTACAAATACACAAATCATCATAAAACAAGAATATTTAACAGGGGCCTTTCAAGCGATTCAAAATAATCAAGCCACACTGTGCATTAGCCCTTCACCAGACAACCTAGTGCAACAGACACAAATTGAGAGTCATTTCCTTACGAATGGCTCGTTAATCAATGTAGCTGCACCGGCATTAATTAATCGTCACTCCATGTTAAAGACAAGCCAAGCGTTGTTAAATGAGTATCAGATCATTGTGCAAGATTCAGGGACCGGCTCCAAAGATATTGAGTGGGGAGTTCAAGAAGGCCAGCGCCGGTGGTATGTGAATGATTTTTCAACAAAAAAAATGTTAATAGAAAACGCCATGGGGTGGGGGAAACTACCCAGCCATGTTGCTGAGCGGAGTCTTAAAAATGGCACTATAACTAGACTGGATCTAAGTGATGTAAAAACTGAACTTAACGTTAAATATTATATTATGAAAAACAAATTACAGCCTCTGGGGCCCGTCGCCAATGCTGTTTGGGAACAATTCACACATTACACGTTCAACCTTTTTTGAGAATGAGTGGGCAGTTATCATTGACGATTGATATAACAGCTACCGCAAGCACAGTCGCTAAATTACATCGAAAATCTAAAACATAAACAATAAAAACGCCCTAAAAAGTATTCGGGCGTAAAGATTACTTTTATCAGTTTTTTGATGGGTAATAAGTACCCCTTTTATTTGGGTTTTCTAAATACCAAGATAAATCGATCAGTATTACCTGTCACTGTTTTACGACCTACTTCAAACGTTAATGTATCATCTGGGCGGTAGAACCTATCCGATGACTTTTCTAGAATAAACCCGGCAGCTTGCACTTCAATTATCACTTTTACAGCATCTTCGCGTCTTCTAAGCTCCTGAGTTTCTGGTGCCATATGACGACGGCTATGATCGACAATGACATAAATACCACCTGGTTTTAATGCTTCGAAAGTCGCTTTGTTTAATATGGCTTTATCTTGAGCATCAAAATTATGGTATTCACGGATGTTTAGCAGCATATCTGCATCCTTCATAGCAAAGTCTAGGTTGCCTAGTTGGTATTGCTTTTCTTTGTTATTCCAGTCTAGTTCTATGGGTAGTTTTTTCGCTTTATTCATTGCTTCAATTGCGAGCAACTCATCCATATTATCTAACCATTTACCAGGGTAAGCTAAATATAGCTCCCCTTTGTCTTTTAGAACTGGAGCCAGGATTTTACTATACCAACCATTTCCTGGTGCGAATTCAATGACCTTCATATCTTCTTTTAAACCAAAATACTCTAGAGCATAAAGAGGATCGCGATTACTATCCCTCTTAGTATCAACTTCTGAACGATGCTCCATTTTTAGGATTTCCAGAACCTTTTCTTGGAATGGAGTAAGTGCCGCAACTGCCGAAAAAGAGGCTGAGGCGAATAGCAGAATTAACAATGCATTTTTCATGATTTTCCTTTCTAATTTAACTACTTGGTAATGGCTAACAGTCACTAAGATGACTGCTCTGCAAATTGTTACAATACAGGAAATATGGCGTAATGAATAAATCATAAGGCAGCACGTTTATTATCACTGCCCTGCTAATTATTACTCATTAATTAAGGGATTGCCTAGATGCTTAAACAAGCCCTTCACTGAGTAGTCTACGATACAAAGCTTTAATATGTGCAGGGCCAATTTCGCAGCATCCCCCTAGAATTGATGCTCCGTTTCTCGCCCACTTCATAGCGTGTTCCGTGTATTGTTGAGCGCTCATGTCTTGACGCATTTCAAGCTCTTCAACTGTGTCCCCTGGATACAATGCGTCAATCGATACAAAACCATTGGCGTAAGCCCCGATTTTACGCTGATTACTATTCAACACAGGCCAACAGGCACTGATTGCCTCAGGTTGACTGCAGTTTATTAATGTAGCTTGGGTAGCAAAAGAATCGATTGCCAATAAGGCGTCTTTTAACAATTCACCACTACGTAATCGGGTTGGTTCTTCATCGCTGACCGTAAACGCAAGCCAAACAGGTTTACCACTTTCGACTGCGGCAGTACAGGCCGCACGTGCTTCGGTAATAGATGACATGGTTTCGCATATAAACAAGTCACTTGCCGGCGATTGCAATTCAACCAGACGGCGGTAAGTACTGAGGGATGCTTCAAACGAAAGAGAAACATCTGGACGATAACTAGCAACCAAAGGTGGTAGGCTGCCTGCTATTTTCACACCATTACACTGGGCTAATTCAATTGCGTCTTGGGCTGCTCTCATGGCGCCCTGGTGAAGAGGTTCTAATTGCTCTAGTTGATTTTCTCGTTTTAGGCGCTGTGGTGTTGCAGTATAAGTATTGAGCGTGATGACCCGCGCACCGCAATCAATAAACTCACGATGTAAATCTCTCACAAGTAATGGTTCGTTCAACATAATGTCGGCAGACCACATAGGCGTAACGGCCCGAGAGCTTCTGCGCAGTAATTCTTGACCCATACCACCATCAAGTAATGTAATCATACTCATTATGCTTAAACATCCGTTTTTTGGGAGAAAATCAGGAAATTAGAATGACACCAGAAAAACTAGTTATCAGGTTAATAATACTATGGTTGTTGGATTTTGTAATATAGTTATTACATGTTGTTCTGAATATGTAATTTTCATGAATATTATGAAGGGACAGTACCGCGTTTTCTCACAGGGCAAAATAGTTGTTTCACATATTAGTGGCCAATGGTCTAAGAGTAACGCACTAGAGTATGAAGATGCCGTACACAAAGTGATTACCAATCTTGGTGGGCGAGAATTTGCCAGCCTACTTTTTTTTGAAGACTGGGGACTCAATACACCTGAAGCAGGCCCTATTATTGAAAGAATAATAAATTGGTGTGTTAACCAAGGCATGTGTTGTGCCGCTGAAGTATTTAGTCCTGATGCATTAAAAGAATATTTACTTAATAAACTAGTTAAAGAAGTGAAAAGTCAGCTAGTTATACGTCGTTTTAGTAGCGAACATGAAGCATTGCTTTGGCTAGCAGAAAAAGGCTTTGAGTCGAAAAAAGCGAGTTGGATTGAGCAATAAATAAATCTTGCCGATTGCTTTACTACCTCAAAAATTTTGCTAAGAATAAACCATCATGCAGGAAAATTACTACCGCTAGAATGGTGGAGTAAATCGCCCCTTTAGGCATGTTATACAAGAGCTTATATAACTGCTGATCTGACGCTCGTATTTTGAAGGTTTCAAACCAATCTTCATTGGTTTTACTCAATGCAGAAGGCCTAAAAAAGCATAACAAGGTTGACACTAATAAAACATTTTTAAAAATTGGAGCATAGTGTGTCCTTAAACATAGATTAGCCTGCAGGGCAGGTTCAGTATCTGGGGTCTGAGTTTGAGGAGGGACAATAAAACTGCTATTCACCTACTGTCATCTAAATAACATCTTAGCTTCGTCAAAAAAGGTAACGCATTAGTAAGTTCTTCATCGGTGAATACCTGCTTCAAAGGAGTAAGTTGATGAATCGCACCTTTGAAGTAAATCTAATAAAAACAATAAGTTATAATCTTACTATTTATCTAGCCGCCAATTTAACGCATCCAGTGCTGATATTATTGTGTTTATCAAGGCGAGCTTGTGAAGCAATAGCCGGCTATTGAGAGCAAGTTCAACGAAGATAAGCGCAATAATAGCGGTGCTGGACGGTATGGCTTATCCCGAGTTCAGGTTATCTAGTGTGTTGTCTGTTAGCTTTGAGTTAAAGTTACTATTTGTGACATTAAAAATGTAAATAACTAAGGATTTAATCTAATCCTTTAAGTTTTCATACAATTCTTCACGTCCGCCATCCGGCGCAAAGATCCCATGAATTGTTGCCTTTTGTTCTTCACTAAAAAATAACATTTGCTGATCAGGTACATAGGTATCCATAAAATTAGTATCCATATCAATATGCCTAAGACCAAACCAATGTCCAATTTCGTGAGTTGCGGTTCGTCCCAAATGCAGATTTTGATTTATAGCCACCGGAGCAATTGTGCCAAACGCCTGATAAGGAATGACAACCCCATCAGTTAATGGATCTCCACCGGGGAATTGGCCTCGCCCACCTAAACCAATATTACCATTTCGATCTGCCCCGTCTATTAGCCAAATATTTAAATATTGAGTCGTGGGCCAAGCGTCATGTCCCCCACTATTGGTAAAATAAACGGCTTCATTAAAATTAGCAGAAGTTTGGTCAAGTGTTCTCGTAATTCCATCAGTCGCTCCACCATCGGGGGCTACCGATGCCAGCTCAAACTCTATTTCCAGATCAGCAACAATTGACTTAAATTCAGCTGAAACATTCTCTAAGTCTGCATTTTTCATTCTGAAATCTTTATTAAGCACGTCAATCTGTGACAATATTTTTTCTTGAGTAATATTAGACTCATGCTCTGGGTTTTCCTGATAAAGGACATGCACAACCACGGGAATAACAAGTAAAGCACGATTACCAGCAACAGTGATTTTCAACATCAATTTTGACACCGCATCATTGTAATCAGTTGCAGATATTTCAAGCTCGTAGATATTATCAACATTATCGTCATGGGGGTGTTCAAAGTCAGGTATATGTATAAACGAAATTGCCCCGCTCTCAGGTTCTATTAAAAAACTAAAACCATCAATACCGCCACTAATACTATAGGTAATTGGGTCTCCTTCTTTATCGGTCGCTACTGCCTGATAACCCGTTTCAAAAGAATTATCTAGTGTGCTAAAAGCAGAATTGGATGTAAATTTTGGCGCTTGATTGACTTCACTCGCTTTGTCACCACTTCCTCCCCCGCACGAAATAAGTGTAAAGAGTAATGTAATAGAGACAAGCGCCCATTTTAAATCACGCTTGTGCTGCAAACTTAAGGTTATTGTTGGTTTCATGCGCCCCTTCCCCTCGATTAATAAGACGCAAAGCCCGTGTCTAAACACCGGATTTTACATATATAACTTTTACCCATGTAAGGACAGTTTATTGAGACACTCATTGTAAAAAACTGCTGTTTAATATCATGACATCCCTATTAATTCTACAAAAACTACTTCTGTTATTTTATTGTCCAAAAAATAGCATAAAAGCATGCCCAATTGGGCACATGATATCTGATGAATATGACATATCAGAGTCACACGCCTGTTTCCTTTTTTGCCCTCACAAAACAAAGCAAAAATATCACCTCTAATCCGAAAATTTATTGCCAGAGTAGTTCGCTGATGATTAGAAATTTAAAAGACGCTTTGCGATGGGTAGCTTGCTAGTTTTTGATGATTTTCTTATTTGGAAGTATTGGTGAGCAATTTAAGAAGTTGTTTGTTTATGGTGATGACATGTGCTGGTTTTCAACAACTTCGTGGTGATCTCTCAAGTTCATTCCGCCCCCTTTTCCCTTTCTTTTATTCCTGGGTGGGGAATTGATACTTGACAGTGTAGTACACAATAGTTGTATACTACAACTATGAATACGATTGATTATGAAAAAATTCCACTACATTGGGTGAATCGGCTTGGCTTTTTGATACGTAAGGAGCTCAGTGTACTGTTCCGCGAAGCGGGCCACTCGATTAGTCCAGAAGAATGGGCTATTTTGTTGGTGCTTTGGAAAAAAGGTCCGCAAAGCCCAAGTACTTTGGCAAATGTCACCATTAAGGACAGAACAACCGTCACTCGGCTGATTGACGGTATGGTGCGCAAAAATTTGGTTACCCGCCAAGAGGAAGCAAATGACCGGCGGCGCAATGTTATCGCAGTTAGTGCCCATGGCGCCGCTTTAAAAAGTGAATTAGTGCCTATTGCTCAGAGACTTATCAAACAGTCGCTCGGCGGTATTGCTTATAAAGATATTGAAACGACAACTCGAACCCTTCAAGCCATGACAGAAAACCTTCTGCACCCTAGTGCAGAACCTCACGATAAAAAGGTACCTTAAGATGAAAAGCTATAACTACGACGAATTTTCTACCAAGGGCTACGACTTTGATAGTGTGATTGGCCCAGATGTAGGGGATAAAGCGCCTGACTTCCCATTGACAACCACCGATGGGGAGACAAAAAGATTACTGAATTTTTCTGGTGAATTCTTGGTTTTGGAGATGGGTAGTATTACCTGTCCTTTGTTCCAAAGTCGTCGGAGTATCATGGAGCCACTGAGTCGCCAAAACGGTGTCAGTAGCGCTGTACTATATGTACGCGAGGCCCACCCTGGTGCAGATATTCAAAGTCATAAAAGTTTTGACGACAAAAAGACTTGTGCATTACGTCTAAAAAACGAAGACGGAGAAAGCAGAACCGTGTTTGTCGACAACTTTGAGGGAAGCGCGCACGTAGCCTACGGCAGCATGCCAAACGCTGTTTTTATCATTAACAAAAATGGCTGTGTGGTGTATCGCTCAGAATGGAACAACCCCTCTGCCACACAAAAAGCCGTGCAGGCGTTGTTAGCTGGGAAAGCGGTCACCGCAAAACCTTATTTTCGGCCTGCGGTACCCGCAACTGTCTTCAAAACATTGGGCAAAGCGGGTAAAGGATCAGCTGCTGATTTTTTTAAAGGCCTGCCGTTTCTGATCTGGACGAACATTATTAAGCGCAACCTTAGGTTACTCGTTAATCGCCCAAAAGTCGGCTCTTGGAAAACAAGTTGTTAGATGATGAAGAGCGAATAATAACAGAGACCATGGGAATAAAATGGATTCTGTCTACTTGTTAACGTGGTGATTCTATTGATGCGCGCCTAAAGCACTGAATTCGAAAAATATGTCTGTAGAAACGATAGGTGCCAGAACAAAGTTAAATCTTGCTAGTAAAATTTTGATACACCCACTGTAACAAAACGGTTTAACCTAGTCTTTCGTCGACGGAGCCGATGCTTTTGACTCAAGGCTCGCCAACTATTCTTCAATTTAGTGGGTCATTCGCTATGCGACCGCCAGAGATGGCGGAAGGTAGAATAACGCAAGGCGCAGCTATCGAGACAGGCGATTGACGAAACATTTTATACGGTCAATTACACGTATATGATGGTCCTCACCCAATCTCGACTTCCCTGTCGAGATGTTCAACTGGGCGAAGCCGAGTTTATACAGAACCCGCTAAATTGAAGTAATAGTGAGGTGAAGAGCATTGCCCTCGAGCTTTTAAGTTAGAAAAGCACGCTGCGCGCCATCATCCTGATGTTTTTATATCAAATCATTTCAAACTAAATAAAATACCTCTGCTCCACGTGTAATCTCTGATAGCGACGAGACTTAGTTGTTGCTGGCATTGTTAAAATGAACCAAAACCAAATCAAGGGCGTACAACAAACACAAGACAAAAAACAGTGTAGAGATGTGCGATGAATGCTCCTGCTTTCGCTTTAACAGATAACTCAATTCATCAGTTATCCAATAATTTATCCTCCAAGATGAACGCCATTATTGAAATAACCAATCTTAGACTCAGAACCTTTATCGGGTTTAATGATGAAGAAAAAAATAAACAACAAGACATAGTGATCAATGCCGAAATTCACTATCCCCTCAGAAACGGATGTTTAGAAGATCAGGTATCCGACGCCCTCAATTACAAAACGATTACCAAAGCCATTATCAAACATGTCGAATCTGGACGGTTTTTGTTGCTCGAAAAGCTGGTTGCAGACGTGCTCAATATTTGTAATGAACACCAAGACGTTGTCTACACCAAGGTCAAAATAGACAAACCTCATGCACTGCGTTTTGCAGACTCGGTATCCCTTTCACTCGATATTCACAGCAACAGCCCACAGGAGAAATAATCATGACACCACAAACCGCTACTTTGAGTATTGCTAGTGAAAATCAATCGTCTAGCCCTATCAGCCAAGAAGCATTAATGGTCAGAAATGCACTGATTAAGCGGGGCTTAGAAACGCCTATGATTGATAATCAACTGACCGATAAGCAAAAATACGCCCAAATTAAGGGCAGTTTTACCGATATAGTCACCACACTCGGCTTAGACTTAGCTGACGACAGCCTGTGCGAAACGCCTCATCGGCTCGCAAAAATGTACGTGAATGAAATATTTTCGGGTTTAGATTACAAGTCGTTTCCTAAAGTCACAGCCATTGAAAACAAGATGAATGTTGATGAAATGGTCAAGGTAGATAAGATTAGTTTAATCAGTACCTGTGAGCATCACTTTGTAACTATTGATGGCACGGCCCGCGTGGCTTACATCCCAAACGACAGCATTATTGGTTTATCAAAAATCAATCGAATAGTGCGATTTTTTGCCCAACGACCGCAAGTTCAAGAACGCCTAACCCAACAGGTTTTAGTGGCGCTACAAACACTACTAAATACCGACAATGTCGCAGTGTCTATTGATGCCACCCATTATTGCGTTAAGTCTCGTGGCGTGATGGACGCAAATTCGCATACCACAACTACAGCCCTTGGCGGCAGTTTTAAAGAGAACTCGATTACTCGACAAGAGTTTTTAAAGTAAATGCCTACGGTAGTCATCACAGGTGTGGGGCAACGCTTAGGATTATGCTTGGCCGAGCACTTTTTGGCCAAGCAATACATAGTAGTAGGTACTTATCGCACCGAAAGAGCATCCAATAAAAACTTGCAATTAAAGGGTGCCCAGCTGTACCAAGTAGACTTTTACGACCAACAGCAAACCCAGAGGTTTATTGCGGCAGTTACCAACAACAACGACGCCATAGACTGCTTAATTCATAACGCATCAGACTGGCATGATGATAACGAGGTTTTAGACTTTGCCGCTTACCATCAAATTTTTTCCAACATGATGACCATCCATGCAGAAGTGCCCTACCAATTAAACCTAGCTTTTCGTTCACTTCTTACTCCTAAAGATGACCATCAGTTTACTGACATTATTCACATAAGCGATTATGTGGCAGCTAAAGGTAGTAAAAAACATGTGGCTTACGCGGCCAGCAAAGCGGCACTCGAAAATTTAACCTTGTCATTCGCCCAACGTTTTAGCCCAAATATTAAAGTGAATGCTATCGCCCCTGCCCTGTTAGCTTTTAACGAACACGACCATGACAGTTATAAAATAAAGGCTAGGAACAAATCCTTGATGCAAACCGAAGGTTCATTTCAAGAAGCCATTAATACCGTTGAATGGTTGCTGGCAAGCCGCTACATCACTGGGCGTACTATACATCTTGATGGCGGGAGGCATTTAAAGTAGAAACTTGTTTGTTATGTTAGTGCTAGTTAAAAAATCAATGGAATCAACGTCTCTTACCCTATTGATTTCGTGTTCCGATAGTATCGTTTATTTAATTCAACCGCTTTCAACGAACCTAACCTCGCAGATTATTTTGACACGCGATACGTTACACGTTACATTTAAATCAATCATTTACTGCATCCTATAAAATTAAACCTTAGCTTCTAAGGTAATGAGATTGGCAGAGGTTTTTAGATACGACTATAACAAATTAGAACTATACAAATGACTACCAGCACGAGAGGGATCTGCCATGGCAATCAAGAGTTTTAAACATAAAGGGCTTAAAAAGTTTTTTTATGATGGCGACACAGCTGGCATACAAGATAACCACTTACAAAAAGTAGGCTATATATTAGACGCGATAGATGCATCACATCACCCAAAAGACTTAAAGAGTATTTATGGGAATAAGTTTGCAGAAAAGAAAGGCTCAGGTGCAGGAGTTTATAGTCTAGAGGTGATTGGAAATTGGCGTATCACCTTCCAAATACATGATGATGGAGCAGTGTTGGTGGATTACCATGGCAAATCAATAAAGGCGGTTTAACACCGACCTAATATTACAAAATAATTAAGCAAACATTTAGCTGGCCTCTAAAAAAGAAATTATGGAGATTAAGATGATACAAACTAGAAAGCCATCACATCCGGGTGAGTTTTTTAAGTTCACCATACTGGATGAACGCAAAATATCTATTACTGACGCAGCAACTTATCTTGGGGTTTCGAGAAAAGCATTAAGCGAGTTTACAAACGGCAAAGCAAAATGCTCTCACGCAATGGCTAGAAGGCTTTCTGAATCAACGGGAACAGGCGTTTCTATTTGGATAAACATGCAAGCAAAGCTTGACACGTGGGAAGCTGAAAACATGCCCCTTCCCGATAATATCCAAGCGATACCGGATCACAAGATTGCTTAATAAGCGCTTCCAAAAAGTACCAAAATCAATGGAGTCAAAAATCAACCGATGTGACTCCATTGGTTTCAACGAACCTGCCCCCCAGGTCATAAGCCCCAAAGTCTTTATCTCTGACGGAATTATCAGTACATCCATGTAATTAGAGACAGGAAATCGAAGAGTTTTAAAGGCTCAATTTAAATCAACGTCTCTGACCCTATTGATTTGGCGTGACAGCTGTAAGGAACTTCTTCAAAATAACAACTTCATTCATGGTATTGGTCTTTAGAGATGTTTGGCGATTGATCTGATCACCAAATACCTTGAATGTTCCAAATTATTTTAACAATGACTTACCAACTTATTTC
>NZ_JBDVXF010000036.1:0-6950 GCF_039964565.1 Paraglaciecola sp.
TCTCCCTTTGGGCGAGGTTTAAAAGCACCTACTCTGCGTTGCTCGAACTTACAATAGAATAACTATTGCTTCATTCGAACGCCTTGATTAGGTGATTTTAAACCTCGCTGAGCGATCAATTGTTAGGATGGATTGGTATAAATCCAAAACGTTTCTTATAGCAATTCCATTAAAGAAATGACCACTTCTTTAATGAGATTGCTATTAAGTGACTGCAGTACTTATCGTTACGGGAATTTATTTCTGAAGCGATATAAGGATTGAACAAAAAGTGGTGGACGTTATAGCGCCCTCTAAAGAACGGTAGACACGTCATAAAACAATCTATTACCTACTTAGGTAAATTAGTTTATAACGTTGCTAGAGGCCTTAAAAGGGCAGTTAGACTGCCCGAGAAACGATGAATGCAGCGCTCTTTTCGCTGCAACTTTCGCTGCGACATATTAAGCGTGAATAATAAGCGCGTTAATTACGACTTCAGTTGTCTATTTCTATAAACCATTGCCAGACCACCTAGCAACAATAACCAGCCAAAAGCACCACCACCAGACCCCGAATCACCACCACCATTAGACGCAGTGATTAGAGTATTAGTAGCAGGATTAAGGTTAGCAGCCGTAGCAACGTCTGAATCAATGACAACTACGTCCGAAATGATAACCAAATTCTCATCAGTAATAGGTTCATCATTATCGACATCTTCTTGGGTATAATTGCGTATAGGTAAATCGCTAAAAGCACCACCAGCATTCATCAAACTTAGGTCGGCAATGGCATCAATTATTTGCATTCCTTCCTCAGTTACTTGGCCAAATACCGTAAAGCCGCTGTTTTGTAAGTCTAAGTTTGCGCTGTTATCTGATAAATTAATGAACCATTCTGAAGTCGCGCTATTTGCTTGATTGCTTAATTTCGCCATAGCAATTGTACCGCGTACGTTAGACAACTTGGGTTCGTTGACAACGGAACTACCTTTCTCGATTTCATCGAGGGCGAAACTACCGGTGATTGGCCCATTGTATTGGTAGCCACCTGCTTGCACGATAAACCCACCTACAGATCTATGCACTACGTTATTAAAGTAGGCTCCAGAGTTAACGTAGCTTAGAAAATTATCGACCGTGGCAGGGGTGGTATTATCAAATAAATTCACCTCAACCACACCAAGTGATGTTCGAATTTCGACTATTGTGCTTTGTACATTAAACGACAACAGAGCAAATAAAGCGGTAGCAAAAACAAAGGGGTTGTTTTTAAAAATCATAATTAGAGATGTCTTCTTTTGTTACTGTTTGTAGGATTAGAATAAAATAGTTCAACCGTATTACAAAGCGATCACTTGCATCAATTTGTAATTGTCCATAGCGACAGCTTGACCATGGAAAGTTACCTATAACACTTCAGAATTCGAGTATTAATCAGAACGGGTGTTATAGGTATAAAGTTTAAAATGGAACAGGGTATTCTCTAAACACTTGCCCAATTGAGGAGATAAGGTCGTGTGACAATGGGTTACTAAAAGCGGCAATGTTTTCTTTTAATTGCGCCATGTTAGTTGCACCTATAATTGTTGAGGTGACGCCATCCACTTGATCACACCAAGCCAAAGCGAGTTGTGATGGAGTGACGTTATGAGTTTTCGCTAAATCTACATACTTAGCAGTAGCCGCATGAGTTGCCGGTGTATCTCGAAAGATCCCATTTCTTTGCTCAAAGGTCCAACGGCTGCCTTTGGGCAAGTTACCTTGTAAATACTTGCCACTTAATACCCCGCCCGCTAATGGAGACCAAGGTAAGTAGGCTAAGTCTTCACGGACACAATTCTCAATTAAATACGGCCAATCTTTGGCATGTAACAAACTGAATTCGTTTTGAACCGATACCATTCTAGGTAAGGCATATTGTTGGCTTAACTTTAGATAAGCATTTATGCCCCAAGGTGTTTCATTTGATAAACCACAAAAACGAATTTTTCCAGCTTTCACGCAGCTATCAAGCGCTTGTAAGATCTCCAGCATACCGTTGGTTTCATGTTCGGTTTCAACGCTAGAAAACTTGACTTTCCCCGGCCAATGTTTGGCAAAATGCGGAGAAAGGCGGTTTGGCCAATGCAATTGGAAAAGGTCGATATAACTAGTTTGTAAGCGCTTTAGTGAAGCATCAACCGCTTCAATAACACTTTCACCTGTAATTTTTGCGCCACCACGAATGTAAGACAATCCAGGACCCACTATTTTGCTGGCGAGTATTAAATCCTTACGTCGAGTTGGATTCTGTGCGAGCCAGTTTCCAATTATGGTTTCAGTTCCACCATATTTATCCCCAGAAGGTGGAACTGGGTATAGTTCAGCTGTATCAATAAAATTGACGCCTTGGTTTAAAGCGTATTCGATTTGTTCATTTGCTTCTATTTGCGAATTTTGTAATCCCCAAGTCATACTACCTAAGCACACTCTCGAGACTTTTACCCCACTACTGCCTAGCACGCTATATTGCATGTTTACCTTCCTAATAAGACGATTAATTGACACTTAGAAGCGGTGCTTCTCTTCTGGGTCTAAAATTTGTTTAAGCCTTTATAAAATGGCTAACTACCTTGCACCTTTGTATCGCTTCACCTATTAACCTTTGCCAAAAACACAAAAAGCATATGAAAATGAGACGGTCACTTAAAAAAACTAACTGTTGGTCAACAACTCGACATCTAATCATATGCTTGGTAGTGCATTAGATCTGATTAAAATTTACAGCTATGATGGTGTTATCCCTTAAGCGTTAAATAATATGATATATCAAATTGCTTGTTTTGAAATCAATACTCTTAGTAAACAACTAAGCATTCACAAAAAAGTAGTGAAGGCAGACCAACGCTTGCCTGACTTGTTCATTGAGCTAGTCAATCATTACCCCAATCATTGCAGCAAAAGTCAACTTATTGAAGCACTCTGGCCTGATACTGTGGTGTCTGATTGGTCTATTTCTAAATTAGTATCAGACGCACGACAACTTTTTAAACAAAATGGTTATCAGCAAGAAGTAATTCAAACCTTACATGGTCGCGGATACCGCTTAGCTAGCCACCTAGGAGACCAAATTTTAAAAATAGAACCGCAACCAGTGCCAACAAAAATTAAACATACTCCTGACCAACCATTTTTGGTAAGCACTCGAGGGAAATGGTCACTATTTACGGGTCTAATATTGATATGTGGCGTAGTTTGGCATTTAGTTAGCAATCAGCCGCAACCATTACAAAAAAGTGAACCAGTAAATTCGATCGGACGTCTTCTATGGGTAGACGATAACCCTCAGAACAATCTCACTGAAAAACGTTTTTTGGAAAAGCATCACATCACTGTTTATCAAGTTGTTAGCACTGAGGAAGCACTCACCAGCCTTGAGCTGTATGAATTTGGGGTCATTATCTCTGATATGGGCCGCGATGGCGAAGTATTAGCGGGGCTCAACTTGCTTAAAGCTCTACGGGAGAAAAATAACCACACCCCGTTTTTGTTTTACACCATAGTGCTTACCCAAACTCAGCAGAACATCATAGAGCAATACCAAGGTCAGGGGGTCGCAGTCGAAGCCAAAAAACTTTACCAACTAGTTTTACCATTTTTTGAAAACGAGCCTAAAACTACTGCTAACAATTAGTGTAAGCAATTGATTTAAATTACTTTCACAACTTTTCAAAAGCTTTCAAAAACAAATCCATCAAGCTGACTTATATCTTTAAGGGCCATCTGGAATGGCCATGTGGCGCTTAATTAATTTCAAGTTAAGGCTTGTTTGGAAGGATTTCATGAAAGCTAAAAAACATCTACTCACTAGGCTAGTCGTTATCGCCTTTTTTATTTCTTTATTAGCCTGTGGGGGCAGTGATAACGACAGCTCCGCCCCTGAAAATAGCAATATTCCCCCTATTGCCAATGCAGGTAGTAATCAAAGTGTCGATAAAGCGGTGTTAGTCACTTTAGATGCCAGCGCAAGTAACGATTCTGATGGCACTATCGTAAGCTATCAATGGAGCCAAAGTGCAGGTACTGCAGTAGCCCTATCTGATAACTCTGTAGTTTCACCAACCTTTACCTCACCAACCTTAAACGCTTTAGAAACCCTCACGTTTCAAGTCACCATTAGCGACAATGATGGTGCAACAGCTACTGCCACAACAGAAGTTGTAGTTAACCCAGTGAAAGGCAATGAAGTAGCCACAGCATTGTTAGAAGATTCACTTTTGATCAATGAATTGTATTTTGAATATCAGCAGCGTTTAGGCGACAAAGTCTGGGTGATGGGTTACTTCGGCAACACCGATATCAATGAAGATGGTGACGCATTTTTAGTGGATAACATGCTGCGCTTAGAAGTCGATGAAGCATTTCCGCATCATACTTTTTTACGCCTTGATGGGGTGTTGCCGCCTGATTCTTGGCAAGGTGATATGATTATGGTGTACGGTGAAATTAAAGATTACGCCACAGAATCCGGCGAAATGTCTATACAACCAACACCTTTAATTACAGTTGAAAAGTATTCATTGCTTAAACCCTTTGAGCAAAATAATTCATGGGACAATATCTTCTTAAAATCTGAGTTATCGCCTGAAAATTCACCAAAAACATCCGGCTTACAGCATAATTACCCGGAAAGCGACTTATTTGCCACATTACCGAAGCCTCAATTTAAAACCCAATTAACCGGCACACAAGCACAGGATTGTGATCGTGCTGTGATCATCAGTGGGGGGGTTGATAAGTCCAACAATCACAAACGTTATGAAAACAATGTGGTCGCCAAGTTTAATAAAATGAAAGACTTAGGGTTTACAGATGAGCAAATAGAAGTGTTTTATAACGATGGTGGCGAGATATCAGTTAACGGTAGCAATATAGTTGACCAAAAAACCACTAATGAAACGATTAAAACTCACTTTGAAAAGCTCGCCAATGATATGCCCGGCAGTTGCACCCTCACTATTTTTGTTACCGACCACGGCATAGGCAATAACCAACAGCAAGGCTATGTAGGTGCACGTCCTGCTTTTTCGGGAGACGAAGCCAACAATGGTAAATTGCATGATGAAAATACTTTTACGTTTGATGCAAGGGCTAAAACCCGAGTTATCTCTGACTCCTTTGTGTTTCAAGAACAAACTTGGCTCATTAAGAAAGACGAAACAGGTAATGTCTTTGTTTATAGGTGGAATGGAGAGCAATGGATATATCTAGGTGAAAATTCTAATGGCGACAATATAGTAAGTGAAACCGAGTTAGGCGGTGTAGATATAAACGGTGACGGTGATACCACTGATAGTGATTGGGGTATTCCGGTTTCTTGGTTAATCGACCGCACGCTTGGCGATAGAGTCTATTATAGTAACGGTTGGGATACCGATGGTGATGGAAAAAACGATGTGCGACTCCGCTGGGACGGTGAGCGATATGTAGCAGAACGCTTAGTTGGCGAATCATGGCAAGAAATGGGCCGCGATATTAACGGTGACTATTTCATTGATATCATTGACGGCGGTGTCGACTGGAATTTAGATGGTGATAAGGAAGACCAAATAGCCTTCCACGAAGGCATCAACCTTTGGGGTAATGAAGTGCTTTGGGATGATGCCTTTCGTGAGTTGCTTAAGCCCTTGTCTGACAATGGTGTACATATCATGATGGAAATGGTCTCTTGCTTCAGTGGCGGATTTGTACCAAATGTAAAAGACTTAGTAGAGAACATCTACACAGGCTCTGGAGAAGACACTAAGCACTTTAATAGAAAAGACGCAGATGGCCAATATTTTGCCACCGACGAAATGGCATTTTTAGACAACTTAGTCGGCATAGATACCGATAGCTGGAACGCTGCAGCTGATGCAGCGACTGCCGCCGACGACAAGCTAGCGGAAGAACAAAAAGCCACGAAAAATGTCCATGTGCATGAACAGACTAGACGTTTTGCGACTAATAGCGTATTTGATACCGCAGGCGAAGGGGAGCATGATGTACTAATCGACCTACCAGACGATTTAGTTGGCCAAATTTATGATTTTGAGTTTATTTTTGGTTTACAAAAACCTCGCTGGACAAGTGTCACCTTCCCCGAAGGCCTAGCAGACGGATTGCAAGTGGAAGAGCTACCCGGCGGGATCCGAGTCTTTAGCGACAACCCTATCCCAGACGAACTGATTGTTACCATTGCGATAGAGGGTGCGGTACCTGAGGAGACATTGCGTGTCGAATTTACCGACAGCGAACATAAACGACTGGGCTACACTATTGCTACTGAAGAAAAATTTGCTCTACCAGAACAAATTAGTTTTTCTCACAATTATTTAAACTGTGTTAACCATACCGATCATGGTCAAAGCTCCCCCAGTATTCTGGAGTGGGTATTATTTGCTGACCTACTGGAAAAATCGGAGTTCACCGATATTGCCTTAACCCTAGAAGTAACCACACCAGAAGGCAATAGAAGTATACATACCATAGTGCTCAATGATGACGGCAAAGCCTTCTTGTTACTTCAAATATTTGTGTTTGGTGATTACAGTCTAGAAGTGATTGGGGCCGAAAATGTGCCAACACAACAAGCGTTGGAATTAGCTGGTACGTTACTCTTCCCCTTTTTAGTGACTGCTGATGAAACCAATAAGGGGCAATGTAATTAAAATCTTTATTGCACTATCCAAAAAGTAGGCCTAAAAGCCTACTTTTTATTCGTCACCCAATTGCCGATTTAAAATCGCCCCCATAAAAAAAGGCCACCTAAGTGACCTTCTTTGGATAAGTAAGCTTGTTACTTATAGGATTTTAGCTACTACGCCAGCACCTACAGTACGGCCACCTTCACGGATTGCGAAGCGTAAACCTTCGTCCATCGCGATTGGGTGAATTAGCTCAACTTTGAATTTCAAGTTGTCACCAGGCATTACCATTTCTACGCCT
>NZ_JBDVXF010000037.1:0-2516 GCF_039964565.1 Paraglaciecola sp.
AGGCATTGTGTTTCCCAGAACCTGAAATAAAACCACTTCCCCTGTTCATCTTGCACCCGTGTGAATTTCCGAAAATGCTTCCACATGTCATCCAACGTGCCACCTGACCGTACATAAATCCCAGCCTCTGCGTCCCAGAGGTGCCACGGGGCGTCGGTTTGCGTGAACAGATTGCGGGTGAAGGCATTGCCGTCTTCAAGCTGGACGATCTATGGGGCCACATCCTTCAATTCGTCAAACGCATCGCCCTTGAACAGGCAGCGGTGCACGAGGCCAGATACCTCCAGCAGTTCGGGCAGGTTTGGAAATTTGGCCGCATCAAGGATCGCGTAGGTATGCAGTGGTGTGTCGTCAGGCTGGCCGAATAATGGTTCATATAACGCATCCGGCACGGTCTTCAAAACTGCGACGCCAAACTGTTCATCAAGTGGTTTCACGCCATCGATTGTGTCGATCTACAAAGCTGGTTCGGTGGGCGTTGGCTCGCCTTTGGGCGACTGGACCCAGTAGTCATCAAAATCGTCCGCGTCCAAAGCAAGTCGCCTTTTCACGTTTCAAATACAATCACCCGAAGATCACTCTGGGCTGCAGCAACACAACCATAACGGGCCAATAGGGCGAGGAAAAGGCCACCATTGTTCGTCGTCGAAATATAGGTGAGCCAAGCAGCATAAGTATGCGCCCTTGCTCCGCAATAGAAGGTTGTAGTTGAGAAATATTGAGATCAACGCCATAGTAGTACGCCAAAGTCAACTTTGTGGCCCAACTTCGCAACTAATCACAGTCGCTACAGATCGCTGCTAAGGGCCGGATCTGCTGGGCGTAAGCGATGTGTCAGTCGAAGATCCTGCAACCGATCTAACGGCGGCTGAGAGCCCAGAGTGTTGACTGCTGCGTACGCAACGAACGTCTGCTAATGTAGCAGCAGAAGACATGCTTGCGTTGAAATTTGTGAACCTTACGTATGAAAATTAGAAGATTATTGACCACATTGTTGAGTAGCTCCAAAAAAACGAAAACACCGCTCGACTACCAAAACGATTACCGTCGAGCCGAACTATCCATTGAAATTGCAGATCCCGAACTATCCCCTTTTGGAGAAAAAACCAGATTCTACGATACCCCAATAAAGATAAACCAAAATTTATGTTGCCTGCGCCACGGTCTCGGAAGGCTTGAAGACGCTATCTACTACCTAGAAGAGGCCCTAGCGATTGGCCCCAACAGCATTGCTGGCAGAGCGCTCATTGAAGTGTCTTACATCAAGTACGCGACTTGTTTCACTGATGGCAAGACATCACCTAATGTAAGCGGTGTTTGCAAGATTTAGAACGCCGCTTACAATGAAATTGACTAAACTCGAAATATTATCGATTGATTTCACACGCTGTGTTTTTTACCCGTCAGACAAAATCAATGATTTTGACATTAATGCGGTCTCGTAACTTTTTAAACAATATTTTGCAGGTTCACCATAGGCTTTAGTTCCGCCAATTTCCAATTCTGGAAACAACTCTATGAGTTCATCATATGTATTACTATCCATTTGTGATAAAGTGGTTTCGCCTGGGTAAAAACTCTCAGTTGGTGAACCTTCTGCATAAATAATTTCATGTTGATCAAATAGGACGTGGAAATATTCTACTTCACCACCCTCTGCTCGCGTTATAGTTATGTCGTTTAATAAGCTAACGGCACTTGCTAACACTTGCTCTTCTCCAAATAGAACTTCAGCTTGCCGACCGGTCAATAACATTTTGTGTTGTGGTGAAACGTATAAATCACGCTTATTGTCTAACGTACCGCGTTTAATGCAAATTGGTGCAAATTTACCTTTTGCCTGACGTTTTGTTTTGCTAATCCATCGAACCGGCTGAAGACCATTATCCAATGTTTGAATTAAGTCTCCTGGAGAAAGTGTTTCCACTTCCTTCTCACCTTCGTCAGTTAATATCCGTGTACCACGGGTAAAACAGACCAACATTACGTTATCAATTGCGATGGCTTCGTTCTGTCCATACTCACCGCCGTAAACAGGTGCAAAGCTCAACGTTTGAATGTCAAAGGTCGGTGTGAATTCGAATGTGTAGCCACTCATACCATCAGCAAATTCATTACCATTAAAAGAAACTGCGACGGAACCAAGTGAAACAGCGCCTTGAGGAAGACCCGTCCCGCCTGTACCATCTTGCCCCGCTACTGGACTGCCAAATATTTCAAGATATACGACTCCGTCAAATGCCGGTTCGGAGTTGTAAGTAACGCCAGCATACTTACCTGCTTCTGCATCAAACGTGAGTGTATAGGTATTTCCGGCAGTTAGTGGGTCATCTAAATCTTGGGATATACCTTCACGCCCTGTGGGACCTGTTACCAACCCAACATAGCTATCTCCATCGGTTGGAGTCTGAAAGGCCCACCAGGCAGGTTCACTTCCGTTGTCAAGATAATCAGGCGTAGAGTTATTCCACCTAAACCATGAAGGATTACTCCCCCCACCGGACGAGTTGGCGACG
>NZ_JBDVXF010000038.1:0-113101 GCF_039964565.1 Paraglaciecola sp.
TAACCTGAACTCGGGATAAGCCATACCGTCCAGCACCGCTATTATTGCGCCTATCTTCGTTGAACTTGCTCTCAATAGCTGGCAATTGCTTCACAAGCTCGCCTTGATAAACACAATAATATCAGCACTGGATGCATTAAATTGGCGGCTAGATAAATAGTAAGACTATAACCTATTGTTTTTATTAGATTGACTTCATAAGACGCGGCACGTCTTAACCTGAGCTCAGGTTAACTAAATAATCTCCAAAACCATCCTTTAGATAACTCTTCTTCACAAGTTTTTAATTGGGTGGCATACCGCAAAGCACGTGCGTTGACAGTTTTCGCTACGTCTTTCAGCCACGCTTTATTATGATGACTACCACGGCTATATCCGCCCCAGCCCTCATGATAATTAAGATACTGTAATTCGGCATTCCACTTAGAGATCCCGTTTACTGTATTGGTTTTGCTAATAAACCATCCCATAAAATCCATGGCGTCACTAAAATCTGAGCGTTCAGCCCAAGAGTTATTAGTTTCTCGCTTATAATCATCCCAAGTTGGTGTCTTTGCTTGTGAATATCCGTAAGCACTGCTCACATGCCCCCAAGGTATTAACCCAAAAAAGAAATAATCCTTAGGTGGACGAGCTTTCGCCTTAAACGAACTCTCTTGATACATCATCGCCATAGGTACGTGAATTGGTACTCCCCATTTATCCCTCATATCGGTCGCAGTCTCGAACCAGTCTCGTTTTTCAGTAAAAATATCACAAATATTACTAATGTTTTTGGGAGGAGTGGTAGTGCAAGCCCCTAAAAATAAGGTGCAAAGCAAGGTTGTAAAAACAACTACAAAAATATGATGTTTCTTTGTGAACTTTTTATTCATATCCTACTCTTAATTAACGTGTTCTAGTTATTATGTGTTTTCCCTGGTAGTAGCTTTGAAGCCTGATATTTATCAGGCTTTTTTTTTGGCTGTTAGGTCAATAAACATCTTCCACCGAAAAATAACTACTTAGAAAGTCATCGAACGAAACTGTATCTTGCTGTTCAATAATATGTTGCTTCTCAAGTGACAATCTGGCGTGCTCACTTAAAACCTCAGCATCCATAAATTGATAGTCAGATTCTAGCAGTTGATTTTTATAGTCTTCTGCCAGAGCTAACCCTAAGGTTCCATTGTCACATTCTTGACTGATTAATTGTTGTAAGATTTTAGCGGAAGGAGTCAAACTGGGATCGAGTATTTTTTGTCTCTCGAGCTGCAATGCAGTTGTAAACTTATTGGTATTATTTGCTTCATCTAATACCAAAGCCACTTTCTGCATATCAGTAAACAACTGTAGAGCCCAAGTCGATAAGCCTACAGATTTCCCCTCATTAGAGAGCATAATTTGAGGATCTCGACCATGATCTACTACTGCACGTAAATTCAACTCTGTTTCGTGGTATTGCCGTGCATCCATCATTTCACTAGGATGAGTAACACAATACAACAAGAAAATATCAAGAAAGTAGAATTGATTTTCTTCGATACCAATAGCACTAAATGGATTAACGTCTAGTGCTCGCACCTCGATGTAGCTTACCCCCCTTTTATGCAGCGCCACCGAGGGTTTCTCTAATGGCAAAGTGGGTTGCTTGGGTCTAATAGGAGAATACAATTCGTTCTCAATTTGTAACACATTGGCATTTAATTGCTGGTATTCACCATCCTTTTTGCCCGCAAATTTCTGGTAAACCGAAGAAGGTTGATTAATTGCAGCTCTTAAAGAAGCAATATACGAATCAACTTGGTTATAACAAATATTTAATCCAGACTGCGCACTATTGGTATATCCCAAATCACTCATTCTAAGTGAGGTCGCATACGGCAGATAAAAGGTACCCTTGCCCAATCTTTTGAAAGGTAGTTTAGTTTCCTTGCCTTTGATAAATGAACCACAAATAGCGGGAGATGCGCCATACAAAAATGGGATCAACCAGCAAAAACGACGGTAATTTCTAATCAATCCAAAGTACCCAGCAGAAATAGCGTCTTTATCTGCTTTCTCCCCCGTAGTTTTTTCTAGCCAATTTTGCCAAAATTCATCAGGAAGCGAAAAATTGAAATGCACTCCAGAAATAGCCTGCATCATACTCCCATAGCGGTTTTTTAAACCAACTCGATAGAGCGTTTTCATTTTTCCTACATTGGAAGAACCAAAGTTAGCGATAGGGATCGCGTCTTGATTCTCAATAAAACAAGGCATACTCATAGGCCATAATCGTTCATCGCCTATATTTGCAACCGTAAATTTATGCACGTCAGTTAACTGTGCGATAGTTTTTTGCACGGACACTTCTGGCGGTGTGATAAATTCCAACAAAGACTCAGAAAAATCGGTAGTAATGAAGTCGTGGGTCAGCGCCGATCCTAATGCCTTTTGATGAGGGCTCTGTGCCAAACCGCCATCAGGGTTTATGCGCAAAGTCTCACGCTCTACACCGTGACGTATTGCAGTTAAAGTTTGTGCCACTGCTTGGTCTTGTAATACATTTAAACGTTCTATAAAAGATGTCTGTTTTACTTGCAAAATACCATCCAACTAAAAAAGAAAAACTGCTTATGGGTTGTAGTCTACCTGCTGTTTATAAATAAAGTAACTAGGGACTGTTTATCTTCCAAATATAGTGTGCATTTGGAAGGTTATTCGACCCGTGATTTCGGTAAAATATTTCGGGTATCTAATTTAGCCATTTATTTGCTAGAATAAATGTCGATTATTAAATGCCTAACTACATTGAAGGAAATCCTATTTTGACAGGCTCTGATATAGATATTTTTGATACCCAGTTTGCCATCAATCAATTCAGCGGTAATCAATCGCTACTGGTAAAGATTTTAGACAAATTTATCAATCAATATCAACATTTTGATACGCAACTAAAGGATTCGTTACAGCAACAAAACTATAGTGCTGCCAAACAAGAAGTGCATACGGTAAAAGGTGTCAGTGGCAATATTGGATTGAAAGCTTTGCACAACGCTTGCAAAGAATTTGAAAACGATTTAGTCAATGAATCAACCGAACAATCCCTTGATAAATTTTTGAAGGTGCTTGAGCAAACACTAACTCGAGTAAAAAATTATTCAGCTGAAAATAATGGAGAAGTCACTCCAGATATTGAACCAGCGCAAGATGATAAAGCGCAACTCATCGCAGCTTTAAAACGCAATGAGTTTATTTCTGATAGTAAAATGCAAAACTTCGGTCCATCTTTGAATTTATCAGCTGAAAAACTAACTGAACTTAAATTAGCAATTGATAATTTAGACTACGTTAGTGCATTACAACTGCTAGAGTAACGGCAAGTTTTGTCAGCTTTGATTGAAATCTTGTTCGACCATCCAGATTTTGTAATAGTCGATAAGCCTCATGCTATTTCAGTACAAAATGAAACGCAACAATCAGGAATTTTACCCATACTTTGCCAACAGCTTAATGTTGAAAAATTATGGCTGGTGCATCGATTAGACAAGATCACTTCAGGTATATTGGTCCTCGCAAAACACCCACAGGCCGCCGCCATATTTGGTGATTTATTTGAGCAGAAACACATTGAAAAATACTATCTAGCCGTCTCGGCTAAAAAACCTAAGAAAAAACAAGGCACCGTAACGGGCGGCATGAAAAAAGTCCGAGATGGAAAATGGATGTTACATAATAGTCAAACCTCAGTCGCGGTAAGCCAGTTTTTTAGCTTCGCCGCTTCCCCTGGTTTAAGATTATTTTTGATTAAACCGCTTACCGGCAAAACCCATCAAATTCGGGTGGCCTTAAAAAGTATTGGCAGTCCAATATTGGGGGATAGTTTGTACAAAGGCGAAAGTTCTGAACGCACTTACCTGCACGCTTATTGCATTCGTTTTACCTATCAACAACAACCTATTTGTGTGTTATGCCCACCTACTAGTGGCAAAGTATTTTTGCAGGGCGAGACACAACAGCAAATTGCAAAGTTGGCATCACCTTGGGCATTAAGTTGGCCCGTTAGCAAATATTATCAACCCGATCATGCAGAATAACTCGCAAGTTACGTGCCCGAAACTAGCCATCGTAGGCAGCGGTGCAATAGGAGGGTTAATCGGCTTTAAATGCCGGCAACTTGGCTACGATTATCAACATTTAGTAAAATCACAGCAATCCCCCATACATTTGACAGACATATCGGGCGAATCCCATAGTTTGACTCCTAAAATATCACTCATCAGCAAACCACAGCCATTTGATTTACTAATATTGCCTGTCAAAGCCTATCAAGTATTGGCAGTGCTCAAGCAATTGCATTCATATATACATCCACAGCATTTAATAGTACTGCTTCACAATGGTATGGGCACCATAGAACAAGTAAAAGAAATGCTACCTAACAACCCATTGATTGCCGCGACCACTAGTTACGGAGCATTTAAGCCCGATACAAATACTCTAATAGAAACGGGATTAGGACAAACTCATTTGGGCTGGATAAATGACGTTGATGAAACGGTAAGACACGCTATTGAGCCGATACTTTCTGCCCTTCTTCCACCCAGTCATTGGCATCAAGATATCAGTTTGGCGTTATGGAAAAAACTAGCAGTTAATGCGGTGATTAACCCACTCACTGCAATCTACAACATTAAAAATGGCGAACTTACAAATGCTAAATATCAAGAAACCATTCACAAAATTTGCGATGAAGTTTCCAGCGTAATGGGTGCCACCGGTTATTCGGTTAGTAAGGCTGAACTAGTTACAAACGTGCGACAGGTAATCAGCGCTACAGCTAATAATTATTCCTCAATGCATCAAGATATTAAACACAATCGTCCTAGTGAAATAGACTTTATTAATGGTTACGTCACCGCCAAAGCCACAACATTACAGATCGAAGTGCCCTATAATCAGCGAATGCTTGAGCAAATAAAATTGCTCGAATAACGGGTACCGTTAATTATTAAGTCGACTGATTTAAATAGCTATTCCTAAAAACTAAAAAGGACGCCGTAGCGTCCTTTTTAGAAAGGTTCTTCAACTTATTCAGCCGGTACTTCTGGCTTCATATGCGGGAATAAAATGACATCTTTAATAGTTGGGCTGTCTGTAAACAACATTACCAAACGGTCGATACCAATGCCTTCACCAGCGGTTGGAGGTAAGCCGTATTCCAAAGCTCGAATATAATCTTCGTCAAAGTGCATAGCTTCATCGTCACCCGCATCTTTTTCTTCAACTTGTTTACGGAAACGCTCTGCTTGGTCTTCTGAATCATTTAACTCCGAGAAACCATTTGCGAGCTCGCGTCCGCCCACAAAAAATTCAAAACGGTCAGTGACAAAACTATTGTCATCGTTTCTGCGGGCCAATGGTGAGACTTCCCAAGGATAGGCAGTAATAAAGGTTGGTTGATCAAGTTTCTCTTCAGCCGTCGCTTCAAAAATTTCACACAGATATTTTCCTGCACCCCAAATCCCGTCTACTTCAGGCTCTTTGATGTGTAACTGTTTAGCCATAGCTTTTAACTCTGGCAAATGGTTTTCAGGATCATTAATTGCTTCGACATTGGCTTGCGGCCAGTATTTAATCACCGCTTCATTCATAGTTAAACGCGCAAAAGGTTTCCCAAAGTCGTAGTTCACTTCGCTAACCACATTGCCCTCAGCGTCTTTAGTGGTATTTTTAACTATGTTAGTACCCAACACATCTTGTGCTAATTTTCGTAACATTTCTTCAGTTAGGTTCATTAGATCATGATAATCAGCGTACGACTGATAAAACTCTAACATGGTAAATTCCGGATTATGTCGGGTCGACAATCCTTCATTTCTGAAATTGCGGTTTATTTCAAAAACACGCTCAATTCCCCCTACCACTAAACGTTTTAAGTACAGTTCTGGGGCTATACGCAAGTACATGTCAATGTCGAGTGCATTATGGTGAGTAGTAAATGGCTTAGCTGTTGCACCGCCAGGTATTACCTGCAACATCGGCGTTTCCACTTCCATAAAATTACGTTCGGTTAAAAAGTTTCGAATACCACTAACGATTTTACTGCGAATAACAAAAGTATTTCGGGTTTGCTCGTTAGTGATCAAATCCACATAACGTTGACGATATTTGGTTTCTTGATCGGCCAAACCATGGAACTTTTCTGGCAGCGGACGTAATGACTTAGTCAATAGTTGATACTCAGACATGTTCACGTACAAATCACCTTTTCCTGATTTGTGTAACTCGCCTTTTACTCCAATAATGTCGCCAATATCTAAACTACCGTAGCGTTCTTTGATATCTTTTTGGGTATCTTTAGAAGCATAGGACTGAATCCGACCTGTCATATCTTGCAATGACAAAAACGGACCACGCTTAGCTAAAATACGCCCAGCAATACTGACTACTTTTCCTAGCTCTTCTAATGCCGGTTTTTCATAGTCACCAAAAGCTTGCTGCAATTCATCACTGTAAAATTCACGACGAAAGGTATTCGGAAAACCATTGGATTCGCAGTTTTCTCTTATTTGAGAAAGTTTAGCGCGGCGCTCTGCAATCAACTTATTTTCATCTTGTGTTTGTTCGGTCATCAACTTTCCTGATATTTCTTTGCTGAGTAAGGTATTACAGACCAGATTTTAAGCTGGCTTGAATAAATTTGTCTAAATCGCCGTCTAGTACGGCTTGTGTATTGTGGCTTTCCACCCCAGTACGTAAATCTTTTATGCGTGAATCATCTAATACATAAGAGCGAATTTGGCTTCCCCAACCTATGTCGGACTTGCCGTCTTCCATAATTTGTTTTTCTTCATTCTGTTTGAGCATTTCATGTTCATACAGCTTGGCCTTTAACTGTTTCATAGCCTGTGCTTTGTTTTTATGCTGCGAACGGTCATTTTGACACTGCACCACTATATTAGTGGGTTCATGAGTAATCCGCACAGCTGAGTCAGTACGGTTTACGTGTTGTCCACCAGCCCCTGATGCGCGATAAGTATCGATGCGCAATTCAGAGGGATCAATTTCAATCTCAATATCGTCATCCACTTCTGGATAAGCAAAAACCGAGGCGAAAGAGGTATGCCTGCGACTACCAGAATCAAATGGCGATTTTCTGACTAATCGGTGTACGCCAGTTTCAGTACGGATCCAACCAAAGGCATACTCACCGCTAAACTTAATCGTAGCACTTTTGATACCAGCTACATCACCGTCAGAAACTTCAATTAATTCTGTTTTAAATCCATGGGCTTCGCCCCAA
Organism: Paraglaciecola sp.; assembly: GCF_039964565.1. Classification (GTDB taxonomy): domain Bacteria; phylum Pseudomonadota; class Gammaproteobacteria; order Enterobacterales; family Alteromonadaceae; genus Paraglaciecola. The sequence goes on from NZ_JBDVXF010000038.1 coordinate 7,268, forward strand.
CGTAAATACATGCGTAGCAACATATTGGCCCAATCTTGAGCTTCTGTACCACCCGATCCAGACTGAATATCTATATACCCATAATTGGAGTCATTGGGGCCTGAGAACATGCGCCTAAACTCAAGCACTTCGAGTTTTTTCATCAATTCGGCTAATTCAGATTGAGCTTCATCAAAGGTATCTTGATCTTCAGCTTCAACAGCTAATTCAACCAAACCTTCGACGTCTTCACTGCCCTGCTCTAATAAATCGATAGTTTCAACGACCAATTCAAGGGCGACTTTTTCTTTACCTAAAGCTTGTGCACGCTCAGGTTGATTCCAAACATCCGGACTTTCTAATTCGCGATTCACTTCTTCAAGACGTTCTTTCTTTTGATCATAGTCAAAGATACCCCCGAAGCGATTCAGCACGTTGTTTTATATCCGCTAAAGCGTTATGTACTGGGTTGATTTCAAACATAATTAACAGGATTGCACTCGAAATTAAAGGACGCGGATTTTAACGGATTTTATCCACAATTGACAGTATATGACTCGTAACTCCCCTATAAATTAATGGCATACATCATAGCGAGGTCCTTATCAGCGTTATATTGTCAAACGCAACTGAAGAAAAACTATCAGAACAAGTTTATATGCAGAGCTAGGAGAAAGACCAAAGCCATAACAAAAGCAAACACAGTTTTTACTATGTTGTACTTGGTTTAAATTCGCTTTTCCTTAACCAAATCTAGATTATGGATTAATTTGCTTTTCTTTTTCTGCGTACCAAAAATCCATGAAATCTTTTATTATCGCTTGTTGGATTTCTATTGCTCGCTCTGTTGGGCAAAAGATAGTGATTTCCACTACGTTATCGCCTAGCTCTGATGTAGACACTGTAATATGTGGTTCAGGACCTGCGATTTTTACATCTAAGCGCCTTTCCAACATTTGATTGTAGCGAACAGCTACATCATTAAAATCAGCGCAATAGGCTTTGGCATTAGTGATCACCTTCTGAATAATGCCGTAAGGATTGACACTTTGATCGCGGACAATTTGAAAATGATGGGTCGCGTAACGTTTTAGAAAGTTTAAGTTTTTAATTGGGCTTATCATCAACTTATTATTGGGAATAAATAGAGTTTTACCTGTGTACTCATAGGTTTTTATGTCTACTTCCAACAAGGTACTTTTGATCCAATCGGTGGCAGATACTTCTCCTACAAACTTTTCAACTTCAATCCAATCACCTATGCGAAACGGCCGAGTCGACACTAAATAGAAAAAGCCAATAATGCATTGAATAAATTCTCGCGTCGCCAATACAATGGCAACAGAAAAAGCGGCGATCGAAAATGCAAACTTTTGCATCTCCGCAGCCCAAAGGCTAAATAAACTCACTAGTAGTACAAAATTAAGAAAATTCTTAACGTTGTTAACTAAGTCTCGTCGGTCTTCACCTTTGCTCTTAGCTTGTTTACGCACCAATTTTACTAATACGTATTTTACTAGAAGTGCCATAAACGTAATGGTAAAAGTTAGGATAAGCTTATTCTCAAAAATACTCTTTATAGATTCCATAAAACTCTTTGGATTGTAAATGCGCTAAAAACGCAAAGTATACACAACTATCAAGTCCAGCTAAATTTGATTTATACACCAAGTAAAATAACGCTTTACGTAAAGCTAAGGCTCCACGTAATATGCGAAACTTAGTGATTTACGGGGTGTAACTGTAATTAATCTTTTAAACGTCAATAACCGGCGTTGTTTTCCCTTCTACTAAAAAATGCCACATCGAATAAAAACAAAGGACATAGGCAAATGAAAGAGCTTGAAATTGGTGGAATAGTAGTAAAACGCGGTGAAACCAAACGCATTGAATTGCCTATGCCTCCTTTGTATACAGATACCAGAATGTCAATGCCAGTACATGTGCAACGCGGCAAACGAGAAGGCCCAATAATGTTTGTTAGTGGTGCGGTTCACGGCGATGAATTAAATGGTATCGAAATCGTCAATAGATTACTCAAAAGTAAAGCATTAACATCGATTCGCGGCACCTTAATTGCAGTGCCGATTGTGAATGGTTATGGCGTGTTAAATCAAAGCCGTTACCTTCCTGATAGACGAGATCTAAACCGCAGCTTCCCTGGGAGTTCTAAGGGCTCAATTGCAGGTAGACTGGCACATTTATTTCTGCATGAAATAGTGTCGAAATGTGATGTGGGGATCGATTTACACACCGGTGCCATTCACCGTAGTAATTTACCGCAAATCCGCGCCGACTTAGACGATCCGCAAACACTCACTATGGCAGAATCATTTGGGTTACCGGTATTGCTTAATGCTGATATTAGGCCAGGCACACTTAGACAAGCCGCTGGAGATGCTGGAGTAAAGGTTCTACTTTATGAAGCAGGAGAAGCGCTCAGATATGATGAATTTTCTATTCGAGCTGGAGTAAAAGGCATTATTAATGTCATGCGAGAAATCGGCATGTTAAATAGACGCCAACGCAAAGGCCATAAAATATCTCAGTTTGTAGCACGTCAAAGTGGTTGGGTACGGGCAACTGAAAGTGGTTTTGTTAGCCATGTTGCTCAACTCGGTGACCATGTCAATAAAGGAGGAATATTAGCCATTATTGCGGACCCATATGGAACTGAGTTATGTAAAATATTGTGTCCCGAAGAAGGGGTGGTGATAGGCAAGCAAAATATCCCATTGACCCAAGAAGGTGAAGCCATGTATCACATTGCGTATTTCAGAAAGCCTGATTCAGTGGCCGAACATTTAGGGTTACTACAAGATAACTTGCAAGATGAATTGGGCATTGATATCCCAACTATTATTGAATAAAGAGTAACCTTAATGACTGAAAAACACTTAGTTGGCGCACTGGAGTTATGTGACCTTCCACAACTTAAATTACTGGGCTTAGAAGCCAGAGTTGACACTGGCGCTACTACGTCTTCACTCCATGTAGACAATATTGTTAAATTCAAAAAAAACGAAGAAAGATGGGTACGATTTGATATTCACCCTGACGCCCACGATGTCAACAAATTGATGCAAAGAGAAGCGAAAATAAAAAGTGTACGTAAAGTTAAAAGCTCTAACGCTACCAAACAAAGGCGCTACGTTATAGAAACCGAAATTTTTATAGCCGACATGCAGTGGAGTATCGAGCTTACACTAACAGATCGTTCTGAAATGAAATACCTGATGTTACTTGGCAGAGAAGCCATGTCTGGACGCCTAATTGTTGATCCAGAACATGAATTTCTACTGACCGAAGCCAGTATTAATTAACTGTTACTATAACTTTTTTGACTGAGTTAGGGAGCTCCCTAACTAAACCTAGTTTTTTAACTTAGTTAGGGTTTCTACTAACTCTTTACCTAGAGACTTAAGCGCCGCTTCAGTTTTTTCATCGGTGATATTTCCCGTACTGTCAAATTTGGAAAATGCGCCACCTACCGCTTTTTGATTAGGTAAAACCATAGTTCCCAAATTTTCAAGTAGCATACGTAATACTACTAAAACCCGCATTCCTCCTAGTCCACCGGGTGACGCCGCCATAATAGCTGCAACCTTACCTCGATACGCTGCCATAGGGGCTTCGTCAGCGGTTTTTCTTGAGGCCCAGTCAATCGCATTTTTAAACAAACTACTGTAGGAGCTATTGTATTCTGGAGAGGATATCAAAAAGCCATCATGACTAATGAGTAACTCTTTGAAGTTTTGCGCCTCAACCGGCATACCTTTTTCTACTTCTAAATCTTCATTAAAAATAGGCAGATCAAAGTCTTCTAAATTAACAATAGTTACCTCAGCACCGGCTTCTTGCGCGCCTTTAGCGGCAATAGCGACGACTTTTTTATTGACTGAATCTTTTCTACCACTACCAGCAAAAGCCAGAATTTTAACCATGTTGTTTGTCTCAAATTAGATAAATATATCAGAACCAATGGTGGGGTCAGTGTAAGTAACTCGCCCACTCCTATTAATCAGCTCATTACATTTTTTTCATCGTTTCAATACCTAACAAATCCAATCCAGACTGCAAAGTTTTGGCTGTCAATAGAGCTAACATTAAACGACTATTTCTGGTTTTTTCTTCAATGCCCTCTTTTAATATTGGGCAAGCTTCATAGAAACTCATAAACAAACTGGCTAACTCATAGATGTAGCTACACAATACATGGGGTGTTGCTTCGCTTGCAACTTGCTCAATGGCTTCAATATATTGCATTAACTTCACAGCTAGCAGTTGTTCTTGCGCCGCATCTAGTTGGATATCTTGTTGCAAATTCTCTATATCTAAATCGGCTTTTCTAAAAATACTTTGAATACGAGCGTAGGCATATTGTAAATAAGGCGCGGTATTACCTTCGAAACTGAGCATGCTGTCCCAATTAAAGATGTAGTCAGTCGTGCGGTTCTTACTTAAGTCAGCGTATTTGACTGCTCCGATACCGACTTTGTCAGCGACAACCTTACGCTCTTCGGCGGTTAAATCGGATTCACGTTTGTTGATCAGTTCTTCAGCGCGCTCTATCGCTTCATCTAATAGTTCAGCCAACTTAACCGTACCACCGGTTCGAGTTTTAAAAGGTTTTCCATCGCTACCTAACATCATACCAAACGGGCAATGCTCATAGCTTTGATTATCATTGATAAATCCAGCTTTTCGGGCAACCAGTTCTGTTTGTTTAAAATGTAAAGCCTGACGAACGTCAGTAAAAATTAGTGTGCGGTCCGCACCAAAAACACCATTTCGATAACGAATAGCCGCTAGATCTGTAGTGGCATACAAATATCCGCCACCCGACTTTTGTACAATATAAGCAGCTGGATTACCTTCTTTGTCGGCCATTTCTTGCAAAAATGCCACTTGCGCACCTTGACTTTCGACCACTATGCCAGAGGACTTAAGCGCTGCGACTGTTGCCGCTAAATCTTTATTGTAGGCACTTTCGCCCATTATATCGCTACGTTTGAGACTCACGTTGAGTTTGTCGTAAACCTGCTCACTATGCGCAATTGATATGGAGACAAAAGTTTTCCACAATGATAAACATTCAGGATCACCACTTTGCAATTTAACTACATTTTCACGGGCGCGATCAGCAAAACCGTCTTCATTATCAAAACGAACTTTAGCCGCTCTGTAAAAATCTTCTAAATCAGACAGCGCAGTTTCAGCCACACCATCAGCGGCTAACTTATCATTTAGGTGGGTTATTAACATGCCAAACTGCGTACCCCAATCTCCCATGTGATTTTGACGTATCACGTTATGTCCCAAAAACTCTAACGTTTTGGTCACGGCATCACCAATAATGGTGCTACGCAAATGTCCAACGTGCATTTCTTTGGCTAGGTTAGGTGCTGAGTAGTCAACGACTATCGTTTGTTGCTGTTCGGTTTCGATACCAAGACGTTTATCAGCGTTTGCCGCTTGTAACTGTTGTGCTAACCATTGAGGTTTCAAATAAATATTGATAAAACCAGGACCTGCAACTTCGAGCTTTTCCGCTTCGAGGTTTAGGTCGACGACCTCGACAATTTTTTGGGCAATATCTCGAGGTTTTTGATTCAACACTTTTGACAATGCCATGGCACCATTAAATTGGTAATGCCCAAAACCTGCTCGAGTACTGCGACTCAGTGGCGCTGGGGAGTCTTCTGGTGCCCCAATTGCAATCAGCGCAGCTTTAAATCTTGCTAATAAAAATGTTTGTATATTCATGTTTAATAATTGTCTAACCTACCTAGGTTAGTGCTCTCTAGTATTATGGAATTCGATTTCAGGGTAACGCTCTTGTGCCAAAGATAAATTCACCCGAGTTGGCGCTATATAAGCTAAATTATCGCCACCATCTAAGGCCAAGTTAGCTTCAGCTTTACGCCTAAAATCATCTAATTTAGCTGGAGTTTCGGCTGTTACCCATTGTGCTGTGTATACATTAATATGTTCGTACATAGCATCAACGTTATATTCACCTTTTAATCTGGCGACTACTACATCAAACTGCAGCACACCAACCGCCCCTACAATTAAGTCATTATTTTGCAATGGCCTAAAGACTTGCACCGCCCCTTCTTCAGAAAGCTGTATCAAACCTTTTTGCAATTGTTTTTGTTTAAGAGGGTCTTTCAAACGGATACGTTTGAATAACTCAGGGGCAAAGTTCGGAATACCGGCAAATCGAAACTTTTCACCTGCGGTAAAAGTATCGCCAATTTGAATTGATCCATGATTGTGTAAACCAATGATATCCCCGGCGTAAGCTTCTTCTAATAAAGCTCTGTCGCCGGCCAAAAAGGTTAAGGCGTCAGAAATTCGCACATCTTTACCAATGCGGCTGTGATGCATCTTCATGCCTTTTTCGTACTTACCTGACACTATCCGGCAAAATGCTATGCGATCGCGGTGTTTCGGGTCCATGTTGGCTTGAATTTTGAACACAAAACCACTGAATTTTTGCTCACTCGATTCAACCTTACGATCACTAGTTTCGCGGCCTTGCGGCAATGGTGCCCATTCAATCAAGCCATCTAACATATGATCAACCCCAAAGTTGCCCATAGCCGTACCAAAAAAGACTGGAGTCAACTCTCCCCTTAAAAACTCTTCATGATTAAATTCGTGAGATGCACCTTGCACAAGTTCAAGCATATCGCGCAGCTCTTCAGCATAAGAACCGATTGCTTCATCTAGTTCAGGGTTGTCTAACCCTTTAACAATGCGTACATCTTGAATAGTATGACCCATGCCTGTTTGATACAGAATCGTTTCGTCGCGAAGTAAGTGATATACACCTTTAAACTCTTTACCCATGCCGATTGGCCACGTTATAGGCGCACATTTTATATTGAGTACGGTTTCTACTTCATCTAATAAATCAATAGGATCTCGTGTATCCCTATCGAGCTTATTCATAAAAGTAATAATGGGCGTATCACGCAAACGAGTCACATCCATTAATTTAATAGTCCGAGCTTCTACACCTTTAGCCGCATCGATAACCATCAAACACGAATCAACTGCAGTTAATGTACGATAAGTATCTTCCGAGAAATCTTCATGGCCCGGAGTATCCAATAAATTAACTAGGTGGTCGCGATAAGGAAATTGCATCACTGAAGTAGTGACCGATATACCCCGCTCTTTTTCCATTTCCATCCAATCAGATTTGGCATGTTGCCCTGATTTTTTACCTTTAACAGTCCCTGCTTTTTGTAAAGCGTTTCCGAATAACAATACTTTTTCGGTAATGGTGGTTTTACCCGCATCTGGGTGAGAGATAATCGCAAAAGTGCGGCGTTTATCAACTTCTTGTTGGAAAGACATGCAATACTCTTAAGTGGTGTAATTACTAAATAATTTGGCCGCGCATTGTATATGACTCAGATAAAAAAGTCGCTTATCAGAGTGCATTTTGTGTTTTAGAGAGTGCTTTGATCTGATATCGCGCTTTTAACTATAAAAAAAGTAGATTTTGGTACTATTTGTTATTAGCCTTACTATTTACTAAAACCCTCGTTTAATTTATATTTGTCCAAGGTAAATTTTTTGCCGTTTTTTAATCCATGTTTTAATTAGAGTTAACTAAATTAGGTGTTTTATTAGGTTGCTGGGCAAATAGTAGCCGAATAAAATAATTAAAATTCACCGTATACCATCAGGAAACGACTTAACATGTCTCGTAGAAAAATGTTTAGTGGTGCTCAACTTAGGTCTTTACGTAAAGAAGCGGGCTACACGCAAGAAGAGCTTGCTCACCGAGTGGGCATTAGCCGTGAAACTGTCTCTGCTATTGAGAATGACAAACCTGAAACCATGGACAACATTGGCGTTGCAGTGGTGAATAAGTGGTGGTCTATTTGTCGGCAAACAGCTTCAGAACAAACTCGCGAATCTTTCTTCTCTACAGTTATGGACTATTTTGGCTTTAACTTAAGCTAATCTTGTTTTAGTCTAGGCGCATGATTTTACGCGCCTATCTCCCTAGATTAATGACTGCTCTTTTTGGAGTGTTGTTTGTCGCAGCAAGTATATTTACCTTCGGAAATGCTTTGGTTTTCGACAGGCTATTTCTAGGTGTCATTCTATTTACCGCAATTTTATGTAGGCAAGACGTAAACGTCTTAAGTGTCATTGCAATAATATTTTTACAACACATAATTGAAGAGTTTGCTTGGCTATATTTACCCAGTAGTTACATTATCAAAGGGCTCATTTACCTATCTGGTTTTTGGCTAGTTTATTATTTTTGGTATGACTGGACATCCAAAATTTTGCTGTTGTGTATTATTCTCGGTGTTTCAACAGAAGTATATTGGTTTGTCGTTGCCTACGATCCCCCGCAAACGTTTTGGTATGTTTGTATCATTATTATTTGTATATCGGTCAGGCATTTGGTTTTTCTTAGAGTTAATATGGTTGAGAACTATATCTCACCAAAAGCTAAATCGATAAACTTAGATTGGGTACTTTATAAAATTAACGCACTGATTATCATCGCTCAAGCAACGGTTTTGTTAGAATATTATCTAAGACACATTTTGGGGTTTCAAAATGCTTTGTTTGCCTACCAAACGCTACCTTATGTCATACATGCTCTCTCCACTTTGCTGATTTGGGCGACATTCAACGAAAGTTACAAACAACTTTTTCCAAACTTAATTAAAGCATAAAGCTCTACTTTCCATTTTAAAACCTTCATAATTGTTTTTAGGCAATTTTGTCTAAATCAACAGGAGTTTTAAAATGAAAAATCTATATTTAAATATGTTTCTATTGATTATCGGATTAGTCATATCAAACGATTCTATTTCAGCGATTGGTGCTAAAACCAAGCCACCAGCGCACACCGCCGAATACATTGCAGCCATAGGCGCCAAAACCAAGCCACCAGCACAGACCGCCGAATACATTGCAGCCATAGGCGCTAAAACCAAACCACCAGCGAACAACGTTGAAGTGATTGCGGCAATTGGCGCTAAAACCAAACCTCCGGTCAATAACGTTGAATTGATTGCGGCAATTGGTGCTAAAACCAAACCTCCGGTCACGAATGTTGATTTGATTGCGGCAATTGGTGCTAAAACGAAACCACCTGTCAGCAACGCATAAAAATTGCGTGGCTGACTTTGCACCCCCAGATGCTGCTAACTAAAGATTCTTTCGCCTCTGCGGGGGCGAAACTATTTTTATAGAACTAACACTTAATAACTATACGAATCATAAACTTACCCAACAAAGAGAAATTATTTCACCCCGTGGAGTCAAATCCACATTTTTATTTGTACTCTTACCATGAACATGAAAGCAGAGAACAACAATAAAAATTAGCTATTTCTCTGCTGTAGTATCAATAATCATAAGAGGAACCAAAAAAATGTATATTAACGGTGCAGATCTAAGAAAAATGCGTCTAGATGCAGGGTTAACTACTGTCAAAATGGCAAAGTTAGCTAATGTAAAAACACGCAAGACTTACGAAAATTGGGAAAAAAATATCGGTGCTCCGAGCATGAACCAATTTATCGCTATGTGTGTTGGCTGTAACTACAACTCTTCTAAGTTTGTGAAGTTAGCGGTTGACCGTCAAGACTCGACAGAAAACCTAAATGTAACGGCAGCCCGTCGTTAGAATTAGTTGGGGGGACCTCCCCCCTATCATCCTTTGCTATATAATTAGCATTTAAATATTAAAAATCTCGATTTACCCTAAGTAACAACACATTATCAGAGCATCTTCGTTACCTTTTTCACTTGGATAATAATTCATTCTCTGCTCTACTAAAACAAAGCCCGCATTTTCGTAGAGGTTAATTGCAGCAGAATTAGACTCGCGAACTTCTAGCCAAATTTGTTGAATGTTATTTTGGTTACAATGATCCATAAGATGATTTAATAAGGTTCGTCCCACACCTTTACCTCGGTGCGTTGCCCCTACGACTATGTCCATCAATGTCACTTCATCTAACACTTGCATTCCAATATAGTAACCTAATGGTTGATTATCTTTATCAAAGGAATATGCAAAATAAGGCTTAGTTAAACAATCTTCGAATATTTTACGGGTCCAAGGGGAGAATTGCCCTTGTTTATGAAGTTCATAACAAGGACCACAATTTTGTACAGTTAAGTTCGAAAAATAGGGTTGCATCGGATTTAAATCATCCAGTATTGATTAATTTTCAATTACTAAATTGGCGTTTTGTATTTGCATCCAGAGCCGCTTTTTGGTGCTTGATTCGTTTAATTCTTTAAATGTAGGTGTGGTCAATTGATTATTCTCAAAGCTCACCTTTTCAGCTACATTCCAACTTAGTGGGTAATCAGAAAAATCGCTGATCTGCTCGGCAGCAACATATTTGATCTCCACAGTTTCCAATCCTAGTGCGAGTAATACATCTGCAAAAATTTGACGTTTAGTATCGCTTTTTGAACAGGCCACTAATATACAATCTGTACTTTCCTTACTTTGGTTTTTCTGAGTTTGTGCTTTAAGTTGTTTTAACTTTACTAAGGCGTCAGTACGCGACGTAACTCCAGATGACGATTCAATAACGTCGTTTTTTTGATTGGCGTGTTGCGCTTGATCGGGACTTGTATTGGCGAACTTCCATGACATGATCCCCATTTCATTCAAAATGGCACGTTGGTATTCACTTAATACAAGATGAGAGGTAATTTCCATTTCAACAGATTAGCATGAATTGACTTGAAAAAGCTGATGATTTAAAAGTGGCAGGAGTGGAGGGATTCGAACCCCCAACCATCGGTTTTGGAGACCGCTGTTCTACCAATTGGAACTACACTCCTGCTGACGGGCTGAATTATACTGACGGATACCAAAAGGTAAAGTGATTTTGCTTTCAGTATGGGTTTCTGCTGTTTGACTGCGCACTTAATGAACTAAAAGCGCGTTATGTTGAATAACAAAGCTCACCTTCAGAGCCTAGCAGCTTGGTACCAAAGTTTGTAGGTTAGCTCAACTAAGGGTTTCATACGAGACACCTTATCAATCACTTCTGATAATCGCTGATGACTATATTGGGCATAGAATGCGCATAAACTGGCTTCATTTGTGCAGCTAAAACCATTTACAACAACACATGATGCTATATCAAAGTAAGGACATGATATAGCGCAGTATTCCCAGTCAAAAATCTTATTGGGGTGCTCATGAGTAACATGAGATAAGGCTAAATCATTGTGACAAAACACTGTATTAGTTGCGCACGCTTGATACCAAATGGACGTATACATATCGAGTGTTTGCTGCATCGAATCTGATATCTCTACCTCAATAAGTTTCAAATAGTGTTGCCATTGGCTTGGCAAATCCAGTAATGGAGCATCTATTTTGATGTTATGTAACTTGGATAATGCGGTCGCCAAAGCTTTAGTGATAATTATACTAGAATCCCCGACCTGATCTAAGGTTGGGGAATTAAGCCACTGATCAATTTGAAAACTCAGTGAATCTGATAAATAAACCGGTTTAACTGCCATTCCCTTAGCAGCAAGTTCAGTTTGAATATCAAATAGCTTTTTTCTATCTAAGTTAGCGATTTTATCTGACTCGAATGTTTTAACGAAATACCTTTGGTCGGATGTTTGCAGAGTATAACTACTGTTAACCGCTCCCCCATTAAGAGCTATGAGTTGAAAATCAGAGTGAATAAACTCCAATCCACTTAGCTCAGCTAACATCTCAACCTTTAAATCTGTCATGCAGCCTCGTGTCGGCTTTGAACATTAACGGGTGCTACGCGCCATTGCACAAAACCATAAATTGCAAAGCCGGTATAACAGACAAACAATATTGCAGTTAACACCAAGTCTTTGGCAAAATAAAGATACGCAGCGAACAGATTTATCACAATCCAATACAACCAATTCTCTCGTACCTTGTGGGCCACTAAAACTGTGGTAAACAGGCTAAACACTGTGATAAAAGCATCAAGATATATATAGTTCGCGTCTAATACAGTATTCGCAAAATGACTTAATATTAATGCACTAAAGGCCAATCCCGTAACACAAACAATATGTTTATAAATTGGCCAAGATTGCACCGAAATACTATCAGCCTTATTATCGCGCCACTTGTACATTCCATAGACCGCCATAATCAAATAATAAAAATTCAACCCCGTATGAAAAGGCAAAGAAACGTTCCAAAACAACCATATATAGATGCCGGTGCTGACCAAAGCACAAGGCCAGCACCATATATTTTGCCTCGCAGCTAACCAAACATAGGCAACAGCCAAGACGACTGCGACTCCTTCTAACATTGATGTTGCTGCAAGTTGTGCAAGAAAACTGTCCATTAAATTTCAGTACTCATTTTTTCGCCATTCAAAAATTTGCAAACGAATATAGCCTGCCCTACTTTTTCATGACTGCGCTGCATCTCGACTGCTAATAATTGCATCGTAGATAAATATTCTCCGCTTACAATTGTGTTGGTAGCAGAAGTGACGACTTTTATATTTTCATAACTATTTAAGCGGTCAATAAATTCCTGAATAGGTACGATATATTGCTCGTTAAGAGGATACATAGATATTTCTGCAACTAATTTCATAATAACTCCTTGGAACAAGCCGAACTATTATTAGCTCGGCTTTTTTAAATGCGACTAATATTGATACCTAACATTAACGCCTAGGCGTCGAGGCTCTCCAAACTGTTCGTATAGATGGCCGACATATTCATCTCTTGGATCGTTGCCGAACGAAAATCCGCGATTCGCGTATTGTTCGTCGAATAAATTACGTGCATACAAACTAACTTGCCAATTACCTAACCGGAAATCTAAACTGGTGTGGGTAAGAACAACACTTTCAGAACGATTGTCATGACTAAATGAGTAAAAGAATTCATCTTTTGCGTCCAACTCGATTAACCAAGTAACGCTTTCGGATAACTGCCAATTTAGCCCCGCATTGATATGATAATTAGGTGCGTGGGCCTGGTCTCTACCATCGATACTTGTCCCGTCCTGCCGCGTAATTTTACTAATTTCAGTTTTCAAATACCCTATATTCGCAAAAGCATCAAAGGCGTCAGAAATCATGTAGCTAACACATACTTCAATACCGTAATTTTCCCCGTCCGCTGCATTGTTATAAAAGTCTACAAATGATTGCTCATTGACTATTGAATTCTTATATTGAATGTCATCACGTTTTTGATAAAACGTAGCAAAATCCAATACAAGACTACCGTCTGGATTTGAACCTTTAATGCCGAACTCTATGCCTACGAGAGACTCGGCTTCAAAAATGGCGTTGTCTAGTATGTCTTGTTTAAAATCAACGACGTCTTCATCGTCAACTTTACTTAAGGATTGACCATTTACTCCCCCCATCTTGAAACTGCGCAACAAGCTCCCATAAATCATGCTGTTTTGACCCACGGTTTGATGGTAGCTAATCTCAGCTCCCCAATCTGAATGATCAATTGATTCGTCGATTAGGTTGGAGTCAAGATAATCGAGCGTTTGTGTTGCCAGGCGCAAACTAGTCGTAAGCCATTGAGTATCTGATAGCATATATTTGTACTGGCCAAATATGGCACTATCGATGCGTTCAACGTCGCTATCAAATTCAGCCCCTTGCCAAAGATCAAAATCAAAAAACTGCCTATTAAGATCCTCGGTTTCATTCGAGTAATATGCGCCAATCACCCACGCGTTTTGGGTACTAGATTTACTACTTAACTTCAGTTGAAATGAGCTATCTTGACGGTCTCTAAAATAATAATCAGTGGACGAATACTCCCAGCCGGGAGCGATTCCTACATAGCTCCAATCTTCATCATAACCATACCCAAGATCCGCGTCTAAGAGACTAGTTTGAATTTGAACATTAGCGAAATCTAACCCTTGGTAATCGATAATGATACCTAACGCTTCGCTTTCTTGCGTATCGAAACCTGGTTCGTCTGATAAGGTTGTTCTATCTAAATTAAGTGAAAAAGCGTCGTAACCGTTGTCCACATCAATGAGATGAACGACTGCTTTAACCGATAGGTCATCACTTAATTGCCAACTAAGTTTTCCTCGAGCGGTAAATTCATCAACGTTGTTGGTGTCTTCACGCCCCAACCAGGTGTTGGTTATAAATCCATCACTACTATTTTGATGTACCGACAAACGAGCACTTACCGACTCACTCAATGCCCCACCAACCGCAGCGCCGATATTCCAGCTATCATAATTCGCAAAGCCAACTTGTGAATTAAAACTAAACTCATCAGTTGTTTCTTTACTAATAACATTAATCATTCCCGCAAGACCATCTGCACCGAATCGAGCACTATTAGGTCCTTTAAAAATCTCAATCTGAGCGATATCAAATGTACTGGCGCCTGCTAATAAACCCGAATAGTTAATACCGTCAACTAAATAGCCAACTGATGGATTAACCGGGTCAGTAAATTGACTACGCTCACCAATACCTCGTATTTGTACAAACCGACCCCGACTCGCGCCACTAGCGAAATTAACGTTTGCAGCACGGTTCAATATATCTTCGATATGTTGCGCTTGACGCTCGGCAATTTCATATTCATTTAAAACTGAAATACTCGTTGCCATTTGTGACAATGGCGTAGCAGTCATGGCGCCTTGAACAGTGATGGTTTCAATATCGATTGGAGCAGGCTGATTTTCTGTTTGTTCCGCGGTAGCAATGGCACTAACCATTATTAGGCTAATGACACTAGCCAACTTACTTAAACTAAACTTCATTTAATGGGATCTCTTCAGTATGGTTTGAAAAGATCCGGGTTTACGGCAGGTAAATGGGGATATATTTGTCTTACCATTCCTACGCCGGCATTATCCGGATCAGGTATTAGGGTCTATGAGTGTTAACTCAAATCTCAGCCAAAAGGCTCCCCTTGGTTATTTAATACTAGTGTTGCTATCGATCACCTCGTATTAAACGCGCCTAGTGTAACAGGCAAAATATGCTGCGCAATATGCGAATAGTAATTTGTAAGTTAAAAATCGTATTTATGTCGCACTAATTAGCTACTACATTTATTGAGAAAGAGTTATTTTTATTACCTTAAGCAAACCCTACCTAGTAATGGCCTTTCGCCGGTATTAGAAAAACCACATTCGTATTTTTGAACAAGTTTGCTTACACTAGCAAACTTATTCAAACCGGTTAAAGTAGTTTTAGTGAATTTACCTAAGCAAGTGTTCCAGTGGTGTCAACAACGCCAAGCTAAGTCATGTCATAGACAATTGTTGGTCATAACAGGTCAAGAAAAATGGACCATAGACACGGCAAAATATTTAGCCGACCACAATAACGTAAAAGACATCTTATGGGTTGGAGACACCGAATCTGCGTATGACAGCGTTAGTATAAAAAACTACCGTTCTAAATTAGGTCACGAATACCAATGGGTTATACTAAATTGTTTTAGCGGATTCAGAGCCAATACAGCGATGGCACTAAGCGGTACCATTAAGGAAAATGGCTTAATGATTATTTTGTGTCCAGAACTATCCGAATGGCCAAGTTATGCGGATCCTGAATTAATAAACCGTATTTCATTTGGTTTTAATCAAAAATATACACACAGCTATTTTATACAACACCTAATCTCATCCTTAAAGGAAGATAATACGGTGGCATTATTATCTAAGGTAGGTTTTTCGGGCAGGGTTAGTAATGAAGAAAACAATACCTGCGATAACCTATTTGATGAACAACGATTAGCAGTAGAAAGTATTCGCAAAGTAGCTTTGGGACATAGAAATCGTCCTTTAGTTCTAACCGCAGATAGAGGCAGAGGTAAATCATCAGCCTTAGGTATAGCCGCGGCTGATTTAATGGGGTTATCGGCTAAAAAGATATGTATAACTGCTCCGCATATTAATAATATCGAACAAGTATTCTTTCATATTAAACGCCTACTACCTGAAGTCACTGAGAGCTCGAATAGTCTGTCGTACCAGTCTAGTTCATTAACGTTTAAGCCTGTTGATGTCATTTTAGAATCGAATAGTCATATAGACCTATTATTAGTTGATGAAGCCTCTGCCATGCCTATTCATTTATTGTGTAAACTTGCGAAAAAATGCTCTCGCATCGTTTTTAGTTCAACCGTACATGGCTATGAAGGCAGTGGTAGAGGGTTCGAAACGCGCTTTTTGAAGCAGCTATCGCAATTAAAGCCCCATTACAAAAGAGTCGAAATTTCACAACCAATACGCTGGTATAAAGCAGATACGCTAGAACAGTTTTGGTTTAATACTCTATTTCATAATACAAAGCATGGCGTTAAAAAATATGAAGAATCCAATCAACCAATAAACTGTCGCTACATTTCAAAACAAGAGTTAGTCGACAATAAAAATCTACTAGCGGACGTTTTTAGACTATTGATAAACGCCCACTATCAAACCAGTCAAGATGATTTACAACGTATGTTAGACGCGCCTGAATTAAAGTGCTTCATACTAACCCAAGGGGCCTCTTTACTCGGTGTGGCTCAAATAATAGAGGAAGGTGGACACTTTTTCGGAGAGCTCGCTACTAATATCGCTAATTGTAGTAGACGGGTTAAAGGACACTTAGTAGCGCAAAGCATAACATCATCCTATAACATGCCAACTTTTGCCCTAGCGAGGCAGTGGAGAATTAGTAGAATTGCTATTGAGCCAGAGTATCAGCGCAAAGGTTATGGAAAAAAATTACTTAACTATGTAGAGCGGCAAGCCATACACCGCAACATTGAGTTATTGACCACTTCGTTTGGCTGCAATTCTGACATCCTAAGATTTTGGTATTCTAGTGATTTTGCACTCACGAAGCTTAGCTCAAAACCCGAAATATCAAGTGGAGAGCACAGTGGTATTTGCATCAAAGCGTTGGCAGACAAACAACAGCAACAAATTAAAAACTTGCATAAAGAATTCCGTCAGGAATTGATTTACCAGTTAGACAAAAACTTTCAATGGATGTCCGAAACGCTAATTAGACAACTTCTAACCTTTATGCCATCTACATCTGTTAGTTTTTCTAAGGAGTTAGAGATAATCGAACAATTTGCATTTGGAAAGCGAACTTATTCAACTTGTAAACGGCTACTAAGAAAATATTTAATTAACAACCCGCTAAACCTTTCAAGAATAGACATTGATAAGCAAGCCTTGTTGGTGGCGGCAATTTTACAAAATAACACTGACAAGGTACTTTGCGATAAATTTAAGTTAAGTGGTAAAAAACACATTGAACAAACGTTAAAAGTTAGCTTTAAGCAAATATTACGAGATACCGTATAAACCGCTAATTTAAGACTTTTAAAATAGGTAATAAACTCGAGTAATCATCAGTCCACTTCACACTTTGATATTGGCTACGAATAACGGGAGTCCGCTTATTCATCAGACGTGGTGATTCGTTTAATTGCTGGTTATTGCTTAACATTACCCATTGCGCGTCATGTTCATTTCCACCACCAGGCGTGTCAAACACCATCATTTGCATATTTAAGCTTCTACTGTGATGTATGATAACCGGCAATAATGATAAATGCCTATTGGATATGTGTAACGCTATGACTCCTGAAGCTTTAATATGCTGTTGATATAACATGAATGCTTCATGAGTCATCAAATGAGTCGGAATTAGATCGCCAGAAAAGGCGTCTATGATAAGCAGATCAATGGAATTTCTTTGTCCGTTGTCTAATTCGTTTTGCAAAG
This sequence comes from Paraglaciecola sp., assembly GCF_039964565.1. Lineage (GTDB taxonomy): Bacteria > Pseudomonadota > Gammaproteobacteria > Enterobacterales > Alteromonadaceae > Paraglaciecola. The sequence goes on from NZ_JBDVXF010000038.1 coordinate 25,020, forward strand.
TCACGCGAGCATCACCTAGCTTAATCACTACGTCGGCTTGGGCGTTTTCCAAATAATTGAAATATCGATTAGCGAACTCTGCGACTAAAGGATTTAGTTCATAAAAAGTATATAGGTCTCCCGGTCGACCATAAGCGGCTAACGCCCCTACCCCTAAACCAATCACACCAACCTGTAAATTTTTAACATTTGAAAGCTCATCTATAATCATTTGGCCCCCTGTTCCGGGACGATAATAACTCAATGGCACAGGAGATGACGCAAGTGGTAAGGATTGACTCCCATGTGAGGTGGTACCATCTATGAGTCTTCTTTCACTCACTTCACCTTCGTTTATATCTTTTACTGATAGTATGCCGTAGAAATTCCTATCCTTGGCTACGTCATACTGCTGATATTGGCTATTGAGCTTAATAAAAACCAATAACCAAAGCAAAGCAACAACTAAACTGCCAATCGACAATAAGAAAAGCTGATCAATTGCAACAATGTGCCCTTTGTTTGATTGCGTTACCTCATCCTTACGAACCCACCACAGTGTAGCTGCAGCTATCACCAACACACAGACAATTGCTAACGGAAACTCTAAAAACTCATCGAAAGATTCCTTAGCGACAAAGGTCACCAAGAAACTACCAAAAACACCTCCGGCTGATAAAAATAGATAAAACAAAGTGGTATTGCCTTGACGTGGTTTAAGAGCATTCAATTCTCCATGACAAATCATACAACCACACATCAATATCAGTAGATAAATGATTAACTGGGTAACAAAGTCAAATTGCCCACCAATAAAATAAATTAACAAGGCAACGAAAGACAACACCATAAAAAAAGGAAGCCAGATGACTCTTAAATATAGTCCTAGACTACTGAACGCCATGACATAGGTTAGTAAATAGATAGCCAATGGAGCAATCCACAAAAATGGCACCGGAGGCACGTTTTGTGTTAACGCATTGGTTGTCGAAACCAACAAGACAACCCCCAAAGCTGCTAGTAAAAACCATAAGGTAAGACGGAAAAAACCAACCTTCGAATTAACGAGTTTTTTTGCATCTTCAAGTTTCTGGCTCTTGGACTTAGTCACGACTACGTAAAAAATCCACATAACCAAAGCCACAAATATACAATAAATACTTGACCACAATTCAAGTTGCCCATCAATAGACATAAAAGGCTCAATTACAATCGGATAACTAATTAGTGCTAAAAATGACCCCACATTCGAGATGGCATAAAGTCTATAAGGATTCACATTATTGGCATCGCTACTAAACCAATGTTGCAGTAATGGGGTATTTGCAGACAGCATTAAATACGGAAAGCCTAGAGTAATAAATAGTACACTTAGGACCCCCCAAGTAGGAGTGGTAGCAGCCTGTATATTGTGTATATCCTGAATGCCAAATGGCAGAAATATCACCCCCAGTGCCAGCAATACTAAATGAACGGCGACCTGAGTTTTAATTCTTAAGGTTTTTGTTAGTAGGTAGGCGTATACGTAACCAACTAACAAGAAAAATTGAAAAAATAACATGCAGGTAGTCCAAACACTGGCGCCACCACCAAACCACGGCAATATCGTTTTTGAAATGATTGGTTGTATTTGAAAGACTAAGAACGCACTGACGAAGACTGAGATGAAGTATTGCATTTAAATTTCTGGTGTTGACTACTGTTAAGGGTTTTAACGCGGTAATTAAAGGTACTACGTCCAACCTATAAATCAAAATTTGGACATAAAAAAAGCTCCCAAAGGAGCTTTTTATTTAAAGCTTAATTTTTCGGTTTTTAGCTTTTTCCTTAATATAAGGTTCCCAACTTCTTGCATTTCGAGCAGTAGAATTATCCTTCTTTGCTTCCAATACATGAGTATAGGCAGACCTAAAATCACCTTTATCAAAATTAGCTTGCATCATTGCTAGATGAATTGCGCCCTTTTTATCAGACCCTGCATCTAAAGCTTTTTGTAAAGCCTTTATCGCGTCGTTATACCTTTCCATTGCATAATAAACCATGCCTTGTTTTTGGTATAAATCGGGATCAGAGGTCAACACAGCTGATTGACCATAGTAGTCAGCAGCTTCTTTGAACTCTTTAGCCTGTTGATAAGAGGATGCAACACTAGTAAGCATTCTTTCGTCTTTTTTAACTAATCCAGACTTAATATGCTTTTCCAATACTTGCGCCGCTTTTATAGGTATGTCATTCATTGAATACAATTGACTTAGCGCTTTGATCTCAGCGGCCTTAGTCAAGAAGCCTTGACTGTAAGCAATCTCAAAAGTAGACAATGCCTTTTTATGATCCTCTACAAGCATGTAGAAAAAGCCTAGTTGTGTCCACTGAGCCTTGTCATCTGGAAATATCCGAACAGTTTCTTCTTGCACTTCAATGGTTTCTTTATACATTTTACGATTGTAATAAGATGTCATTTTAAGTGCATAAGCTGTTTTATTAGGCTTTTCAGCTAAGGATATAGCCTTATTGATAGGCGCAATAATTTCAGCAAATCGACCTGTCTGATAATAAGCGTTAGCCATTCTAAAATAGACGTCAAAATCTTCTTTACAGGTTACCTTCATCCACTCTTGATAATACTTAATCGCACTATCATATTGTTCTTCCTGAAGGCTTAAGTCAGCGATTAACTTAATTGTACCAACCTGTTCTGCATCATTTAACTTTTTAGGTGCAACAGCTTTCTGTAAATAATCTATAGCTTTTTCGGCTTTACCATTTTGAGTAGCAAGCAAGTTACCTATAAATCTATCAGTAAATGCTCTATCAAAAGTATCTGAAGCGTCGATTTCATAAAGAATATCTAATGCTTCGTCGATAAGATCATTATTGTAAGCTTCTAGCGCCTTACCTACTTTTTTCCCGACTTTTTGACCAGGAATATTAGTCGTTCCGCGCTTATAATCAGGACATACAATTGGAGACGACACCTGTGCCGAAACACTCATCGGAATAATAGTGGCAACAGAAATCACCGAAACCACACATAAATGTTTTAGATGTTTATTCATTATGATTTATCCAACTTAAAGTCTAGTTGCACTGTCAGACCGAACTGTTTCATCGGTTTACCATCTTCAATTTTGGGCTTGTATTTCCACTTACCTAATGCTCGTCTTGCTTCACGGTCAAACACACGTTTTGGATCCGCATCAATAACTTTAACATCTTCAACACCACCCACTTCATTAATGGTGAAAGATAGTTTAACCCATCCCTCTTTTCCATCTCTTGCAGCCTGAACCGGATACTTTGGTTCAATCCTTACAATAGGAGTAGCATCTCCGTCACGCATTGCACCTACACTACCAATATTTACTGAAGCGCCTCCCACATCAACACTAGGCATATTAAAACCTAATCCATCTGTGTTCACTTCAGCTACATCCGGTTCAACAGGCTCAATTTTCGGAGGCTGTTTAGGCGGCGGCGGCGGCGGTGGTGGAACCCTTTGTCTTAACTGCGTCGCATCGTCTGGTGTAGACATTACAATATCAATTACAACTGTCTCACCAGCTTCGGGTGGTGGCCTTCCAGAGTTAGAAATTAACTCAGCCATTAAAATAAACAGGCCAAATGCTATTACAGCACCTATAAATATAGAAATTATTAATCGACCCATATTAACTACCACCTTCCGTTGCTATTGAGATACGATCAATACCTGCAGCTTTAATTTGATCCATAACCTCTACAACAAGTCCGTGTTCAGCTTCCTTATCAGCTTGAATAATTATCACATCGGATGGTTGCTCAGCCATTAAACGCTCCAAATTAGAACGAACTAAATCCGTTTCAACCTGACGTTTATCGATCCAAACTTTTCCATCTTCAGACACCGCAATAAAAATGTTCGCATTTTTAGGCATGACGGCAAGTGAACCATTAGGCTTATTAACGGTAATACCCGCTTCTTTAACAAAAACAGTAGTAACAATGAAGAAGATCAACATGATGAACACTATGTCTAGCATAGGTGTCATATCAATTGCTGCATCTTCTTCTACTCGAACTTTACGACCCATAAGATCCTCTCTTTAATGATGGGGTAAGGCATCTACTAGCTTTTCTCTAGCTATTTTAACTTTAGCTTCTAAACGAGAGCTAAAGAAAACACCAGATAAAGCAGCAACCATTCCAGCCATTGTTGGAATAGTAGCCATAGATATCCCTGCAGCCATTAGACGAGGGTTACTTGTACCCTGAGTTGCCATGGTCTCAAACACACCGATCATGCCGGTAACTGTTCCCAACAAACCAATTAAAGGGCACATAGCCACAAGTGTTTTAATTAGCAACATTCTTGCATCTAGGCCATCTGAAGCTTGTGAAATCCATGTGTCACGAATTCTATGCGCATACCATGAGGTAGTGTCTTCTCGAGCATCCCAGTTAGAGATAATTTCATCTCTCATTTTTGGGAAGACCGAAGCCAAATACCAGAAGCGCTCAATCATAAATGCCCACATTAGAAAGAGCGCGGCAGCGACAACGTACAATACGTCACCGCCAGCAGCTATAAAATCCCTGACAGACTCCCATTGTTCTATCAGAAATAACATCTTAGGCTTTCTCCGACTCAGCGTGAGTAGCTATAATACCCGCAGTCTGCTCATCAAGAATATGTACGATAGATTTACTACGTCCAGCAACAATACTATGAGTAAGCAATAATGGTAATGCAGCGATAATACCCAAGGCAGTGGTTACCAATGCCATTGAGATACTGCCAGCCATTAGTTTAGGGTCACCTGTTCCGAACAAAGTAATTTGTTGGAAAGTCTCAATCATACCGATAACCGTACCTAACAAACCTAACAGTGGTGCAATTGCAGCAAAGATCTTGATGATGTTTACACCACTTTCGATTCTAGGTAGCTCTTTAAGGATAGCTTCGTCTAACTTTAACTCTAAGCTTTCAGCATCGGCTGTTTTATTCTCACCATATACTTGAAGTATGCGACCAAGAGGGTTGCCACTTGAAGGATTATTTATATTTTTAAGTTGTGCTTTCATCTTGCCACCGACAAGGGTAAGAGTAACAACTTTATACAATCCGATGATCAAACCGATAAATAACATAACAGTGATTGTGTAACCTACTGGACCACCAGCATGGTAACGCTCTTCCATTGTTGCTTTTTCTTTCAATAGCCCCAATATCGCGCCACTTGAAGGATCAGCATAGAATGGAACCAAACCTGAGGTTGCATTTCTAAGATCAAGTGCAGAATCAACTAGATATCCATCTGGTTGACGACCCAATGGTTGAACCATTTCATTTTCGTAGTCGTAAACTAAATAACCTTCTTCGCCAATTAGGTTGAATGTACCAACTCGAATGACTTCTTGTTGTGTAGAACCGCCGTCCAAGCTAACAACTTCAGTAGTAAAGCGAGAAACACTACCCTGTTCAGTCATTTCAGTTTGTAACGCAAACCAAAGGTCTTCTAGTTCTTTAATATTAGGAAGGCCTTTGGCTTCTTCAGACATACGTTTTAGAAACGCTCCACGTCCTGGGAATTCGGCACTCACAATAGAAGTAGAAATTTGACCGTATGCTTCTGCTGATGCCTGACGAACCACACCAAACATCTCACCTAAAGTACCTGTTGCAGTTGTCAATTCAACTTCTTTTTCAGCTAGTTTAACTTCGTTGTCAGCAAATGCTTTCTTCAATCTTGCTTCACGTGCTCTTTCTGCTTTAAGATCGGCCTGAGCCTTTCTTAATAGTGCTTGTTTATCGGCACGTGCAGACTGAAACTCAGCTTCACGTTGTTTGTTTATACGTGCTTCAGAAACACGATTTTTCTTAACTTCTTGAAGAAGTCCTTCTAACGACGTCGCTGCTTGTGCAGAAGAAGCCATCATAGCGATCGACGCAGCAGCTAATATGGATTTAAATACAGTTTTCATCAATATTACTCCGCAGCTTTGATTGGTAATTTAAGAAGATCAGGTGGCAACAATTTGTTTGCCATTTTAACAGCGGTAACTACTGCGCTTAAATATTCGGCACCTAACTCTTCCCAAGCCCTAGCGTCGTTATCCCAAACCCATGCACTTTTACCATCAAGAGACAAAGCTAAATGCGCTGTTCTGCCAAGGTTAAAGAAATCTACAGTGATTTCAGTTCCTTGATAATCCAACGTACCTTGGTAAGCTCGAATTGAACTGGCTGCACCCATTTGGTTTTCTATTTGATAAGCTTCGATGACCTGACGGAACTGCTCTGATGTGGTCACGTTTGAATTTGCCATAACATCGCGTAATCGTTCTACACGTTCTTTTCGCTCTTCTAGGTTAATTGGCACATCAAGTTCAATAAACTTCTCAAGACTATCAATCATTCTAAACATTAGCGGAACTACGCCACGTTTAACGCCATCAATACCATCAATCTGAGTTTGTAGTGAATCGATACTTCTCTGCTGATCAGCAACAAGTGTTGCAACGTAATCGTTATACACTTTCAAATTTTCTGTTTCGTCAACGACTCCACGATATTCAATAAACAATTCCTGTGACTGTTCATACAGGTTGTTTATCTTCTCTTGGGATTTCGCTGCAGCCGCGTGAATTTTAGCTTCTTCTTTGTGAAGCTCGTTTAACGGGTCTGCAGAGACAACGGCGCTGCTACCGAGTGCAAAAGCACTAACGACGGCAGAAGCAATAAGGTTTCTCTTGCTCATTTTGGACATAATTCCCAACCAATTCTTTTGTTTTAAATCCTCGTCAAGCTATAAAGTTTGTTGACAAGGGGCTATTAAGCTCTGTTGTTTAAGGGGCTTAGAATTCAGTGAACTGAAGACTAAGACTAGAGAATATTCACATGGATGTTAGCAAATTGTCAAGGAAGTACTTAGGGTTATAGTACACATTTATTTAAAATAAATAGTTGCAATATTTCAGAGACTAATATCGCCATTCTCAGCTACTGGTATCAGCTAGCTCATTTTTTGCTCATATAAAAATATGTGTATTGGCTAGCTCAATTATACCTGTCTAATACTCTTTCTTCAGAGCCTTAATACAAACAGTCACTGAATCGACTAATCAGACTCAGTAACCGAATACCTATAGTGTTCAATAAACGGCTTAAGTTCGCGTTCAATTTTTTTACCGAATCCAATAGCGTTTTGATGAACGTTCTCGCGAACTTGTGCAACACTGGCGGTAAATACAGCCCGTTTACTCACATAAAAATGTAACATTGAATTTTCAAATTCTAACCCACAAAACGTGCATATTTCCTGCAGTAAAGCTTCTGGTTGTTCGACGAGATTTTGGTAACTAATTGTGAGAATTGACGATTTAAACTTTTGTAACCAAAGACGATTCAAATCCTCTTCAAGAGAAAAATATTCACCCATACTTTCTAAACTGGTTGACCACGCAAATCCGCTACTGAAATGTGTTCTATAACAAGACCAAGCCGTATCTAGGGTGTTTCTTTTTATAAATATTATCGGTGAATCTGGAAATACCTTTTTTATTAACCATATATAACGGTTATTTGTCATACTTTTATCTACCACAATTCCTTCTGAACCAAATTTTTCATGTGCATATTGCAAATATGCTCTACGAATCTCTTGAGTGTATTTTTCAACAACATTGGCATCTAGTTGTTCAGCTCGACTGCCAATAGCCAATCCCTTAGTTAAACATCTCGAAGCTCGTTCCATACCATTGAATTCGCCCCCATCAATTATATTTGAGTGGCTGCACAACATCTGCTCTAGTAAACTTGTCCCACTTCGAGGTAGCCCAACAATAAATATGGGATTATCTGCGTCAACTTTCCTTTTAGTAGGTGATGACTCGACAAAACCACTTTGTTGTGACGCTATATACCGAACATTTTGTGAATCGTCAGTAATTGGATATGTTTGTATTTTTGATAGGTAGTCATTGGACTTTGCCGCATATTCAAACGCTTTCTCAAAATCATCTAGGTCAAAATACACTTTACATAAAGCCGCGTAGAAACACGATTTTGATGCTTGATTAGCACTCCCATCTATCGCGTTCTTGACCTCTAAAAGACGTTTAAGTATGGGAGAGTTGATTGAAGCTTTTTCAAGTGACGCTAATATCAACCAAGTTTGCCCAGATGTATTCCATTGCTTTAACACAAGTTCTGCGTACTCAATAGCCATCTCTTTTTTACCAAGCTGCATCGCAACCGTACTCAAAAAGTGGTGAACTTCTGGTCTATCAGGGTTTTCCTTGGCTAACTCTAACGCTTTTTCAAACGCTAATTGAACTTGCCCACTTTCAATCAACATTGCTAGTTGTTGTAACCTATCAGCAAAAGGTTTTTGGCCCTTTGTTTCAAATAGTGCTAACGCTTTTCGCGCTGAAGTCACTTGACCAGATAATAGCGCCATTCTCGCTACCCCCAACCAACTCGCGTTCAAATTGGGTTTTTCTGAAAGTAACAACGCTAAACAATCATAGGCTTTACGAGAATCGCCAACTTTTACAGCGCTAACCAAGTTATTCAATATATTTTTTACATCGTTCATTCGCTGAGGTTACCCCACCATAACTATAAATATTTCATTACTATAATAAAAAAGCCCTGCTATTGCAGGGCTTTGTAACTAAGGCTTTAAAACTAGGTTTAGAATCTTAGAGAGGCACTTAAACGAACGAAACGTGGTGTTTGCCAGTTTGAAGGTAATCCAAACTCAGGACTAACAAGTCCAGTACCAGCACCCGCTGAAGTTTCTTGGTCGTAGATTTCAGAAACTTCTGTCGCAGTATCACTATTAAGTAAGTTAAAGATATCCGCACGAAGCGTTAAATCATAATCTTCACCGATTGGAACATTATAACTAGCTGTTACATCTATTTCTAATACAGAACTAGTAGTACCTAATGAACCACGTGGTACTAACTCACCGTCAGCAAAGAACGATTCAGAACCGTAAGCCTGAGCAAATACGTCTGTTGGGTGATAACCAAATGCATTTTTAGGACGGCCAGATTGCCATTTAGCATTAATACCTAAGTTCAACTCATCAGTCACCTGGTAAGAACCAAATACTTTTATTGCATGACGTCTGTCATTAGGAAGGTTACCGTTAGCACCGTCTAACAAACCAGGTTGGTCAAACAAAGTAGTCAAACCTGCATCATCTTGACCATTATCTGAACGAATATAACCTTCGTTATTACCCCAGCTATGAGACCAAGTATAAGCAGCGTTTAATAACCACACACCGTCCCACGCTCTTTCAAAAGTAACATCTACAGATGCATACTTACGAATAGATTCTGGGTAGTTTAAGTCATCAGCAGGGATAGTATAAGTTTCACCGTCGTCTGCTTGGAAGGTTAAATCAGTACCAGGGTTAGTTAGAATATAATAATGGAAGCCAGAACACTCTTCACATGACCTACCGAACTCACGCTCTAAATATTGATTAAAGCCATAATCAATCGCAACATCTTCAATAGTAGTTGCCAATTCACGGTACGTACCTTGAACCGCCATGCTCCACTCATCAGACAACTGGAACTGATAACCAGCTATATACTCGTCAGAATACATTGGATCAATAGATTGGTCTACGATCGCAGCTGTAGTGGGTACATCACCGTCAGAAAACACTTGTTGCGGAGAAGTAGCTGTACCAGATTCATTAAAGTTAGGAAGGTCTATTGATGCATCAGCAAAACCTTCAAATGCTCTAAAGTCGTGAATATAAGTTTCTGCACCAGACAAACGAATGTTGGTGTTTGCCGCAATTGGTAAATAATAACGACCATAACTGAAATAAGCTTTAGAATCACCGTCACCATTCACGTCGTAAACGGCACCTAAACGTAGTGCCCACTGATTACTTAGCTCAATAAACGATTCACCAGCACCGTTAAAGTTTTCGAAAGAATCATTACGTAAACCAGCATTAATAACTAGTTTATCCGTTGCTTGCCATTGGTCTTGAATGTAATAAGCAAAGTTTTTAGATTCAAAATCACCACCCGCTATATAAGTACGTCTACGCACTTCATAAGGAGTGGGGTTGGCTGGATCGGTTACGTCATCTACATAAATAAGATAATAATTACCACCAGAGTTAGTAGTATTTGCGGTTGCAGTTAAGGTTTCTGAATCTACACCGAAACGAATTTCGTGATCACCAATATACCAGTCAGCATCGATACGGAAAACTTCACGTTCATCAGAACCCACATCGATATTGAAGTTACCAAAGTTACCACCTCTAACAAACGCGCCATTACTATCGAATCGACGATAAATTGCTGGGTTAGCGTCTAGTGGACTTGAAGTCGTTCTGTTGGCTTCATTGATACCGTACATTGCAGAGATTGAGAAGTCGTCACTCAATATACTGGTGTACTTAATGCTATAGTTGTCACCACCTGTTTGGGTAGTACCATAAACGCCTTCATCTAATACGCCATTTGTGCTGGTGTAAGTGTAGTTTAGCTCGTCACTTTTATCAGAAAAGCCAGTCACTTCTAGTATGTTATTTTCGTTAATATACCAGTCAATTTTAGCGCCCCAGAAGGCATCTTCATCTTCATCTTTAAAAACACTACGAACCAAATCGTCACCAACTTGGTTTTCTCGGCCTAGGTAATCAAATACATCAGAACGCGGGTTATAAAGAACATAGAAGAACAAAGTGTCTTCGACTATTGCACCACTGGCCCAAAGGTTGACATCCCAAGCAGTGTTTTTGTCGCCAGAGTTATCAATATTAGTTTCGCCATTTGCATTTACGGCATTAGGCTTATCTTCACGAAGACCATCAGGCTCAATAAATACGTTAACGCCCCATTTGAAGTCGTTAGTACCGCTTTTAGTTTTAGCGTTAATAACACCACCAGTTACACGACCATATTCTGCAGAGTAACCACCTGTTTTCACTTCAAATGTATCAAACATTTCAAACGGAGGGTTACTTGAACCCACACCTGTTCTGAAGTTCGTTAGGTTTAGACCGTTTACATAATAAGCGTTTTCAGCAGCAGACGCACCACCGATAGAAGGTACGTTACCAAAGTTAGAATCACCTTTAGTTGTGCCTGGCGCTAATAACGCAACACTTGTTAAATCACGAGGAACTGGAACTTTTTCTAGAGTAACTGAGTCAACTACGATACCAGTACTGTTACTAGTAATATCAACTAATGAAATCGCAGAGCCAGAAACTTCGATACGCTCCATGCTTGCATCATTTAATGCTAAGTTAAGGTTTACTTTACCACTAATACCTACTCGAACACTTTCTTCAACGGTTGTAGTAAAACCGTCTTTCTCAGCAACAATTTTATACGGGCCTGGTGGAAGCAATGGAAAACGGAAGGCACCGTCATCATTGGAAACTACTGTACGTGAAAGGCCTGTATCTAAGTTTTCAATTGTAACTGTAACGCCAGTTAAAACGTTTCCAGAAGTAGTAATTGAATTACCAGTAATCGCACCGTTGGTATTATTTGCTAGCGCTGGAAGTGACACTCCCAAGCATGCAGTTACAGCTAGAGCAGCTGCACTCTTTTTAAATTTAAACATGTATGTCTCCCTGGACCACAATAGTGTGTGTTGTCGTTGAAACGACTTTTAATATAAAAAAGGTAGTGAACCTCACAACAGATAATATACGGAAGTAGGGATTAGGGTCAACTATAGTAATGCGTTAGATTATAAGATATAAAAAAAAGCTGCATTTTCGTACCAACGGAGTAAATTTTAGTTTAGATTTCAACCAAAACTGATTGTTTTAGAATAAACGTACTAAATTAACGCTGGTTGACTCTTAAATTTCTAAGATGATCTTAGTGTAAAGATAATTATGGGAAGCTTAATTTAAAAGAGCACTGTGCCAATTAGACAGTTAATGTTTATAGTAGGCGGTAAAGACTAAACTCACTTTTAAGGTCAAAAGTATGAAACTAGACGATGATATTCATAACTATTACGAACACTTAGTGTTAGAGAGAATTCAGTTTTTAGGTTTGAACAAGACTAAAGATGAAGATTATTTAGCAGACTTATGTTGTCTTGCATTAAACCAAATCCCTCCTCGTTATATTAGATTTGAAGTCGACATGTCCTTTTATTTGGCGCCAAGTGAACGCCAACAAATGGAAATGAATGCAAGCAATGCGGTAAATCAGGCGATAAATTTTATGGAACAAAATAGAGCTGAGACAAAATAAAAAGCAGTAAAACATAAGCAAACCGCATCGTGTTCGAATTAGAGGTTATACAGAGGCTTCATGTACTAGGAAGACACAAGTCCTGCGGTTTCTAAAATTCCTAATGTAGGCGAAAGTTGTTTCTCGTAATGCTTCCATCGGTCAACTGAACGCCTGTGGGTTTTTTCACGCACTTGTGCAGCGCTGGCAGTGGTGACAGCCGTATTATTTTTTTCAAAATTAGTACATGCGTCTTCCCAATCTAGGTCTAGAAATTGTAGTAATTCACGTGCTTGCCCTTCATTGTCAGAAACAACATCTTCATAGGCAATATCGAAAATTTTTCCTGGCATGATTTGATGCCAATGCTTCATTAAGTCTCGATACATAACATAATGTTCAGCCATTTCCATTTGATCGTAACTATGTGGGTAGACTTCTTCAAATAGTTGCTTAAAAACCGAAAAACAGGTATCGACTGGTCCTCGAGTAACGTGAATGATTTTGGCCTTAGGAAAAGCTTTTACGATAAACCCCAACAACATAAAATTCATCGGAAATTTATCGATGAAATATGGCGTATTTCCACGTAGATTGGCTAAACCAGACAGATAAGATTCAGCTAAGTCTGCCCCTATAATCCCCTTGGATTGACTTATTAACTCAGCTGAAACAAATTCTTTAGTACGAGTTGCTGATATCGCCCGTAGCGACATCACCATTTGCAAAGGCTCACCAGCCGAGTGCACCAAACTATGACTCGAAATAATTCGGTCGACCAGCGTAGTGCCCGTTCTTGGTTGCCCTACAATAAATATCGGGGCGACCTCATTAGCCTCGTAAACTGAAGTTTGTAACCAATTGCTGGTACACACAGCTTTAATCGTTGCAAAAGTTTTTTGGGCTTGAGACTGGTCGTAATCCACAAGGCTCCTTTTAGCGCTGGCTCCAAACTCAAAGGCTTTAAATGCTTGCTGCCAACATTGTGTATCTTCAAATAATTTACCTGCAGCATAACCTAAAAAAGCGCGCTGTCTGGGATTAACCTTAGTTTCAGTCATAATGGCTACTATTTGCTCTGCCATATCATTATCTTTTGCTTTCACCAATGAAGACAAGCTCCACCAAGACTCAGCATCGTATTTATTAATTCTCACTGCTTCATAGAGTGATTGTTGGGCACCTGCCAAGTCACCAATTTCCAACAAACTGACACCCAGCGCTCGATGATATACCGAGTGTTCAGGAGATAGTTGCGTCGCCTTTTTTAAATTTTGTATCGCCTCGCTGCTGTGTCCTAACACACTCATTACATGTGCCATAGGATGCAATACATGAGATTGGTTACTTCCGATTTTGTGAGCTCTAAATACCGCTTTTTCGGCTTTCGCCATGCTACCAATTTGACAATACACCAATGCCAAAAACGCCCAATACTCTGAAGCTAAAGCATCGAGCTCTACTGCGGTTTCTAGAGCTTTTAAAGCAATTTCCAATTGTTGCGTTTCTATCGCCACTCTGGCAATCAAAAAATGCGCTTGCGGTATTTTATTGTTAGTTCGCAACAACCCTTTGGTAATCTCTATGACCAGTCTAAAATCTCCGATTTCTAACGCCTTAGAAGCCCGAGTGATTTCTTTCGCGAGCGTATCAGAGGGATGATTTTTACTGATCATGTTATTACTCATTAAACAAACCTTTATTTAGAAAAAACACAGCAGACTATAGAACACAATTATGGTGTCAAGCGAATGAACTACTTTGACTTTTTTGACGAACAGTGAAATGTATCAAGGGAGCCCATGACATGTTGCAACAAGAATGGTATTCGTAGGATTGGTGGCGCCCTTCCAGCCACACCTCGGCACATGAGTCGTTTGCTGCGGCTGCTCCCTTCCAGGCCTGACCGGGTTCACAAAGTATCATTGCGAGGGGACCGAAAGGTCACCATTGAAAACCTTACTCAAAACTTGTTGTTCTCATTAAGGCGGGCGCATTATGAACAAAGCTAATGTTATATGCAACCCACTTTTAAGGACAATTTAATTATTTTCCAAATCGTTCTTCGGCAATTTCATTAGCGATTATATTAGTGGCAATTCCTTGCGACTGAGCGCGATGGTATATTTCGAGCAGCGTATTACTTATTTTTTCGATATGCTCTCTCAACTCTCGATCAGAGCTAGCAATTGATTGATGGTATATGTCAATTATGCCACCAGCATTTATCACGTAATCCGGAGCATACGCTATGCCTTTGCCAGCTAATAATTGCCCAACTGATTCTTTTGCCAATTGGTTATTGGCTGCCCCCGCAATAACTTTCACTTTGAGCCTATCAACATTCTCTTCGGTAAGAATGGCCCCCATAGCGCAAGGTGCAAATACATCCACATCTAAGTCGTAAATATTATTAGGTGCAACAGCAATAGCAGAGAACTCACTCACCGCTTTTTCAATATTTTCCGAATGAATATCAGTCACATATAATTTGGCGCCTTGACTATGCAAATGTTTAGCCAAGCGCATTCCCACGTGGCCCAAGCCTTGAATAGCCACTTTCACATCTTTTAGGTCTGACTTCATTGCGTATTTGACAGTGGCCTTTAACCCAACATACACGCCATAAGCGGTTGACGGGGCTGGATTACCATCAGCAGGTTCAGAATTAATATGGTACTTAGCTTGTATTCCTGAGACAAAATCGGTTTGTTGTCCCATTAATTTCAAATCATCAACTGTTAAACCAGAGTCTTCTGCACTGATATACTGCCCTGACAAACTATCAATAAACTTACCCATTGCGCGCATTTTCTCAGGTGTTTTTTCGGTACGCGGATTACCAAAAATAACCGCCTTACCTCCACCTTGCTTAAGACCCGCCATAGCAGCCTTATATGTCATGCCTTTGGACAATCTCAATACATCTCGCACCGCTTCTTCGTCGCTTAAATATGGCCACATTCGGCAACCGCCTAAGGCGTTTCCAAGATTAGAATTATGCACAGCAATGATTGCTTTTAATCCTGAAGCCTTATCCTGATGAAAAGCTACATGTTCGTGTTCGTCAAATTCGCTATGCTCAAAAACCGACATTTTATTCTCTCGTTTTCTTGACTAATAAAGCGATCATAGCGCGAAAGATATAGGACGTCTTTTGCGACTTTTTAAAGCAACTAATTCAGTTATAAGAATAAATCGTAAAAGAATTGAGACACTAGGATAAATATCCTCATTTTTGTCTTGAAAAAGAATTAAACTTTCATCATGCTACAGACTTAGTTCTTTCTCTTAGTTAAAAAGATATTTTATGAAATTAGATAAATTCGATCGGGAAATTTTGCGAGTAATGCAAAAGGACGCGACGGTATCAATGGCAGACTTAAGTCAAAAGGTAGGGTTGTCACATACTCCTTGTTGGAGAAGAGTAAAGCGTCTAGAAGCTGACAAAATTATTTTACAGAAAGTTACCTTATTAGATAACAAGAAGTTAAATTTAGGCGTGTCTGTTTTTATTTATGTCACTCTGAAAAACCATGACGGCGAATCCTTAAATGATTTTGAAAAGGCAGTACAAAGTATTGAGTCAATCGTTGAATGTCATACCACAAGTGGCGATAAAGACTATTTATTGAAGGTGGTAGTAGAAAGTATCGAAGAATATGAACATTTACTTAAAACCAAATTGACTAACCTTCCCCTAGTTGACCACCTAAGCTCTACTTTTGCACTAAAACAAGTAAAAAACACCACTGAATTGCCAATTAAAAATTTGTAGATGAACTTGCTAGTCTATGACTAGCAGGCGCTTTTGAAATAACACGATTTGATTTCTCATTGGGCTATCTAGACTTATCAATAGCCCCTGTTTTTCAAAAAATTATTTACACTATTTTTACCGTTTTTCTATTAATTCCATAGTCTCGCAATTTATTGGCAACGGCCGTGTGACTCAGACCTAGCTTTTTCGCCAATTGCCTAGTACTTGGGTAACTAGGATACAAGCGCATTAAAATGTCTTTTTCAAAACGCTTAACCTCATCGTCTAAACTTCCCGAAAATTCTTCTGACACAAAACTTGCTGTAGCTGAGCAAGAAGGTAACTGAATGTTCTCTCTATCTAATTCGTTGCCTTCTAACAAAGAAACGGCTCGGTAAAGCGCATTTTCAAGCTGTTTCACATTTCCGGGCCAAGGATAAGTATGTAAATAATCAATACATGCTTTGGACATTTTTGGCGCTTTTCTACCTAATTTGACGCTATGTTGTTTGATGAAACGCTCTGCTAACGCGATAATATCTGACTTACGCTCTCTGAGTGGCGGTAACACTAAACTCAGCACATTTAATCGATAAAACAAATCTTCCCTAAACATACCGTCCTGCATTAACTTTCCTAAATCTTTTTGTGTCGAGCAAATTATTCGCACATCGATTGGGCGTTCTTTTTCCTCCCCTATTCTACGGTAGCTATTGTTTTGTAAAACTCGCAGTAATATCGCCTGCAGTTGCCGTGACATATCCCCTACTTCATCCAAGAACAAGGTGCCTCCAGTCGCAAGCTCTAGTAAGCCAACTTTAGCTGCACTTTGATTACCCTCCAGTTGAGTACACCCGAACAACTCAGACTCAGCTATGTTATCTGGCAAAGACGCGCAATTGAGTCTTAAAAATTCTCCTTCATGGCGTCTACTCGCTTCGTGGCACTCTTTTGCAAGCATCTCTTTGCCAGTTCCTGTCTCACCGAAAATAATGATAGGCCCATCCAATTCAGCCATTCTTTTGGCTTCTTTAACCACGTTTTTCATTGCTTTGCTATCTGCTTGTATAGAAATAAAACTGTCTACACTCGCTTTATGAAACACAGTGAGTTGCTGGCCTAAACGAAGTTCTGACTTCAGCATAAAAACGGCGCCTGCTAATATTCCTGCACCATCCGAATCTGGCACCATAACGGGCAACATGTCTAGTAAATAATCTTGTTCTGAAAATCGAATCCTTTGCGCCTGGGATTGAGGATTTTTACCTTCCAACCAGCGAATAACATTGAACCCTTTTAGTAAGTCAGCGATATCACTACCGATAATCTCACTTCTGGGAATTTCTAAGTTTGCGACTACAGCATCATTGATTAGGATAATTTTACCCTTAGTATCCACTGAAAAAACTGGGTCTGGCAAGGTCTGCAGCAGTGCCTTAAGTTGGTATTGCTCTCTCTCTATAGGCATAAATGGAGTGGTTTTTACATCTTCAATCCCCTCTATTTTACGGATTTGGGGCATCAAATGTTGAAAGTCTGCAAATTCCATATTGGGGAAATTTAAGAATATTTTCCCTTGTTCATCTATCTCAATACCGCGCAGATCAATCTCGTGTTCAACTAATATATCTAATACGTCTTGGGCAATTCCTAAGCGATCTTGGCAGTTTACTTCTAAGCGCATTTACAACCTCATTTAATACTCAACTAGACCAACCCGAACAGGGTAAACGTAAAGATATTATTACAATTGATTACGCTTAGACAGCGTTATTAGCCTTCACTTGCTACAAGATGACGAACCTTATTTCACTTACGATATGTTTTTGGTCAAACATTACCGATCCTGCTCAGTCTTTTGTAGGTTGTTGCAGGTCGCTATTCGAAATAATCAATGGAAAAAAATTAGAATAAAGATGTAGAGATAACTTTGATTCATAGGTAAATGGTTCAAACTAGATGGCTACAATTTTTGATTGCGCCTATTTGTGAATAGGCGCAATTACGAAAAAAGATAGATAGACTCCCCACTCTATCAACCGGCTTGTTTCTCTTTTGGTAAAAACCTTGGATCAAATAATCCTAAGTTTTTGGCTCTTTCTACCAAAGTCATAATATCCATTTCAGCAATATCAAATAGTGAATCAAAGGAGTCCAGCACATAATAAATCGGTTGCATAATATCAATACGGTAAGGAGTTCTTAAAGCATCTAATGGCTGCATTGCGGCATGTACACAATCATCTGATTCAAGAGCATGTATTGTCTCGCCAGGTGATGATAAAAGCCCTCCCCCATAAATTCGGGTACCTTCAGTTGTATTGACTAATCCAAACTCAACAGTAAACCAATACAACCTAGCTAAAAAAGCCCTATCCTGTTTACTTGCGCTGTAGCCGAGTTTTCCATAGGTATGCGTAAAATGTGCAAAAGCAGGGTTGGTTAATAAGGGACAATGTCCAAAAATTTCATGGAAAATATCAGGCTCTTGCAAATATTCAAATTCTTCATCTGAGCGTATAAATGTCGCGACTGGAAATTGTTTATTAGCCAATAATCGAAAAAAATCGTCAAAATTAATCAAGGATGGCACTTGTTTAACTTGCCACCCCGTTGTTTTTATCAATGTAGAATTAACTTCTGATAGTTGAGGGATTCGTTCAGCAGGTAAATTAAGTAATTCTAGCCCGTGAATATATTCGTCACATGCTCGACCTTGCAACAATCCCAATTGTTTTTGCAACAATGCTGCCCAAACTTTATTTTCTCTCTCGCTCCAATTTACCCGACCACACTCATCCGGTTGATGAGACTCATAACGAGTTTTTTTTGTCATAAAATCACACTAATTTGTTAGCTAATCCATGGAAAATTGTACTCATCCCCTCATAAATCGAAAGCCTAAGCGGCATATTAGTCTAGTGGCTGATTCGTAAATATAAGCTTACAACCAAAGTGTTCATTACAGAATAAAACCGAGCTTTAAAATGGCGCAATATTACCGTATTCGCGTGTTTAGGTCCGCTAGCAACTGCTTGCTTATCCCCGACAAACCAGGTTTATTTTCCTTTAACCATGGTAGTGGTCGGCTTTCATTCATGGCCTTTAGACCTATTCGAGCGGTAAGTACTCCAGCCCCCATCCCTTGCGCAATACGTGTGGAAATCTTACCAGTCAGTCCAGCGCTTAGCGCATAATTACCCGCATCAGATAAAATTTCTGCGGCCCCCGCATACAACATTGTATGGAAAATATTGCGGATCAAACTAATTCGCCCCCAGTAGCCCAAATGTAAACCATATATGTTGCTAACTTGGTTGATCATCCGAGTATTTCGCCACAGTACTATCAACATATCCAGCAAAGCAAAAGGGCTAACCGCTATCATGACACTCGCAGCCGAGGCATTGTTGCTCACTTGTTTTAATGCCAGCTTATCGATAGGGGCTAACACTTGATGTTCAAACAAAGCTAACACCTCACTATCCGAATGGTGAGAATCAATATTATCGCGCCAAGAAACAACTAAATTTTGATAATCCTGTGGCAGACTGTCGGCAATTTTCAGGCAATGTTGTTCAGCCAAACCTATGACACTAGTAGAAGCCATTTGCTGAGATTGAGCGCGAACCATTTCTTGGCGTTTAAGTTGTTTCAGACCTCGGTATTCATTATAGATTAGCCGCACACATGCAATGCCTAAAACTGAAAAGATAGCTAACCAAACACCTGCTAACCAATCCATTTTCTCAACCATAGCGATAACAAATAGGGCGAGCTCTGCGCTACTTGCTAATAAAATGATGGCAAATAATAGCACTACCCATTTTCGGCCTCTTTTTTTAGTGGTTAATTCTTCTGGTAACGGCAAATTCACGCTATCTGCAATAGGCTCGTCAGTTACCTCTATTGACTCAAGGTCAGTCACCATAACAGCGGGTCTTACATTTGGTTTAGTCGTATTATCGGTATCTTGATTCTCAAAAACATAGGCTCCTTTAATTTTATTTGCGGAGTCTTCTTGTTGCGACGCTTTAGATAAAGAACACGGTTTCATAGTAATTTATCCCCTAATAGAAAATCGAGAATTTGATCCATTCTAAGGTGGGGCAATACATGTTCAGCGTTCATTACTGGTGGAGACAATTTAGGAAACTCAAATTGTTGCTGTAACCAGAATTCAGGGTCAGGGCAATGTTGCGGTACTTCGCCGGGAAACAAAGTTATGGCTGTTCCTTGATTACTTGTACCTTGTAGAACGGGAATACTCTCCCCATTTAACTGTCCTAGTCCAGATTTTGAAGCGCGAATAGCAGCTATTGCCGTTGACTCGGTTACCACGCCGTCAAACTGAATTTGTTTTCGAGCGCTATGCAGCATACTTTCTAACAACTTTACCAAATTGGTTTGTTGGTCTGGCGTAATGTGATCAGCTTTACTAGCGGCAAACACTAACTTATCTATTTTGGGTTGGAACAAGCGATTAAGAATATTTGACGACCCATATTGGAAACTCCCCATTAGCCAATCCAATGCTTTTTGTAAATCTTGATAACTATGAAATCCTCGATTTAACGCTGACAAACAATCTACTAACACTACTTGCCTGTCGAAGCGCTTAAAGTGTTCTTTATAAAATGGTTGCACCACATGAGTTTTATAGTGCTCGAAACGTTGCATTAATAACTCGGCATTACTGCCTTTGATAGGGTTACTGAGATCAACATCCTGTTGTTCTAATTGTTTGCTTGCTACTGGAAAAAAATGCAAAACGGGCGCATCTGACAACTCTCCAGGCAATATAAATCGACCAGGTTGCAAAAGCTGATAGCCGTGAGTTTGGCAATCATTTAGATATTTTGTATATAACTGCGCAATACGTTGTAATGCTAATTCGTCACCTTTAGCCTTAAAATCCAGTTCAGCTACAGCATTGAAAAAATCTTGCGCTAACTCATTTCTTTTCGGGTCGTTGAGTTCCTCTTCACAATGAACTGACCATTGAGAAAAGTTCATGTCAAGTAAGGGTAAGTCGAGCAGCCATTCACCAGGATAGTCGGTAATATCTAGAGTCAGTGTGGCATCTTCAGTTAAATATTTGCTAAAGCCCTGGCTCTTTTTGTACTTTATTTTCAGCCTAACTTGGGAAATGCCTTTGGTCGAAGAAGGCCACTGCGGAGAAGGTTGGGCAAGTTTAGACATTGCCTCTTCGTAAGCAAAACGACTAAACGTTAAATTAGGTTGCACATCCCTTTTTACACCTATCAATCGCGATTCTCTAACGACTGAAAAAAAGGGTAAATGTGCTGTTTCATTCGCTTCTATTAGTTGATTGACTAAGGATGTAATAAACGCGGTTTTACCGCTACCACTCAAACCTGTTACCGCCAAATTAACGTGATGATTAACCAATCTTGCAGCAGTTGTTTTAAGTTTTTGTTTGGAGAGTTGAACGCTAGGATGTTGAAAAAAAGACGTTTGCATAAAAAATCTATCAACCTTGTTTTGATTAAAACACTAAACATTTGGGCTAACATCAGGTTAGCCCCTTTGAATTGTTTATAATTTACTTAACTCTCGGTTGAGTTGGAATTCAGATGATGTCACATAGGTCTCCATATTTCTTAGTCTGCTTTCATTTTTTTCAAAACGTTGTTTAATATCAATAAAAGCCTGTTTAGGTGACTCACCTGCTTGCCAAACTTTAGATTTCACCACAACTTTTTCTGACTCTTGTTCATCAACATTATGCCACCCTTTACCTTGGGATTTGGTTTGATGCCCTTTAGTAGTAAATTCATAGTCTTTAGGCCTAGCAGTATACCCCTTTGGCTTTTTCTCTAAGATAAACCAAGCAGCAATATATCCAACGAAAAAAAACGGTCCGCCTAGTAAGAAAAAACCTGTGAGTGTTAGTATTCGCACTAACCAGATCTCCATACCAAAGTACTCTGCTATCCCAGCACATACCCCTGCAATTTTTCCTTTAGCCGGATCCCGATGCAACGTGCCATAAGTCCTCATACTTTATTCCTCCACTCTGGCGCCTCAGCATCCAAAATTGATTCTAATGTATGAATGCGCTCGGCCATTTTTTCAGCTCTGTCGGCTAACTCTTGCAATGTGCCATATTCGTCGTCAGTCAGTCCCTGACTCATTTGTTTTTTGCTCCGATAATGCATTATCAACCATATCGGAGCGACAAAGATCATAAATATAATGATAGGTGCTATTATGATTCCAATCACGTCTTCCACAATTTATCTCCTTCCAACTCAAATAGGTCTTATTTTTTACTAGCAGACGATTTACTTTGCATTTTTTTCTTCAAAGCTGCCAATTCATCATCAATTTCATCATCAGATTCAAGTTCTGCGAACTCATCTGCCAGGGTCTTTTTACCTAAATCGTATGCATCAACTTGTGATTCTAAATCATCAATTTTGCGTTCGTACTGTTCGAAACGTCCCATTGCGGCATCCACTTTGCCATTGTCTAAGGTTTTTTTCACTTCAAGCCTAGAGCTAACTGTTTTTTGTCTAAGTATAATTGCCTTCTGACGCGCTTTTGCGTCGGCTAATTTATCTTGTAACTGCCCTACTTCACTTTGTAACTTAACTATCTGCTCATCAACCACTGTAAGTTCTGACGACAAGGCTTTGGCGTGTTCGTCACATTTTTTCTTTTCTTGCAACGCCGCTCTAGCCAAATCTTCTCTATCTTTACTGATAGCCAATTCTGCTTTTGCCTTCCAATCCTTAGCCTCGTTTTGCACTTTGCCAATTTGCGATGCAATCTCTTTTTTACTTGCTAGCGTCTTTGCTGAGGCTGAACGTACCTCTACTAACGTGTCTTCCATTTCCTGAATAATTAAGCGAACCATTTTTTCTGGATCTTCGGCCTTATCTAAAATGGAATTAATATTTGAGTTCACTATGTCTGTGAAACGCGAGAAGATACCCATAGTCTTTACCTCTTTTATCAAATGTACGTTAAATACTATTACTTAACTGGATTATTGGTTTTTCTTAGTAAATGTTATTCAATTACTAGGCCAATATAGTATTTAAACTAAATTATTGATTTTAAAGAAATATTAATTTACACACTGGTCGCTGAGATCTACAATATTTTGTAAGCAGACGATTAGTTAGTCGTTTAGACCAATTTTTGAGGATATTGATGAGCCGTTTTCGCCAACAAGATAACTTGCTAGGTCACTCTAATAACTTTTTAGAAGTGTTGGAGCAAATTTCACAAATCGCACCACTAAATAAACCGGTATTAATTATCGGGGAAAGAGGCACGGGAAAAGAGCTAGTGGCTGCACGTATGCATTTTTTATCAAAACGCTGGGAACAAAACTATTTAACACTCAATTGCGCGGCGCTGAACGAAAGTTTGTTGGAAAGTGAATTGTTTGGTTACGAAGCAGGAGCCTTCACTGGTGCAGCAAAACGCCGAGAAGGACGATTCGAATCTGCCAATAACGGTACTTTGTTTTTGGATGAGCTTGCCAATACCTCAGGAATGGTTCAAGAGAAACTTCTGCGCGTGATTGAATATGGAGAGTTCGAACGAGTTGGTGGCTCTCGAAGTGTGAAAGTCGATGTTAGGTTAGTGGCAGCGACTAACGAAGACTTGCCTTCTCTAGCTGAATCAGGCGAATTCAGAGCCGACTTATTGGACAGGTTAGCATTTGACGTGATTACTCTTCCTCCGCTTCGCGAGCGTAGAGAAGACATAATGATGTTAGCTGAGCATTTTGCTATCAATATGGCTAGAGAATTAGATATGGAGCTATTCAGCGGTTTTACTGAGAAAGCCAAACGCACGCTACTGGAATACAACTGGCCTGGAAATATCCGCGAACTAAAAAACGTGGTTGAACGAGCGGTATACCGTAGTAACAATCCAAACTTACCTGTACACAATATCGTATTGGATCCTTTTGAGTCGAACTATCGACCTCAAAAGAGAGTTAAAACACAAGATAGAGTTATTCAGCCTGAAGTAGTTTCACTGCCAGACAACATACCTGAACCTATACCAGACACGTCAGTAACTTCGGGGCTAAAAACAAGCCCAAGCTTTGATTTCCCAGTCGATTTAAAGGAATTGTCTCAAGACTTTGAGATTGATTTAATCAATCAAGCTTTGGCAGATAGCCAATTTAATCAAAAGAAAACCGCCGAAAAATTAGGTTTAACCTACCATCAATTACGCGGCTATTTAAAAAAATATAATTTGTTAGAGCAAACTAATGAAGACTTGGATTAAGCTGATTTCGTGAATATTCTCGAAAAGCACAATATAAAGCATTGGGTCCAAACGGCCTTGATACTCTTAGCGAGTATCTGCTTATGTGCTTGCGATGGTCTTCTGCTGTCTAAAACAGATCCAAATGGTATTGTGTATTGTTCAGAAGGAAGCCCTGCAAACTTTAACCCGCAACTAGATACTTCCGGTACAACTGTGGATGCGTCGTCTCACCAAATCTATGATCGTTTAATCGATTTTGACCCCATAACTGGAGACTTCGTACCAGCATTAGCTACCAGTTGGCTAATTAGTAATGATGGTAAAACCTATACTTTTCAGTTGAGACGAAAGGTCTCTTTTCACGATACCCAAACGTTTACCCCAACGCGTTTTTTTAACGCTGATGATGTATTGTTTAGTATCGACCGTTGGCGCTTGATGACCCACCCTTTTCACCATATATCTGGCGGCAGATACCCCTATACAGACAGTCTCAAACTGGGTGATTTAATAACAAAGGTTACACGTTTAAACGGTTATCGAGTAGAAATTACCCTCAACAAACCTGAAAGTTCCTTTTTAGCCAACCTCGCCACGGATTTTGCGGTAATTTTGTCTGCTGAGTATGCCGATAAATTGATTTCACGGAATCAAAAAGAATTAATTGATCATAAACCAGTTGGTACTGGCCCTTATCAACTAGCGAGTTTTAGGCAAGACCGCTACATACGATATACAAAACACCCGAAATATTGGCGTAATATTGAGTTAACTGACAAACTCATTTTTGATATTACACCTTCCAGCTCACTTAGATTAGCTAAGCTCATTACCGCCGAGTGTGATGCCATAGCTTTGCCAGCCCATAGTGAATTGGAAGTGATCAAGCAACAAGATGAGTTAGTGCTAGATGAAAAGCCTGGGTTAAACATTGGTTTTTGGGCGTTTAATACGTCTAAAGCGCCATTTAATAATCCGGAAGTACGCAGAGCCCTTGGCATGGCTATCGATAAAAATGCGTTAATTGAGGCGATTTATTTTAACAGCGCTATTGTGGCAAAAAACATTGTACCTCCCACCTCTTGGGCGTTTCAGTCTGACGTAAGACCTCTTAGTTATAATCCTATCGCAGCCAAAAAGTTATTGCGTGAACAAGGGATACCCGAAAATTTCTCTATGACGGTATGGGCGATGCCAGTGCAACGAGCTTACAACCCCAATGCAACTAAAATGGCTGAGCTGATACAAGCCTACCTGCAAAAAGTTGGCATACAGGTCAATATTATCAGTTACGAATGGTCAACTTTTAGAGAGCGTTTATCACAAGGCATACACGACTCTGTGCTGATTGGTTGGTCTGCCGACAACGGTGATCCAGATAACTTTTACCGACCATTATTATCATGTGCAGCAATAGAATCAGGCACCAACAGAGCAATGTGGTGTTCACAAGAATACGATTTGTTGATTAACAAAGCTTTGCAATACACAGATATCAGTGAACGCACCTATTTTTATGGCCAAGCCAATGAACTGTTAGCGGAACAATTACCTTTGATCCCTATTGCTCATGCCTCCAGATATCAAGCCCATAGGAAAGAATTACAAGGATTAGTCATTAACCCCTATGGTGGTGTGCGTTTCGGCGGAGTGAAAAAAATCCAATGACCAATGTTTTGCTGCGTTACACCAACTTAGTTTTGGCTACCCTATTTGTTTTAAGTTTATTGTCATTTATTTTGGCATATTTATTTCCTGGTCAACCAATAGAAAATCTTACAGGCTTGAGGCTTGATGAGTTAGCCGAGCACCAAAATAGTGAGTTAAAATACGCAGTCGACGCCAATATTTTTGTTCAATATTGGCATTACATGGGCGAGTTATTTGCCGGAAACTGGGGGGTAAGTTTTAGCTCTGGTTTACCGCTAATTGAAGACGTCAGCCACTATCTTCCAGCGAGTATAGAACTCAGCGCCTATGCACTTTTTCTTTCTTTTTTCATTGGGTTACCGCTAGGATTTTTAGCCGCCTTACGGCATCATAAATTAACTGACTATAGTTTATTATCGATAAGCCTATTGGGGTATTCTATTCCGGTATTCTGGTTAGCTTTGATATTAATTCTATTCTTTTCTTTGCAATTAGGATGGTTTCCACTGTCTGGTCGTATAAGTTTATTATTTGAAATTCCCAGAGCCACAGGCTTTATATTGATCGATATTTTATTATCTGATTCAATTGATAAAACCGCAGCATTCACAAGCGCGTTGCGTCATCTTATTTTGCCCACCTTATCAATTGCGGTTGTCACAACAACACTCATCATACGTATTACTCGACGTTCAGTCATCAAAACCTTAAACAGTGAATTTATCTTAGCAGCCTACGCAAGAGGTTTAACTCCACGACAAGTGTTAATGCGTCACGGAGTAAGAAATGCGTTAATTCCGATCTTACCGCTGCTAGCGATGCAATTTCCAACGCTATTAACCAATGCCATGATTGTAGAAAGCATTTTTTCTTGGCCCGGTATTGGGAATTGGCTCATACAAGCTATTTATCAGCAAGACTATCCCGCAATCAGGGCTGGAATGTTAGCGGTTTCAACTCTGGTTGTGATCTTTACCATGTCGATTGATCTTACTATTCGTCTTACTGATCCAAGACGCAGAAGGGCTGAACGTGCCACAACCTAGTTTATATCAAGAAGAACATTATCCCTCTCCATTGCAGTACACATGGATGGAGTTTAAAAAGAATCATATAGCTGTTGCTGGATTATTTTGTTTTGCTTTTTTTCTGATTATCACAATTTTTTGCCCCTTGTTGGCCCCTTTCGATCCTAATATGCAACAAATAGGAGATTTATTGATCCCGCCGTCTTGGTACCCTAACGGTGGCATTAGCCATTTATTTGGAACTGATGCATTAGGCCGTGATTTATTGTCGCGAATTATTTATGGGTGCAGAACCACCTTTGGGATTAGTTTGTGGTTAGTAATAGTCGCCATGTTTTTAGGTGTTGGGTTGGGCGCCTTAGCCGGAATGAGCAAAGGGTTTCGTTCAAGCTTTATTAACCACACACTGGACTCGATTCAAGCCATTCCCACCTTACTTATCGCCATCATTATCATCGCTATTTTAGGGACCGGGCTCGTCAATAGCATGTGGGCGATTGCGCTTGCCCTTATTCCGCAATTTGTGCACCAAACTCGCGATTTTATAAGACACGAATTATCCAAAGAATACATTATGGCCGCCAAACTCGATGGAGCGAGCAAAACCCACATTTTTGTGCATTCTATCTTACCCAATATGGGGGAGATGTTGGTGGTTCAAGGCACACTAGCGCTGTCTGTCTCCATTTTGGACATCAGTGCTTTAGGGTTTCTCAAATTAGGAGCACAAGCCCCTTCTTCAGAGCTTGGGGCAATGCTATTAGAAGGTATTGAAGTCGCTTACATTGCACCTTGGACTATTGCGATACCAGGTGGAGCCTTATTTATTATGATTATTTCTATTAATTTAGTGGGTGATGGTTTGCGTTCAGCCCTTAGAAATAGGTTATTACACTAATGGTATTGCTTGATATCAAAAACCTGACCTTGGAAATTGATATTTCAGGAAGCTGGGTAAAGGCACTTGATAAAATAAACATGGTCATCCATGAAAAACAAATTCACGCCTTAGTAGGTGAATCAGGCTCTGGTAAAAGCTTAATAGTCAAAGCCATTGTCGGAGCACTGCCTTTACGCTGGAGAATTACAGCAGACCGAATGACATGGAAAGGTCAAAATTTATTAACCATGTCGGTTAAAGCAAGACGCAAAATTATTCGCAAAGATATCTCTGTGATTTTCCAAAATCCAATTAATTCCCTCGACCCTTTGTTAACCCTAGGTCAACAACTGCAAGAAATGCTTCCGACTGACAATTTAACAAAAACTTGGTTTTGGCAGCGCAATAAACAAAAGCGCGAACTAGCGATAAACTTACTGCATAAAGTAGGTATTAAAAATCATCAACTATGCTTAAACAGTTACCCACATCAGATCCCCAACGATGTGGTACAAAAATTTATGATTGCCATGGCACTGGCATCAGAACCTAAGTTGATTATTGCCGATGATCCCACGAGGGGCATGGAAGTAACCGCAAAAACCCAAATATTGAAGTTACTTTCTCGAGTCAATCAAGTTAAAAGTACCAGTGTATTATTCGTTAGCCACGATTTATTAGCCATATCCAACATGGCAAATTATATGACTGTTTTATATTGTGGACAAACGGTTGAAAGTGGCGATCTGTTGCAATTGAGGAAACGCGCCTTTCACCCCTACACCCAAGCGTTGCTAAATAGTGCCCCAAGCTTTCGAAAGGACCTGCCTCCTAAGTCCCCACTTAGCTCTTTGGATGGCACTATACCCACGTTACATAACTTACCTATTGGTTGTCGATTAGGCCCTCGTTGTCCCAGAGCCCGCAGAGAATGCGTTGCAATACCTCAAATTCGGCGGGTGCATACGCATTTTTATAGTTGTCACTTTCCTCTACATTGGGAGGCAAAGTAATGGATCTAATTAACGTTAAGGATCTAACTTTTCAAAACCGCATTAAAAAGATGTGGTCAAAAAGTGAAGTAACCTTTGATCTTGGACCGGTAAGTTTCAATCTTAAAGAAGGGGAAACCTTGGCTATTGTTGGCAATAATAGTTCAGGGAAATCCTTGTTGGCCAGACTACTTGTGGGCATCGAAACACCTAAAAGTGGCAAAATTCTAATGAACGGGATGGACATTAATAAATCAGATATAAGTGTGAGATGCCATGATATAAGAATGATTTTTCAAAACAGCAGTGAGTCCCTAAATCCCGGATTAACCCTAGGTTCTATTTTGGACGAACCTTTGCGCCTCAATACCAAACTCAATGCTAAAGAGCGTACATCTCTTATAGAGCGTACTTTAAGACAAGTTGGGTTAATGTCGGAACATCGTTTCTTTTACCGACACATGTTGTCAGATGGGCAGCGTCAAAGAATAGCGCTGGCCCGCGCACTTATACTTAATCCTAAAGTGATTGTCGCAGATGAACCTTTTGCAGCATTAGATCCCTCAGTACGCTCGCAAGCCGTTAACTTACTGATGAAACTTCAGCTTGATTTAGGGTTAGGATTTATCTTTATTTCTCACAATTTGGGTATCGTGAGGCATATATCTGACAAAGTTATCATCATGAAAGAGGGGAAAGTAGTGGAGTCAGGCAAAACTGACGTAATATTTAATTGGCCCAAAGATGAATACACCAAAAAGTTAGTTGATTCACATCAGGCCTTAGTCAACCGACACCACCTTTAATCATTAAAGTACCAAGTAACTTAACTTTAGGTTGCTCGTCATGTTACTCAGCACTTTTCATTGATTATCCAACCAAAGCTAACAAAATCCCTGCGGCTACCGCAGAGCCTAACACTCCAGCTACATTTGGCCCCATAGCGTGCATTAGCAGAAAATTATGGTGATTCGCCTCAAGCCCGACCTTATTCACCACTCTTGCTGCCATAGGAACAGCTGATACACCTGCAGCCCCAATCAGCGGGTTAATTCTCTGGCTACTTAACTTACTCATTGCCTTTGCCATTAATATACCCGCAGCAGTACCTATAGAGAAAGCTATTGCGCCTAAGGCCAATATGCCTAAGGTTTCTACGGTCAAAAACTTTTCAGCCGATAGTTTTGAGCCAACTGCGAGTCCTAAAAAGATAGTTACCACGTTAATTAACTCGTTTTGTGCGCTATTACTTAATCTATCCACTACTCCTGATTCTTTCATTAAATTACCTAAACAAAACATCCCCACTAAAGGCGTGGCCGTTGGTAAAAATAGCGCGCACAAAAAGAGTACTGCCAAAGGAAAAATTATCTTTTCGCGCTTAGATACGGTTCTAAGCTGCGGCATTTCAATTTTTCTTTCTTCGGCATTAGTGAGAAGCCGCATAATTGGCGGCTGGATAATTGGTACTAGGGCCATATAGGAATAGGCCGCAACTGCAATAGCTCCTAATAAATCAGGCGCGAGTTTTGAGGCTAAAAATATTGCAGTTGGTCCGTCAGCGCCACCAATAATGGCAATAGCCGCGGCATCTTGTAACGAAAACTCAAAGCCGGGAACCATATTTAAAGCGATAGCACCAAATAAGGTTCCAAAAATCCCAAATTGAGCTGCAGCCCCAAGTAGTAACATTCTTGGGTTGGCAATCAACGCACTAAAGTCCGTCATAGCTCCCACGCCCATAAAAATAAGCAATGGAAAAACCCCAGAATCAATCCCTACATGGTAAACAATATAAAGCAAACCACCGGGATCACTGAAACCGGCTAATGGAATATTAGTTAAGACTGCACCAAAGCCAATTGGCAGCAGCAACAATGGTTCGAACTTCTTTACGATAGCTAAATAAAGTAACAGTGCGCCAACGCTCATCATGATCACTTGCCCTAACTCAAAATGAGCTAAAGAAGTGCTACGCCATAATAACTCGAGCTTTTCCATTTGAATTCCCTACCCTATAGCTAATAGAGGCTGACCTGATTGCACGGCATCCCCTTCTTTTGCAGAGATTTTAGAAATGACGCCCGTGACCGATGCACGGATCTCGGTTTCCATTTTCATCGCTTCCATGATGATGACAACGTCACCTGAATTGACTGAATCACCTTCATTAACAAGCACTTTAAATATGTTGCCTGCCAACGGTGAATTTAAGACTTGCTCAGTTGACGGAGAGCTTACCTTTTGAGGCGCTGAGTTAGTAACCGCTTGTACCTGAGTCAACTCTCCACTTTGCGCCACTTCAACTTCAAACAATTGACCGTCAACACGCACAGAATACGCTGCACCTGAGCTTCTCGACTCGTCAGTAGTACTTGGCTTAGGCTCTGTAGAACCAGCCGGTACATGGCCTGGAACTGGCTCAAACGCATCTGGGTTATTTCTGTTCTTGAGAAACTTTAATCCAATTTGTGGAAACAAAGCGTAGGTTAATACATCATCCACTAAATTGTCTGCAGTTTGGATGGACTCTTTTTGGACAATATCAGTCAGTTCACAGGTGAGCGTTTGTAACTCGTCTTTGATTAGGTCTGCAGGACGACACTTAATAGCATCCTTACCTTCCAGCACTCTGGATTGAAGGTCCTTATTAACCGGCGCAGAAGTGGCTCCGTATTCACCTTTAAGTACCCCTGCGGTTTCTTTGCTAATACTCTTGTAACGCTCTCCAGTAAGCACGTTTATCACGGATTGAGTGCCCACTATCTGCGAAGTAGGAGTAACTAAAGGAATAAAGCCTAAATCTTCTCGTACCCTAGGAATTTCCAGAAGTACTTCGTCCATTTTATCTTCGGCTCCCTGCTCTTTTAACTGGCTTTCCATGTTAGTTAACATGCCGCCAGGAACTTGCGCAATCAAAATGCGCGCATCTACGCCTTTAAGACTACCTTCAAATTGCGAATACTTGTTGCGCACATCACGAAAATAACTCGCAATTTCGGTAAAGTCAGGCAATGCCAAGCCTGTATCACGCTCCGTTCCTTCAACAATAGACACAACGGTTTCAGTAGCCGTGTGGCCGTATGTCATACTCATTGATGAAATAGACGTGTCTAAAATATCAATGCCGGCATCAATCGCTTTTTGATAAGTGGCGACACTCAAACCTGTAGTGGCATGACAATGCATAGCAATAGGTACTTCAATTGACTCTTTTAATTTAGAAACTAGCTCTTCACATTCATAAGGTTTTAGCAAACCTGCCATGTCTTTTATACAAATAGAATGCACGCCCATATCTTGCAATTCGTTGGCCATATCCAACCAAGTTTGTAATGAATGAACTGGTGACACTGTATAGGACATAGTGCCCTGCGCATGTGCTCCTTGTTTAATCGCCGCCTTAACTGCAGTTTCTAGATTACGAATATCATTCATCGCATCAAAAATTCGGAAAACATCCACGCCATTTACGTGTGCACGTTCAACAAATTTTTCTACGACATCATCGGCATAATGTCGATATCCCAAAAGGTTTTGGCCTCGCAATAACATTTGCTGTTTAGTCTTGGGCATGGCTTTTTTAAGCTGACGAATGCGCTCCCATGGATCTTCACCTAAATAACGAATACAGGCATCAAAGGTCGCGCCTCCCCATGTTTCTAATGACCAGTATCCAATATCGTCTAACTTACTTGCTATTGGCAGCATGTCTTCGAGACGCATTCTGGTTGCAAATAATGATTGATGGGCATCACGCAATACAACATCTGTAATCGCTAAGGGTTTACGCATCGAGTTAATTCCTTAAAAAATTTTAACTAGTGAGACTGTCTATGTTGAAAGATAGCTGCGCTAATCGCAGCGACTATCTTTGGAGATACAGTTTGATTATTGGCTGAGGTACTGTTTGTCAACTTGCCTCGATTTTCTATCGGTTTTAATGACTCATCAGGAACCAATTTAACCAACCACGCAATTAGGGTAATGGCGCCAATTAGCATTGATAAAAATAGAAACACCACGACCATTCCAACTAATAATAAATTGGCGGCTTCAGCGAGAGCATTTGCGACTTCAGGTTGCATAAAAACAAAACCTTATCAGATTAACATTTCATAAGGGATAAGTACCATGGGGCCTGAGAAAACACAACAAACTGCCAAGAGGAAAAGTGCATAAAGAATAAGAAAATATTCGGATATAGTGAATACCTATCCAATCATTGACCATTACTATCAACCGATTTTCTTTGGTCCACCGCACTTTGCAGAAACCATCTATTCAGTTTGACTAACTGCATAATTGATATGTTTTTTACAGAAATAAAAAAGCCCTTAAAGAATACTCTTTAAGGGCTTTAATAGTTGGTGCGCGTGGAAGGATTCGAACCTCCGACCACCTGGTTCGTAGCCAGGTACTCTATCCAGCTGAGCTACACGCGCTTAAACCGGTTTGCTTTAGAAGTATAACTAAATTTTAATTATCTTCTAAAAAATCTTTTGAATATGGTGCGCGTGGAAGGATTCGAACCTCCGACCACCTGGTTCGTAGCCAGGTACTCTATCCAGCTGAGCTACACGCGCATAAACTGTTTTCTATTTAAGTCTAATGGCGGAGAGGGAGGGATTCGAACCCTCGGTACGAATAAACGTACGGTTCCTTAGCAGGGAACTGGTTTCAGCCACTCACCCACCTCTCCGGAACTTAGATTTCACACTCATTTTTGGAATCACACACTAAGAATGATATTCGAAGTATTGTGCTGCCGTTCTCTTACTAAGAGTCTTACTAAGAGTTAACGTCTCCCTAAATGAGGAGCCGCAGTTTACCGATCCACATGAGTAAGTCAAACATTTTTTATGATGTTATTGACGGCTTGCTGGCATTTTAATCGATTATTAGCTAAGTGCTTATTATTTGTCAGGTTTGAAGGGAAAATTTAAATTTTTGAGACATAAAAAAAGCTGGTTACCCAGCTTTTTTTTATTCCAATAACTTCTAATCTTCGTCAGTACTCACGGCCTGCTCATGAGCTGCTAGTTGAACATTCTTTTCAGCTTGGATACGCATATAAATTTCTTCACGATGCACAGATATTTCCTTAGGCGCATTCACACCAATTCGTACCTGATTACCTTTTACCCCTAAAACGGTTACGGTGACATCATCACCAACCATTAGAGTTTCCCCTACACGACGAGTTAAAATTAGCATTCTATTGCTCCTTTTCCGTTAAAAATACAATCCTTCTTTAAAGTTAGTGTAAATCACCAGCATAGCCAGAAAACTTACCCTATCGGTTTTTCCCTATTTTTGCTGTCACTACAAAAAACAACCGAAAAATTCTTTTTACAATTTATCTTCTAACCACGCTTTTACCGATGCGATAGCTATTTCTAAATTTTGTGGTTGCGTACCACCTGCTTGTGCCATATCAGGTCGACCGCCTCCTTTCCCTCCAACTTGTTGCGCAACAAAATTAATTAAGTCACCCGCTTTAACTTTGGAGACTAAATCTTTGGTTACCCCTGCAATCAAGCTAACTTTATTGCCTTCGGCAACTCCCAAAACAATCACTGCACTGCCCAGCTTATTCTTAAAGTCATCGACCATCGTTCTGAGCGCTTTAGCTTCGACTCCTTGTAATTGAGTAGACAGTACTTTCACATCTTTAATTTCAAAGACATCAGACAACACATCAGTCGTAGCGTTACTGGCTATTTGTTGCTTTAACTTTAACAACTCTTTTTCTACTAATTTATTTTGATCCAATACTTGCTGAAGTCGAGCTGTTAGGCCTTGAGAATCCGTTTTTAATAACCCAGCCACGTCGCTAATTTTTTGAGTTTGGTTCTGCACAAAATCCAGCGCCTTCGCTCCAGTAACGGCTTCAATCCTTCTTACTCCCGCCGCAATACCACTTTCGGAAATAATCTTTAAGAAGCCAATGTCACCGGTTCTATTGACATGTGTTCCACCGCACAGTTCCATTGAAAAATCACCCATAGACACAACACGTACATCTTCAGCATATTTTTCACCGAATAAAGCCATTGCACCTGCAGCTTTCGCCTCTTCCAAATTCATTAATTTGGTTTGTAAACAAAGATTGGCTCTAATTTGCTCATTGACTAAGGTTTCTACACGTTGAAGTTCTTCACTTGTCACTGCTTCAAAGTGAGAAAAATCAAATCTAAAACGCTCATCGGATACAAGTGAACCTTTCTGATTCACGTGTTCCCCCAACACTTTTTTCAACGCAGCATGCAATAAATGTGTTGCGCTGTGATTTAATTTTATTGACTCTCTACGTTGTATATCAAATTCAGCTTGTACCAAATCACCCAATTTAAAATCCGATTCCGCCGTTCCTTTATGAGCAATAGCATTACCGAGTTTCACCGTATCTTTTACAATAAAACAGCCTTCGGCGCTTTTAAGCATACCGCTATCACCAGTTTGACCGCCGGATTCGGCATAAAAAGGGGTTTTATTGAGTACAACGACTCCTTCTTCACCCGTTTGTAGTTTGTCTACTTTCTGGCCATTAGCAAATAATTCAACTATCTCAGCTTGACTACTACGCTGATCATAACCTGTAAATTCAGAAGTGGTATTAGACTTTAGTAGCTCATTGTAATCCGTATCAAACTGACTTGCTTGTTGGGCACGTTTGCGCTGAGCAGCCATGGCGGCTTGAAAACCGTCTTCATCAATCCGTAATTCTTTTTCACGGGCAATATCGTTAGTTAGGTCTGCTGGAAAACCGTAGGTATCGTAGAGTTTAAAAACTAATTCGCCAGGTACGACATCAGTCGTCAACTCCTTAAGCGCTTCGTTAAGAATACTCATGCCGCGCTCTAACGTTCTTGAAAACTGCTCTTCTTCCGTTTTTAGTACTTTTTCAATCAGTTCGCGGTTGGCGGTTAGTTCTGGATAAGCATCAGCCATTTGAGTTTCTAAGGCTGCCACAAGACGATAGAAAAATATGCCTTGTGCCCCAAGTTTGTTTCCGTGACGAACAGCCCTACGAATAATGCGTCGTAACACATATCCACGTCCTTCATTTGAAGGAATAATGCCATCACAAATCAAGAAGCTGCAGGAACGAATGTGATCGGCAATAACACGTAAAGACTTATCTTGCTTATCGTCTGCCCCCACGATTTTGGCAGAAGCATCGATTAAATTCTGGAATATATCTATTTCATAATTACTGTGAACATTTTGTAAAATAGCAGAAATTCGCTCTAAGCCCATTCCTGTATCAATAGAAGGTTTTGGCAAGGGTTGCATAGTACCGTCACTTTGACGATTAAATTGCATAAATACCAAATTCCAGATTTCGATAAATCTGTCACCGTCTTCTTCGGGCGTTCCTGGAGGCCCACCCCAGATATGTTCACCATGGTCGTAAAAGATCTCGGAACATGGCCCACATGGGCCGGTATCTCCCATAGACCAAAAATTATCAGAGGTACTTATACGAATGATTTTTTCTTCTGGAATACCTATTGTATTCGCCCAAATATCAAAAGCCTCGTCATCTTCATGGTAGATAGTGACTAGTAACTTTTCAGCAGGCAGCTTTAACTCTTTGGTTAAAAAATCCCAAGCATACTGTATTGCATCAGCTTTAAAGTAATCGCCGAAACTAAAGTTACCTAACATTTCGAAAAAAGTATGATGACGTGCTGTATAACCTACATTCTCAAGATCATTATGTTTACCACCCGCTCGCACACAACGTTGCGAAGAGGTTGCCTTGTTGTAGCTTCGAGATTCCGTGCCTAAAAACACATCCTTAAATTGATTCATTCCTGCATTTGTAAACAAAAGTGTTGGATCATTTGCTGGAACTAAAGATGAACTCGATACTTTTTGATGTCCTCTTGCGGCAAAAAAATCTAAAAATGCGCACCGGATCTCGGCGGTTGTTTTACTCATTTACGATCCTGAAATGTTAATTATTAATGGGGTTCTATTATGCCCAATGCGGCATAATTACTGGAAGTCGCGCCAAAGATATCAGTTTAGTAGTGTTTTGTTAAGGCTAGCGTTAACACTAAAGAGTGTTAACCTTTTGAGGACTCAATCACGTTGTGAATTTTTCAATGTGTAAAACCATGAGATTTTAAAAATCTATGTGGTTTCTGCTGGTGTTTAATACCTTTGGCGGAGTTATTTGAGTACTTTTGTTAAAGGTTTTCAATGCTAACTCGAAGCAACTAATATCAAGTGAATTTTCGCAGCCATTGTACCCTGAGATCTTGACCTAAATCCGGCGACAAAGACTTTTCGAGCAATTCATCTTTAATGTGTTCTCTGACCACAAATAATCTTGGGATGGTTTATTTGATGATCTTAGGGACATTCTCTGCCATATTAGGGTAGTAAACTTAGCAAAAGGTTAACCTAAAAATTGTCAATATTAAGCTCGAACTACACTTTCAAATTTAACACCTCTATTGAACAAATTGGTCAATCGGTTTGGGATGAATTAGCGAGTGGTTGTAGCCCTTTTTGCCAATATACTTTCTTGCATGCCATAGAAACTTCAGGTTGCGTTGCTGGAAAATCTGGGTGGCAACCTTTTCATTTAGTGATTTATCAAAATTCCTTAGCTGTGGGTATCCTACCTTTATACAAAAAGACTCATAGTTACGGTGAATACGTATTTGATTTTGCTTGGGCAAACACCTATCGACACTACGGATTAAATTACTACCCTAAGTTGATAGCGGCGATCCCTTTCACTCCAGTGACTGGCCCAAGATTAATGCTCGATTCAAAGGTGGATAAATCGCAATTACTACCTATTTTATGCAAAGAAATTAATTATCAATTAGAAATAAACGGTATGTCTTCCATGCACTGGTTGTTTGTTGAGCAAGATTTTAGTGAGTTATTGCTGTCCCACGGACAATTACAACGTAGGTCAATTCAGTTTGAGTGGTTTAATAATCAATATACGTCGTTTGAAGATTATTTGACTTATTTTAATTCCCGCAAAAGAAAAAACGTAAAAAAAGAACGTTTAAAAATAACAAATTCAGGTATTAAAGTGGTACGCGTACATGGCGAGAATCTAACCGAAGAGCTCATGGACTTTTTTTACCACTGTTACCAACAAACTTATTTAAAACGCAGTGGTCATAACGGCTATTTAACTGAATCTTTTTTTAAGAAGGTTTTTAAAGACTTGCATAACAATCTAATGCTCGTTATCGCCTTAAAAGATGAACAACCTATCGCAAGTGCATTATTTTTTTACGATAAAAACCAGCTATGTGGACGTTACTGGGGCGCATTGCAAGACGTACAGAATTTGCACTTCGAATGTTGCTACTACCAAGGTATAGAGTTCTGTATTGAACAAGACATCGCTCATTTTAATCCGGGCACACAAGGCGAACATAAAATCTTGAGAGGATTCGAGCCCATATACTGTTACTCAAATCACTCTCTCAAAGAACCCGCATTCCAAGATGCCATTGGACGGTTTATTCAACAAGAAAACACTCAAATTTCACAATATAAAAATGAAGCCGAAAAACTTCTACCATTTAGACAAACAGAAGACTAAATGTCATTTAACTATTTCTTTTGCCAAACCAACATGAAGTTATTGGCAGGCATTGAAATTTTTTCTAATAAGTTCATTGGTTTAGCCCAAACTACCAGTTCGTCAACATCTCGAATTCCACCACAGCCCTGTTCCATAAGGTGCTGATCGAAGTCAGCGTTGGACTGACTGGTGTATCGCCCTTGAAAATTAAACGGGCCGTACTGGCAAAAAACACCACCCAAAGGCAAGTTGTCTGCGACTAACTGCATCATAAGTTTTGATTCTGACGGTTGCATAATATGAGTCGTGTTTGCCGTATACACTGCATCAAAACTCCCTAACGGCCAATGATTAACACCGACAGTAAAAGAAATAGGCGCTAACAAGTTGCGAACAGGAACATCTGCTAACCAAGACTTA
Source organism: Paraglaciecola sp. (assembly GCF_039964565.1). Lineage (GTDB taxonomy): Bacteria > Pseudomonadota > Gammaproteobacteria > Enterobacterales > Alteromonadaceae > Paraglaciecola. The sequence goes on from NZ_JBDVXF010000038.1 coordinate 63,787, forward strand.
ATAGCATCATGATTATTTGGCATATCACTTGTTTGCCATGTCAAGTGACTGAGCCTAGGAGCAAAGTAAGCTGCGTGCTGTCCTGTTCCAGAACCTATTTCTAACACTTTCTTAGTGTCGCTCAATACGCGATACAATACCTCAAAAATTGGTTGCTTATTGTTTTCACAGGCTTGGCTAAAGGGTTTATCATCCACCGTCATTACAATCCTTATTCATTATTACAGGTTAGGCCCTAACCATCTTTCCGCTTCTAAACGACTCCAGTTTTTACGGGTGGCATAATCCAGTAATTGATCCTCTTGAATTTGGGCTACTGCAAAATATCTGCATTCAGGATGAGAGAAATAAAAACCAGACACAGCAGCTCCCGGCCACATGGCGTAACTGTCTGTCAGTTTCATACCTGTATTGTTTTCGGTATCAAGCAAATCCCATATCAATTGTTTTTCAGTATGTTCAGGGCAAGCGGCGTAACCAGGAGCCGGTCTAATGCCTTGATACTTTTCACGGATCAGCTCTTCATTAGTTAAATTCTCATCAGGGGCAAAACCCCAAATTTCCTTACGTACCTTTTCGTGTAAATATTCAGCAAAGGCTTCTGCAAATCTATCCGCCAATGATTTAATCATAATAGAATTGTAATCATCGCCATCATCTTCATATTCTTTGGCTAACTCATCTTCCCAAGTACCCGCAGTAACCGCAAATGCGCCTAGGTAGTCTGCTTTACCTGATGATTTAGGAGCAATAAAGTCACTTAAACAGTTGTTTGCCCCTTTGGGTTTTTCGGTTTGCTGGCGAAGATGATGAGCAACATGAGCCACTGCACTGCGACTCTCATCGGTATAAATTTCAATATCATCTTGCACACGATTGGCAGGGAATATGCCCATAACGCCACTCGCTTTTAGCTTAGGATTGTTACACAAGGTTTTCAGCATAACTTGCGCGTCATTAAATAGATTTTGCGCTTCTTTACCTACCACCTCATCTTGTAAAATGCGGGGATATTTTCCTGCTAAAGACCAAGTTAAGAAAAATGGCGTCCAATCGATGTAATCTACAAGCTCTGCTAAGCCAACACTAATTGAAGTCACACCTAACTTTTTGGGTACTGGTGGCTGGTAATTATCCCAGTCACATTTAAAACCATTTTCTCTGGCTTGCTCTAAGGTAATAGGCTTAGTGCGAGGTTTTTTCTTAGCGTGTTGCACTCGCACTTTTTCATAATCGAGTTTTAGTTCTTCTGCATAGATAGCACGATTTTCAGGAGTAATCAGTTTCTGACACACTCCTACAGCTCGACTAGCATTGGGTACATAGGCAACTGGATGTTGATAATTGTGTTCAATTTTTACAGCGGTATGAGCTTTAGACGTTGTTGCTCCGCCGATTAACAACGGCAGGTCAAAGTCTAAGCGCTGCATTTCTTTTGCAACATGCACCATTTCGTCAAGTGAAGGAGTAATGAGTCCAGAGAGGCCAATCATGTCGACATTTTCGTCTTTGGCCACTTGTAGTAATTTAGCACAAGGCACCATTACACCAAGGTCAATGATTTCAAAGTTATTACATTGCAAAACTACACCAACAATGTTTTTTCCAATATCATGTACATCGCCTTTTACCGTGGCCAATAATATTTTGCCGTTACTGCTGCCTTGGTCTTTTTCAAGTTCGATATAAGGGTTGAGATAAGACACCGCTTTTTTCATCACTCTGGCAGACTTGACCACCTGGGGAAGAAACATTTTTCCTTCACCAAATAAATCCCCGACTACATTCATACCATCCATCAATGGCCCTTCGATAACATCTAGTGGCTTATTTGCTGCAAGTCGAGCTGCTTCAGTGTCTTCTTCTATAAAATCCATAATGCCACGAACTAAAGCATGTTCTAGGCGTTTATTTACTGAGAATTCACGCCACTCAAGGTTGTCCTTTACAACGGCTTTACCGTCGCCTTGATACTTGGGGGCCAACTCTAATAAATTATCTGTAGCTTGTTCATGGCGGTTTAGAATCACGTCTTCGACCGCTTCTTTTAGTTCCGGTGGAATTTGGTCATACACTTCCAATTGTCCAGCATTCACTATGCCCATATCCATACCCGCTTTTATCGCATGATATAGAAACACCGAATGCATCGCCTCACGAACTGGATTATTGCCTCTAAAAGAAAATGACACGTTGGATAAACCACCCGACACATGGGCGTGAGGTAAATTTTGACGAATACGCCGAGTCGCATTAATAAAATCTAGGGCGTAATTGTTATGTTCTTCAATTCCCGTTGCCACGGCAAAAATATTAGGATCAAAAATAATGTCTTGAGGAGGAAAGCCAATTTTTTCAGTGAGCAATGTATAACTACGCTCACATATTTCAAATTTTCGCTCTTCGGTATCGGCCTGCCCTTTTTCATCAAATGCCATGACCACAGTCGCAGCGCCATAACGTTTTAGCAATTTAGCTTGATGTAAAAAGTTTTCTTCACCTTCTTTTAAGCTAATAGAGTTAACTATGGCTTTGCCCTGCACACATTTTAAGCCAGCTTCGATAACCGACCATTTGGACGAATCAATCATGATGGGCACCCGAGAAATATCGGGTTCAGAAGCTATCAAATTTAAAAAACGTACCATTGCAGCTTCAGAGTCCAACATGGCTTCATCCATGTTGACATCTATTATTTGTGCACCATTTTCAACTTGTTGGCGAGCGACGTCTAAGGCTTTTTCGTACTCATCATTGAGGATCAAACGCTTAAACATGGCGGAACCAGTTACATTGGTTCGTTCACCTACATTGATAAAATTTGCTGAGCTTTGAGTGGATTGCTCACTATTTAATTCATTAATACTCATCACAACCGCCTAGTGGACAAAAGGTTCTAAACCAGACAGGCGCATTTTCACCTCTAGTTTTACTATTTTACGAGGCGCGTAATCTTTTACCGCTTCAGCCATGGCGGCAATGTGTTCTGGCGTGCTGCCACAACATCCACCTACAATATTTAATAATCCTGACTCTGCCCATTCTCTTATGTGCGCTGCCATCTCATCACTTTCCATATCATATTCACCAAATTCATTAGGTAAACCGGCATTTGGGTGAGCGGATACAAAACATTCAGATACTTGGGAAATCTCCTCTACATACTGACGTAATAAATCAGGCCCTAAGGCACAATTTAAACCAAATGAAAATGGCTCAACATGATTCATTGAATAATAAAAAGCTTCCGACGTTTGACCGGATAAAGTACGTCCAGAGGCATCGGTGATGGTGCCAGAAATCATCACTGGCAAGTCAACATTAAGCTCTTCAAAAACGCTCTGCACAGCAAACACCGCAGCTTTAGCATTTAAAGTATCAAAAATGGTTTCTACCATAATCAAATCTGCCCCACCCTCAATCAATCCATGGGTGGCTTCTACGTAAGCTTCAACTAACTCATCAAAAGTAACGTTACGTTTAGCAGGATCATTTACATCTGGAGAAATCGACGCAGTACGACTAGTTGGCCCTAAAACCCCTGCAACAAACCTGGGTTTATCGGGTGTTTGCGCGGTAAATTTATCTGCCGCTTGCCTAGCTAATTTAGTGGCTTCAATATTTATTTCTTTGGCCAATTCTTGCATATTATAATCGGCCATTGAGATAGTGGTGGCATTGAATGTATTCGTTTCAATAATATCAGCCCCCGCTTCAAGGTAGGCGCAGTGAATGTCAAAAATAATCTTAGGCTGACTTAAAACTAATAAATCATTATTGCCTTTGACATCTGAGTGCCAATCAGCAAAACGCTCACCTCGGTAATCTGCTTCTTCTAATTTATGCTCTTGGATCATGGTGCCCATGGCGCCATCGAGCAACAAAATTCGCTTGTTTGCTGCGTCAATCAATTTCTTCTCGGCAATGCTGTGACTCAATGTCATTCCTCTTTACTTCTACCTAATTAAATTAGCTTTGTTACTCAGATAGCTGAGCCAAATCATACGGCGTGTTTTGATAAACGTAATAGTTCAACCAGTTTGTAAACAATAAACTGCCGTGGGCTCGCCAATTCACAATAGGCTCTTTATTTGGATCGTTTTCTTTGAAGTAGTTTACTGGGATTTGCGGCTGACCATTAGTCGATAAATCTCTTTGGTATTCTTGTTTTAAACTCTCGGGGTCGTATTCTGGATGCCCAGTGACAAATACCAAACGTTTATCTTCCGACGCCACTATGTAAGCCCCACCTTCTCGCGACTTAGCTAACACATTCAAACCAGGTATGGAGGCGTAATCTGCTAGACTTATTTCGCCATAACGTGATTGCGGCGCGTAAAAAGCGGGATCAAAACCTCGTAATAATTCGTCGTGCTCATTCTGGACAAAATGTTGGTAAACACCACTCAGTTTTTGGTCTCTTAGCTTTCTGTTTTTTCCAAAAAAGTGATAAATTGCCGCATGAGCAGCCCAGCAAGAAAATAAAGTAGATTGCACATGACGGCGCGCCCAATCCATGATAACAGTCATTTTTTCCCAGTATTTCACATCCTGATAAGCCAAATGCGCCAAAGGAGCACCCGTCACTATTAAGCCGTCATATTTCTTATTCGCTACATCATCAAACTCCACATAGAAATTATCCATATGGGCTGCTGGAGTATTTTTAGGTGCTTGGTTATCGATACGAATTAAATCGATATTCACCTGCAAAGGTGTATTAGAAAGCAAACGCAAAAACTGCTCTTCGGTTTCCATTTTATTCGGCATCAAATTCAAAATGCCCACTTCCATAGGCCTAATATCTTGCGTGGCGGCGCGCTGAGTATCCATCACAAAGATATTTTCTTTGTTTAAGACATTTTGTGCTGGCAAATTACTTGGAATTCTAATTGGCATAACGGATCTAAGGCTGAAAGTGGTATGACTAAATTTGGCTTAAACCACAAAAAAAGTCAACATCTTTACGTCTAGACGTCTAAATGAAAAAATATATAAATAGTAGAATTAATCTGTAGAAAGTAAATTTAATAAAATCAGTACCACTTTTTTGCGCTCTTTAACCAGAATATCTACAAGACTTTTTAATTATTGTGCTAACGATTAAGTATAATTCACTAATAATCTGAGTTAGGCTAACTGGCTTCACTAACCACAATTTATATCAATGAATCTTGACGGAATTTTAGACTATTATAAGGAATGTTTTAGGGAAGACTCAGCGGATTACAACCTTCGAAACTTATTACGTCTTTCAAAAGACGATATTATCTTTATCAAAGAGAAAGACGAGGTTGCAAATGGTGAACTACATCGAATGCCAATACTTCAATCAGTTGGCGAATCACTATCCAAAAGAGCTGAGATCTATCAGCGAGAGCGTGTAGTACTGCATTGTTCATTTTTTGTTACTGGCCAACTTAGTACGAATACCAACGACGACTCCACATCTTTATTTAGTCCCTTAGTTACAAGTGAAGCAAAAATTGAAAGCGATGAGTACGGTTATTATTTTTCAATTAGTGAGGGGCAGTCTGTTGTAAACGAAGAATTGTTCTCGTTATTGTTACCCGAAATAGACAACCTTCCCGACTTTGATACAAATCGACTATATGACCCAAGTTATTGGGCAGCACTTCTAGATAACAGCCCTTTTGAAATAAACCTTACTAAGGCAATGCGTTTTCCTTTGCTTGCTAGCCGAAGTGACGCATCTAAGACGATAAAAAGAAATGATCTCACTTTACTCCCGGTTTCAACGTTAGCTTTTGTTGAACGTTCTACAAGTAGCAGAGGCGTTTTACATGAACTATCTCGTATGCAGGAAAATAAAACATTATCCGCCCCTTTAAAAAGTCTACTTAGCCAAACGTACAATGATAGTCGAGTAACTAAAGTCAACTCCAATAGGCTTCCAGCATTGTTAAGTGAAGCACAAAAGAAAGTGCTTACTATCGGAGCAACACAAACATTAGGCATTGTATCTGGTCCACCAGGAACAGGTAAAAGTTACACGCTGGCAGCAGTTGCCGCTGAACATGTGACTAGAAATGAAAGTGTTCTCATTGTTGCTGGCTCTGAAACAGCTTTAGATGTGATTGCTGATAAGCTAAAAAATGATTTTAGCTTAGAGAACTTTTATGTTCGGGCAGGTCAGAAAACGTTTCTACTAAATTTTAAACAATATCTAAGCGACCTTTTAGCTGGATACTACAACTTTGAAGAGGCCAAAGAACTACAGATACTGCAAAAAGAAGTGGATTCATTAGTCGATGAAATAAACGTACACGAAAGTACCATTCTGAAACTATGCAAGCGAGCAATAAAGTTAGGTCACCTTTCACATAAGATAGAAAACAGCATCGCTAATTTTTGGGAACGTCTGATTCACAGAATCCAACACTCTTCGATAGATGGCCTAAAAGACCTTTGGTCGATCCAGCAGCACTTTAATGAAAAGCTCGAAAATAAAGAAGTAAAATCGGCACAGTATCTGCGATCAACCAAAGCATATCGCATGTCTAACTTAATATCTCAGGATAGAAAAACGGTTCAAACTTTAAATAGAGCCGTGAGAGCGAGAACGTCTTCTAAGCAAGCTGAGTATTTTTCGTCAGCAAATTTCGATACATTACTAAATGGTTTTCCTGTCTGGTTAGTAACGCTTAACACTTTACATCGCGTATTACCGCTTACCTCGGAAATGTTTGATTTAGTGATTATTGGCGAAGCGACTCAGTGCAACATTGCCAGTTCGTTACCAGCGTTTCAAAGAGCTAAGCGTGCATTGGTTGTTGGTGATCAAAAGCAATTAAGACATTTTTCATTTTTGTCAAAAGCTAAAGAAGCAAAAATTGCCAAGGAACGTGCGCCTACCGAATCTGAACTTCTAATGAGTTATCGAGACAACAGCATTCTAGATTTGGCGCTTTGTGCGTCAAAACAACAATTGCAAATTGCATTCCTTGATGAACATTTCAGAAGCCAACCTGAACTCATTAATTTTAGTAATAAACTGTTTTACAATAATAAACTAAAAGTCATGCAACACCGCCCCTGCTCCTCTTCTGGACATATCAAGCTAAAAAGGTTAGAGGGAAAAAGACATACAGCGGGTTATAACAAACTTGAAGCCGAAGCTGTTCTAGAGCAAATTCAGCGGGCCATAGATTTAAGTAAGCAAACAGGACAGGTTACTTCCATCGGTGTGCTATCACCCTTTAGTAAACAAGTGAAATATATTGCAGACCTCGTTGAAAAGACAATCAGCTTAGAAGAGATCAAGTTACACAACATTAAAGTTGCCACACCATACGGTTTCCAAGGTGAAGAAAGAGACACTATGCTGTTATCTTTTAGTCTCGACAATTTTAGTTTGCGAGCAGCGGCATATCTTAACAAAAGAGACGTATTTAACGTTGCCGTCACTCGCGCAAGAACCACCCAGTATTTATTCGTTTCTATAGACGAACAGATACTTCCCACGAGTAATCTTTTAAAACGGTATCTCGCATCAATCCAACAATTCTCGATTGAACATAGTCAATCTGAGCAACCAGATGTATTCCAAAATGAAGTCATCAAATTACTAGTTGAAGAAGGCTTTGAATGTTGGGGTGGGTACGAAATGTTAGGCACATACATTGACGTGCTTGTGAGGCACAAAGACAGGTATGTAGCTATAGACCTCATCGGTTATCCAGGACCATGGGCAGATTACTTTGAATTGAATACCTATAAGTTAATAAAAAGAGCTGGAATTAACTTTGTTCCGCTAAGCTATTCATTATGGTTAAAAGATAAAGAATCCTGTTTAGCGGCAATAAGAGAACAACTTTGAAGTAAATTGATTAAACTAAAAAACCAAGCCCTATCTCTGATTATTATGCAAATTAAACAATAACTCTGCTTCTGCTGCTGGCATGTCACATTCGGAGAATACTTTAGATATGTTCAAACCTTCTCCTTTCTTTTTACCTTTTTTAATTCACTCTTTAGTTCGACAAGCAAAATTAGACTAAATCCGATTAGGGCAATATTTGTGGTCACTGGGTTAAAAGCCTCAATAAGTAGTTGAGGCTGCAATATTGCCACAAAGCATAATAGGCCCATGAGTCCGATAATATTAAGTAAGACCATCGTTTTATTTCTGTATAAAATAAAGAATAACACCCCAAAAATCACCTCACCAACACCCGCAAATTTTGTCACTAAATAAGAAAGCTCATTTGATAAGCCAATACTTGCTGTCATGGCTTTTTCTAGCGGTGCAATATGAACAAGTTTTGGAAAAATCCCATGATACAACCAACTAAAGGAAATGATGAATCTGGCAATTTGTATAGACGACAAGGCTTAGCTCTTTATTTATAAGGTTAATATTTTCAATTGTTGTGCATAGACTTAGGAGGCATTAAGTTACCATTTCCACTAGCGATGTAAACATAACCAACCAAAACGATGATAGGGAAATTTTTAGTTATAGGCCCAAAAGGGTGTAACCAAAAACTCGCATCAATAAATGTCAGCAATATTGTATAAACTATAATAACAACCACCTGACTGATACAGCACAATTTGGTTTTAAATGAAGTTATAAGCCAAAGACCAATTGCTATATCTAAAACACCTCCAGCATAAACGGAAAGGTCTGCAATTGAACCTGTGATATTGACGCCTGCAAGGATTTCATAACCAATTTCAGGGGAGAAATATATAGAAGTAAGCCCAGTAAATATCCATAAAAATGCCAGCGAATACTTAGCTGCATTTAACAACGAATTTTGGTTGAGTCTATTCATATTGTTCCGTCTTTGGATTAATAAATCATGCTATAGGGAATGGCTTGAATACCATTAACCAGAAGATTGCTAAAATGGCGATGAATGCCGGCACACCTAATAGTGTCCATGTTCTCATTAGCGATTTAAATTCAGAACTCACTTGATTGGAATCAACAGAAATTTTAGCTAACTCGCGCAGCTTATATTGAATACGAAGTACAGGCAGCCAACACAACCCAATGAAAGAAAATAGTCCTATAACCCAATAGAACCATGGTGCAGAAAATGAGTACCCTTGCATCTTCATCAAAAACATACCTGTAATAATTTGCGTAATAATAGCAGGGGTAGTAAAAATCCAATCGCCTAAAATAACATGTTTGGCTGTTACATATATGGCTTGAGGATTGTTAGAACGGTTAGACATAAACATAAAAAAGGCTATCCCCATACCAGTGCCCGTTACGACAACAGCTGCGAGAATGTGGATCAATTTAAGGAATAAATAATGTTCCATGTTACCTACTCTATCAACTCTTCGTATTGAATTTCTAAGGCATCAAAATATGTATCAAATTCACTTAATTCAAATAAACCTACACATGGTGTTGCACCAGTTATTTTTGACGACTCATTGGCTTCATTATTTAAAAGTTTACTGGCTAAAATAATGGTTGAAAGTGTTGGAATATAAGGGCCATTTCCTTTGGGGGCATATAACGTCCATTTTACCTTCTTAGTATTGCCTTGCTCCCCCACACCACAAATAACGACTTCCATCGCCCCTTTGTCGCTGCCTAGAGGAAGAAAAAAATTACTGGCACTGACTATAGCTTTTGATAATGGTGCCCAGTTTTTTACTAAACCAATTTTTGAAAGGTAGGCCATGCCTACCATTGTTTTATGTAATAGCGAAAGCTCTAAGCCAGCTTGAAAGCTAACTTGCTGTTTTACCTCGTATCGATGAGGAAATAACTCTAAATCAGGTACATCAACATTAGCTAAGTAACGTTTGCCAACATAGCTGCCAAAATCATTTACGTTAGAGTCCATCCAACCATAAACATCTTGCCAACGACCTTCTTTAAATACATTTAATGGATGACCTGTGTAAGATAAAATTGCTTCAACAGTTGCCAATCCACGCTCCGCTTTATTGCCCGGAGCAATCGACAAATTAATAGCTTCAATGCTGCTAAACTGACTCTGATATCGTTCAATCACGGCTGAAGACAATCCTGGTACTGAGCTAGCTCCACTTACTATTGATACGCCTTTTGCTTTTGCTTGATTATCTAGATTTGTAATATCACAAACAAACCTTCTGTCGTCTGCTAAATCAATATAATGAGCGCCACATTCAATACATGCTTTGGGGACTCGATAATCTTGCCCCTGAAAAGGACCACTAGTGTGAATAACAAGATAGGGTGACAAACTAGCTAATTGTTCATCGAAATTTTCTGCGAAAATATCGATGAACAATGGCTCTAGTTTCGCTGTGGAAATTGCACCTAGACTTTCTACTAGAGCTGAAGATTTATTTAGATTTCGACCGGCAATAACTAGGGTAATGTTTTCTATTTTAGATAGGTTTTCTACAATTCTTTTACCAAAATTTCCATAACCACCCAGGACAACAACTGTTTTCAACTCACTTTTCCTCATAATTGCCAATTAGTTCCATAATAAACTCCTGACAAAATAGTTTAAGTTATTTGCATAAAAACTCTGTTTAGTTCGCTTAAACATTTAAAACCCTTAGTAGGGCATTTCTCTCTCAAATGAATAAACCAAAAGAACAAATAGGCTGTAAATACAACTCGATTACTGGTCGTATGGGCAGCCAAATTAAATAGAACAACAAAATAAAACTTAAAACTAAGCCCTATCTCTGATTATTATGCAAATTAAACAATAACTCTGCTTCTGCTGCTGGCATGTCACATTCGCGCATCACATCTTCGAGGCTGGCGCCTTGACTGATGAGTTTAGCGCCTTTGCTATAAAAGCGGCTTTGAGGATCTTGTTCGACTAGGTTTTCGGCAAGACTTTGCTGTGAAGCCTGCAAGTTATCCACTTGCTGCACTAACTCTTTAAAACGAGTAATAACACCGTGATTGCCACTACGGATTTCGTGTATCTCTTCTTTTAGGTCATGTAACTTTTTGTTTAATTCAGACTGTAATTGCCTTTGAGAATCAATAATTTCAAGCTGAGCGGTATGGCGTTTAAAGAGTACAAAAAGAATAGCTAAACAAATACAGGAGACAATCAGCGCGACCATGCTTAGTAATATTGGGAAACTCATAATCATCTCTAAAAAGTCAGCAATACACGCCACACTTTAATGTAAACAAAAATATTACATAAAAGTTAGGCGTGTGGCATAGGTTTAATACTTAGATATTGGTAATTTCGGTCCACTCTTCGTCGCTGAGCAATTTATTTAAATCAACGAGAATCAGTAACTGACCATCTCGGTTACTTACTCCCTGTATGAACTTGGCACTTTCCTCCGTCCCAACATTCGGTGCGCTGTCTATTTCCGACGAGCGTAGATATACCACTTCAGCCACACTGTCTACCAGAATACCTACTACTTGATCATCAGATTCAATAATCACTATTCGGGTATTATCTGAAATGTCAGAAGAAGGTAATCCAAAACGCGAACGGGTATCGATAACGGTAACTACGTTACCCCGTAAATTAATAATTCCTAAAACATAATCTGGCGCACCCGGAACTGGGGCAATTTCGGTATGACGCAGCACTTCTTGTACCTGCATTACATTAATACCGTAAGTTTCTTCACCTAATTTGTAAGTAACCCACTGCAGGACTTCATCACCGTTTGCGGCTACTGTATTACTTGAATTTCTGTCGTCACTCATTCCCAATGCTCCGGCCCAATATAGGCTAATCGTTGCTGCTTAAACCTTGATTCAACATATTGATCAATTGTTGTACATTCATCAAGGCACACATTTTCTTTTTAACCATTCCAGATAACCATGGTCGACTACCTTCTACATTTCGCCACTTCACGTCATCTGGTAACAATGTTTCGGTGGCAACCAAACTTTCACAGCTTAACCCCCAACCACTTTCACCTAATACTATAAGATATTGATATTTTGTGGATTCTGCCAGCTTTTCAGCAGATTTTTCTGGCATTACCCACTTTGCAGTATCAACTACATTAAACTTTTCTTCTCGATGCAGCAAAACACCTTTAAACCATGTAGGCTTCCCAAAAAGAGGATTAATACTCTCTATTTGGTGTATTCCTCCTAATTCTGTCAATGGAACTGCCAAGGTCATACCAGCAACTTCGAACAATAGCACTTGGAATTCGCCTTTAGGAATAACAGGTACAATAACTTTCGAAGGCGTTTTAATGGTCGCTAGGTTTTTTTCGACCTTAGGCTCTAGAACTTTAGTAATAGCAGGCACCGTTTCGACAGTTTCTACTTCACGCTCGATAAAAGGTTCAGTTCTCGGAGCTGGGGCTGTTTGCAAAAGTTGTTCAACAGATTGACGTTGAACATCTTCAAGTACTGCCTCGTCACTCAACAATGCTGACATATAATCGTCCATCACATCTTCGTTAGCGAACGAATTACCACTCATTTTTGCGATTCCAATTTTTGTAGGAAGCTAAGTAACTTCGCATAGGCAAACACCCCTCGGGATTTAGGGCAATAAACTGATGGGGGACTTTGCGCCTGACTGGCATCTCTGAAGCGAGTATCAACTGGAATTAGTCCAACCCACACTCTCTGCGTATAAGTGCGAGTCAATGTACTATATGCTTCGGTAGCGGCGTTAACACGTTTGTCGTACATAGTCGGCACTATAGTATAGGCAAACGTTTTTGCTAAAGACTTTTGCATAATTTCCATAGAATGTATCATTCTATCCAAACCTTTTAGCGCTAAAAATTCAGTCTGCACAGGTATCACCACCCTATCGCATGCTGCAAGCGCATTTATCATTAACACGCCTAAAACCGGTGGACAGTCGATAAGAGCGTAATCGAACTCATCACGTATTAAGTCTAGCGCCTGTCTAAGTATTAAACCCATCCCACTTTGTGTGCCTAACTTTCTATCAAGAGTAGCAAGTGCCATGGTCGCTGGTAGAATAAACAAAGAGTCTAACTTTGTTGGGCTTAAACAATCTAAGACATTTTCTTTTGTTACTGCCTTCCCAGCCATAAATACGTTAAAGAGGCTAGCTGACAACTCTTCTGAATCGACACCAAAATAATAACTCAATGATGCCTGAGGATCCGTATCAATCAAAATCACTCTCTGTCCACTTTGGGCCAATAGGCCACCTAGCGTCACTGTTGTAGTAGTTTTACCTACTCCACCTTTGTGATTAGCTACCGTCCAAACTACCACGCTAGTAACCTCGCGCAAACAACAAGACTCAAAGGAAATCTTGCGACAAACAGGCTAATACTCTCATTTTGTAACAACACCCGAAGCGCCCCTCTTCCCTCAATCTACTATTTCATTAAGTATATGACCTGCCATATGAGCAATGTCGTAATTCGCTTGGGAAATGTTAGCTATGGTAACCGCTTGAGGCATACCGTATACAACGCTACTTTGCTCGTCCTGTGCCCATATTTTAGCACCTTTAGCTTTTAGCTTTTTACAACCTTCTCTGCCATCAGCCCCCATTCCAGTTAATATAATGGCGAGTACGTTACTTGAATAAACTTGAGCCATAGAATCAAATGTTACATCAACACTCGGTTTATAGGTCGCTTCAGGAAATCGTTCAGGCTCAGAAATTTTTATTTTTGCATTGCCTGATGTGCCCTCAATAGTCATTTGTTTTCCACCAGGAGCAAGATAACACACCCCTGGTTGCAAGCTTTCACCATTGCTCGCTTCTTTCACAGCGACTTTGCATAAATCATGTAAACGTTTAGCAAATGCCAGAGTAAAAGAACCGGGCATGTGTTGCACTAACACAACAGGTACTGGAAAATTGCTCGGCAACTCAGTCAATATTTTCTGGAGAGCTACAGGTCCTCCGGTTGACGTACCGATTGCCAAACAATCGTAACGACTTGAATTATTTGCGCCTAAGTGAGTTTTCCTATTAATTCTATTTAAGGAATTGGAGGTTAAAGTATCGGTTGGTCTAAATGCTTCGGAACGCATTTTTGCCAAAGAATGGCTTCTGATTACCTTACGTCCACACAGTGCTTTTACTCGGTTTTGTAACAGAAGAATGGCTTCTTTTCTATTTAACGCAATATCTTCGAATTTCTTTGGAAGAAAATCTAACGCTCCCGCATCCAACGCGTCTAAGGTCGCTTGCGCTCCTTCCATAGTAAGTGATGAAAACATAATAATAGGAACAGGATTACTAGCCATTATTTTTTTGACGGCTGTGATCCCGTCCATTACAGGCATTTCAATATCCATAGTAACAACGTCTGGCTTTAAAGAAGCAACTAAGGTCAACGCCTCTTGACCATTTTTGGCTTCCCCTACCACTTCTAATCCAGCATCGTCTTCAAGTATCTGTTTTATTCTGCGGCGAAAAAAAGTTGAGTCATCAACAATTAAAATCCTATATGTCATCTTCGCCTATCTTTTTTGTAATATTGACTATCAATTTTTTTTTAGGCTTCATTAAGCGCATATCTACCTATGATTTTTTGGTCGCATACCTTTTCAGTAACCCTGGTACATCTAATATTAAGGCAATACCACCGTCGCTGGTTATGGTAGCACCAGCCATCCCAGGTGTACCCTGAAGCAGTTCATCCAATGGTTTAATGACCACTTCTTCCTGTCCAATTAATGCATCAACTACAAAACCAAGTTGCTGGGTACCTATTTGAACCACAACAACATGCCCTGTAGTTTTATCAATATTGACTTCGCCTCTCGCCAACCACTCGCCTAAATAAAACAGTGGGATAGCTTTAGAACGAACAATCATGGTTAGTTGACCATCAACGGTATTAGTTTTTTGCATATCAAGGTTGATGATTTCATTCACAGAACCAAGTGGCAGCGCAAAGGTTTGTTCACCAATTACTATCATTAGGGTGGGCAATATTGCTAAAGTTAATGGCACCTTAATTTCAAGTGTAGTACCAACCCCCATACTAGAATCAATATTGACGGACCCGTTAAGCTGATTTATTTTCGTTTTGACTACATCCATACCCACACCGCGGCCGGATACTTCAGATATTTCAGTTTTAGTTGAAAATCCAGGTGCAAAAATCAAATTAAAAGCTTCAAGATCTGTCATTCTTGCTGCGGTATCAGCGTCTAAAACACCACGGGAGATCGCTATCTCCTTCAGTTTTTCTGGGTCCATCCCTTTACCATCATCAATAATACTCAGTAATATATGATCGCCTTCTTGAGATGCCGACAACTTAACCGTACCCATAGTCGGTTTACCGGCAGCCTTTCTTTCTTCTGGCATTTCAATACCATGGTCGACCGAATTTCGAACCAAATGCACTAAAGGATCAGCCAAGGCTTCTACTAAGTTCTTATCTAAATCAGTCTCTTCGCCTTCTAGAATAAGCGTAATTTCTTTTTTCAGCGTTCGCGCAAGATCACGAACAACGCGAGGAAAACGCCCGAATACTTTCTTAATGGGCTGCATACGGGTTTTCATTACCGCACCTTGCAAGTCACCCGTAACAACATCTAAATTGGCGATGGCCTTCGCCATATTTTCGTCATTGCCATTGGCACTAAGGCTGAGTAGACGGTTTCTGACTAATACTAACTCCCCCACCATATTCATTATTTGATCTAGACGTTTAGTATCGACTCGAACTGTCGTTTCAGCTTGAGGAGGTGGAGCAGACTTTTTCTCTTCTTTTTTTGGCATTACAGGTTTAGTAGATTCAGCTTTTTTTACAGCCGCTGGCGCTTTCTTAACTTCAGTGGGCTCGGCCACAACCGATTTGCTTTCTTTCTCTACGTCAGACTTTTCAGCAGGGCCTTTACCTTTACCGTGGAGCTGATCTAGTAGCGCTTCAAATTCATCATCAGTAATATCATCACCCGATGAATTCTGCTCGGTTGTCGCCGCTTCAGAAACAGTGTTAGGTGTTTCATCCCCTTTGAACTGCCCTTTGCCATGTAACTGGTCTAGAAGTGCCTCAAATTCGTCGTCACTGATATCTTCATCGCTTGAAGACTCTTCCTCAATCTTAACGACTTCTTTAGTTCCTGGCGCATTACCGCCATGCAATTCATCTAATAAAGCCTCAAATTCGTCTTCGCTAAAATCGTCTGAACTTGAAGTGTCTTGATCTTTATTTACAGGGACGTCATCGCTTACAACAGCCTCGGTCGCAATTGGCTCTGGGTTTACTGATGTTGCAGCTTCATCTGCCGACTCTGGTTTACTGAGCCTAGTTAGGGTATCGATAAGGCTTTTTTCGGCAGCAACTAAGGGCTCACCAGCCTTGACAAGATCAAACATTTGCACGACTTCATCGGTAGCCTGCAATATTACATCCATCAGTTCAGGCGTAAGGGTTCTTTGACCATTTCGCATAACGTCAAAGATATTTTCTGCACCATGGCAAATATCAACTAACTCGGTCAACGATAAAAACCCAGCCCCACCTTTAACAGTATGATAACCCCTGAAAATGGCGTTAAGCAGATCCGTATCTTCTGGATTATTTTCTAAATCGACGAGCTGCTCTTGCAAGAGCTCTAAGATTTCACCAGCTTCAACCAAAAAGTCAGCTAGTATTTCCTCGTCAACATCAAAAGCCATATGAAGGTCCCCTTAAAATCCCAGACTCGAAAGCAAATCATCAACGTCATCTTGATTTGACGCTACGTCTTCTCTGCTGTCGGCATCCAAAATTGGACCTTCAGCCTTAACCATATCGGCCTCATTCTCAGATTTGTTAGGCTTTTCAGTTACCTCAACTCCATCTTTAGGTTCAACCCCGCCAAACATAGTAAGCATGTAGACTAAATTATCTTCAACCTCTTTAACGAGTTCAATAACGCGTCTAATAACTTGTCCGGTTAAATCCTGATAACCTTGGGCCATTAGTACTTCGGTCAATAGACCCGTTAATTTTGCAGAGTCTTCACTACCAACCTTCAGAAAGTTGTCTAATTCTTTTACTAAAAGATTAAATTCACCCAACTGCAAGTCTCTGGCAATCAGTTTATTCCACTCAGGTAAAACCGTAACGATGCCGTTATGCAACTTTTCTGCAATTGGCATACAAGAATCCACCAAGTCCATGGTTTTATTCGCCGCCTCTTCCGTTGCTTCAATTACATAAGTTAATCTTGTTTGAGCATCTGGAATATCTTCATTCGCCATATCGACTATACGAGGATCGAGTTGAAAATTATTCAATGAATCATGGAGTTGCCGAGTTAATTTACCCACCTCGGCAAACAGTTCTACAGAACTTTGAGCCCCAGCGGATTCAAGTAAATCTTGCGCTCCTTGGTTATCTCCGTTCTCTAAAAGTACTACTAATTTTTTTGCGTCATCAAGAGAAATTGGCGCATTTTTCAAGGCCGTCATACAGTCTTTCCTCGTAATCAGATTAGCCTGAATTTAACCAAGTCTTTCAAATATTTTTGCTAACTTCTCTTTTAATGTTGCCGCTGTAAAAGGTTTAATAACATAACCGTTAACACCAGCTTGCGCGGCAGCAACAATTTGTTCCTTTTTAGCCTCTGCAGTCACCATCAAAACAGGAATGTGTTTTAGGTTAGCGTCTGCTCGTATAGCTCTAAGTAAATCAATACCTTGCATACCGGGCATGTTCCAGTCCGTTACCACAAAATCAAAATCACCTTGCTGCAACATAGGTAATGCAGTACTACCATCATCTGCTTCTTGTATGTTTGCAAAGCCAAGATCTTTAAGTAAGTTCTTGATAATCCTACGCATAGTTGAAAAATCATCAACCACAAGGATCTTCATATTCTTATCCAAAACCACCTCCGGTAAGAGTTTTAACACTTAGTTTAAAACCCAACTTTATTGCTATAATTATTTTTCGTTTGAACGCCAAGACTGCATGCGAGACTTAAGCTTTAACATCGCTTGGCTATGTATTTGACTCACTCTGGATTCACTTACATCCAGTACTTCACCAATTTCTCTTAAGTTCAGCTCTTCATCATAGTATAGAGACAATACAATTGCTTCACGCTCCGGCAATGTAGTAATGGCATGAGCCAGTGCTTTTTGAAACGAACCTTGAAGAAAATCTTCAAAGGGCGTGTCTGAACCTTTAGTTTGTTGTGTACTTATGACATCTTCCGTAACGCCTAAATCTTCTATCCCAATAATTTTTCCAGCATTCACCTCATTTAACATCTGGTGATAACTTTCAATGCTGACCTCTAGTTTGACTGCTACGTCTAAGTCTCTGGCGTCTCGTCCAGTTTCACGTTCTACTTGATTAATCGCTTCGGTAATAGCACGACCATTTTTATGCACAGAACGAGGCGTCCAATCTCCTTTGCGTATTTCATCTAACATCGATCCCCTAATACGGATCCCTGCGAACGTTTCAAAACTGGCACCTTTGCTACCATCAAAATTTCTCGACGCTTCTAGTAAGCCTATCATACCAGCCTGAATTAAATCATCGACTAACACACTAGCTGGTAGACGAGCGATTAAATGATGCGCAATTCGCTTAACCAACGAAGCATGTCTTTCTACCAACTCATTCTTATCGGCTAATTGTTGATAAGCGGCAGCTTTACTATTCACCTGTTATCGCCTACTACTTTTTTTGTGACCAGTTGTTCAAGAAAAAACTCCAAATGGCCACCGGGTTGATTGGGAATGGGCCATTCCATTGCTTTCTTCGCTAATCTTCTAATAGCCATAGCTGCCGGCGAAGTTGGAAATGCTTCAACTACAGCTTTTTGTTTTCTTACCGATTTTCGGACATTTTCATCAAACGGGATCACAGCCACAAGTTCTAATGCCACATCTAAAAATCTATTAGTTACCTTAGTCAATTTAGAAAATAACTCGTCGCCTTCGCGCATACTGCGCACCATATTAGCAACAATCTTAAATCTAAATATACCATGTTCTTTATTCAGAATTTTTATCAAAGCGTAAGCATCGGTGAGAGACGTTGGTTCATCACATACTACCATCATGATGTCTTGTGATGCTTTCGAAAAACTTAATACCATATCTGATATACCAGCCGCCGTATCAACAATCAATACATCAATTTGTGATTGTAATTCACTGAACGCCCGAATGAGACCTGCATGTTCGGTAGCGGTAAGTTCTGTCATCGATTGGCTTCCAGAGGTAGCTGGAGCAATCTTGATCCCATAAGGTCCTTCAACGAGCACCTCATCTAAAGTGCATTCACCAGACAAAACATGGGAAAGGTTTTTTTCCACTCTAAGGCCTAAAAGCACATCTACGTTAGCTAAGCCTAAATCGGCATCCAACACCATGACTCTCTTGCCTTGCTGAGCCAGAGATATTGCGGTATTGAGGGTAACATTTGTTTTCCCAACACCACCTTTTCCGCCGGTCACGGCTATTACTTTTATTAACCTAGATTGATTCATTCTTCTTAAGCTACTCGCTTGGTCCTCAATCATACTGCCACTGCTGCGTTATTAACGTGATTACCACTAGTATGAATTAAACCGAATTTTTTATAAAGCTTCGCAGCACTAGTAATTAAAAATTTTGTACTTGCAGGTTGCAAATCTTCAGGGACTCGTTGCCCGTCAGCCAAATAACAAATTTGTAGTTTGTTCTCAATTGCCACGCTAATTACCTCTCCTAAGCTGTAACACTCATCTAACTTAGTCAATATACACCCTTGCAGAGAAATCTGTCGATACTCATTTATAGTTTGTTGCATAACACGGTATTGGCAGTTTGCTTGCATCACCAGATAATGTCTAATGTTAGCACAAGAACTCTGTTTCATAGTATCTAACTGTTTGATTAATCTAGCATCTTTTTGACTGAAACCCGCTGTATCTACCAATACTAAACGTTTATTTCTAAATTGATAAAGTAAATCTGATAGATCGTCTGAATTTTGAGCTTGTTTAACACTACAACCAATTATCTTTCCATAAGTCGCTATCTGCTCAAATGCACCAATTCGATAATTGTCTAAAGTAATAATCGCCACTTGATCTGCACCAAATTTATGAGCGGCTTGTGCTGCTAACTTTGCGATTGTAGTGGTTTTGCCTGTACCAGTTGGCCCCATCAATGCCACTACACCCGCTTGGGACAAGATATCATCATGTTTGGTTTGTAATCTATTAGCCAATAGTTTTAGTAAGAATAACCAAGATTGTCTCTCATCAGCTTCTTCTGGCGCATATGACACCACTTCTTCTGCCAAAGGATCCGAAATTCCCATTTGCTGTAATCTTTGAAACAAATAGCCATGCAATGGATGTTTACGATTCTTTTCTTGTTCAATCAAGCCAGATACCTGAAATTGCAAAATATGACGTAAAGACGACAGCTCTTGCCGCATTTCCTTAAGGGCCTCCTGTTGCTGGTTATCTTGCTTAGCAGGAGCGGGGCGATTTGAATAAAGCGGCTGATTTTTTTCTGAAGGAGGCTCAATATCTTTAATCTGCGCAGGAGAGCTAGACTGAGCCTGTTTTTCTAACAGGGCTTTTAAACTGTCAGGACCCGTGTCACCAATAATTTCACTCAAAGTAGGCGTTTTTCTTACAACTTGAACTTGGGGCTGCGATTCAGTTTTATCAGCCAAAACTGGAGCATTGGGTTCTTTATCGTATGCGGCAACTATTTCGATACCGTCAGCATGTTTTTTGTTTGACATGATAACTGCATCTCCACCCAACTCATCCTTTACTTGTTTGAGCGCTTCTCGCATGTCTTTGCCATAAAACCGTCTGATTTTCATAAATACCCCTTAAATACCCACACTACTTCATTTGAATCCGTCATATTATTGACCCACGGCACTGACAATTTTGATTTGTTTGTCATCAGGAATTTCCTGATAGGACAACACATGTAATCCACTCACCGAGTGTTTTAAGAACTTTGACAATACAGGACGTAACATACCCGAAGTCAATAAAACTGCAGGTTCACCTGCCAATTCTTGTTGTTGAGACGCTTCATTTAACGAACCTTGTAAACGTTCTGCTAACCCAGGCTCTATACCTGCTCCATCGGCGCCACCAGCTTGAAGTGACTGGTGCAACATCTGTTCCAATTCTGGGGCCAAAGTAATAACAGGTATCTCAGGCAATCCGCCATTGATCTCTTGAACAATTAAACGCTTAAGGGCAATGCGTACCGCTGACACCAATACATCCGGATCTTGGCTTTTAGGACCAAACTCACATAAGGTCTGTACTATGCTGCGCATGTCTCTGATAGGTACACCTTCATAAAGCATGGTTTGTAAAACCTTAACGACTGTACTCAAGGGCAATATGTCAGGCACCAACCCTTCAACTAATTTAGGGCTGTTTTTAGCTAACAAGTCTAATAATTGTTGCACTTCTTCGTGGCCTAACAACTGGTAGGCATTATTGGTTAACAATTGACTTAGATGGGTCGCAACTACAGTAGCAGCGTCAACTACCGTATACCCTAAGGTTTGCGCGTGTTCTCTTTGATTAGCCCTGATCCAAACCGCATCCAAGCCAAAGGCAGGGTCTTTAGTCACTTTTCCTTCTAATTTTCCGAACACTTGCCCAGGGTTAATAGCCAACTCATCATCATGGCTCAATTCCGCTTCACCAACAGTGACCCCTAACATGGCGATTGTATAATTGTTTGGACTCAAGTCTAAGTTGTCGCGAATATGTACTGGAGGGATGAGGAAGCCCAGTTCTTGAGATAACTTTTTTCGTACCCCTTTGATGCGGGTAAGCAGCTCCCCGCCCTGAGCTTTATCCACCAGCGGGATTAGTCTATAACCCACTTCTAATCCAATGGTATCAACGTGCTGAACATCGTCCCAACCGAGCTCTTTCACTTCTAATGGTTGTTGATTTTGTTCAGGTAACGATTTCACCACTTCAGGCTCGTTGGCAATTTTTTGTGCTCGCCAATAGCTGTAATAGGCGTAGCCACCTACCACAGCACTAAACCCTAAAAAAGCAATGTGTGGCATTCCTGGTACGATACCCATCACAAATAAAATTGCGGAGGTAATATATAAAGCTCTTTGATTACCTAGCTGTCGACTTAACTCGTTACCCATTTCCTGTGAGTCATTCTCTCTCGTCACAATAATGGCAGTGGCTACTGAAAGCAGTAATGATGGAATTTGTGCCACTAAACCATCACCAATTGTTAATAAGGTATAAATTTCAATTGCGTCCCCAAAGGCTAGGTCATGCTGGATCATGCCAATAAATAAGCCACCTACAATATTAATTAACATGATGAATAGACCGGCAATAGCATCGCCTTTTACAAATTTAGAGGCACCGTCCATCGAGCCATAAAAGTCCGCTTCACTAGTGATCTCAAAACGGCGTTTACGGGCTTCATCAGAATCAATAAATCCAGCATTTAAGTCAGCGTCAATTGCCATTTGTTTGCCTGGCATAGCATCTAAAGTAAAACGCGCGCTGACTTCGGAAATACGCCCGGCACCAGCAGTAACTACTTTAAAATTAATAATAAGTAAAATCGCAAAAACCACTATACCGACGGCATAATTACCGCCAATTACGACTTCTCCGAAGGCTTGAATGACTTTACCAGCGGCGTCTCCACCTTCATGACCTTCTAATAAAACTATCCTGGTAGACGCCACATTTAAGGCAAGTCTCAAAACTGTGGCGATAAGTAACACTAGTGGAAATATGCCAAAATCAACGGGTTTCTTGGTAAACACCGAAACCAGAATGACAACTAAAGACAGGGCGATATTGAAACTGAAAAGAATATCTAGAAGAAATGCAGGCATTGGTAAAATCACCATGCCCATTATGGCCAACAAGACTATTGGCGCTCCTAACCCAGATGTAACTGACTTTAATTGGTTTTTATCAAACCTACCTAAATACGATGTGAGTTGCATAAACGAATTATTGACGCTTTGTTAATTTTGTTGACCTTAATAACAATAAAAGCAACTAGCGCGCCAAGTATCATAGAAACAACAATGATCTATCAACAAGTTAAAGTTAACGCCTCAATTCAGGTGGGATCGGTAAATTACGATTTAGAGGTTTCGGGCGCTTGCCTTTGCCTTGTTTAAAGGCTTTTAATTGATAAACGTAGGCTAGAACTTGAGCAACAGCCATAAACAATTTCTCTGGAATTTCATGCTCAGCTTCGGTGGAATAATAAATCGCCCTTGCCAGCATTGGAGAAGCAACAATTGGTACTTCGTGTGCGTTAGCGATAGTACGAATATGCATGGCCATTTCGTCTACCCCTTTTGCGACTAGGGTTGGTGCACGAGTGCCGAACTGGTCATACTTTAATGCCACAGAAAAATGAGTGGGGTTAGTGACAACGACATCCGCATTCGGCACTTCTTGCATCATACGATTTGCAGCGGCTTGATATTGTAACTTACGAATTCTACTTTTTACTTGGGGATCTCCATCAGCATTTTTGCGTTCGTCTTTGACTTCCTGCATAGACATTTTCATTTCTTTATTGTGTTTATAGTTCTGATAAGGCACATCAAACACAGCTATAGGGATCAAAGCACAACACATGATTAAAAAACCCCACGCAATTAACTCCATCGCGTGAAATAAATTACGGGGATACAACTCTAAGTCTAAATGCAGTGCTTCATCTTGAAACGTTATTAATGCGATATATGCCATTAATGCCACCACGACAAATTTAGCGATCGCTTTCAGCAACTCCACCACACTATTCATACCGAACATACGTTTAAACCCCGCTATCGGGCTTATTTTCTGTGCTTTTGGTTTAGCGCCATCCCAGGTGAAATTATAACCCCCTAATGCAATATTTCCGTAGATACCCGCAATGGTCACAATCACCATGTACAGTAGTACAGGCATACTAATTGTGTCGAAAGCGAACCCCCAAGCTTGGAACATGTGGGTAAAGTCATAGGTTTCATCCCGAGACAAAGTGAAAGTACGTTGCGTCACTTCAAATATGGAGCTGGCAATCATCGAACCAATCAGTAAAAAACTCACTGCACTCGAGATTAAAACTAAAGCGGTTGACAATTCTTTAGAACGGGCTATCTGTCCCTTTTTGCGGGAGTCCTCAATTTTTTTGGAGGTGGGTTCTTCTGTTTTTTCGTTTGCATCAGACATGATTTCCTCCCCTTAACCTACGGACAAACTAACACTAACTGACACATCATGCTCTGTGCCCGATCCCACATCACTTCAAAATGATGGGTTAAGTTGTCTAGAGTTAACCAAATTATTAGAAGTCCCATAATTTGTGCGATAGCAAAACCGATACTAAAGATATTTAATTGCGGCGCTGCTTTTGTCATGACTCCAAAAGCCAAGTTGACGATAAGCAACGAAACAATTGGTGCCAGAGAAATGGTGACGGCTGAAATAAACATCCAACCTGCCCAGTGAGCGATGTCTCTAAATTGTTCTGGAGCAAACCAAGCCACACCAATAGGAAAAGCTTCGAAACTCATTACAACCATGCGGATCATCGCTAAGTGCCCATCTAACGCCCAAAAAAGTAACGTGGCTAAAATAAGATAAAACTGCCCTACAGCAGGAACATTAATTCCATTGACCGGATCGACAATAGATGCGAAACCTAGCCCCGTTTGCAAGGCTACTATTTGCCCAGCCAAAACGAAGGTATTAAGCACCATATTAGATATAAACCCCAGTGCAATTCCGATAATTAGCTGCTGAATCACTAACAAAAATGTTCCTACAGAAAAAAGTTCTGCAGCAGGAATGGGCACTGGTGGTATGACTGGAATAATAATCAAGGTTAAGAACAACGTTAATAACGCTCGCGTCGTCGGAGCCACTGTTTTCGCACTTAAACCAACCATGGAGGTAAAAAGCCCAGCGATGCGCATAAATGGCAACAATAAATCGGCCAAGTACTGCATGATTGTAGTGGTGGTTATGTCCAAGGTTTTAACCTATAGCCAGAAAAGTCATGGTATCTAACCCACAACTTCTGGAATACGCTCGACAATAGTGAAAAAGAAATCCATAAGCTTTTGTACCAACCAATGCCCTCCCCAACTCAGAGCCAACAAAGTTACAATTAGCCGTGGCAGAAAACTCATAGTTTGTTCATTAATTGAAGTCGCGGCCTGAAACACAGCCACAATTAAACCTACAAATAAACTTGGAAGAATGATCGCTGAAACCAACAGAATAACCATCTGCAACGCTTCTTTAAGAATTTCTACAAAGACCTCTGGGCTCACAAGCTCACCTTAATCACGTTACTCATTGACATTCGCTACCCCATACCAAAACTGTTAGCTAAGGTACCAAAAACTAAATTCCAACCATCTACCAAAACAAATAACATGAGTTTAAATGGTAATGACACGATCATTGGTGACAACATCATCATACCCATGGCCATTAAGATCGAAGCAACCACTAAATCCAGGATCAAAAAGGGTATAAACAACATAAAACCAATTTGAAATGCCGTTTTTAGTTCGCTCGTTACAAACGCAGGGATCAGCACATTCATTGGTACATCAACAGGATCTTGAAATTGTCCATCCATACCACCTATTTGTACAAAAGTTTCCAAGTCCTTAACCCGAGTTTGCGCCAACATAAATGCGCGCAATGGCTCTTTACCTAATTCATAGGCTTGAATTGAAGTGATTTCTTCATTCAAATAAGGTTGTAATGCAGTTTCATTTATCTTTTCAAACACGGGAGCCATGATAAACATCGACAAGAATAAACTAACGCCAATCAAGATTTGATTTGAGGGAGATTGCTGCAAACCAATTGCTTGACGTAAAATAGATAGAACAATGATGATCCTTGTAAACGACGTCATCATCATCACAAAAGCGGGTAACAGACTCAGTGCAGTCATAATAGCTACGACTTGCAAAGTCATAGTATATTCCTGACTACCGTCTGGATTATCAGTGAGGGTTAACGCTGGGATCCCCGGTTCAGCTAAGACCGGACCGCAAATAAGACAAAGCACAAATATTAAACAAAACTTCACAGGTATTTTTTTCATGACTTTTCACTCTGAGATTTTGTTGAGGCTTGGTCTTTTTGAGTCATTGCTGGATTTATTTTACCTGCCATAAACAGCGCAAGTTTGTCTTTGAATTTATCGTTTCCGGAAGATAAAGGCGTCGCAGTTGTTATTGGGTTAGCTAGGGTCGCCAAGTGATTAATGTTGTGAGCTGTCACTCCCAACAAATGTTGCTCTCCAGCTACTTCAATCACCATGACTCGTTCTTTAGTGCCAGCCATCATCGACGCGACAACTTTAAGATTTGAAGTACCAGATTGAGTGACATTAAACCGACGCATCAGGAACGCCAGCATAAAAACAACGCCAATAACCAGCAGTAAAGACAGGAATATTGACACTATTGAAGTCGGGTTTGATAGAGATTGAGGCGCCGAATTAGCCTCAAAAGAGAAACTTAAACATGAGCCGAGAGTCATCCAAACCCATGTTTTATAAGAGTTTTGTTTATCTAAGCTTTTTGATTCTTTCCAGTTGACTAATAACATCAGTTAATCGAATACCAAATTTATCGTTGACTACTACTACTTCTCCATGAGCAATCAACGTGCCATTTACTAAAACATCTAATGGCTCTCCAGCAACCCGGTCAAGTTCCACGACTGATCCTTGGTTTAACTGTAGTAAATTTCTAATACTGATATTACTGCGACCCACTTCCATCGAGATAGTCACAGGAATATCTAAAATGGTATCCAATTTGCGTTTTTCTTTGGGCGTTATTTCGTGATCTTCATCAAACTCTTCAAGTTCGGCTATCTCGGCTCCAGCAATAGACTGCTCATCAGCGCCTTCTTGCTTACTTTCTTCGTCAGCCTGTTCGGCCATTGCCGCAGCCCAATCATCTAAACCGTCTTCTTCACTCATAATTTACTCCATACTCTTGATAACTGGATTTACCAATCATCTTCAAGGGTTTGTAATTCAGCGTCGCTGTCGATTCTGCGACCACCTTTTGTTAACAGTTGCAGCTCAGACTTCACAGAAGTCGGGCGCGGAATTTTTTCAATTATTTTCAGTGCTACATTATCTCTGGAGCGACCTAGCTTAGCTCTAAAAGTCGGTAGGTCTTCGATTAATACCGTAATATGTTCAGGCATTTCGATGGGGATCACAAAACCAGCTTCAAGCTCCATGACATCTTCTAAGGACAACTTCAAATCCATCATATGAGTAGATAACGCAACTTCCACATCCATGATTTCATCTCGTAACGCTTTGCTCCAGCGCAAATCAGTGTCTTCTTTATCACTTTGCACACCGGCATCTAATAGCTCACGAATGGGCTCTAACATCGAATACGGTAGAGATACATGGAAATCACCACCACCGCCGTCTAATTCAATGTGAAAAGAACTAATAACTACGACTTCTGTCGGACTCACTATATTGGCCATAGCAGGGTTGACTTCAGAGTCAAGATACTCGAACGAAACATCCATAACCGGCGCCCAAGCTTCTTTATAGTCTTCAAAGATCAGCTTTAACAGCATTTGAATGATACGACGTTCGGTTGGAGTAAACTCCCGCCCTTCAATTTTAGCGTGATAGCGTCCATCACCACCAAAAAAGTTATCAACCAAAATAAACACTAGCCTAGCTTCCATGGTAATCAAGCCCGTGCCTTTGAGAGGACGGAAACGCACCATATTCAAACTAGTCGGCACAAACAAAGTATGAATGTACTCGCCAAACTTAATCATTTGGATGCCATTAATAGAGACTTCTGCCGAGCGACGCATCATATTAAATAGACTGACTCGCATATGACGAGCAAATCGTTCGTTAACGATTTCAAGGGTTGGCATACGCCCACGAACGATCCTGTCTTGGGAAGAAAAATCGTATTCCATTGCCGAGCCATCAGACACACCACTGTCAACTTCTTCTTCTTCAACATCGTCTACACCATGTAATAGTGCATCAATTTCGTCTTGGGATAATAAATCGCTCAATCTAACTCTCTCATTAACTAATCAGTGATTACTGCATAACAAAACCAGTAAACAACACTTCTTCAACAGTTTGATTACCGCTAACGTCCATCATGGTTTTTTGCACTTCTTTCAAAGCGCTATCACGAATCGCAATTTTACCTGCCTCAGTGACTAAGTCGTCAGCATTAGCAGTACTAAATATTTTTAGCAACGTACCTTCAATCAAAGGAATATGCATTTTAGCTTGTTCTTCGTTATCGGAACCTCGCATCATTAACTGCACTTTAATTTCAACCAATCGGTCTCGGGTTGAGCCGGGCACATTAAACACAAAGGGTCTAGGCATTGCGACATACAAGGCTGTACCAGTTTTAACAATCGCCGCGCCTCCAGCTTCACCTTGCGCCATTGGTTCACCATCAATGGCTTGGGTGTCTGCGGCATCGTCCCCCATCAAAAAGAAATAGGCCGCACCTCCACCCGCAATAAGTAAGACAACAGCAACGATGATAATAATCAGTTTGCTTTTTTTGCCGCCTTCTTCCATTTTTAACTCTTCTTCAGCCATGCTCATCTCTCAAATTACTAAACAATTGTATTAGTATCAGGCCCAAAGCTAATTTGGCAAAGCCCTTTAACCCATTTAGTTGCAATTTCTCCTTCAATTTATACAAAATAATCTATGCCACCTAAGGCACCATTAACAATATTTTGTTGGGCTAATACTTGGTCAGGTACCTCAAGGCTATCTGCTTCATCATTTCCTGCGCCACCTTGCTGGGTAAATTCACCTTCGCCTTGGTTTTGTTGAGCATCATTTTCTTGACGCACTGATGACTGCCCCAGTTCAATACCTTTTTCTGCCAACATTTCTCTTAACCTTGGGGTGGCGTTGTCAACGGCATCTCTTGCTAATTGAGACTGAACCACAAAATTCACAGTTGCAGACTCTCCTGACATTGCGACTTTAACATTTACTGATCCGAGTTCGGCGGGATCAAGTCGAATTTCAGCAACAAGATTTTTGGTATTAACCATCCAACGAACTTTTTCTGCCAACTGTTGATGACCCTCCGGCTTAGTAATATTGACGGCTTTGTCAAACTTTGATTCAAGCTGGTTGAGTTGCAACTGCTTACTTTGCTCACCTTGCACTTGGGCCACATCTCGCAATGTCGCGCTATATATTTGATCATGACGTTCCTCAATTGAACGGTTCATAGACTGCGCTAGGTCTAACACCTGAGAAACACTGCTGGCTATTTGCTCTAAATTAACAGTGGTTTTAACAACAGTTGTTGTGGCCACATCAGTATTTTTAGGTAATGCGTCAGAAATCAAAGCTTTCAAATCAATACCGGGATCTCTGCCTTGAGATAGTTGACTCTTAAACTCTTCTAATCCTGCCTTTAAAGCGGCGATAAAGTCTTTTGTAGAGGTATCATTGGCGCTAATTATTTCAGCGACTTTAGGTGCGATTAGCTGTGATGCAATTTTTTCTGACTGACCAGACTCGGATGTGTTGTTACTTTCGAAAATCCTTTGCGCAATATTTTCTAGTACTTTTTCCAACTTAGCATCAGATAAATTCAAAATACTTTTAATGTCACTTTCCTGTACTGTATTTGCAGTGTTAAGGTTGGGTTGTTTGTTAGACGATGCTTGATTGATTAGCACTTCTTGTTCGACTAATTCAACTGAATCTGCTTGGGAAATGTCAGCTTTTAGATCCAGTTCAGTATGCGCTGGTTGCACAAGATTTTTTGCCACGTCAGGCTCCACCACCTTGTCCACTTTTACGGGCTCTCGAGTATTTTGTGTATCAGATTCAGTAAGTAAGGCTTTTAATAACTTCTTATCCTCCGCTACCGACACATCGACTGGCGGGGTATTTTCTAACGGTTGTTTCACCCGTTTAATTTGATCATCAGTCTCACTTATAGCCACATCAACAGTGGGCGTATCTACAACGTCACTGTTCTGAGTCATTTCCTGGAGCTTACTATTTAGTTGTTGCAGCACCTCTGGCTTTTCCAACAGCAACTCAGCGGCTTTTTGTTTAATTTCAATTTGCGACAATTCTTTAGCATCAGAATTGGCTAGCACCTCACTTAACACTTTATCAACCAGATCGGAGACATTCTGAGCGGATTGTAAATTAGTAAGCGATATATCACTATTTTCAGAATTCTGTACGCCACTATCTTGGCCTTCATTAGAGGAGAGGGTTTGCTCCACTCGCTTCTTAGAGCTCACTGTTGAGGCATTTGAATCTTTGATGTCGTCAACTGGCGCGGCAACGTAGCCGTCTAAAGAAATTCGAGAATTGTCAGCAAAAGAACGCTGTGTTATTTGTTCCAATACTTCTTGTTCCGATTGATTGAGCAATGATAAATCGACAGAGGTTCCATCAAGCTCCTGCAAAGTAGATAAAATAGACTCTTCATTTGCTGCTAATTTTTTTAGATTATCAATCAATAAAACCCATTCTTCAGCTACAATCTCAGATGTTTCGTCGCTTGCCTGTTTAGGCTGTTGACTTGAAGGTAACGCTGTTTGTGTTTTATCACCGGCGTCTTCCCTGTTTACAACCTCGATAGAATGACTCTTTTCACTATGTTCTGCGTCAGTGACTTTCTCATTTCCTTTGATAGAAATTTTATCTTGTGAGGACGCTGATTTAGTCGTTTCATCTGACTTTGAGTGACGACTTGAAGCAGAATGATTTTCTGTTGTGTCTTCACTTTTCAATGAAGAAGCATCACTTTTTGCAATGTCACTAGCTTGCTGTGACTGCTGCTTGTTAATTCCTAGAGACGCAGAATTAGATTTAACTATGACGGGATCACTCGTTTCGTGATCTTGCAGTATCTTACCAAATTGCGTATTTGCAGCAGAATCCACCTTTGAACTAGACTCTGTACCTGTGGCAAAAGCGGCAACTTCTGATTTGCTAGTGGCAACATGTTGCATCATTATTTGCTATCCCTCGAACTGAGACATTTCAGCTAATCGACTGACTTATAAGAACTTTATGTAGAATACTGTCGTTTCTAATTAACATTTCTGTGATAAGTCTAGTTTTAGATTAACTCTAATATTGTTTAATTAGCTATGACTCAGCAAAGACCATTCCAATTTGTTTTTTTTAGCAGCAATAAGATGGACTAGGGTATGAAAGACAATCATTACTTGCGCATAAATTTTTGTAGTGACAATTCATCTAACATTGTTTGCTCTAGTTTATCTTCACGTTTTAGCTTGGCTTGATGTTGTTTATCCAACAACATTTCCACTGCTTTGCGTTTTCGCTGTTGCGCCAGCCATTGCATCCGCCTTTGATCAGCCACTCGCATTGCTTGATTTAACGCTTGTAACTGCATTTCACAGGCTTTGTCTAACTTACCAATAAATTGCTGATGTTGACCAAAAGTCACACTACCAACACCTTGTTTTGCTCGGGTTTGAGCTTCTCGCAAATAATTTAAGCGGTAGTTTTCTAATCCAGACAGTTTCTGTTTGTTATCTTGAGCATACTGTTGTGCCAACTGAAAATCTTGCACTAATTTTTGTTCTTTTTGTCGCTCCCAGTCAGCAACCATCTGTAATTGTGATTGTGCCATTGAACGTTACCCTTTACCCAATCCGCCACTTAAGGTGGTCATGTCTGCTGTACTCTGTTCAAAACCTATAATTTGTTGCATCCCTTGCTGTAAAAACGCATTGATGGCGGGTTCCGCGTTTATCGCTAAATCAATCCTTGGATCCGTGCCCTTGGTATACGCACCAATACTAATTAAGTCTCGATTACGTTGATAATTAGAATAGACTTGGCGAATTCGTCTCGCTCCCAGAATATGTTCTTCGGGAACCACCATAGGCATCACTCGACTGATTGATGCCTCAATATCGATAGCTGGATAATGACCTGAATCAGCTAGGTCCCTAGAAAGAACGATATGACCATCAAGAATTGCTCTGGCCGCATCGGCTATAGGGTCCTGTAAATCATCACCTTCGGTCAATACTGTATAAAATGCGGTAATAGAACCTTGGTTTTCGCTTCCATTACCTGCACGTTCTACCAGTGTCGGTAGTCTGGCGAACACGGAGGGCGGATATCCTTTAGTGGCAGGAGGCTCACCTACGGCTAACGCTATTTCTCGCTGCGCCATGGCATAACGCGTTAATGAATCAATCAGCAGCAGTACATTTAAACCTTTGTCTCGAAAATACTCGGCAATAGTGACGGCTGTTTCACAACCTTTTAATCGCATCAATGGTGAAGTATCAGCAGGTGATGCGACTACGACTGATTTGGCACGTTCCTCTTCACCCAAAATATCTTGGATAAATTCTTTTACTTCTCTTCCTCTTTCCCCCACTAAACCAACTACCACCACATCAGCTGCAGTGCCCCGAGTCATCATGCCCATCAACACACTTTTACCTACACCACTTCCTGCAAACAAACCTATTCGCTGACCCAAGCCTACAGTAATGATTGAATTGATTGCTCTTACTCCCACATCTAAAGGCTGAGTAATAGGCTTACGAATGAGAGGATTCATTGGCGGTCTAGACAATGGAACACGTTTTTCGGCTTTTACAGGCCCTAAGCCGTCTAGAGGTTGACCGTTGCCATCTACTACCCTGCCCAATAATTCCATACCAACAGCTAAACCTTGCTCGCGATTTAGTGGCTGAACCCGTGAACCAGGCACAATTCCTTTAACGGCTTCAGTTGGCATTAAGTAGGTGATATTTTCAGCAAAACCAACCACTTCGGCTTCAATCTCACCGTCCATAGTTTGGATTAAACACTGACTGCCAACAGGCATTTGACAACCTACCGCTTCAAGGGTTAACCCTATTCCACGCACCAGCTTCCCACAAGCAACAACGGGGCTCTGGGGTACCTGCTCTTTTAAACGTTTAATTCTATCTAACATGGCAGCAGACATAACTTACTCGTCAATTGCGCTAACTTGACTCAATCCTTGTTCTAACAAAAATTTATCTATCACGTCTTTAACGCGCCGCTCTACCGTTACATCAACCGCATTTGATTGCGTTACAATTTCGCATCCTCCAGCTGATAATTCTGGCGATTCCATAAAATCCCAATGATGTTTAGCGATTTCTTCTGGAGTAAAATGATCGTTGACCAATTTAATATCATCCGGATGTAGGCGTATCTGGTAGTGTTTTTCTTGTATAGGTAAGGCTTTTAATCCTTCACTTAACGCTTGAAAAATTAAATCTGTATTGGTTTTCACCTCACTGCGGATCACACCTTTAGCAAGACTGACGGCCAACAGCACGAGTTCTTTTTCTAGTTCTTTGTCTACATTGGCAACAGGGTTATTAAGACTCTCAATTAATGATGTCCAATTCGCCAACAGCTGCTGAACCTGTTCTTCTCCAGCAAGCATCCCTTGTTTTTCACCTTCTTCTAAACCTTTTGTAAAACCTTCCTCATGCCCTTTTAACACGCCTTCTTCAGCACCTTGAGCATGCCCTTCTAAATGCCCTTGAGCGAATCCCTCGGCATGGGCTTGTGCCCGAATTGTTTCAATTTCT
This sequence comes from Paraglaciecola sp., assembly GCF_039964565.1. Classification (GTDB taxonomy): domain Bacteria; phylum Pseudomonadota; class Gammaproteobacteria; order Enterobacterales; family Alteromonadaceae; genus Paraglaciecola. The sequence continues at coordinate 97,328 of NZ_JBDVXF010000038.1, forward strand.
TCGGCTGTGGGAGGCAAAACTTCTATTTCGGGCTCAGGGGGTTCGTATTTCCATTCAGGCCTACGATTGAGGGCATTAGTAGATTTGTCATTTTGCGCTAAAGTAGTGTCTTCAACGTAAGGCAAATCCCAAGCTTTAATGTTCTCGTCTTGCCCGTCTGCGGTCATAGCTTACATGCCTCAATAATATCATTAGTACGCTTACAAGAATTCATCGCCACCGCCGCCACCTAACATGATCTCACCCGCATCTGCTAAACGTCTGGCCACTGACAAAATTTCTTTCTGGGCGGTTTCCACTTCGCTAATACGTACTGGCCCCATAGCCTCAAGATCATCAATCAACATTTCTGCAGCGCGTTTAGACATGTTTTTGGTAATTTTCTCTTTAAGCTCACTTTCGGCACCTTTAATTGCTTTGAGCAGCGCGTCTTGTTGTACTTCGCGCAAGATAGCTTGAATTGCTCTGTCATCAACATCTGCTAAGTTATCGAACACAAACATTAAGTCTTGGATTTGTTGACTCATTTCTTCGTCTTGTTCACGGATAGCGTCCATTAATTGACCTTCAATGTTGGTATCCAAATAGTTCATGATATCTGCAGCTGATTTCAAGCCGCCCATTTTGGCTGCTTGCGTACCTGCTTGCCCAGCAAATTGTTTCTCCATGATTTCATTTAATTCTTGTAATGCAGCTGGTTGCACCTCTTCTAAATTGGCGACTCTCATCATTAAGTCTAAACGAACTTTTTCGGGGAACTGACTTAGTATTTCCGCAGATTGCTCTGCATCTAAGTACGACATAACAATTGTTTGAATTTGAGGATGTTCATTGCGAATAATGCTCGCGACTTGTTTTGAATCCATCCACTTAAGTGAGTCCAAACCCTTCGCGCCGGTTCCCATCAATATCTGATCGATAAGATTAGCTGCTTTGTCTTCGCCTAAAGCGGAGGTTAACGCTCGTTTAACAAAATCAGTGCTTTGGAATCCAATGGTACTGTAGTTTTGAATTTCTTCGATAAAATGCTTGTGCACCGCTGTGATTTTAGACTGAGTCATATCATCAATTTGAGCCATAGCTTGACCCAATTTTTGAACCTGCTTCGGCTCTAAATGCTTAAGAATCTGCGCCGCATCATCTTCCGTTAAACTCAGCAGTAAAATAGCGGCTTTGTCTACGCCTTCTAATTTTCCTACGTCGTAACCCGCTTCTTCAATTTGTTCTTCAGCCACAGTTTAATCCTCAAGATCCCAGATGTTAATTTTAGACCTAATCATCAAGCATCATCCAATTTTTCACTACTTGCGAGGAGAGTTCTGGTTCATTTGCCACCAGTGCCCTAACCGCTTTGAGTATATCTTCATCTTTATGTAAGTCTGGCAGCATAAAGGTGCCATCTGCTGCAAATCCGACTTGTGATTCGTCAAACTCTTCTGCTAATAGGCTAATAGTTTCATCACCTAAATCTAACCCTTCATCAGCATCAAATTCATCAGCCTTCATTTCATCTGGATTAATAAGTTTACTAACCATTGGTTTCACAACCACAAAGAACATTAGAACAATAATAAAGAAACTACCTATCCATTTTATTAGAGGCAGTATTTTGGGATCTTCCCAAAACGGCACTTCGGCCAGCTCCACTTCACCTTCTCGGTTAAATGGAATGCTCACGACTTCTAACGAATCTCCACGTGTAACATCAAAGCCTATTCCACCTTGCAGTAAGCGGCGTATATCTAACAATTCAGCTTGAGAGCGAGGAGCACTTGTTACCGTTCCATCAGCCGCAGTAGTGCTAACATAATCCAATGCGACAGAAACGCTTAAACGGCGAATCATTCCTACTTGTTGTTTAGTATGGCTGACAGTGGTATCCAACTCGTAGTTACGAGTTTCTTCTTTATGGTTACGTCCGGGGGTTTGTTGCGTTGAGCCACCGTTAGCTCGCTCCGGAATGTTTGAGTCCAGTGGAGGTTGATTGGTTAATGCCCCAGGGATCCCCGCAATGACTCCACCAATACTATTTTCTTCAACGGTCATTTCACTGCGAACGGCTGGTAAATCGGGATTGTAGCTGCGCTGGGTTTGCTCAACAGAGGTAAAGTCCATCGTTACGTCAGCTTGCGCTGTATAATTACCTAAACCTAAGACTGGAATAAGAATGGAATCTATTTTTTCCATATAGGCATTTTCACGTTTTTTTTCTATTTCGTATTCTTTACGAGAGCGAGCAGATTCGGCTCCTTGAGACCCTGAATTTAATAAACGTCCATTACTGTTAGTAACCGTTACTCTATCGGGTTCTAATCCTTGTACTGCTGACGCGACTATATCTATAATCGAGTTCACTTCTCCAGTTGAGATCATCGATCCTCGTCTGGCAGTAACGACTACCGTAGCACTGGCTTGTTTTTCCCGACGAGCAAAAACATTAGCTTCCGGTAAGGCTAACAATACCTTGGCCCGAGTAATCGCAGTCATTTCTTCAATTGTGCTGGCGATTTGTTTTTCTCTAGCGTGTTTTAGTCGTACTTTTTCAACCCTTTGACTGACACCAAACCCCATATCTTGCATGATAATATCAGCGCCAGCTGATTCACCTTGGGTAATGCCTTGACGAGTCATTCCTAATTTAATTTTTTGGTATTGTTCACTACTGACGTAAATAGTGTTGCCTTCCAAACGATAATCAATTTGCGCCTGATCAAGGTAATCTAAGGTTTCAATTAACTCTTGGGTTTCCATACTCGCCATAGGACGGTAATCGGGTTCGTTAGCCCATATTAAAATAAATACAGCAATGGCGACACATATCACTAAGGCAACGATCAGGGTAATTTGGCGCACCATATCAGTACTGCCAATAGAATCCATAAAACCAGATTTTTGTTCTGTGCTCGACTCATCTGGATACGTATCAGTATCCATATCACTCATCGCCAATTCTGTACTTGCTGCTTCAGCCACTAGTTAACTCCTAAACTGGCATGTTCATTATTTGTTTATAGGCGTCAAGTACCTTATTGCGTACTTGAATAGTCGCCTCAAACGCAATTCCAGCTTTTTCTTTGGCTACCATTACATCTGCAAGGCTTAAGCTTTTGTCACCCATCTCAAACGCCATTGCCATGTCTTTGGAGTGCAATTGCATGTCATTAACGTTACCAATAGCGTTACTCAGTAAATCCGCGAAATTCTGTGAAGAAGGATTTCCTTGAATAGCATTTCCTTCCGTAATTCCCAATTTTGACTGCTCGGCCATGCCTTGCATTTCTTGGTATAGTGAATGTGCTTTGATGTCCATAAGACGCTCCGCTGGCAAAAGACATATTCTGACTTTGCAATTAACCTAAGTATCTATGTAGCTGATAGCAAGGTAAGTGCCAAATAGTTAGTCACAGAAAAAACAATAAATACCTATAATATTCAACTAGTTATACTAGAATGAAATGTTTTTTTGTGGTGTCAGATTCTTGACAGCTGAATAAACAAACGAAACAAATAGCAATAGTCAACCCAAACAAAAGAAAAGCCACCGTTCTAGGTGGCCAAAGGACTCGCATCTGCGACACTATAAATTTGTTTTTAAGCGGGTAATTCAATTCCTACTTCGCGCATTTTCGCGAGTTTGTAACGTAAGGTTCTAGGACTAATACCTAATCTTTGCGCCACATCTTTACGACGACCTTTACAACTTTGTAAGGTATCAAGAATAATTTGATGCTCTTGCTGACGTAACTCAGAGCCTAGTTTACTGTTGTCTTCTTCAAAGCTTGAAGCTTCGTCTGTGGGCACAGGTATTGATGTCGACAAATCATGTTCGATCAATAAATCCTGAGCATCAATATGGTTTCCATCAGATAATATCAACGCCCGTTGGATCACATTTTCAAGCTCTCGAACATTGCCAGGCCAGTTATGCTGTAACAATTTACTGCGACCTGCCGCCGTAAGTTTTAAAATCTCGTTACCCTGTTTCTGACAATGACGTTCTATTAAATGTTCAGCCAAAGGAATAATATCACCCGCTCTTTTGTCTAAGGGTAACCAGGTAAGTGGAAACACATTTAGGCGGTAATACAAATCTTCTCTAAATTCACCTAAATCCACCGTCTGTTTTAGATTTCTGTTACTCGTGGCTATCACTCTGACATCTAAGGCGATGGTTTTACGTCCACCTAATCTCTCGACCTCTTTTTCTTGAAGAACCCGTAGCAACTTCACTTGTAAGTTCAAGTCCATTTCACTAATTTCATCTAGTAAGATGGTCCCGCCTTGCGCTTGTTCAAATTTTCCGGGGCACGCTTGAATTGCTCCTGTAAACGCGCCTTTTTCGTAACCAAACAGTGTTGCTTCTAACATATTTTCAGGAATAGCTGCGCAGTTAATCGCCACAAAGTTTTCATGTCTACGACAGGATTGATCATGAATAAAACGCGCTAACACTTCCTTGCCTGAACCGCTTGGACCTAAAACCATTACTGTTGCCTCAGACCTTGCCACTTTTTTAGCTAACGTTAGCAACTGTAAGCTCATTGGGTCTTCTGCAACCGGTGTCCAAGACTCTACTTTTTGAGCCGGAGCATAACGCCCTACCAAATTTAATAACACTTCAGGAGCAAATGGCTTTGACAGATAATCAGTAGCGCCATCACGCATGGCTTGCACAGCATCATCAATGGTTGCGTAGGCTGTCATTAATAAAATGGCTAGATTGGGATATTTATTTTTTATATTTTTGAGTAGTGATAGGCCACTCATGCCCCCCATCTGAATGTCACTCACCACTAGGTCAACTGAGTGCTCAGATAATTTGATCATGGCTTGTTCGCCACTGTCTGCTTCGATGACTTGATAACCACCAAGCAACAAGGTGTCTACTAATGCTTCTCTTAGACCAGCATCGTCTTCTACAATCAGTACTTTAGCTTGAATCATACTTTAGCTCCCGTCACGTTTGTATATCGTTGAGACTGTGCAGTTTGTGTCGGCACAATAGTTTGCTGTGATGTTTGATTGGTACCAAAAGCAGGCAAGCGCAAAGTAAAACAAGCACCACCATCTGCTAAATTAGTCACGTGGACGTTTCCTTGATGCGACTGAGCGACGCTTCTGACCACAGCCAGACCTAAACCTGTTCCATTACTTTTAGTGGTAAAAAACGGTTCAAAGATGCGATTTATATTTTCAGGTTCGATACCGGGGCCATTATCGGTGACTGATACGTTCACCCACTCTTGATTATCACTTTGACGATTAGCAACAATGTTAATCAACGCATTATTGGGTTTGACAGTTAACGCGTTATGGATCAAATTTTGTAAGGCGCCTACTAATGCGGTTTTATTACCTAAAATCACCACATCAGGATCGGGCATTGAAATCACTAACTTGGCCTGCTGATTTTGCAACATTGCATCAGCGCCTTGTTGTACTTCTTGCATGAGGCTGTGCAACGAAATTTCACTTATGACTTGTTCTTCGCCACTTTTAGCAAACAGCAACATATCATTTACTTGGCTTTCTAAGTCTCTCAACCTTGAAACAAGTTTGTTGCTAAATTTTTCGCGGGAAATGTTGTTTAATGAATGATTCGATAAATTTGCTGCGTATAACATCGCCGCCGATAAGGGAGTACGAATTTGGTGCGCCAAAGAAGCGACCATTCTTCCTAAAGAGGATAATTTCTGTAAATGTCCAATACGCTGCTGTAATTGTCTGGTTTCGGTTAAATCAGTTAGTACAATTAGTTGTCCCGGTTCTTTTTCTAACGGAGTAATAGATAATTTAACCTTACGTCCATCATAGAGTGACACCTCGTGACCATCATCCGCCTGGGGTTTGAACGAACGTGTGATAATAGTGCGCCACAACTGGCCTTCCAATGGCTCTCCCAGAAGAGCATTTGCCAAATTATTTGACTGCCTTACAAATCCTTTACCGTCTATTACTACTACGCCGGCAGGCATAACTTGCAATAAATGCTCTAATCGATTTGCTTGCAAACGCAATGCGTCTAATTCTTGAGATTTTGATACATGTGATGCTTTTTGTAATGCGTCGTGGCGAACCACTTCGCCAAGAGCAGACAGCGCATCACGCTGTGTTTCATTCAAGATGTTACTAGTACCCATACATTCCTCACGTCAAAACATAGACATAATAATTTCAGGTAGAGTAAAGCACATGCCATGCCAACAAGATTTACAATATAAATCAAATAGTTACACTAATTATCGAGGCATAATTAACGTCAAGGAAATGACACTGTTACCTAAGAGGTAATAAAAGAGGCAATAAATTGATATGAGGATCCGCGAATGGTTTCGATTAATCTTTACTAATATTGTACTTACGCATTTTTTCAACCAGAGTGGTTCGACGCATACCAAGGGCTTCAGCAGCTCTGGCCACCACCCAATCTTGTTGATCAAGTGCTTGAGTTATCAAGTTAACCTCTAGGTCAGATATATATTCTTTGAGATTTAGACCGTCAACCGGTAACTCAGTAGACAAACCTTGATTGCCCTGATTATCGACGTCTTCATTTTCTTCAAGATCTTCACTCTCGCCACCAAACATAGCGTTAATCGCGTCGCGCTCTAACAGTTCATCAGGATAGTCTGGGGCGTATGCTTCTAGGTCTAAATGATTGTACTTACTGGGTAAATCACTCACATCAATCAGTTGGTTTGGGTATAAAATCATCAGGCGTTCGACTAAATTTGATAACTCACGGACATTTCCTGCCCATTTATGTTCCATCAAAGAAGCCATCGCATTGGCGGTGAATTTGATTTGTGCGTTATCAAGTTCTAATCGAGACACCAACTCTTGTAGCAGCAGCGGAATGTCTTCTTTACGATCACGTAATGCAGGGCTGTCAATAGGAAAAACATTTAAACGGTAATACAAATCTTCTCTGAATTGTCCGTCCTCAATCATGACTTCTAAATCTCTGTGGGTAGCAGCAATGACTCTCACGTTGCACTGGATTGGCTTAGTGCCTCCAACTCTTTCATAAGTACGTTCTTGCAAAACCCGAAGCAATTTGACTTGCATTTGTAACGGCATATCACCAATTTCATCAAGAAATAATGTGCCTCCTTCCGCTAGCTCAAAACGTCCTTTTCGAGAACCAACAGCGCCAGTAAAGGCCCCTTTTTCATGACCAAACAATTCACTTTCAAGTAATTCCCCCGGAATAGCACCACAATTGACAGGTATAAAAACGCTGTCAGTTCGGTTTGACAAGAAGTGAACATTGCGAGCGATAACCTCTTTACCTGTACCTGACTCACCTAAAATTAGGACATTTGCTTCAGTGGGGGCCACTTGTTCAATTAAATGTCTGACACCTTGGATTTGCGCACTTTTTCCAATTAAGCTTCTAAATAAACGAGTTTTATTGTGTACGCTAGTTTTGGTGTTTGGTTGATTACGTTTATATTCCTGACAACGATGTAACATTTGAGTCAGTTCAGGATAGGTAATCGGCTCTCTAATGGCACCTACAATATTAGTGCGAGGCTCAAACGTTTCGTAATCACCAACTAACACAAAAGGATGATGTGGAAATTTTTCACTGATATCGCTAGCCAAATCCTGAGTAGCGGCATCGATTAAAATCGAGGTTATATCGGTTTTATCTTTAAGCGTTTCCATCGCTGCGGGGAATAAGACACTAGTGCAAGGCTCACCGAGAAAAGTCAGAATGGTACTCAGATTATTTGCCCGCTCTACGTCAGAACTAATAATCAAAATATTGCTCATTCCACTTCCAGCCTGCTGTTGTTTTTATAATTCACTGTATTGTATATGATTTTAACCATTCGAGTTGGGATAGCAATATTAATTAAGGCATTTTTAAATACTATCTACCATTGCGAAGCTATCAAAGTCAGGATATTAATTTCAACAAAAAAAAGAGCGGCTTCGCCACTCTTTTATTGTAACCATCATTGAAGATTAGCCATTTAACAAAGATAACACTTGGCCTTGTTGTTGATTAGCAATACCTTGCACTGCTAAGCTCGATTGGCTCAATATACTCGCAGCAGCGTTTTCGGACGCGGCTTGTGCAAAATCGGTATCTTGTATACGGCTTCTTGCGGCAGACACATTCACATCGGTTTGTGTTAAGTTTCGTGCTGCACTTTCAAATTGATTTTGAGTGGCACCTAAATCAGCCCTTGCACTGTTTACAAACTCAGCAGCATCTTCGGCCACCTGCAGTGCATCTTCCGCGCCTTGGGCAGTGCTTAAATCTACGTTCAAAATATCGTTTAAGCTAGAGGAAACATCACTAGTAGAGACAGCAATTTTTTGTCCAGCATTCGCACCAATTTGAAAATCAATATTACCTTCGCTTGATAACAATGGTTTTCCAGCAAATTCTGTTTGTTCCACTGTTTGTGAAATATTCTCTTGTAACTGAGAAACTTCTGCTTGAATCGCTTGACGATCAGAGTCGCTCAACAACCCATTACCAGATTGCACCGACAGTTCTCGAATACGATTTACATCTTGATTAATATTGGCTAACCCACCTTCGGCAACTTGAGTCAAAGACACACCATCGAAAGCGTTAGATATTGATTGGCGATTGCCCTCAACCTGGGTAGTCAGGCGATCAATAATTTGTTGAGCCGCCGCGCCATCAGCCGCACTATTGATCCGTTTACCCGAAGCAAGTTTCTCTAATATTGACTCTTGCTTGTTTTGCACCTGTTGTAACAACGATGTATTCGATTCAGTATTAAAACCAATCATAGATTTACCCTCGATTTGTTGCTGACAATAATAGCAGAATGACCCCATATGTGTAAAATACATGCAGTAAACTAAAGGTATTCAAAACGATAAGTACTTATGAGTAAAACATTAAATAGTGTGGCTGCTTTGATGTTTTTTTAGTTTCTTATTCAATACAACAATAACGAGTGGCCATAGCAAAGTATTAATAAAATCATGTAGGCTATTGGACCAGCGAAAAAAGCCCACTGAGTTGAAGTCATCAATCAAGTCCATTACTTCCAAACCTAATGCTACAATACATACAGGAATCAGACACTTAAAGGTAACCTTACCTTTTGCCAAAACGACGACCGAGAGTATAAATACACTCATACCAATGTGAACGTGTATTGCATCTTTCGATAAACCTAATAATTCTACCATGTGAAGTTTAAGCGCTTGAAAATCGGAAGTTTCCATTTCAGATAGCCTTTTTTAATTGTTTGAAAAGATGTAGCGACACATTGAAACAATATTAACCCGTCAAAAGAAATACTAATTTGATTGGCGAGAGGATAGCTCTTGCAGAAAACCGCCCTATGACATAAAAACTAACAACAACAGGATTTAATTACCCGAGCTATTGTGTAAATCGGTAAACGACTTTGACCTCATCTGTCACACTGTTTTGGTGAACATACGCAATTGCATTTTCGGTTTGCATGACAAAATCCAAAATGGCTTTTTCGTCTTTTTGTTGAGTAGGTGGCCGGGCGCGTCCCGAGAACTTTACCTTAGACCAATACGCATTGACTCGCGCTAAGGGCATACCCACTAGCAGTTCGTAAAACTTTTCTCTGGTCTCTAAATCCTCTTCAATATCAACGGGAACAGCCCGAGCTCCATCTGGAAAGGCCACATATTTCCCCATATACAAGTCAATAAGTTGAGAACGAGAAAGCGCATCAGTTGGATTGTTCTTATGCACTACCAGCACTAACTCGTTGCAAACCACCAAGTTTGCAAAACTAAGTCCAACAATTAATAGCAATACTTTTATACAAGCTAACATCAGTACAAGAAGCTCACATTGGCAAATAAGGCGTTAACATGTCCTGTGCGTTTAAGTGTCGTATAATCTTTGGCTGGGGGTTGCCAAAAGGTACTGCCCCCTTTATCAATTCGGGTATGATCTAGCTGCAGTTTAAATGACATATTGGGGTCGAAATCCCAGCGCCACCCTAACGAAAATGTCTTTTGATTAATGGTAAAATAGTTCAACAACAATTCTGCACCTTCATAAGCCTCTAGCCCAAAAGGTACTTGCTCAAGTGCAGCAAGGTTAATGCCTTCAAGTTTAAACTCTTCTGAATCACTGAATGCTAAAGAAGTGAAAAAATTATGTGCATTATAATGATAAATACCACTTAAATAGCCGCTCTCAACCCCCGGCACACCCAAACTTTCACTGCTGATTTTTGACAATTCTGAAATGACAGTTACTGAATCAAATCGATATTGACCACTTACAGAAGTATAAATTCCATTTCTATTGTCTAAATCAATATCTGTAGCAAACGCCATTGAATTAGGCCAAATAGCAGAAAAGTTAGGAACAAGCGCATCCATTTGAACTAGGGCTTCAATTAACGGTTCAGCCACTTGAGAATCAAATTTTAATCTAGTGCGATTTATTGCAACTTCCCAATCCATAGAATGGAAGTCCAACGCTAATCCAATAGTGTCATCCAAACGAAACAGCCCAGCACTTGAGGATCCGTAAGCAGTTAATGGAAACTCATTTTCGCCATAAAACAACTTAGCTGCAAAGGTTATATCCCCTATTGGTTTGTTAAAAGTTACATCAACACCGTCAAGGTAACGATGTGGAATAACACCATAAATTTCACTAGGAACATGGGCCCAACTATAGGCATATCCAATGTCACGATATTCGGTTAACAGGAATAAATCATATGCAGTACGGCCGATTCTAAATGACCAATTAGGGTTAGGGGCATACCGTACAAAAGCTAAATTGATAGTCGTGTCAAGGTTAAGTTCTTTCTGGTCTCGGTAAACAGCTTGAACAACAAAATCGATTTCTTCAGACGCAATAATATCGAACTGCACTCCCAAATTTGAGCCCTCCGCAAAATCGATATCGTTTTCAAATACTCCACCCGTTTTCGAAAAGTCGGCTCGGTATCCAAAATCTTTTGAATCAGTGGTAACGACCCCGATAGTTCCGAATCCGGATACCCGAAAATCGGCTTCAGCTCTGACGAAATTCGATAGTGATACTGATACTAGAAGAATTAGAAAAAGACACTTTGACATGACGTATATGACCTTAAAATACTTAGGCACTATTTGGCACATAATGATGCCGCCTCTTTGACTAGATGAACTAGCTAATATTGTAAAAATAACACATAACGATTTTTTTTGTGTATTGCTAAATCAATAAATAACATGAATTGGAGCTACTCAAGCACCGATATGGGGTCAGAAACTTTAGGTTTACCTTGAATGATAGAGATTTCAACTCGGCGATTACGACTGCGAGCTTGTGCATCATCAGTATCCAATAAAGGAGCCGTATCGGCCTTGCCAACTACAGACATTCTGCTTTCATCAAAGCCGGGAGCGCGTCTTAGCTCTTCAGCCACCGCAACCGCTCGTTGTGCAGATAGATCCCAATTGGAACGATATAACTCATTTGATATTTGTTGACTATCGCTGTGCCCAGACACCTCAATGTCACCGGGCATTTCAGCTAACAAAGCCCCTATTTTTCGTAATATGGGTACAAACTGCGGTTGTAAAAACGCTGAACCTGCTGAAAAAGAACCATTTTCTCGAATACGGATAGTAATTTGCTGACCTAAAGATTCCATTTCAATAGCACCGTCTATTATCTGTTTTTCTAATTGCTGAGCAACTTTACGGGTGCGTTCATCCACTTCTTCTTGACTGGCATTTTGACTAGTGGTTTGCTGTTCCGTAGCAGTTTGTTGCGCTGCGCCGCCTCTTTGCTCACCCCGTTGCTTTTGCCGGCCGCCAGCCGAATCTTCGTTACCCGCTTGAAATTCCAACATTTCTTGGGTCATGTCTATAGTTTGCTGCTGAATGGTATCAATGGGCGTAGGTTCAGGACGGCCCGGTCGAAACTCCATGGCAATAACACTGGTACCTTTGGGGATATCTTTGACTTCAATTTTATTCTGGACCCCAAAAGCAAATTTCATCGAACCCGCTATTTGCTTGAATTTAAGGACATCCATCTCAGAAAACGATAACAATAAAACAAAGAAACACATCAACAGTGACATCAAATCAGCAAAAGTTCCCATCCAAGCGGGTAACCCTTCTGGGGGACATTTAGGGCATTCGTCTTCCATTAGTTATTCTGCCTCTTCAGCAGCACCACGTTTGCTGGCCGCAAGGTAATTTTTCAATATCCCTTCTATCACTCGCGGATTTTGTCCATCAGCAATACCGATAATGCCATCTAACACTAGACTTTGATTGAGCTTTTCTTCATCAGCGCGATTGCTTAACTTTACAGATATGGGTAAACAAATCAGGTTGGCTAACATCGCACCATATAAAGTCGTTAATAACGCAACCGCCATAGCTGGACCAATAGATTTAGGATCGTCCATGTTTGACAACATCGCCACCAATCCAACTAAAGTTCCAATCATACCCATAGCAGGAGCGACATCACCTAAACCTTTAAAAATGGATGCGCCAAATTCGTGGCGTTCTGTGGTCATTGCGATATCTTTACTTAAAGTAGCTCTAACCACCTCAACGTCATGACCATCAACCAACATATCTACGCCTTTTTGCATAAACGGATTTTCAATTTCAGCTTCTTCAAGGGCTAAAAAGCCACCTTTACGTGCGGCATCAGCCATTTCCACAATTTTTTCAATCTGCGATTCAGGGGTGTCGATCTTAAACATAAACGCTTTGCCCGCAACCTTACCCGCACCAAAAAACTGCCCTAGCGTATATTGAGATAACACCACAAATAAGCTGCCACAAAATACAATCAATATTGAAGGTACGTTGATGAACATCGCAATGTCACCACCTTGGATCATTGCCATTACTACAAACCCAATGGCACCAAGAATACCGATTATGGTTGCTAAATCCACATTATGCTCCCAATGGAAATAAAGGTATAAATACTAAATAACAAAGACCTATAGTTTAGTTTTCGCCAAACTATACGACCCACAATAAACTAAATGGGTAAACAAAATTAACTATTTGCACCCCATTTTATCGACAATCTTAAATAATTCTATAGTAACCATTTTGGTAATCAGTTTGACATCAATATTTTTCCACTTGATAACCTTATTTACATGTGTTTTTGCGCCCCAATTGAAAAGTATTTGAAAGTCCTTTTTCGCTCAGGTAAGGTGCGTGCCACTTCAGAAATTGGTCGAAGAAGAATATGACAACAACAAAAAAGCCTGAATCACTCAGCTTTGAACAATCTATGCAAGAATTAGAAACCTTAGTATCCATGATGGAGCAAGGTGATTTGCCCTTAGAAGACGCATTACAGAGCTTTGAGCGAGGTATTACGCTTGCTAGGCACAGTCAGCAAAAACTAAAAGATGCGGAACAAAAAGTACAAATTCTCACCACTCAAAATGGTCAACAAAGCTTAGACGTATTCGAATCAGATAATTAACCTGAAACGTGGATAAGCAATGTCGAACGAGGTTTACTTTTATTTATTTCAACTTTTTAAACGCTTAGTTGGTCAACACTCCTTGCCAAAAGAGAGCCGTTGCTTTTCTATAGTTCAGGTTACCAAATGCATTTAAACACCTTCCGAGAAACGTGCAACGACAGGGTTAACACGACGCTAAGTCAGACTATTAATGCGTTACCGCACCATTCAGAAACACTTAAACAAGCAATGGAGTACGCATTACTAATAGGCGGTAAAAGAATGCGCCCGTTTCTTGTCTATGCCACTGGAAAAATGCTTTCTGTTTCAGAGCAAGATCTAGATGGTCCAGCTGCAGCTATAGAAGCCATTCATGCCTATTCACTTATTCACGATGATTTACCAGCGATGGATAATGATGATTTAAGGCGTGGACACCCTACTTGCCATATTCAATTTGATGAAGCCACAGCGATTTTAGCGGGTGATGCCCTACAAACCCTAGCCTTTGAAATACTCAGCAATTATCCACTTAGCAGTGAATTGTCTCCAAAACGCATAGATTTAATAAAAATAGTGAGTCATGCTGCGGGTTACAATGGCATGTGTGGTGGCCAAGCTATGGACTTAGCAGCTACCGGACAACAAATTAGCCAACAACAACTCGAACAGTTGCATAACAAAAAAACCGGGGCGTTATTGAGTGCTTGTGTCGAAATGGCTATCGCGTTAGCCACAGATATTACCCCACAAAACCAACTACATTTGCTAAAATTTGCCACAACTATTGGTCTAGCGTTTCAAGTGCAAGACGACATTCTAGATGTAGTAGGTGACTCTGCAGTACTAGGAAAACCGCAAGGCTCAGACCAACAGCAGAACAAAAGTACCTACCCAGCATTGCTAGGACTGAAACAAGCACAGGCTTATCTCGATGATCTTCATCAACAAGCGCTTCAAGCTTTGCACGCTTTGCCTTACAATACCCAGATGTTAATGTCGTTCACCGACTTTGTTATCCATCGTTCTTACTAAGTTCTTACTTAAAAACTAGCAGAGAAAGCTTGGATAAAATGAAATTTAAATTATCGAAACCCATTTAATGACCTTAGAAATTGCGCACTACCCTATCCTCGCTCAAGCTGACACACCAGAACAGTTAAGAGAACTATCACAAGATAAGTTACAACAACTGAGTGTTGAATTACGCCAATACTTGTTAACCAGCGTAAGCCAAAGCAGTGGACATTTTGCCTCAGGATTAGGCACAGTTGAGCTAACGGTTGCGTTACATTATGTATACAACACCCCTTTTGATAGATTGCTGTGGGACGTGGGTCATCAAGCCTACCCTCACAAAATTTTAACGGGGCGCCGTGAACAAATGCCTACGATCCGCAAAAAAGGGGGCTTGCATCCATTTCCTTGGCCACCAGAAAGCCAATATGACACTTTTGCTGTTGGCCATTCATCTACCTCTATCAGTGCCGCACTAGGCATGGCCGTTGCCGCTGAAAAAGAAGCCTTGGGTCGCAAGGTTGTAGCGGTAATTGGTGACGGTGCTATGACTGCTGGCATGGCGTTTGAAGCGCTGAATCATGGCGGTGATATAAGCAAAGATTTGTTAGTGGTGCTAAATGACAATGAAATGTCGATTTCTGAAAATGTTGGCGCCCTTAATAGTCACTTGGCAAGACTACTTACCGGTAATTTTTTCAACTCAATTCGTGATGGCGGTAAAAAATTACTGAGTAATGTGCCTCCCATCAAAGAATTTGCTAGTCGTGCAGAAGAACACATTAAAGGCATGGTGGTTCCCGGCACTATTTTTGAAGAATTAGGATTCAAATATATTGGGCCCATAGATGGTCATGATGTTAATGGTGTTGTCGATACGCTGCGTAATATGCGCAACATCAAAGGTCCACAAATATTACATGTGGTGACTAAAAAAGGTAAAGGTTATGAATCTGCAGAGCAAGATCCTATTAAGTTCCATGCCGTTCCTAAATTCAACCCTAAGGACCAAGCGTTGCCCAAAGCAGCGCCAAGCAACCCAACATTTTCTGCGGTATTTGGCGATTGGTTGTGCGATATGGCTGCACAAGATCCTAAGTTAATGGCGGTTACACCAGCCATGCGCGAAGGCTCTGGAATGGTTAAGTTTTCTCAGCAGTTTCCTTCCCAATACTTTGACGTGGCAATTGCCGAGCAACATGCAGTAACTTTTGCTGCGGGTTTAGCCAAAGAGGGCATGAACGCAGTAGTCGCTATTTATTCTACATTTTTACAACGTGCCTACGACCAACTAATTCACGATGTGGCGATAC
>NZ_JBDVXF010000039.1:0-176704 GCF_039964565.1 Paraglaciecola sp.
TACCAATCCATCCTAACAATTGATCGCTCAGCGAGGTTTAAAATCACCTAATCAAGGCGTTCGAATGAAGCAATAGTTATTCTATTGTAAGTTCGAGCAACGCAGAGTAGGTGCTTTTAAACCTCGCCCAAAGGGAGAACACCAGCGACCAATTGATAAGATGAATTGGTATAAAGTTTAGTTTGTTCACTTAGTGATTTCACAAGCCTCGGGGCAGATGTAACACGAGTATTAATAAAACTATTGTGTTTTGAATATGCAATAATTGCTCTTACACTATAGTTTCAATCATTATCAAGAAAGATAGACTCATTAATGAAACAAGACACACCATACATTCTACGTCAGCAGATACGTAGAGGCGAATTGCAGCAGAATACTTCGGGTCTTGCACCTGGTTACGTGCAATGTAATTTGGTTATTTTACCTAAACAGTTCGCCGATGATTTCCGAGAGTTTTGTCAACTTAACTCACAATCTTGTCCGCTTATTGGAAGTAGTGAATTTCCCGGTGATTTTTGCCTTAAAATGTTAGGTGAGGATATCGATATTCGCACTGACATCCCATCATATCAGGTCTTCAAAGATGGCGTCTTTTCAGCTGAAGTCACTGACATTTCAGATATTTGGGAAGATGATTTTGTGGCATTTTTGTTGGGCTGCTCTTTTTCTTTCGAGGAAGCATTGATAGCGGCAGGGTTAGAAATTAGAAATATTACCGAATCTAAAAATGTGCCCATGTATAAAACAAACATTGATACTCAGGGAGTGGGACAATTTACTGGTAAAATGGTAGTAAGCATGCGTCCTTTAAATCCCACAGATGCCAGTAAAGCCATTGAAATTTGTAATCAATATCCTAAAGTTCATGGCGCTCCGGTTCACCTTGGCAACCCATCGGCAATTGGTATTGACGATATTACTCAACCCGATTTTGGCGAGGCAGTTACCATTAATGCAGGTGAAGAGCCGGTATTTTGGGCCTGCGGTGTCACTCCGCAACTTGCAATTGCCAACGCAAAACCCACAATTTGTATTACTCACAGTCCAGGTCATATGTTGATAACAGATATATTAAATAGCAGTCTTAGAAGCGCTTGAGGAAACAATGAATGAAACTAAATTGTGATTTAGGTGAAAGCTTTGGTATTTGGAAGTTAGGTCAAGATGATAAGTTGATGCCGCATATAGACATGGCCAATATTGCCTGTGGTTTTCATGCAGGTGATGCCCATGTTATTACCAAAACGCTGCAATTAGCTAAACACTATGACGTTGACGTTGGTGCCCATCCAAGTTACCCAGATAAATTAGGATTTGGGCGAAGAAGTATGCTTTGTTCATCACAAGAAATTATTGAGTTAGTTCATTATCAAGTGGCGGCCCTTGATGGCATGGCGAAAAACTTAGGTATCAATATTTCCTACGTAAAGCCTCATGGAGCCTTATATAACGACATGATGAGTAATGAAAATGTCTGTGATGCCATTTTTGAAGCTGTCAGTAGTTACCATCGCCCGTTAAAGTTAATGTTGTTGGCCACAACTAATCAACAAAGTTACCGAGACAAAGCAGCAGCTAGTGGTATCTCACTGTTATTCGAAGCGTTTTCTGACCGACGATACACAGAAAGTGGTTTTCTTATGTCACGCAAAGAGCCTCAAGCGGTATTAAATCAAGCAGAAATGATTCAGCAAGTAAAAAGTCTAATGTCTAGTGGTGATGTGGTTTGTGCTTCAGGTAAAAAAATCAATCTGCAAGCGGATTCCTTATGTGTTCATGGAGATAACGAACAAGCTATCAATGTAATAAAAGAGCTAAAGCAACTATGCAGCAAGTAGTTCACTACCCTCAAATTGAAATCGCAGGTGAGGGAGCGGTAATTATTTATCTAGATAAAGTGGCGAGTAACACCACTATCAAAAAGATTTCCCAGTTAAAACATAGTATTGCTAGGGTTCTCGCAGACTCTGTGGTTGAGTTAGTGCCGTCATATGCGTCATTGTTAGTGATATTCGATCCAATTAAAACCGATTATTACGCGGTCAAAAAAGTGTTAAGTGCGCTGTTAGAAGAAGACACTAGTGAGATTGAAAGTACCCATAAAACCATTGAGCTTCCGGTGTATTACTCCCTAGAAAGTGGTCCTGATTTGCAATCATTGGCGAATCGTTCAGGTTTGAGTGTTGAAGATGTTATTGAGATTCATCAAAAAACAATTTACCACGTGTATGCCATCGGCTTTGCACCCGGATTTGCTTTTTTGGGGGAAGTTGACAAGCGTATTGCTTGCCCAAGGCTAGCATCTCCTAGAGCAAAAGTTGCCAAAGGCTCTGTCGGTATTGCTGATCGCCAAACTGCTATTTATCCCAACGTATCCCCAGGTGGTTGGAACTTAATTGGTTTATGTCCTCAGACCTTGTTCGATCCTAACGTTGCGCCTTACCTAACCTATCAAGTAGGTGACAGCGTGAAATTTGATGCCATTACCCGAGATGAATTTTTAGCGTTAGGAGGTAAGCTGTGAACCAACAATCTTCTAGCTACTTTGACGTAATTCATCCTGGTATCTTAACTACTATTCAGGATTTAGGGCGTTATGGACAAAGCCATTTGGGCCTAACCTCTGGTGGTCCAGCAGATAAACAAGCGTTTCTTTGGGCCAATCGTCTTTTGAATAACGCTGAAAATTGTCCCGTATTAGAAGTTAATTTTGGTGGTCTAAAATTGATTGCCAAAACAGCGACCACTATTGCCGTTACGGGGGCAAATGCACCATTAACTATAAATGGTCATAGCAAAGACTCGTGGCGCAGTCATCGAGTTAATCCTGATGATGAAATTGAGATTGGTTTTGCCACACAAGGCTGCAGAGCTTATCTAGCTGTAGTGGCGGGATTGCTAGTTGAATCACAATTTAATAGTGTCTCTACAGTGATTAGAGAAAAAGTCGGTGGGATGAACGGCGGATCATTAAAAGCGGGAGACCATTTGTTTTATGAGCCAAGCCCTAAGCAACCACTTTATGCGTTATATGCGAACGACATACCTCGTTATGCCAATTCGTTAACGGTACGAGTAGTGACGGGATACCAATATGATTTATTCGAGCGCTCAGAGTTAGCTAAGTTTTTCTCTAATGAGTATCAGGTAAGCGCACAATATGATCGTATGGGTTATCGACTCAATGGGCCTGCCATTCAATCAAATATCTCACAATTGCTTTCTGAAGGTATTTGTAATGGCGCGATCCAAGTTCCGCCAGATGGTCAGCCTATCGTTTTGTCTGTAGATCGCCAAACCATTGGTGGCTATCCAAAGCTAGGTTCAGTGTTATCATTGGATCTAGATTTACTGATGCAAACTAGCCAAGGCGCAAAAGTACATTTCGAACCTATTTCAATTCATTACGCCCATACGCTGCTGCATTTAGCAAAAGCAAAGTACACCGATACAAAACTCATCAAGGTTGCCCTGTAAATGACAACTCCTTTAGCATTACTAACTATAAGTCAAAAGATTGAATCTTTGTTGGTGCAGCGCAATTTACGAGGCATGAAAAACGTACAACCGGCTCTCAAAGTCGGTTATTACTTAAGAGCGTCCCAGCAGTTAATGGAGACAAATGGCTGTATTTTAATTGGTACAGGTTTTCCCGTAGCTGGCACATTTGAGACTGACGGACCTGTAGGCGCTATTGCTTTATACAACTGTCTTAAATCACTTGGGAAAAAGCCCGTTTTAGTATGCGGAGAACCGCTATACAGTGCATTACAAGGTGACTTTGAGTGCTACGCTATTCCAATAGACGATATCGATAACGCCTCATCTTATACTCAAAAAGCCCTCAAAGAATTGCAGCCTGAGCTGATAATTTCAATTGAACGCCCTGGGCTCAGCCAACAAAACTGTTATTACAATATCCGTGGTGAAGATATTTCTGAAAACTGCGCCACCTTTGACTTTTTTATGTCTCTAGCGAACTGCCCAACCATTGCCATTGGAGATGGCGGCAATGAAATTGGAATGGGTAATATTTATGAGGCGATTGGAGAATTGGATATTGTGCCCTGTGTCACTCGCTGTGATGAATTATTAATTGCTGATGTGTCAAATTGGGGGGCTTATGGCTTAATCGCGTTTGTTTCGTTGTGGCGCAATCAAAACCTATTAGCTGATATTAAGCCAAAAAATATTTTGGCATATTTGTCTAAATTAGGCAGTGTCGACGGTCTCACCCGTAAAAATGAACTCACGGAAGACGGTTTATGTTTTAGCTGTGGTGAAGACATTATTTTCCAATTGCAAAAAATATGTGGGTTGGAACCGAATAACTTATGAGATTAGCAATTTTACTATGATGTCGGCCCAAGTATCACTGTTTACCAAAGCAATCACGCCATTCGTCGCACCCGAATGTATTATCACTGAATACAGCAAACGTTATGCATATGGCATAGATGCGAGTTTCTACCAGCTTACTCCGCAACTCGTGTTGGTGGTTAAAAGTAAAAAACAACTAATCGAAATTGTAAAACTTGCCACTGAACATCAGGTGGCGATCACCTTTAGAGCCGCAGGTACAAGTTTGTCGGGGCAGGCGGTCACAGATTCTGTTCTCATCATTTTATCTGATGATTGGACCGACTTTGAAATTTATCAACACGGTCTAAAAGTGACCTTACAACCGGGTATTATTGGTGCAAAAGCTAATCAATTACTAAAACCCTTTGGTCGCAAGATTGGCCCCGACCCTGCTTCCATAAACAGTTGCAAAATTGGTGGTATTGCTGCAAATAATTCATCAGGCATGTGTTGTGGTGTACACCAAAATAGTTATCACACAGTCGCAGATATGACGATTATTTTTGCAGATGGCACTGAATTAAATACTGCGTCTGAGCAAAGTTGCGCGGCGTTTTTATCTAATCATCAACCCCTAGTCAATAAACTCTTAGCCTTGTCTGCGAGCATTAACAATAATGACGCTCTGAAACAAAAAGTTGTTCAAAAGTATCGATTAAAAAACACCACAGGTTACGGCATTAACGCTCTAATCGACTTTACCGATCCCATTGAAATCATTAAACATCTAATGATTGGCTCAGAAGGCACCTTAGGTTTCATCGCTGACATTACTTTTCATACCGTGGATGACAATCCATTTAAAAGCAGTGGCTTCTTCATTTTTGATAACACTAATCTGGCGTGTAAGTTGGTGGAGCAATTGGCAGAGTTAGATGTCAATGCTGTGGAGTTATTAGATAAACGAGCGCTTATGTCGGTTGCAGAACATGACATTATGCCTCGAGATATTGCGTCGTTTGCTGATGATTCTGTGGCGTTACTAATAGAAATTCAGGAGCCTAGTGCACAGTTATTAACTGATAAAGTTACTCTCGTCACACAGAAAATAACCAAATTTGAACATGCCCTAGTCGCAGATATTGCCTTTGATAATGACCCGCTGCGAAACCAAAAGTTATGGAATATTCGCAAAGGTACATTCCCCGCTGTAGGCGCAATGCGCGACTCTGGCACCACTGTGATCATCGAGGATGTGGCATTTCCCCTGCCGTCACTTGCTAACGGTATTGCAGAATTGCATCGATTATTTCAACAATTTGGTTACAGCGAAGCGATTATTTTTGGCCATGCTTTAGCGGGTAATTTACATTTTGTCTTTACCCAAGCATTTGATAGTCAAGAAAAAATCCAAAGATATGATGCTTTTATGGGAGCCGTTGCAGACTTAGTCGCGGTGCAACTGAAGGGGTCCTTAAAAGCAGAACACGGCACAGGGCGGAACATGGCGCCTTTTGTTGAACTTGAATGGGGGGCAGATGCCTATCAGGTTATGACAGCCCTAAAATCCGTTTTTGATCCTAATAGTATTCTCAATCCAGGTGTGATTATTAATAGTGACGATAAGGTCCATATTAAAGATCTTAAAGTCATGGCAACCACTCATGACATTGTTGATAAATGTATCGAATGTGGTTTTTGTGAATCTGTGTGCCCATCCCAAGGACTTACTTATACTCCCCGACAACGAATTAGTGTTGCTCGGCGAATTGAACATTTAAAAAACAGCATAAGTGAAGCCGAAACGAAGCTTGAAAAAACTCAATTAGAAGAACAGTATCAGCAATTAGTTGATGACTATCAATACTTAGGAATTGATAGTTGCGCCGCAACCGGAATGTGCGAAATACAATGTCCAGTTGGGATCAATACTGGCGAATATATCAAAGCATTACGAACACAAAATTTTCAGCAATCTAGGGTTAAAAAACAACTTGCTAACCTGAGTGCCAAACATTTGTCCAAGGTAACCAAAATCGCCAGTTTAGGGCTGAACGCTGTCAATACCGGTAAGTCTTTGGTGGGTGAGTCCGCAGTCACAAATAGTTTCAAAGTGTTAAATAAATTAACCGCCGGTTATGTGCCTTTGTATTTTTCTAGTTGGCCTAAAGGAGAAAAAAAACTCGAAACGGGGATGTATCCGTCTCGGAAATCTCAGGGGCAACTTACCTCTCACAATAATAGAGTTGTTTATTTTCCAGCTTGTGCCAGTAGGGTGTTTGCAGCGACACCTGGTAATCCTAAGTCTTTGCCACAAGTGATGATTTCTGTATTTAACAAAGCAGGTTTTGACGTGGTTATTCCATCTGAAAGTGACTCTCTTTGTTGTGGTATGGCTTTTACCAGTAAAGGTGATGCAAAACATGGCAGCGAAAAACTCAACCAAGCCCAAGACGTTTTGTTGCGGTACAGTGAAAATGGAAAATATCCCATCATAACCGATGCCAGTTCTTGTGCATTGCCATTGAAGCAAGGCAATCATGGTTTAAGTTTTTACGAATCAGCGGAATTTGTGAGTGAGTTTATTCTACCACATTTGCACATTAGCGAGAAAAAAGACCACGTAATGTTGCATGTTACTTGTAGTAGCAAGCGCGGAAATATTCAGCAGCAACTTGTAAACATTGCTCATCATTGTGCCAAAAAAGTGGAGATCCCTGCAGATATTGCTTGTTGCGGGTTTGCAGGTGACAAGGGGTTTTATCAGCCAGAGTTGAATCAACATTCGCTAAGACATTTGAAAAAACAACGCCCTGCCGATTGTAGTTTTGGCTACAGTAACAACAGAAGTTGTGAAATAGGTTTAACCCACCACAGTGATATTCCGTATCAGTCAATTTTGTATTTGCTTGATGAAGTGAGTCAATCTAATTGATTTAAGGATTGTGAGTAATTACTAACTATATTTTGATTAGCTAGTGGTTTACTTGTACCCTATTCATGCTTGCCTCTCCCCAGTCCCGGTTGTTCTAGTTCAAACTTTTAACAAGCATAATCTGCTGCCATTGTCGAAATCCAAATAATCATACTTGCTTTATAAGACCCTCTGATTTATTGTGACTTTCATTAATGAACCTTGGGTTCAATATGAACTCGCATGAGTTCAGCATGAGTCGATTTGTGGGTTCTACCAATACTCATGTTTTTAAAATTATATGTAATGGAGAACAACAACATGCCAGCCTATAAAGCACCACTACGAGACATACGATTTGTAATGGACGACCTACTTGACTTTACAAGCCATTATCAAGAATTACATGATTCCACTGAAGTCGATCATGAAACTCAGTTCGCCATTATAGAAGAAGCCGCAAAGTTTTCTGAAAATGTACTGTCGCCGCTAAACGCCATTGGAGATCAAGTAGGTTGTACTTGGCATGCAGACGGCGTCACCACACCTCCTGGGTTTAAAGAAGCGTACCAACAATATTGTGAAGGCGGGTGGCCGGCCTTAGCCATGCCCGAAGCTTTTGGTGGTCAAGGTCTTCCTGAGTCTATGAATATAGTGGTAAGTGAGCTTGTTTCTAGTGGTTGTGTGGCATGGTCGGGTTATCCGGGCTTGCGAGAGGGCGCCATAAAAACCTTGCTTAGTTATGGTAGTGAAGCATTACAAAATACTTATCTGCCCAACTTAGTGAGCGGTAAATGGACAGGAACAATGTGTCTGACAGAGTCTCATTGTGGTACCGATTTGGGGCAACTTAAAACGAAGGCGATACCTGTTTCAGAAACTGAATACGAACTTTCAGGTACAAAAATATTTATATCATGTGGCGACCACGATGTTGCTGAAAATATTGTGCACATTGTGCTGGCTCGTTTACCAGATTCTCCCCAAGGAAGTGCAGGTATTTCTTTATTTGTTGTTCCTAAATTTGAAGTGAACTCAGATGGAAGTTTAGGTAATAGGAACCAAGTTAATTGTGGTTCGATAGAGCATAAAATGGGGATCCATGGTTTTGTGACTTGTGTTATGAACTTTGATGGCGCCAAAGGTTTTCTAATAGGCCAGAAAAATAAAGGCCTTGAGGCCATGTTCACCTTTATGAATTCTGCTCGTTTGACCACAGCGCTACAGGGCTTAATACATGCTGAAGTTGCTTATCAAGGTGCGGTTCCTTATGCTCAAGAAAGGCTGGCAATGCGCTCTCTTAGCGGCAGCAAAAATCCAAGCGGCCCAGCGGACCCAATTATCGTGCATCCTGATGTACGCCGTATGTTATTAACAATCAAGTCTTTCTCTGAGGGATTTCGTGCCTTTGCCTATTATGTAGCGCAACAACTCGATTTGTCAGAGCACGGCACAACAGATGAGTCAAAAACACAAGCCAAACAGCTGCTTGCGTTGTTAACTCCCATCTGCAAAGGGTTTATGACTGAGCTAGGTTTTGAGGCTGCACATCACGGTGTTCAAGTGTTTGGTGGACATGGCTATATTAGAGAATGGGGTATGGAGCAAAACCAAAGGGACAGTCGTATTTCAACTTTGTATGAGGGTACAACAGGCATACAAGCATTGGACCTCATTGGTCGAAAAGTATTGGGGACTAAAGGTGCTTTACTAAGTAATTTCAGTACTATTATCATGGAGTTTTGTGAGTCTCAGCAAAACAATCAAAACATGCTGGAATTTACCCAACCGCTAAAAGAAGTCACCACACAATGGTTAGTACTCGCTAAAACCATAGGCCAATCAGCGGCAGCAGACCCAGAGGAAATAGGCGCCGCATCTGTAGACTTTTTGATGTTTTCTGGTTACACCACTTTAGCCTATTTTTGGGCACGAATGGCGCAGGTATCCTTTGAAAAACTGCAACAAGAGGGAGCTGACACAGACCTTTATTCTACCAAAATCAACACCGCCAAATTTTATTTTCAGCGCATATTACCACGCACCGCTACCCTGAAGTTAACGATCCAATCGGGTGCTGAAAATTTAATGCAAATCAACGCTGAGCAATTTTAAGGCGTCTGGCCTGCTTGCCAACTCAAACACTTATTATAAAAATTAACGACCGAGGCAATAATGACAAAAAGCAACAGTGCAATACTGCCAATAACAGAAACACTGCAAAGTGTGTTCGATAGTGGCTGTGAGCAATATAAAGATAACTCAGCATTCAAATGTGGCGCGGATAGTTTAAGCTACGGCGAATTACAGCAAGGCTCAAAAAATTTCGCTGCTTATTTGCAGACCCAAACAAATTTAAAGCCAGGGGATAGAATTGCGCTGCAACTGCCAAACTGCCTGGCCTATCCAGTGCTTGCTTGGGGGGCAATAAGGGCCGGTTTAGTCGTCGTTAACGTTAATCCTTTATATACAAAAAATGAGCTTGCACATATTTACAAAGATTCTGGTGCCAAAGCGTTAGTGCTATTAAGTTCCTCTATTGATTTGGTGGCATCTTTGGTAGATGAAACTGACATTTCGTTAATGGTTTACCTTAAAAATACTCCAGCTAAAGAACCCACATTGACGGTAGAAGCCTTTGACTACCATGAGGTGTTAGATAAAGGTAGTCAGTGCGAATATATACCGTTTGTGGTGCATCCCAGTGACATTGCCTTGTTGCAGTATACTGGCGGCACCACAGGGTTGTCCAAAGGCTCGGTATTAACTCATGCAAACCTAGTCAGCGCGGCACGAAGTTTTTGGAATACCACCTCGGTGTTTGAATCAGGCAATGAAACTTTTGTGGCTCCATTGCCGCTATATCATGTATACGCATTTGTGGCCCACTTAGTGGTAGGTGTCACTTATGGTGTGACCAGCATTTTGATTAGCAATCCAAGCGATCTCAATAGTTTTTATACCGCGCTACAAAAGCAACCTTTTAGTTTATTTGTGGGCATCAACACCTTGTTTAATGCTTTGTGCCATGACGAGGAATTTAAGACCTTAGACTTTAGCGGCCTAAAATTTACCTTGTCTGGAGGCATGGCCCTTAACCGAAGTATTGCTGATAAATGGCAAGCACTTACTCACTGCGTTATTAACGAAGGTTATGGTTTAACCGAGTCCTCAGCGGGAGTCATCATTAATACTGATGCACAAAGGCGTTTGGGGTCAGTCGGCAAACCTATGCATGGAGTCAAAATCAAAGTTATTGCAAATGAGGGATATTTGGCAAAAAGCGGTGAAAAGGGTGAGTTACATATCAAGGGACCGCAGATAATGAAACAGTATTGGCAGAATCCAGAAGCGACAAAAACTGTTTTGAATGATGGATGGTTAGCAACGGGTGACGTTGCAACAGTCGACGAAGATGGTTTTGTGTATATTGTTGACCGCATCAAAGATATGATCATTGTGTCTGGATTTAATGTGTATCCCGCAGAGATAGAGCAGGTAGTGAATCGCTTAGAAGTCATACAAGAGTGCGCAGTCGTAGGAGTTGAATCAGCGGATACAGGTGAGGCGATTGAGCTTTACGTAGTACTTAAGCAAAGTGGTTTGACTGATAACGCCATTATTGCGCATTGCCGTGAAAATCTAGCAGCCTACAAGATACCTAAAAAAGTGATATTTATTAAAGAGTTACCTAAATCACCTGTCGGTAAAATACTCAAACGTAACCTAAAGGGGAGTTAAAGAGTAAAGCTGACAAAAAGCTGATAATAAAGGTATAAACTTAGCTAAGCACTAAAACCTACTTTTCCAGCCTGCGGTTTGTGTAAACATTCACCGCAAATGACGTCAACATCGAGGTCATTGCCGCAGGCAGTGTGGATCAGTTTGTAGGGGCGACCCATAGCAGGGAAACAATCCAATACCCATTGTCTTAAAGCCAGCGTCATACCGTACAGTGATTCACCTTTTTCGGTGAGTTTATACTCGTAGCGAGGTGGCGCCTGTTGATAAAGGTTGCGAGTGAGTACACCTAAATCCACCATCAATTTAAGTCGGTCAGCTAGAATATTGGTGGCAATTCCGAGCTGCTGATGGAAGTCGTCATAACGACTTAAGCCAAGGAAAACACTGGCCACAATCAAAGTACTCCACCTATCTCCTATAATTTCGATGATATGCCCTAAGCGATAATCAGAATCAGTCAGGGTATTGACCCGAGAGCGTCGTTGCGCGCTGATACTATCAACGACATTTTCAATTTCCCTTGTTTGTATGTCTGGATCATGGATACGTTCAACGTCTTTGTAAGTGACTTCAGCGTGGCAATGGCGACATACACAAATAGGTTTTAAAGTGTGATGTGGTTCTACCTTATGGATCAGTACCGACGGCATATTGGTGCCAACTTGATCAGCCCAGTGAGTTTCCCACTCCCAAACCATCAATGCCCAAGGGTATAACGCCAGTCCTTTTTCAGTCAGTTTATATTCAAAACGCAAAGGTGATTGGTTATAAGGCACCTTATGCAGAATATCTTGCTCAATCAAAAAATCTAACCTGTTGATCAAGGTGCCTCTGGCTATCTTGGTAAATTCTCTAAATTCACTAAAGCGATGACGACCTAAAAATGCATCTCGCAAAATCAGTATGGTCCAACGATCACCCACAATTTTCAAAGCCCTAGCAACAGGATTTGAGGCTATTTGATATTCAATATTCATCAATAAATGTTATCCCATCTTAAAGTCAAAACATAGCTATCAAACAATAAACCTTGATCAAGTCTCGGTTCGCTGCTAGTTTAATACACTAACTTTCACTATAAGACTTACGTTATGCAAGATTGGTTCAATAAACATTTATCTAAATTAAATAAGGCTCTTGATGCCTGCCAACAGCGTTATTCTTGGAGCGCATATACTGAAAGCCCTAGTAGTAAAATCCACGGTAAAGAGATACCTAAAATAGGTAAACAACGTTTTGAAGCCATGTTAAATACAGATTACCCCATGGACTTACCTGGAGAAAAAGGTAGAACGGGAGCCGAGGTTTCACCTTATACCCGTGAGCCCCTAGGCATTACTTATCCTAAGGTGGATGTTGCAAAGTTATATTCTGAAATAAGCCAAGCAGTCCCAGCTTGGACTAATGCTAGTGTGGACACGCGAGTGGGTATTTGTATGGAAATCTTAGATCGTTGTTCTAAGCAACTGTTCGAAAACGCCCATGCAACTATGCATACCGCAGGTCAAAGTTACATTATGGCATTTGCCGGTAGCGGTGCTAATGCCTTAGACCGAGGCCTAGAAGCCTTGGTGTATGCCTATAAAGCGATGAAAGATGTGCCCGAAACAGCTCAGTGGACTCGCACATTTGGCGCAGCTGGGGATGCCAACCTAGTAAAAGAATATCGTCTAAAGCCTCGAGGAGTGGGAGTAGTTGTGTGTTGCGCTACTTTTCCTTTATGGAACGGATATCCTGCATTAACAGCTAGTTTGGCTACCGGTAACCCAGTAGTGTTGAAGCCCCACCCAAGCGCAATTCTGCCAGTGGCACTGATGGTGACAGTGTGCAGAGAGGTACTCAGTGAAGCTGGATTTGACCCTAACCTAGTGACTATGGTGGCAGATACCAAACAAGAACCTGCCACAATGGCACTACTGCAGCATCCAGACACCGCCATTATCGATTTTACCGGTAGCCCCACTTTTGGAAATTGGATAGAGAAAAATTGTCAGGATGCCTTAGTTTATACTGAAACCGCGGGTTGTAACTCTGTTGTCATTGAGTCGACTCATGACTTATCAAAAATGGCGAGCGCTATAGCCCAATCACTATGCCAAGCGTCAGCACAAATGTGTACGAGTGTTCAAAATATCCATATTCCCGAGCACGGTATCGACGTCTCTGGTCAATCAGTGAGTTTTGATCAGGTGGCAGAGGCCATAGTTAGTGCCGTCGATGCGCTGCTTGCCGATCCTAAACATGCAGCCTTTTTGTGTGGCACCTTAGTCACAGAAGATATCTATACCACCATTGATAGGCTGACTCAGATTGGAACTGAAAAAGGCAAAATTCTTAGACATTCTGATTCTTATGACAATCCAGAATTCCCCAAGGCGCGCACCGCCACCCCACTGATTATTGCCTTGTCTGAAGATGAAAGAGCCCACTATCGAGAAGAATTGTTTGGCCCAATTTCTTTCATTATCAAAAGTACAACAGCGGAACAATGTTTAGCTGAGGCAACACGCAACGCCCGTGAATGTGGCGCGATTACTTCACATGTTTATTCTACAAATGACGAATTTCTAGAAAAGGCCCAAGACGCATACAACGATGCTGGTGCCTCGGTAGCCTGTAACTTAGTTGGCATGCCCATAAATTTTGCAGCGGCTTATAGTGATTATCATGTAACGGGAATGAATCCTGCCGGTAATGCCTGTTTAACGGACCTGGCTTTCGTTGCCAACCGTTTTCGTATCGTACAACGAAAAAGAATGAACTAGCCGCAGCTTAAAGGTGTTTTAGTTCCGTTTACTGTTGCTCAGTAATGCAAAGAAAAGTAGAGAAAAATAAATGACTGATGTATTTATTGCCGGTATTGGCATGACCTCCTTAGGTAAATTTGTTGATAGAAGTGTTAAACAATTAAGCGCCGAAGCGGTGTCGTTAGCCTTATCTGATGCTGATGCCGAAAAATCTGATATTCAAGCCGCGTGGTTTTCGAATACCCGACAAGGTTTACTGGAAGGGCAAAACGGTATCAGAGGCCAGTGCGCTTTAAGGCCGCTGGGGTTTCAAGGAATTCCCATCACCAATGTAGAAAATGCCTGTGCATCTGGCTCCAGTGCGTTGTTACAAGCAGTAGCACATATACGCGCGCAAATGTGTGATATCGCCATAGTAGTAGGCGCTGAAAAAATGTTCTTTCCAGAAAACCGCGACGGCATGTTTCGAGCATTTCTTGGGGGTACCGATATTCATCGACTGCAAGAATTTCAAAATATGGTGGAGCAACAAGCCATAGAGCAAATTCCCGAAGCTTTCAGAGGTGTAGATACTGGTCAAAAAAGTTTCTTTATGGACAGTTACGCCGCCCAAGCTCGTTTGCACATGCAACGTTTTGGCACCACGCAAAAGCAGCTCGCCATGGTGGCGTCCAAGAATCACTGGCATTCCACTATGAACCCCGCAGCGCAATACCAACAAGAATTCAGTGTCGAAGAGGTACTGAATGGACGACTCATCAGTTGGCCATTTACTTTACCCATGTGCGCGCCCATTTCTGATGGTGCGGCAGCGGCTGTGGTGTGTTCCGCAAAAGGCCTGTTAAAGCTCAACGCCAAACGAGCCATTAAGATTAGGGGAATAAGCTTAGCAAGTAGTTCTAACCGTGCACCTGACGAATTTGAGCGTCACATTGGGCGGGTTGCAGCAAACGCTGCATACGAACAAGCAGCAATTGACCCTGCAGATATCGATGTAGTTGAAGTCCATGATGCAACTGCTTACTCGGAGATCCAACAAGTCGAAAATCTAATGTTGTGTCCTCTAGGGGAAGGGGGAGGATTCACCGAAAAGGGTGAAACCAAATTAGGTGGCAAAGTACCCGTTAATCCTTCTGGAGGACTAGTGTCTAAAGGGCACCCTGTGGGGGCGACGGGTATTATGCAGATCCATGAGTTAATGACGCAACTGCGTGGAGAAGCAGGTAAGCGGCAAGTGCAAGATTGCAAAGTAGCGGTCGCTGAAAATGGTGGCGGGTTTTACGAAACCGAAGAAGCAGCAACAGTTGTTACCGTGCTTGAACGCGCCAATAGAGCTTAGTTATTAAGAACTTAGTCATTAGTAGATTGCCAGATTTGGAGTCGTAAAATTGAATGCATTATTAAGTGGTATACGGGTATTGGATTTTGGTCGATATATTGCAGGGCCATTTTGTGCCACCTTGTTGGCTGATCTTGGCGCCGAGGTTATTCGCATTGAAAAACCTGCTGGTGGAGAAGACCGCTATACCGTGCCTGTGACCTCAGGCGGTGAAGGTGCCTACTACATGCAAATTGGCCGCAATAAACAATCTATGACCTTAAACCCCATGAGCGAAGACGGGCAAGAGATTGTAAAACGTTTGGTTAAAACCGCAGATGTGGTGGTGGTGAATGTGCCACCAAAGGCCCTCAAAAAAATGGGACTCGATTACGAGTCCTTATGTGCGATTAATCCCAGTATCATTTTAACTTTAAATACCGCATTTGGCTCTACTGGCCCTTATGCCGAGCGTGGTGGCTTTGACACTATTGCGCAGGCGATGTCTGGAAATATGCATTTGAGCGGTACTCAGGGTAATCCAGCTAAATCATTTACGCCCTATTGTGATTTTGGTACAGCTTCACTGAGTGCGTTTGGCACTCTTGCGGCAATAATGCATCGCATCCAAACGGGTGAGGGGCAGGTGGTTGAAGGTAGTTTGCTAAGTACCGCTTTGACCTTCAATAACGCCGCATTAATTGAAGAAGCCTTGCTACAGAAAAACCGCCAGGGAACGGGTACTCGAGGCCAATACAATGCCCCTACTGATACCTTTGAAACCCAAGACGGTTGGCTTTCCATCCAAGTTGTAGGTCAGGGGTTATTCAAACGCTGGTGCAATTTATTAGAACTTAATCAATGGCTTGAAGATCCCAAATTCAGCAGTGACCAAAACCGCGGTGATAACGGACAACTCGCAAGTCAAAAAATGCAAGAATGGTGTTCAAAGCGTACTAATCAAATTGCCATGGCGGAGTTGTCAAAAGCAGGCATACCAGCGGGAGAATTATTAACTCCAGCGCAAACCCTGAAGAATGAACAGGTGATAGAAAGTGATTTATTACATCCTCTTGATTATCCAAATAGCCCTCAAGCTGCGCCAATAGCTAATCATCCAATAAAATATTCAAAAACCGAAACCGCTAAGTTTGCGCGGGCTCCGACTCTTGGTGAGCATACTGAGAGCATTTTAAAGCAGCTCGGTTACCAGCAAAGTCAAATACAAGAGTTTCAGCAAAGAAACGTTATCTAGAGTTTGATGTGAACTAGCCGTTATTTTTAGGCTGGCTAGTTATCATAAATACCGCCTTCGAATTTTTCGACAGTTCGAAGCGTTTACTGTTGTCTCCCATTAATTGGAGAACGCACGCCTGATTTCCACCCCCAACATTTTCAATGTTATTACCTGAAACCCTCTTAAAACAAGGTTACACAATTAGTAAACAATTTATTAACAATAAAGCTTGCATTAAAGGACTCTAAAATATACAGTTTTATCACTTGCGTTATTAGACCATGTGTAAGCCGTCTTAAAACGTGTAATTTAGTTCTGAATTTTCAGGAGCAAACGATGCAAACAAATTATAAAAAGAAACGCGTAGCCTTATGCATATCAGCGTTATTAATGGGCAACAGTATTAACTTAATCGCCCAAGAAGCCACTGAATCGGATTCAGAACTATCTTTAGAGGTAATTCAAGTCACCGCGCAAAAACGCTCTCAAGGATTACAAGATGTGCCTATTTCAATCAGTGCTATTTCTGGAGATGTGCTTAAAAACAGCAATATAAACTCCCTTACTGACATGGCGACATCAGTACCCAACCTGACTATTACCAAGTCAGGCATTACCAATCAGATTGGGATTCGAGGCATATCTTCTGGGGGTAATAAAGGTTTCGAGCAATCCGTTGCTATGTATGTTGACGAAGTGTATTACGGCCGCGACCAACTTATACAGTTACCTCTTGTTGATTTAGAGCGAGTAGAAGTGTTACGTGGTCCACAGCCTATTTTATTTGGGAAAAACGCAATTGCAGGTGCAATAGGCCTGACTTCGGCACGCCCAACTGAAGATTTTGAAGCCTCGATTACCACCTTATATGAGTTTGAACAGGAAGAGTTTAAAACTGTAGGCATAGTCTCTGGCGCCCTAACAGATAATGTCAAAGGCCGTTTTGTGGCGTCTTACCGTGAAATGGACGGTTGGATTGAAAACGTGACTTTGGAACGCATGGAACCCAACGTAGAGCAACTTTACCTAAGAGGTATGCTCGAGTGGGATTATGACGACCTGAATATACTCCTTAAAGCAGAAACTTCTACCTTCGATACCAAAGGCAGAGCCATTGAAAACCACTCACCTATAGGCAGTTATTCGACCATATTCAGCGGTGGACTTTTTGTAGAAACCGACCAAGATTACAAAAGCCAAAATAACGGACAAGAGAGTGCCAATCAAGTTGATAACCTTATGGTTAAATTTGAGTACAACTTAAATGATTTTACCTTAACCTCTACTACAGCTTACTTAAAATACGATACAGATGAACTAATAGACGTCGATTATACTGGATTGGACTTGTTCAATGGTTCAAACCAAGGTGAAAGTTTCAAACAATGGAGTCAAGAGTTTAGAGTTGCATCGCCTACAGATGGCGATGTCGATTATATTGCAGGTGTTTATTTACAAGATAACGAATTAGTTACCTATGACAATGTACTATTCGGCAGCACTTTTGCTGCAAACCCTGCCTATGTTCCAATTGTAAACGGTAGTTGGGACAGAGATTATTCTCAAGATTCTCAGGTGTTTTCGGCATTTGCGCAGTTAAATTGGCGCATTACCGATAAGTTGTCACTCACTGCTGGAGCTAGATACAGTAATGAAGAAAAAGACGCGCACCGAGTTTTAAATTTATTGGGAGCCGATACCACTGGCATACCCGCTAATGCGCTTTTCGAGGGCTCTCCTGCCTTTGGTCCGCAAGCTGGTTTTGAAGTGATGATGGGTGCCATAAAAATATACGCTCACGACTTAGAAGGTAATCGTAAAGAATCACAGCTAGACCCTCTGGTGAACCTGCAATATAAAGTTGACAAAGATACCCTAGTTTACGCTTCCTATACTCAGGGAAGCAAAGGTGGTGGCTTTGATATCAGATCCAATAGTTACCCTGAAAACCCAGTCAATCCGGGGTCATTTGAATTTGAAGATGAACAGGCAACCAGTTATGAGTTGGGAGGAAAGTTTGGTTTTGGTGTAGTGGAAGTGAACGCGGCTGCATTCTTTACCCAATACGATGATCTGCAAATAACCCAGTTTGATGGCACGGTTGGCTTTAACGTACAAAATGCGGCTGAAGCAGAAATTAAGGGCATTGAAATCGATGCTCGATGGTTACTTGCTGAAGCATTAGTGCTCTCAGGCTCTTTAGCCTACCTAGATTTCGAATACCTCGATTTTGATATCGCACAGTGTGCACCCGATTTAGTGTTACCCGATCAGGTATTAAGCTCAACAGTTGAAGGTTTATGTAATCTTTCTGGTGAGCGCGCGATTTACACGCCAGAATTTAGCGGTAGCTTGAGATTACAATATCAGCAGGATATTAACGATTGGGCCTATGTA
The DNA here is from genome assembly GCF_039964565.1 of Paraglaciecola sp. Taxonomy (GTDB): domain Bacteria; phylum Pseudomonadota; class Gammaproteobacteria; order Enterobacterales; family Alteromonadaceae; genus Paraglaciecola. Next base: position 18,663 of record NZ_JBDVXF010000039.1, read on the forward strand.
ACATACGGCTTAAATATGGAGTATAGCGATGAATACAACGCCGGTGTCACGCTTGATCCAAATACCATGCAAGACAGCTACACCCGATGGGGCGTACGAGTTGCACTAGCCGATTACGATGATAAATGGCAAGTCGCGCTTATCGCAAATAACATCACAGATGAAAGAGTCATGACCCTTTCAAATTCATTGCCTTTTGCTACTACTCTTACAGGTGGAACTGGCGTTGCTTATTACGGTATTTACGACCGACCAAGAAGTGTAGCACTGGAATTGACCTATAACTTTTAAGCTTATTTCCCTTCGTCAGGGTACCGTCTCCTAGGAGACGGTCTTAGGTCATATTAGACAGGAATCAGCATTATGAATTCAGCTTCTTCACTTACCAAAAAATTAAGCTTGCCTGTCATGCAAGCGCCGATGTTCTTAATTTCGGGGCCAGACATGGTGGTTAATGCTTGCCGAGCAGGGATCATTGGTAGCTTTCCAACCCAAAACGCTCGTACTCCTGAAATACTGGATCAGTGGCTAGGCCAGATTAATACGCGTTTAGATAATGAGCAGATCACTACACCTTGGGCAGTTAATCTCATTACCCATCCTACTTATGCTAGAGGTAAAGAAGACTTTCAGATGATTCTCAAACATAAGCCGCCAATAGTGATTACTGCACTAGGCAGCCCTGCAGCGCTAGTGGCAGAAGTGCACAATTACGGAGGTATTGTACTGGCAGATGTGATCAACCCAAGTTATGCAAAAAAAGCAGTCACTGCAAAGGTTGATGGACTAGTGTTAGTCAGTACTGGCGCGGGAGGACATACGGGTTATCTTTCACCTTTTGTGTTTGTGCAAGAAATACGTAAATTTTGGCAAGGCCTATTAGTATTGGGGGGCGGCATTGGTAGTGGCGAAGCCGTATTGGCCACCCAAGCAATGGGGGCGGATATTGCCTATTTAGGCACGCGTTTTATACCTACCGACGAAAGCCTTTGCCAAACAGAATACAAACAGATGGTGGTGGACTCAGACTCAGGCGATGTTGTGGTTTCTGATGCAATCACTGGTGTGAAAGCCAACTGGTTACGTCAATCTCTTATTAATGGTGGTTACAATCCAGATAATATGCCAAGTGCAGCAAAGATCAATTTTGCCAGTGCAGCGGGGACAGAAAACAAGCGTTGGAAAGATATATGGGCCGCAGGTCAAGGTGTTGCGAGTTCAACAGCGATTCAGCCTATTTCCGAAGTGGTTGAGACCCTGAAAAATGAGTATCAACGCTCCCTTACCAGTCTCATGAATAGACAAACATCCTGCGTAAATACAGCTCAAACTAGGGTACTTCTATGATTACTTCCGACAAAAATAGATTAAAACAATACCACAGTAGTGGTGAATGGGGTCTAAAGCGGCTCGATGAGTTATTTTACAAATCCGCTAGTCGCTTCCCGGATCGCTTTGCATTGGTCGATCCTGCAGATAAAGAAAGCCTAACGGGGCAAGCTGCGCAGCAACTGACTTATCAAGACTTGGCACTAAAAATTGATCAATTAACTGAGGTCTTTCTGAATAGTGGTTTAGTAAAAGATGACATTGTATTGGTGCAAATGCCTAATATAGTGGAATTGATTTATACCTATCTCGCCGCTTCACGTCTGGGCATTATTATTAGCCCAGTGCCAGTGCAATATCAGGAAAATGAGTTGTCGGGTATATTAAATATCCTAGAACCTAAGGCGATAATCCTGACCCCTTCGTTTAAAGAAACGTCACTAGTAGACAGGATTCGCAATAGCATCAAGTTATCTTCGATGCAGTCGACGGCCCCTAAAATTTTGTTGTGGGGGGAAGGGGACGCAGATTGTAACTTATCATCTGCGATAGACGATATTAGTTCGTTTACGCAATATGCTGAATACTCCCAGCGCCAAGAGGTTAGTGCAGATGACCTTATCACTATTTGCTGGACTTCGGGCACAGAAGGCACCCCTAAAGGTGTTCCACGAAGCCACAATCAATGGTTGGCGATAGGCAAAGCTACCTATCTAGGCAATCAAATTCAGGATAATGAAACCTTACTTAACCCGTTTCCGCTGATCAATATGGCGTCAATAGGCGGAATGTTTTTAAGCTGGTTGTACAGCGGCGGAAAATTAGTATTACATCATCCTTTAGACCTAGCGGTTTTCTTGCAGCAAATTGTGGTCGAAAAAGTCAATTACACATTGGCGCCACCTGCATTACTTAACGCTTTGTTGAAAGATGAAAAGCTTAAAAATGCCATTGATTTCTCGAGCATCAGAGCCATAGGCTCAGGATCTGCACCCCTTGATGTGTGGATGGTAGAAGGTTACAAAAAATTGTTTGGGATAGAAATAGTCAATCATTTTGGTTCCAACGAAGGCGTCAGTTTACTCTGTGGGCCTAACGAAACTCAAAGTCCAGAAAAACGCGCACGATTATTTCCATGTAGAAGTGACTTATTAGAGACCCGTTTAGTTAACGTCGAAACAGGGCAACAAATTACACAAAAGAATACGTCCGGAGAACTACAAATTAAAGGCGCTGGCGTGTTTGATGGTTACTATAAATCACCTTTAAAAACGGCCGAATCATTCACTACAGATGGTTATTTTAAGACTGGTGACTTATTCCAAATATCCTCCCAAGACCCTCAGTTTTATACTTTTATAGGTCGTTGCAAAGACTTGATCATACGCGGCGGTATGAACATTGCGCCTGCTGAGCTAGATAATCTGCTCAATGCCCACGAGTGTATTCTAGATGTCGCTGTGGCTTCTTATCCTTGCGATATTATGGGAGAACGCATTGCTGCATTTGTCGCCTTTAAGCCCGGAAAATCACTCACCCTTGGCGAACTAACGGACTACCTAAAACAACAGCATGTTGCGTCATTTAAGCTCCCTGAAAAATTGGTAATAGTGTCAGGCATCCCGCGAAATCCGTTGGGGAAGGTATTGCGTTATCAGCTTTCTGAGCATTTGTGAGCCTGCTTGCTAAGGTAATTAGCATTTGAAATTAAGTTAAAAAGGAAATCCTATGAGCACTAAATTAATTAAAGAATATGAAGCACTTGATACACCCGAGTGGACTGGGGTTGAAGAACATTATCACAATGTAAATCCTTATTTGCATGGCGCCCTAGGACCCACAAAATTTGAACACACTGAAGATGAGTTAGTTGTGTTGGAAGGGCAGCTGCCTGATGACTTGACTGGGGTGTATATCAGAAACGGTGCCAACTCGCGTTTTGCGAGTAAAGGTCCGCATCATTGGTTTGACGGTGATGGCATGTTGCACGCTTTGGCATTTAAAAATGGTAAGGCGAGTTATCGGAACCGTTGGATACGAACCAAACATTTCAACATGGAAAGCGAAGCGCAAAAGGTTTTGTGGCCAGGTTATGCGATGCCACGACCTGATCCAAATTCACCTCCTGGTAGTGGTAGCGACTTTTCCATTAAAGACGGCTCGAACACAGACGTTGTTTGGCATAACGGAGCCTTATTAACGACCTTCTATCAAACGGGTATTCCATACAGAGTCAATCCGGTGACATTAGAAACAGAAGGGCAAGAAACCTTTAATAGCAAACTTCCCAGACAAATGTCAGCCCACTGCAAAGTAGATGACGCTACCGGTGAATTAATGTTTTTCGACTACAACATGGAACAACCGTATCTAACTTATGGGGTAGCAGACAAAAACGGCCTGTTAACTGACTACGTTGAAATACCCTTACCTGGGGCACGCCTTCCGCACGATATGGCTATCACTGAGAACTATTCGATATTGATGGACTTGCCTTTGCATTGGAATGAAGGCCGCCACGGATTGCATTATTTTAAAGACCGCCCGAGTCGTTTTGCGGTGATTCCGCGCCATGGCAAACAACAAGATATCCAATGGTTTGATGCTAGCGCTTGTTATATCTACCACACAGTTAATGCCTATGAAGAAGATGGAAAAATCATCATGGATGGTTGTCGTCAGCCCGATCCTATTATGCCTCGTCAACCTGGTGATGGCGTAATAGAACGTATGAAGTCTGCTGGTACTTGGCACAACGTAAAATTGTATCGCTGGACCTTTGACCTAATCACAGGAGAAACCACTGAAGAACAGCTGGATGATACCAATGTGGAATTTCCAATGATTAATTCTGATTGGGTATTGGGCAAAAAATATCGATACAGTTACTCCACTTTGATGCCAAGCGATTCATTGATTAACTTCAGTGGCATATTTAAGTTTGACCATGAGACTCGCGAAAACCAAACCTATGAATTCCCTGCCGGCACCTGTGGCTCTGAAACGCCTTTTGCTCCAGCCGATAATGCAAAAAATGAAGATGATGGGTATCTAATTAGTTTCCTCACGGACAATGAGACGGGTAATAGTGAAGCGCAGATTTTTGATGCTCGTAAGATTAGTGCTGGCCCTATATGTCGGTTGAAAATACCTGAACGTGTACCTGTTGGATTTCATGCATGTTGGGTAAGCAGTGACAAGGCCGTAGGGTTGTAATAGCTGTTTAAATCAAATGTAAGTGTGGAAAGTTATGAATAATCAAGATATTTACGTATTGGGTGGTAGCCAGACAGACTATAGCTGCAATTGGGCTAGAGAAGGTAAGGGCATTTATGAATTGTTTGAGTCATGTTTGCAGCAAGGCTTGAGTCAAGCAAAGATACACGCCAAGGATGTAGATGTTGCTCATGTTGGAAATTTTGTCGCTGATCTATTTACCGGACAATCGCAGCTAAACGGCTTTTTTGCTCACGCCGAACCAGCCTTTGGCAATATTCCAACCTCTAGGCATGAAGCGGCCTGTGCTTCTGGTTCTATGGCTTTGCTGAGCGCTATGCGTGACCTTGAAGCAGGCCATTACCAGCTAGCCTGTGTTATGGGCATAGAGTTAATGCGTAACGTCGATTCGGCCACCGGAGCCAGTTATTTAGGCTCCGCCGCTTGGGTAGGCAAAGAAGCGCAAAATTGTCGTTACGTTTGGCCTAGATTGTTTGCAGATTTGTTAGAGCATTATCAACAACGCTATGGGATAAATACTCAACATTTAAGCCGCATATCCGAGATAAACTTTACTAATGCTAAACGTAATCCCAACTCGCAAACTCGTAATTGGAAGTTTAGCCCTGACAGCTTTAGTCAGCGGGATGAATTTAATCCAATTGTTGAAGGGCAACTGCGCAAACAAGACTGCGGGCAGATTACAGACGGTGCTGCAGTTGTGTTCCTAGCAAATAAAACATACGCCGCCGAGTACGCAAAAATACACAATATCAAGTTATCTGATATCCCTAGAATTAAAGGTTGGGGACACCGCAGTGCTCCTTTATTAATGAAACGCAAACTACAGCAAAGTCCAGCAGACGGATTAATATTTCCACATGTTCAAGGCACATTTAATGACGCCTTAACACGCGCAGCAATAGAAAACATTCACTCGTTAGACTTATTAGAAGTACATGACTGCTTTTCGATGACTGAATATATGCTTATTGACCATCTTGGAGTGACCGAACCTGGTGAGTCTTGGAAAGCCATAGAAAATGGAAGCATAGATTTTACTGGTAGTTTGCCCATTAATCCAAGTGGTGGGTTGATAGGTTTGGGTCATCCTGTCGGTGCTACAGGTGTGCGCATGATGTTAGATGCCTACAAACAAGTCACGGGGCAGTGCGAGGATTATCAAATCGAAAACGCTAAAAACGTTGGCATCTTTAACCTTGGTGGCAGTGCGACAACTTGCGCATCTTTTATTGTTGGTGCGGATCGTCACTGAAAATCTAGCTTAAATCCGAAACTCGTTTTAAAAAATTCAGGAAAAACAACATGAATCAGGCATATATATACGACATTATTCGCTCCCCAAGAGCGAAAGCTAAACCCGAGGGTGGTTTACATGATGTTTCTCCGTTTGAATTACTCAGCACGCTGTATTCAACTCTAGAACAGCGAACCGGCCTTAACCCAACAGATATTGGAGATGTTATCTTAGGCTGCGCTACTCAGGTGGGTGAACAAGCCGGGAACATAGCGAAATCTTCTGTTATGTATCATGGATGGCCGAGTAACGTTTCCGGATTAACAGTCAACCGCTACTGTTCATCTGGTATCGATGCTGTGAATATTGCAGCGATGAAAGTGATGACAGGAATGGACTCATTGGTGGTTGCTGGTGGTATTGAAATGTTATCTCGCACTCCGATGTTTGCTGATAAACCCAGTCCATTTATGGATATTAAATTAGCCTCAAAAATGGGCATGTTTATGATGGGAAGTGGTGCCGATTTAGTTGCATCACAATATAAGGTGAGTCGTGAAGACGCTGACAATGTCGCTTTATTAAGTCATCAACGTGCGGCTCACGCTAGAGATAATGGTTACTTTAAGTCTATTGTGCCAATCAATAATGCCGCAAAAAATACCAGCTTCAAAGATGACGAACTCATTAGGCAGAGCACCTTGGAAGGGCTGGCTCAAATGAAGCCGTCCTTTGCAAAAATAGGTGAGCAAGGAGTGGATGCTGTATATTTGCAAAAATTCCCTGAATTAGAACATATTGAACACGTGCACACCCCAGCAAATTCGCCTTCTATGGCCGATGGTGCTGCTGTTAGCCTCATTGGTAGCTTAGATGTTCAAACACAATTAGGTGTTGCGCCAAGAGCGAAAATAACCGCAATGTGTAATACCAATGCGGATCTTTATTCGGTAATCACTGGCGCCGTCATCGCCGCCAAAGAATTGATGCGCAGAGAAAATATCACGGCTAATGAAGTAGACCTATTTGAAATTCACGAAGCTTTTGCAGCCACTATGGTCATGTGTAAACAAGAGTTGGGAATCGACGATGATAAGTTGAATGTTAATGGTGGCTGTATCGCTTTAGGCCATCCATTAGGCGCTACCGGCACTATTATGCTGTCAACCTTGCTTGATGAGCTAGAACGCCGCAATCTGAAAACTGGGATTGTAGCGGCAAGTGGCGCAGCCGGCACTGGCACGGCATTATTGATTGAACGTGTTTAAGTCACCCAAGTAACTTCATATTTACGTGATAAATATGGTCTACCGTTCAAGCTTTACCGTTAGTCTTTGCATAAAACACTAACGGTAAACTCTTATCTTTGGCTATGAGAAATAGGATTTAGGGGGTAGTGAGTACAATATTATTCTCTGCACCTTTTTCGACATTGAAGGTCATGCTGTGTTCTGTACCTTGATAACTGAATATCACTTCATATTCTCCATAAAAGCCACGGCCGCTAAAGGTACCCTCGCTGCTGGTTTTTCCTGCAAACTCACTGTGCCATTGATTAAATATTAAATCTTTCCATACCCGTGCGTTAGGTTTCTCACGCCAATCAAGATCGTATAATGCGGCTTCGGGCACCCAGTGCCTACCCGCCCAAAATCCCCATAGCTGAACGCCAACCGTTGCAGGGTGGCTAAAGAAAATGGTAATAAAGTCACGGGTGTAGTCAGCTTGCAACTGCTCATTTTGTGTCGCGACATCAAATTCAGTAGAGCGAATATTGGCATTTGGAAATGCTGAGTGGAAACGCTCAATAATGCTATAAACCTTGGGGATATCAGTTAGTACATCACTAAAATGGCTTTGTAATCCAATGCCATCAATGGGCGCATTGTGGGTGTACAAATACTCAATGGTATTTTGGTAGTGTTGTTGGTGAGCGGTGTCTAACCCAGCGGACGATAAAATACTGTAATCATTGATATAGAGTTTATGCTCAGGCAAGTTAGCGCGGGCTCGCTCGAACCAATCGAGCATAATGTCATTACCAAATGCATCCATTAAATAATGATTGTCGTAGGGTTCGTTTAGTACGTCCCACTCAGAGGTTAGACTCGCTGTTTTTGACGCAATATCATCAATATGATTAGTGACAGCAACTAAAACTTGGGGATCAGCATTGCTAGGGTCATCGGGCAAATATTGCTGCATGCTGTTAGGCATATTTCGTTTAGAGGGCCAAACCAAAACGTGGCCTCGCGTGTAGAAATCGTTATCTTTTAACCATTGTAAGCCAGCTAAGGTGGTGTCTTGGTCAAAACTGCTGCCCCATTCACCAATCCATGGCCCCCACTTTAAGTCATTTTCGGGACCCGCTTGATTGAAAAGTTCCAACACTTTGTTTTGATAGGTTTTAGCGTCTGCATCTTCACTCACCAACAAATTGGACACTACGGCAGAACCGAAGTGATAAGCATGTTTACGCATAGTGATATCGATATCCATATCGAACAATTTGTCACCGCTAGGAGTTTGTATGGTTAAGGTAAAATCACCTTTGCGATATTCTTCAATTCGCGCTGCAGCTTCAGCTCGCCAAGGCGCGTCTTCGCTTTGACCACCATAGGTTGCCTCTGTTTGCGGTAAGTCCGCAAAAGCAATGTTTTGTTGATAGTTGTACAATTCAATGCCGGCCAGTTGAAATTTTTGTGGCTTGTCTCCCGCTCCGAGTTCAAACATTAAGCTTAGTTCACCTTGTGCAAACTCTTGAGTGACTGTTGCGGGGATAAAAAACTCTTGCCATTCACTAGCACTATTGATGTTGCGACTAATTAATTTAACGTATTCAGGTTCTGGACCTTGCAGTAACACACGAGTAAAACCTGTACCGGTTTCGTATTGACTGGTTATAGTGCGAAAATACAAATGCAGCAGTAAGTTGTCACCCACTTTCACCCCTTCACTAAGTCCAATACTAATATTGCCATTCCAAGTAACGCCCGAAGGATTGGTGATATCCACTTCCAAGGCTTGTGTAAATTGCGGGTGTGTTAGGTCAACGATATTGCTAGTTCCCACAGGTTGACTGCCGTTACCTTCCCAAAACGACGCTGCAGATAAAGGGTTAGCAGCTAGGATATAAGTGCCACCTTCTGGGACTTGCAGCTCACCGGTTTGAGGTGGAGTAGTTGAGCTGACATTAGTAATGGTTATTGTTACGGAATCACTACTGGTTGCTCCATCGTCGTCGGTAACAGTAACTGAAAATGTCAATACTTGCTCACCGTCTACCTCCGGGGCAACAAAGTTTGCCGTGGCAGTGTCTGCAGCGACTAATGTGACAGTTGTACCACTTGAAGTTAACTCCCAGAGGTAGGAGTTTATCGTTCCGTCAGAATCTGAAGCGCTGCTGCTAAGTGTAACTTCGCTGAGTTCCTCAACTACCTGATCGCTACCTGAATCAACGGTAGGCGCAACATTGGCGGCGGGTGTAGGTGTTGAAGGAGAACTTGTAGAAGCATTATTCGCCCCACCTCCACCACATGCATTCAAATAGAAGGCTGATAGAAGTATGAAGCAGGTTTTTTTACTCATGTACATCATGTAAACCTTGTAAAAATATTGTTAATTTTGCGATGTTGTCATCAGGTTTCATAGAATTCAATTGTGAAAATAAGTAAATCCATTATGTATCATGGTTTCATGACTTTATCCAAAATATCAGCAGGTTAACGCCCGTTATTAATCAATAAATAGCATTTTTGACTAGAGCTTAGAGTGAGTATTTGTTTACACTAGTATGCAAACAAATTGCAGATGGTGACAACGTGGTACGGGTAACAGTTTTTTTTCATAACTTAGCGTTTTTGCTAATCGGTTTATTCATCATTCAACCATCTGCGTTGGCAGCACAGCAATGGCCAGAAGGTGAAAAAATAGCGATTAGTTTGTCATATGACGATGCACTTAATAGTCAACTTGATAACGCCTTGCCAGCGTTGAATCAGCGAAACCTTAAGGCGTCATTTTATATTGTTCCTTTGTCTGACGGATTTAAAAATCGAATTCAAGAATGGCGTCAGTTGGCTCAACAAGGCCATGAACTGGGTAATCATTCATTATTTCATGCCTGCCATAGTGGTAAACCAGGTAGGGAGTGGGTAGAGCCTTGGAATGCATTAGACGATAGAATGGTGCAAACAATGGTGAGTGAAATAACTTTAGCGAATACTATACTCACTTCGCTAGATGGGTATAGTGAGCATACTTTCACACCGCCTTGTTTTGACCAAATGGCTAAGGATGGCAATTACGTGAATGCGGTCAAAGAACAATTTGTAGCAATAAAAAGTTTAGAGGACCCAAACTTTGCCGCATTAATTGCGCCGAGTGATATCAGCAGCGCAAAGATTATCGAGTTTATTGAAAAACAGCCACCAAATATCAAGTTGGTTAACGTATTGTTTCACGGAATTGGTGGAGATCACTTGGTTACATCAACCGAACAACATGCCAAGTTTCTTGATTATTTACTGGCCAATAGTGACAAATATTGGATAGATACCTATCGCAACATTATGTTGGCAAAGAAACGTCATAGTCAGTAGTTTTTATAATATTTTGTCTTTTTCTTGGAAAACGGCAGATTTTTATAGAACAACTCAAGCACATAACTAAGGTAATTTGTAAATGACGCAAAGCGGCGCCAACTCACTTATTGTACTCGACTTTGAAACCACTGGTTTATCTCCTGATATGGGAGATAGGGCAATTGAAATTGGCGCGGTGCGCTTAGAAAAAGGGCAAGTGGTTGAACGTTTTCAGGCGTTAATGAACCCTGGGAAACCCATCAGTAGCTTTATTGAAAATTACACCGGCATCACCAATCGAATGTTAAACCAAGCTCCGCCATGTGATGAAGTTATGGATAAATTTGCTGACTTTATCGAAGGCAGTAACTTAGTTGCCCATAACGCATCATTTGACAAACGTTTTTTGGATGCTGAATTAGGCCGTATAACTCGAAACTACACTGGCCATTTTGCTTGTTCTTTGCTTATCGCTAGGCGTTTATATCAACAGGCTCCGAATCATAAATTAGGTACGCTCATTAGTTTTAAGAACATCCCTTCAGGAGGGGATTTCCATAGAGCTTTATTTGATTCTGAAATGACAGCCAAGTTGTGGATAACTATGTTAGAAGATATTTCGCAATTGACTCGTGCAGATGAGGTGCCTTTTACATTAGTTCAAAAGCTCACGAAAACGCCGAAAAAATCAGTGAAGCAGTTTTTGCAAACAATTGCATAGTCCATAAGGTATTTGATACTGAAGGTTTTAATGATGAGTATCGACAATAGGGCGGAATGTGTTGATAATGGACCATTCAGTCTGATCATCTAAAATTCTACAGGAATGGTTGTGAAAATTACCTCATCAATTTACGCGTCGCTCGTATTTACTGCTATGTTGATTTCATCATGTTCGGCAGTAAACTCAAAGCCAGAATCTAGTCCTGTTGCAACAGAGGCTACTTCAAAAAGCACCCTTAAACAAGAAGTTCACTCCTTCGCCGATGTGGTGACTGTTACCTCGTCATTGAGTCAGCAATATGGCGAAGATAAGGTGTTAATTGTCATGGATATTGATAACACTATTCTGACCAGTACCACAGATATAGGTAGCGATGTGTGGTATCAATGGCAAAGAGGAAAGCTTGATATTAAACCTAGCCCATCACAAACAGTTGGGTGTTTATTTGAAGATTCTATTGGGTTGCTTTACGAATTAGCCCCAATGAAGTTAACCGAACCTCAACTTGATAATACTATTTCTAATTGGCAAAAATCTGGACATACCGTCATGGCGCTAACCTCTCGGGCTCCTAAATACCGCGCCGCAACAGAACGTGAATTAATCCGTAATCAAGTCGATTTGAGTGTCAGCGCACTTGCGCCTGTGGGGCTAGATACCTTTATGTTCAGGGAAATAAAGGGACGTGAACTGAGTTATATGCAAGGGGTGATGATGACATCAGGCATGAATAAAGGTGAAATGCTGCAACATATACTAAATAAAGCCAACAGAGAATTCGCGGCAATCATATTTGTAGATGACTCCCAGAAGAATATTGATGATATGTACAACACTTATCAAAACGTCAAAAATGTGGATATGCGTATTTTTCACTATACCCATATTGAAGAGCAACGTGAAAAGCAATTTGGCCAAGTATTAACTCAACAACAAGCTGATCTAATGGGCCAGCAATGGCAACAATTGAATGCGACCCTTGGACAGATTTTTCCTGCAAGAAATTTACAGCAGGGTTGTTTGTCGCAATAGTAGCCTACGGTGAATGGATATAAGGGGTGAAGTTAGCGAACTACTGACCAAAAATTCTAGTCGAGTTCCGCCAATTCAGCCCTTTTGTATCTTTATGACATTTACTCTATTGGTGTGAATGCACTTCCAAAGCTTAGATTTCCGTTACCCCTGTTTCACGGCTACTCACTTGAGTACTAGGGATCGTAGCGCGCACTTTAATATCTCTTTTCTTGGATACCTTAATCGGACCCTGATAGGTCTGCCAGACCTCACCAGGAATCTTATATTCAAGTTGTAAGCCATTAAAGGCAGAGAACATATGTAACTTGTCTAATTTGATCACTGCGCCAGGCAAAGGTACTCTCGGCACAACGCCGTCTTTTACTAGTTGCGGCATGGCTTTATCGCTCAATAACCGAGTAAAACTAAGCCAATCGGCATTCATTTCTTGAGTTTGTTGTACATCAAAGTGGCTGGTGTTAGCCGTGTAGGCCACGCCTTTTTTATAAGTTTCGGTCCATTGCGGGCGATGCCAAGCGCGTTCGGCTACCACTAATAATCGCGGGAAAAGCATGTACTGTGCCTGAGCATCAGAACGCACGGTTTCACCCCATAGTTGCGCTTGTATGCCTAAAACTTTCTGATTGTTTTGAATATCAATCTCGGCTGGTGCTGTATAGGTATTGCCATATTTGTCTTGCCAAATCTCAGCGTGTACCCCTAAATTATTTGGCATAAATTGGAATACTTGATAACTATCGGTGTATCTAGAACCCCAATAATAACCGGGCTCAATGGGATCTGCTTCATAGGGGAAATCAAAGTAGAGAACGTCAGGAGTAGATAATACCACTTGCCATCCCTTGTTTAACATTTTATGTACTTTAGTGTGGGCACCAGAGTACAACGCTTCCCATGCGTTAGATTGTAATATTTTAGGCAAATTTTCAGCGTTAGCATGAGATATTCCATCACTCCATGCTGCGGGCACAATATCCAATTCACTGACTTTGTTAGCCACCTTTTCTACAAAGTAAGCACCGAGTTGTGAGGCTTCATTAATGGATTCATTTTTGGCAATTAAGGCGGTACAAGCAGGAGACTCTGTCCATGCACCAGCGGTCTCATCGGCGCCGATATGATAGCGCTTTAATGGTACACCAGCAGCTTGGTGCATATCGATTAATTGAGTCAGTACTTCCCCAATAAATGTATAAGTAGCAGGTAAACAGGGGTTTAGTGTGTTGTCGTTATAGTTCTGAATTGAGCGATATTGACTTGTGTCTTGCAGCTCGGTTAAGAAGTACTTTTGAGCTTGCTGGGGTTTTTCTTGTTGCATAAGGCGATTGAATCGAGCATTCATAGCAACAATGGCTGCGCGGGAGTGTCCGGGCATATCTAAAGAAGGCAATACCTCAATTTGACGAGCCTGAGCATATTGCAATATTTCAATGTAATCCTCAATGCTATAAAAACCACTGTTTTGTTGAGTTGCCGCTAATTTTCCATTGCCTCCAGCTAGTTGTGGCATTAGACAGTTTTGTTCTGTTTCATCTAGACAGCGAAACGCTGCAACATCGGTTAGTTCTGGCAGTGAAGGAATGTGAAGACGCCAGCCCTCGTCGTCTGCTAAATGCAAATGCAATTTATTGAGTTTGTAATAAGACATCTGATCGAGTGTTTGCAAAATAAACTCTTTGCTACGGAAATTCCGAGAAACATCAATGTGTAGCCCGCGAAACGCCATACTGGGTTGGTCATTTGCAACACCTAGAGGCAAGGTTTGATGCTGTGGATCGTACAACTGTGCAATTGACATCATTGCATAATAAAGACCGGCGGAATCTGCATAGGTAATTTGAATGTCATTGCTGGTAATCAACAACGAATAGCTCTCTGGTGAGGCGTTATTTTTAGGTGCAATTTTGATGGGTAAACCTTGTTGATTTATTTCTAGTGAATTGGCTTTAAATCTTTGGGTAATCGCAGTTTTGAACTTAGTATTTTTGATGTGCTGCATATCGGGTAATTGCAGACCAGATAAAAGTTTTAAGCTATCACCCGACCAATTAGCGTTTTCAAGCCTAGGGATAATCCGTGATTGTTGTTCGTCTTTTTTGTCAGACGTACGAGACAAAAAGCGATAATAACGTTCTTTAGCATTTGCTATAGCGACTTTATCGTCTGCTTGCCTAAGTTGCTGTTGCGGCAGGCTGAAGGGTTTGACGTGCTGAGGGCGAGGAATTTGATGACCATCAAGCAATTTTTCTGTTGTTGAGGATATAACGCTACTATCCCCATCGTCTCCTACAAGAATGTAGTTTGGAAACAAAACTGACTCAGAGACTAAGGGAGTATTACCATAAAACCTAATGTGATAATCAGTATCAGCTTTTATTGCAGCGCTTAATTCGTCGTCGGCTTTTGGCGAAATCTTATGTAAGTCTCCATTGATATGTACAAGCTCAAACTCATTGCTAACGGCTTTGCCAATTGGTGACAAGTTGCTGAATAAAATATGCCAATTTGCAGGCATATTTTGGGGAAATTGCAATGTCATAGTGGCTTGATAACAGCTAGTCGCTTGTTTGGGGCAGTCAGTGTTTGAATAATTATGGTCAATACCTAATTTGATTTGTATTTGCTGAGCAGCAAAACTTACTGCATTAGTCGCCACCACTGGTGTTGCAAGTTGTGGTTGATTTTCTGTTCCGCACGAAACCATAAAAAAAACCATGGCTAGGGTTAATCCTGAGAGTGTTTGATATTTTTTTAAATGTAGTGAGGATCTGAGTTTGAGTGGGTGTGCTATGAGATTGAGTACTTTTGTCATGACTACTTCCGTTAAAAAGGTTTGTGCAGCTATGGATTCGAAATGATTGATTTCACCAGCCTAAGGTGCCACACCTTAGGCCGAAGTTGTTCGCTAAAACATTTAGGACCACTTTCTGATTTTATGGCCTTTTAATGCATAAAATAGGATAAACGCATAACAGGGTAGCATCATCCAATAAGCAGATTGGGTATCAAAATGTTCAGCTAAGAAACCATATAGTACCGGTAGTACGGCGCCTCCAGAAATCCCCATAATTAACCAAGCTGAACCTCGAGCGGTAAGGCTATATAATCCATCTAAGGCTAGAGGCCATACTGCGGGCCATACTAAAGCGTTGGCGAATCCTAATATGGCAATAAGAGTAACTGCATTAGGTAGCTCAGCTATGCCCATCCATCCCCATAAAGCACTGGAAATTGAAGTGGATTGCACATCAGCAAATACCACTGCGACACTCAGAACTAAACCTAAAATAGCAGATCCAGCAAGCGCTTGAGCTTGGTCGACAAAACGTGGGATAACAAGCAAACCAATTAAATAGCCGAGAACCATAAAAGCCATAGTATACGAAGTCAAAGATGTGGCGTTCGCCACACCCAATTGAGAACCAAACAAACCTATGGTGTCTCCCGCTATGACTTCGACGCCAACATATAGAAACAATGCAACTACACCTAATATAAGTTGTGGATACGCTTTTAAACTCCCCGCTTCAGCATCCGCCGATTCTGGCTTCTCTAGAACTAAGTCAGGTAATGTGGAGAATTTAAGTAACACCGCCAAACCAAACAAAGCCAGCGCCATATAGGTATAAGGTAATACTAAACCATCAGCTAAAGCGGCTATTTGCGCGACACGTTCGGACTCTGTCAAGGCTGCTATTGACTGTGCATTGACACCTGCAAACTCACCCAGAACCAAGGCCGTAAATACTATAGGTGCGAGAAACCCGGCGAACTTATTTAATAAACCCATAATAGAAATACGCACAGCTGCGGTTTCTTTGGGGCCTATTTTTACAATATATGGATTGGATGCAGTTTGTAGAATAGTGAGTCCCGTTCCCACAATAAACTGCGCAATCAAAAACACTGCAAATTCATGTGAATAAGCCGCGGGTATAAACAATAAACACCCTAAAGCAATACCCACCAGGCCCAAACACATAGCGTGTTTGTAGCCTACTTTATCTAGTACCCAAGACATAGGTAAAGCCATGACAACGTAGGCTATATAGAACGAAAAGGCCACCAATAAAGCCTGTGACTCAGTTAAATCACAGACTATTTGTAAAAATGGGATTAGGGCTCCATTTAGCCAAGTTACAAAACCGAATATGAAGAACAACATGCCTATAATAAACATAGGTACGAGGGCCTTTGATTTAGGCGGCTGAGTTGTGATTGTTTGCATTATTCACCTTCTTATTGTTTTTAGTGTTATTTCCGCTTTATCCAAATACTTTTTCGCCAGCTATATAGGTGGCGTTCACATAATACTGATTGTCTAGCACCACCCAGTCGGCGGCACTTTGGGGACTCAAATAGCCCTTTTGCTGCTGTATACCAAGGAATGTGGCGGGAGTACTAGAAGCCATCTTGAGTGCTTGTTGCATGGAGCAGTGTAAGTTTTCTATGCAGTTGCGAACCGCACTTGCCATGTCAAGGGCTGAACCCGCTAAGCGGCCCCCTTCTATGGTTAATTTATTGCCTTGGCGATTGATCTGCATACCCGCAAATTGTAATTCGGTTTGGTCACTTCCTACGTGTGACATTGCATCGGTAACTAGCATGATATGCTCTGGCGTTTTACATTTTATTGCCAACTGGCAACTTGTCGTATCCACATGTTCATGGTCAACAATCAAGCCACAATAACTAGATTGATCTAATAACGCGGCACCAACCATGCCTGCGGCTCTGCTTTGAAGCGGTGACATTGCGTTAAATAAGTGGGTAAAACCTTGAGCCCCCGCTTGCAACGCTGCAAAGGTTTGTTCGGCACTTGCATTGGAGTGGCCTAAACACACTTTTACGTTTGCTTTGACTAACTCCTTAATTACCGCAACAGAGACATTTTCTGGTGCTAAAGTCACACACACTAAGCCGAGATCCTGCCTTTTAAATAAGGCTAATTCTTTTGGGCTAATCTCGCGAATATGTTGGCAAGGGTGAATGCCTTTTTTAGGCTCACTTAAATGAGGACCCTCAAAGTGAATGCCAACAATGCCTTTTACATTTTGAGCAATGGCTGCAGCAACTGAATCTGCTGCCTTTTGCATTGTTGCGAAGTCATCGGTAATTAAGGTTGGCAAGATTGCTGTGCTTCCAAATTGCTGGTGGGCTCGGCTCATCTTGAGTAATGTTTCTAAGGTGGGTTGATTGTTGAACAACACACCACCGCCACCATTAACTTGTACGTCTATAAAACCGGGTGTTACTAAACCTAGCAGTTGTTCGGCATCGTCTAGTGGGTCGGCGGTTTCAATTGATTGAACTGTGCCGGCCTTGACAGTTATTAATTGATTTTTCTTAACTGTTTTGCCATCAAACAAGTTTTCTGCAAAAAAACGCTGCATCTTTACCTCGTTATTATTTTAGTTGCTGTATTGAGATGTGCCGCAAATTGATCGAAACCCTGGGCAATTTGTTCAGTTGCTCTTGACCCAGTAATTAGCACTAAGCTGCTTTTCATGACAACGAATTGCCGTTTAACTGAGATTTGGAATATAGGATAGCGCCTTGCTCTGGAGAAGCCTTAGCTGGTTCAATCATATTCTGTAGTTGGCTATCGAGGTAGGGCATTAATGGCTGTGTTATGCCACCAATCAGCGATAAACGGTGCGAGTTGATCAATAATCGATGGCAAAGCTTATTAACGTACGTCGCCCCTTGTTTGACTAGCTCTAACGCATCTTGTTGTTGATTGGCCGCGAGTTGCAATATAAAAGGTGCAATTGAAGCGTAAAAAGCAGGCTTGGCTTCTAAGGTTAAACTCACCAAGTCATAGGGTTTAACACAGTTAAGTTGCTTCATTACTTGGTCACAAAGCTGATTCCTAGGAATGATGCCATCTAGCATTTCAAGGCAAAGACTAATCGCCATTTTTCCTAACCACGCACCACTTCCTTTATCGCCTACCACAAAACCATGGCCTCCTACTTCCAGCTGTAGGCCGTCAAAAGTCGCGATCCCAGAAGAACCAGTACCGACTATTACTATGGCTCCGTCTTGTCCCAAATGGGCACCTAAGCATGCAATATGTAAGTCTGTAGTTAAATGCCAGCTTGCAAAGGGCAAAGACTGTTTCAAAAATAATTGTTTAATTTTGGGGATATTAATGCCAGCCAGGCCAATTCCAGCATGGATGTGGTTCAGGGTTAATCCTTTAATATTGGCTTTGGCAATGGCTTTTTCAGTGGCTTCTAGAACGGCTTTGACTGAGCCTGTTAGATTACGTGCAGCGTTGGCAGGGCCTGCGGTTGCTTCCGCTAAAAAATTTCCCTGCGCATCTTCTAGGCGAGCTTTACATTTAGTGCCACCACCGTCTATGCCCAGGAAAATGTCCATTGAATTAGTCAAAAATTACCCCTCTATTGTTGAGAACAATACATACTTAGTTGTTTGCAATTTATTTTGTCTATTTCTACAGCGTTATCGCTGTGTTTTTTCTATCATCAGCAAGCATCGAAGCGAACATAACTCAGGGATAAAGGACATCACTGGAGCACGTAATGATTTGTCAATCCCTTGAATATTTTTGGTTAACCGCCAACTCAATACTAGGAGTAACTGCCTCGAAGAATGACAGCGTTGTCATTTTATTCTACATATATTCAATTTATTTGCAACAATTTGAATATGCTATTCGTTAAACTGAACTATTACTTTTTATACTATGAGGTGTTTAAAGTAGCGAAAACCGAAGCGCCGATTTTTATTTAAAAAAGAACCGGAACAAATAGAGTTCCGGTCAAGACACACATAAAACCTGAAGATTACAACTATGTAAAAAAGCTATTTTGACAGCGTTGTCAATTTACGAAATTCTAATTCAAATAGTTATCTTGGGCAACCCTTATTGACGCAGATAAAGGGTTATTTTCGGTTAATAATTGTGAAAATAGCCATAATGTTCAATTAGCTTCCGATTTTCACTTTCGGCCCATTGATAGTAATTTTGCTCGCCTAATTCACTGGCCGCTGCTTTATCTAATAAGATAATGGCATTTTCATGCATTTGCAGCGCGGAAGCAGGGCACATTGCCGAAACACCGCCAGTTATCATATCTTTAACTGCATTGGCTTTGTTGGCACCTGTTGCCATTAACAATACATAACGTGCGTTCATAATGGTGGCAATTCCCATAGTCATTGCCATAGTGGGTTGTTTTTCGTTGGGCTTAAATAGGCGGCTATTGTCGCTGATCGTTTGCTGGGTCAAAGTTTTGATTCGTGTCCTTGAAGATAAGCTCGATGTGGGTTCGTTAAACCCAATGTGGCCATTGGCACCAATTCCTAAAATTTGTAAATCAATACCCCCATGTTTTTTGATGTTTTCTTCATAAGCTAGACCCTGCACACGCGGATTTTCGCCGACAGCACAGGTAGGTAAAAAGGTATTATTCATATCAATATCAACATGGCTGAATAAATTTTTATCCATAAAACTACGATAACTTTGTGGGTTGAGCGGATCTATTTGATGATACTCATCCAAGTTAAAGGTAGTGACATTTTTGAAGCTAAGGCCTTGAGCTTTATGTTGCTCAACTAATTGTTTGTACAAGCTAATTGGAGTACTACCTGTGGCCAACCCCAACACTGGAGCTGGCTTTTTGTTGATAAGCTCTTTTACCCATTTCGCTGCACTTTCTGCAACTTGGTGAGCGTTATCATAAATAATAATCTGCATCTAACTTCCTATAATCCAAGGTTAAATTTGTTTTATATATACTATCCATCGCCGAATAAGGTGGCTAATAACACTGATGTCTCAGTTATTTTCTTTGTGGGTAATATTGTAGTAATTAGTATCAAAAATACACGGTTGACAGCGTTGTCATTTGTGGCTAATTTAAACGAAATTTCAGAATTCTGCAATGTCTTTTATATAAGTCACTTACTAACCGCATGAGTGTAAGCATCTCATTACTCATAAGTTACACAAGAGTTAACAGAAAGATTTAGGCAATTTACTTGAGATCACAAGCAATAAAACTGATGTGGATTACAAGCTTACTTTTTAGAGACGAAATTTAATAGTAATATGAGGAAACTTGTTAATGGCGAAAAGTAACACAAGGTATGTGTAGTTTTATCTATTACAATGGTTTTTTATCGCTATGGGAAAGTCTCTAGTTAAGTGAAACTGACAACCTACATAAATGGTGCTTAAAGCAAAAATGAAAACAAAAACTACCATTAAAGAAGTGGCCGAATTAGCAGGCGTATCCTTTAAAACAGTTTCCCGAGTGATTAACAACGAAGGTTCGGTTCGTAGCGAAACCTTGAAAAAAGTCAATGACGCCATTAAAGAGCTTAATTACCAGCCTAATAACGCAGCGCGTAATTTAGCCGCCAATAAATCTTATTCTTTAGGGTACGTGTACGATAATCCAAATGCGTATTACGTTCTTGATATGCAAAATGGGATATTGGCAGAATGCAGAGATCGCGGTTATGAATTGATTATTCACCCTTGTTCAGCACACAACAAAGATATAGTTGCTGAACTGGCTACTATGATTAAACGTTCGCAATTGGCTGGTTTAATTATTTCGCCGCCACTTTCAGAAATGCCTGAAGTACTCAGTGGTTTGCATGAAATGAATATTCCCTTTATTCGAATTATTTCATCAAGTGAACAGAAGCAAGTATCTTCTCCCTGTGTATATATTAATGACCGAGATGCAGCGTTTGATATCACTGAACACTTAATCGAGCAGGGGCATACTAAAATTGCATTTTTGCGTGGTGACGATAATCACCGTTCCAGTCATGAACGTAAAATTGGGTATTTAAACGCACTTAAAAAACACGATTTACCCATTGTTAAAGATTATCAAATTGACGGCTCCTATTCGTTCGAATTTGGCGTTCAAGGTGCTAAGCAGTTATTGTCGTTGGATGTTCCACCTACTGGAATTTTTTCGTGTAACGATGAAATAGCAGCTGGGGCGTTATTTGCAGTACGCTTACAAGGTCTCAATGTGCCTCAAGATATGGCAATAGCAGGTTTTGAGGACAGTCCGTTCTCCCGCCAAACTTGGCCTATGTTAACAACCGCGGCTCAGCCAACTAACATTATTGCACGTAAAGCTGCCGCATCTTTGATCCAGCATTTAGTGAATTTGCGGTCTGCAAAAGGCACTACCGACAGTGTTCCGGTTCTGCATTTTAGACCGCAACTAGTGACACGTGAATCAACCCAATCAGTTTCTTAAGGAGCAGGTTTTAAGAGATTATTGTTAATTATGGTTTCGTCTAAATTCACTAGGTGATTGACCTTGTAATTTTTTAAAACTTTTTGAGAAATTAAAAATATTTGAGTAGCCAACATAGCCAGCAATATGCTGAACAGGCCAGCGGGTATTAAGTAGCAAATTTTTTGCCCGCTGCATTCGCAATTCAATGAGTTTTTGTATCGGGCTTTGAGCAAATTGTTTTTGGCACAAGCGATGTAAATGGGGAGGTGAATAATGTACTACTTTGCACATTTCCTCTATCGTCCAGTCATACTGGAGGCGTTTTTCAATATCCTGAAACAAGTACTGTAGCCGAGTATGTGCCTTGTTTTGATTATCTCCTAAGATTGCTGTGTTCAGATATTTGTTCAATATGGGAAACACACCCTGGCGTAAGGCGGCGTCAGGTTCACTATATAAAATCTCCATAGCGTAGTGTAGTGGCTCGAGTTTTTGAGCAGTTAATACTTGTGCTTGCTCTAAATTGACATGCTGCCAACGCTTGCTGTTAGCGAGGTTTAGCCAAACAATATCCCATTGCTCTGCAGCGATACTTACCTCAAAACTCTGCTTAGTTGGCAAAATGGCTAGGGTATTAGGCAGCAATGAATATTCATTTTCTACGGTGATTAATTTGCCTTGTCCTTTAAGGGTATAAAATAAGGTAATCTCCAAAGGAGATGTGCGTCCGACGCAATATTTACCGCTTAAGTTAGAGCATCCCGCTAAGGTAATATCTAGCGGTTTTATTTCTGCCAGTACTGTTGAATCAATGAAGCGTTCATAACAATTGGGGCCAATATCAAGGACATCTTTGATGTGATTACTCATGAGTACTAATGATAGTTCTGGATAAAAATTAGATAGTTTTAAGCATAATCTAAAAGTAGAGTTTTAGCTATATTTGGTAACCTACACAAAATTATCAACGTGGCAATTTAAAACCTACGGGGAAAAACATGAATTCACTAGACTATATTATTCATCGCCGTGACTGGGAGACTCCTTTAACCACTCAGATCAACACTGTCAGAGCACACAGCCCACTTAATGGTTTTATAAGTATTGAAGATGCGCGTCAAAATCAAAATTCTCAAAGGCGACTACTCAATGGTAATTGGCAATTTAGGTTGTTTGCTAAACCTGAAGAGGTCGATGGAGCATTTCTCACTGAGCAACCTTGTGACAACTGGGATAATATCCCCGTGCCTTCTAATTGGCAGCTTCATGGTTTTGATAAACCTATTTATTGTAATGTTAAGTACCCTTTTGCAGTCAATCCTCCATTTGTTCCAAAGGATAATCCCACCGGATGTTATCGAACTGAATTCGCCATTACACAGCAGCAACTAACGCAACGTAATCAGATTATTTTCGAAGGCGTTAACTCGGCTTTTCATTTGTGGTGTAACGGGCAATGGGTGGGTTACTCACAAGATAGTCGGCTGCCGAGTGAATTTGATTTGCAACCCTTTTTAGTTGCAGGGAAAAATCGAATTGCCGTTATGGTGATCCGCTGGAGTGATGGTAGTTATCTTGAAGACCAAGATATGTGGTGGTTGAGCGGTATTTTTAGAGACGTAGTGTTACTAAGTAAACCTCAATATCAAATTAGCGATGTATTTATTACGCCTGATTTAGATGGGTGTTATCGAGACGCGAGTTTGGCCGTCAAAACCACTATTGATGCGCCTGACAATTATAAGATCAGTGTGCAGGTTTTTGATGGTGATATCGCAATTATTGAACCACAAATTCAAAGCACTAATAATAAACGTGTTGATGAAAAAGGTGGCTGGCAAGATGTGGTTTTTCACAATTTCAGCATTAAAAACCCGCAAAAGTGGAGCGCAGAAATACCCTATTTGTATCGTTGTGTGGTCAGTCTTATAAACGAGTTAGGCGAAGTGGTAGATGCTGAAGGTTATGACATAGGTTTTAGAAAAGTAGAGATCATTCAAGGGCAGTTATCCGTTAACGGCAAACCAATATTGATCCGCGGCGTTAATAGACACGAACATCATCCGGAACATGGTCATGCGGTATCAGAATCAGACATGATTACTGATATCAAACTAATGAAACAGAATAACTTCAACGCTGTACGTACAGCCCACTACCCAAATCATCCACGTTGGTATGAGCTATGTGACGAGTACGGCCTTTATGTGGTAGATGAAGCCAATATAGAAACACACGGAATGTTTCCAATGGGGCGTTTGGCATCGGATCCGCAATGGGCTGGGGCCTTTATGTCTCGCTACACGCAGATGCTTGAGAGGGATAAAAATCACGCCTGTATTATTATTTGGTCATTAGGAAATGAATGTGGCCATGGTGCTAATCATGACGCGATGTACGCTTGGTCAAAAAGTTTTGATCCTTCACGTCCGGTGCAGTATGAAGGTGGCGGCGCAAACACTAGTGCTACAGATATAATATGCCCAATGTATTCACGGGTAGATTCTGATGTAAACGACGAGGCAGTACCTAAGTATTCCATTAAAAAGTGGTTGAGTTTACCTGGAGAATCTCGACCACTTATCTTATGCGAATACGCCCATGCAATGGGCAATAGTCTTGGCAGTTTCGAGGATTACTGGCAAGCCTTTAAAGAATACCCGCGTTTACAAGGTGGCTTTATTTGGGATTGGGTAGACCAAGGCTTATCAAAAACAGATGCACAGGGTCGTCACTTTTGGGCATATGGCGGTGATTTTGGTGATACAGTGAATGACCGCCAATTTTGTATAAACGGATTGATGTTTCCCGATCGCAGTCCACACCCAAGCTTGTTTGAAGCTAAATATTGCCAACAACATTTGTCTTTTAGCTTCGCGCCAATGCTAGGTCAAAACGAATACAAGCTGACTATTTCTAGTGATTATGTGTTTAGAACAACAGACAACGAAAAGCTGGTTTGGCGCCTTTTACAAAATGGAGTTGAAATAGAAAAAGGAAGCTCCCCAATCGACATTGCTCCACAAAGCAGCATTGATTTAACCATTGTAGTAAAAACAAACTTTCAACAGGGGGCCATTTACCATCTAAATTTAGACGTGGAATTGATAGAAGAAAATAGCTTTGCACCATCCGGGCATGTATTAGCGACTGAGCAGTTTTCGTTGATAAATAAGCAAAGTTTAACGAGGCAAAACTTTGCAAAACCAATTAACCAAGCTGTTCTTAGCTTAAATAAAAATGAACAGACTATTGATATTCATGGAAAAGGTTTAGAACTCGTAATTGACCGTAAAACGGGACTTATCGTACATTGGTTACGAGACAACCAACGAGTGATAGCCAGTCCGCTGGTGGATAATTTTTATCGCGCTGCATTGGATAATGATATTGGTGTTAGTGAAGTGGATAACCTTGATCCTAATGCTTGGGAAGCTCGCTGGATAGCAGCAGGGCTGGGGAATTGGCAACGTAACTGTCGTTATATAGATGCGGTTTCTTCAGAAATGGAAGTGCGTATCACCTGCGTTTTCGATTACGAATTTAACGGCAAGTTATGCTGTCAGACTCAATGGATTTATAGTGTTAATAGTAGCGGCGACCTAGAGCTGGCTATCACGGTATGTCTCGACGACGCACTCCCCCCTGTTCCAAGAGTAGGGGTGAGTGTGGGTTTAACCAAACAAGAAAATCTACAGGTTAAATGGTTAGGTTTGGGGCCATTTGAGAATTACCCAGACCGCAAGTCGGCTGCTCGATTTGGAGAATACAGTTTGCACATTGATGATCTGCATACGCCTTATATTTTCCCGACCGATAACGGCTTACGAAGCGACTGTCAATTGTTAGAAATTGGTGAGTTACAGGTAGCAGGTGAATTTTTATTTGCAGCAAGTGAATATTCCCAAGCCCAATTAGCAGCGGCAAAACATACCCACGAATTGCTTAAAAGTGATGTGGTACATGTCCATATAGATCACCAACATATGGGAGTAGGGGGAGATGATTCTTGGAGTCCAAGTACCCATCAAGAATATCTTTTAGAGAACAAACGATATAGCTATTCATTGAGTTTTAATTACAATAAAAAACATCAACAATAGCGAATCAGTGTTTGTGTGTTAATAAGCAGCTGTTTAGGTTTAGACAGCTGCTTGACGCAATTTCTTGCCGCCTTCTCTAACAAATATACTTAGCGAAGACATTCATAATTAGATAATTTTATTGACTACAAAACGAGTTTTTTAGCGGGTGAACGGCTAACAATGGTAGTTGAATCGAGATCTGCTTTGGCATTATCTTCAGGCTGATAAACTAATATGTAGCTAGCGATAAATATTGCATCTCCAGCTTGTAGCGTATAATCGTCTTTTAAGGATTTACCATTAACTTTAGTGCCATTTACCCCTAGGTTTTGAATAGTTCTATTACCATCAACTGTTTTTATAATGGCATGTTTACGCGATACTTTTGAATCTGGGATAATCACCATACAACCTGCATCACGACCTAAAAGAAAATCACTATCATCGAGTTTAAATGAGGCTTGCAACTCATAGTTAGCGTACATGTCTAGTCGAGCCATAATTTCTATATACCTAGTAAAATCAAAGTTAAATTCAATAAATTGGGTAGCGAAATCATCATTTTACCGTTATCAAACTTAGTCAAAAACTCATACCACGGCTACCAATCCCTTAACAAACTATTGTACTATTTAGTATGGAATTCGTACAGCTGCTTGTATACAATCAACCGATAAAACTATAAAAAAGTACCATAACTGCAAGATTTAAAGTCTATTTTTTAAGAACTGTCAATCTTAATCCAATTAGGCTTCTCAATTTTCGCTGTATTGGGGGAAGCCAAAAGTTGGCCTAAGATTGACGGAATATTAAATAATTGGATACTTTCTCGCCTCAAGAAAATGCAGATCTCGATTATGGATCAGCGCAAACCATTACCTTAAATGAACAAGAACGCCAAATTTTCACTGAATATGCGCAAATAAGAACTGTCAGTGCCGATGATTATTTGGTTACAGAAGGAGACGGCGATACCTGTTTCTATTTGTTGATAACCGGTAATCTGGTAAAAGAACAATCTGGTAAAGCCAAAATGTTAGGCATGTATGAGCAACTTGAAGAAGGGGAGCTAATTGGCCTATTGAGTTTTTTTACTGAAGAAACACATTTGAACTCCATTCTTGCTCGTACTGATAGCCAAGTTGCTATCATCACCAGAGAAATCTACGACAGTCTGTTATCTGAGCAGCCACTGTTGTGGGAAAAACTACAGAGTATTGGCCTGCATATGATGCGCAAGCATCGATTATCAATTCATCTCGATAAATTGTTTGGCCCTTTTGGGGTGATGTTGCCATTTGTATTAGCTGATATAGAACACGAACTCGAGTGGGTAACGCTGCCAAGCGGTAAGACATTGTTTCGACAAGGTGACGTGCCAGACGGTGCATATATTTTGGTGGCCGGTCGTCTACAAATGACCACAAAATTATTAGATGGTAGAGAAGTGGTTAACGATGCAATTTTAGCAGGTGAAACCATTGGGGAAACCGCACTTTTAACTGCCCAACCCCAAGCTCATACTGTGTATGCCGTTAGAGACAGCGAATTAGTTAAATTGTCAAATTACAGTTTTGAGCTGATGCTACAACGCAATACCAGAGCGATTCATAATATTGCCCATATACTCGGTAAGCGACTCACCGATTTACCCATCGAAAAAGGCACGTCAAAAGCGCCGGTTAGATGTATTAGTTTGTTGCCAGCCAATGGCAATTTAGAGCTTACAAACTTTTCCCAACAACTTTGCGCTACTTTATCAGACTACGGTTCGACTAAACATTTGAGCAGCAATATTGTGAATGATGAGCTTGCCTCTGAAGGTATTGCCCAGAGTCACGAAAATGAAGCTACGAGTTTACGATTAGTCGAATGGTTGCATTCCCAAGAAGATGATTGCCAGTTTTTGGTGTATCAGTCAGATCAAGAATGGTCACAATGGAGCGCGAGGTGTGTGCGACAAACTGACCAAGTCATAGTGGTAGCAGAAGCTAACTCAGCACCAGATTTGTCATCCTTAGCGCCCCACTTATCTGGCGAACGGCAACGTTGGAGTTTAGTGTTGTTGCACGAACCTGAAACCGACAGACCAAGAAACACCTCGGCTTGGCTTAAGTCTGCTTCCCCTGATGCCATTTATCATGTGCGTAAAGGACACGCTGCTGATATGGCAAGAGTTACAAGGATTTTATCTGGAAATGCTGTCAGTTTGGTTTTAGGAGGCGGTGGCGCTCGTGGATTTGCTCATTTGGGTGTCATTAAAGCAATGGAAGAGTTAAACATTCCCATCGATATGGTGGGGGGAACCAGTATGGGTGCCCCTATTGCGGGCATTGTTGCGCAAGGTGCTAGTGCAGATCAAGTGATGCAGCGCGCTAAACAAGCCTATTACAAAATTATCGACTTCACTTTTCCATTGGTTTCTGTAATTGCGGGTAAACGTATCAGTCAAACAATACGGGAGCAGACTCAAGGTTGGGATATTGAAGATTATTGGTTACCGTTTTTTTGTGTTTCCACTAATTTGACCACCGCTTTACCGGTGATTCATCAACGTGGGGATTCTTGGCTAGCGATCCGCAGCAGTGTGTCTATTCCTGGGGTATTACCGCCTGTTCCCCATGGAGACGAACTCTTAGTCGATGGTGGCGTGCTAAACAATTTGCCGGTAGACATCATGCGTGAAATCAATCCATTTGGAGTTGTGATTGCCGTTGATGTTGCCCCCCCAGTAGGGCCTAAAGCAAAATCCGATTATGGAACTGAGTTATCGGGATGGCAGTTGTTGATTCAACGTTTATTTCCTTGGTTAAAAGCGCCTTCTGTACCGAGTCTTGGTTCCACTATTATGCAAGCTATGGTGGCAGGGTCAGCGCTTAAACGGCAGCAAATAATTCAACAACAACAAGCCGACCTTTATCTCAACATTCATGTAAAAGGCGTAGGTATGCTGCAATTTGATGCCCAATCTAAAGCGACGAAAATCGGCTACAAAGGAAGTTTCGAAAGACTCAAAGCATATTTTAAGTCAACCGAAGAAAGGTCTGAAATTAACCAAGGGGAATAACATGAAGGATTCATTAATAGTGGCAATGACTGTCACCTTTAGTTTGTTTAGTCAGTTGGTATTGGCAGATGGTATTAGCGCTGTTGCCGCTTTAGGTAGAATCGAACCTGAAAACGGCATCATTATTATCGGCGCACCTTCCACACCAGAATCGACAGCTGGTTCGTTAATAGCCAAGTTACACGTAGCTGAAGGCGATATTGTTACTGTGGGGCAATTAATCGCTGAAATAGATTCTGCAGCTGTAGCGCAAGCATTGGTTGTTGAAACTGAAAAAGAATACGAACTTGCTGTGCGACAATTTGAAGCCGACACCAGTGTCGCAGAAGCGGCTTGTGTGCAGGCTGATACCGCTAAAAGCGAGGCATTAAGACGGGAGAAACTGTTAAGTCAGGGCTTGGCACCTGCAGAAGAAGTAGAACAGGCTCAAGGTGATGCCAAATCGCTTCAGGCGTCATGTCAATCGGCTAGGGTGTCGGCTACGGCGGGCGAGATGGCTATTGAAGTCGCAAAAGCTCGGCTGCAACGGCGTAAGGCGGAATATCAGCGTAAGCTCATTTACTCACCCATTGACGGCATGGTGCTTCAAGTCAATGCCTATCCTGGTGAGTTTGTGCACCTAGATGGGGTAGTGGAACTCGCTGCGGTTCAAAATATGTATGCGGTAGCGGAAATTTATGAAACAGACATTAACCGAGTGCGTTTGGGTCAAAAGGCAACAATAAGTAGTGATGCGCTAGAAGACACACTCACCGGAAAGGTTAGCTATATTCAGCCAAAAATACAAAAGCATGATGCTATTGGAACCGATCCCGCGGCCCGAAAAGACGCACGAATCATTGAAGTTGATGTGTTATTGGATAATCCTCAAGCTGTGCGGCGTTTAATCAATTTGCAAGTCGAAATTGTGCTTGAGTGATTCATAATATGATACCAATGCAAACTAAAGTAGCCTGGTTACAGTTAAAACATCGACCTGTACGTCTAATTGTTGCGCTGTGTGGGATTGGATTTGCTGTGTTGTTAATCCTCATGCAATTGGGTTTTCGTTCTGCCTTATTTGAAAGTGCGGTGCGTTTTCACGAAAAACTCAATTACGATATCGCTTTGTTTAGCCCAGACAGCGTGTTTATTGTGCGTCCTCAGGCCTTTTCACAGCGGCGACTTTATCAAGCCAAAGCGTTGCCAGAAGTCGAACAAGTGATGCCTGTTAATATTTTTCCTGGAGTCTGGAAAAACCCTTGGAACAATGGCCGTAGAAGCATCAATACACTGGGGTTTGATCCCGGTGATGCCATCTTTGACAATCCCGAATTTGATAAACTTCGCCCTAAGCTTAAAGCCCGTGATGCTATGATCTTTGATTCAGCCTCTCGGCCTGAATTCGGCCCCGTGAGTGAATCTGTGACTCGTGACAAAGTATTGGTGACCGAAATCAATAATCGAGAAATAAGCGTGGTGGGTTTGTATAAAATGGGAACCTCATTTGGCTTGGATGGCAGTGTATTTATGAGCACCGATAATTGGCTTCGCTTGTTTCCGGACCGTTCAAGGGAAGATATACAACTGGGTTTAATCACACTCAAAGCGGGAACCAATGCCAATGAGGTAAGAGACAAACTCAAAGCTTACCTTCCTGGTGATGTATTAGTGCTGACCAAGCGCGATTTTGTCGAGCGAGAAACCGCTTATTGGAACTCGGCTACCCCAATCGGCTACATATTTACCTTTGGCGCAATAATGGGCTTTGTTGTGGGAGCCATTATTGTGTATCAGATTTTGTTTGCGGGAGTGTCTGAGCATCTGAGTGAATACGCAACTTTACGTGCTATGGGATATTCCAGCACCTTTGTGTCGGGAATTGTTGTGCAACAAGCGGTATTGCTGGGAGCCCTAGGTTACATACCCGGGGTGGCTGTGGTGATGTGGCTATATTCATTAGCTGCAGGGGCAACTAATCTGCCGTTGTATTTAACCCAAGATAGAGCCATAACCGTCTTTATACTAACCATGATAATGTGTGCCATTTCCGCCCTGCTAAGCGTTAGAAAGGTCGCTCGTCTCGATCCAGCAGAGGTGTTTTGATGACCACAGATATTTCAATTAGTGTTAAAAATTTGGATTTTTCTTTTGGTAGCGGCGACCTCAAAAAACAAATTCTATTTAATATTAGTACCGAAATAAAAGCAGGCGAAATTGTCATCGTCACGGGGCCTTCTGGTTCGGGAAAAACTACGCTTTTAACTATCGTCAGCGCATTGAGAGCGGTGAAGACTGGCAGTGTGCAAATATTGGGTAATGAATTGTGCGGTGCAAAAAGTAGGGAACTAGAGCAAGTTCGCAAAAACATTGGGTTTATATTTCAGCAGCATAACTTAATTGGTGCCTTAACCGCGCTGCAAAACGTGGTCTTGGGTATTCGAATTAGTGGCAAATTTAAAGGTCGCCAAATAGAACAACGAGCGGTCGAATATTTGCATATTGTGGGTTTGGGAGAGCGCATCCACTATTACCCTGAGCAATTATCAGGCGGGCAACGACAAAGGGTAGCCATTGCCCGAGCCATGGCTGCTGAGCCAAAAATTTTGATGGCTGATGAACCTACGGCTTCACTAGATAAACAATCGGGTCGTGATGTGGTCGACCGCATGAAAAGTATGGCTAAGGAACAAGGTTCCACTATTTTGTTAGTTACCCACGATAACCGTATTCTTGATGTAGCGGATCGAATTATCTACTTAGAGGATGGGCATATTGCCAGTTTCAATGAGGCAGTTATCGATAACAGTCAACAGTTAATGAAAGTGGTAGCTGATACCCCTTCTGAACGACCAAATAATCAAATTGAAAGTGATTTTGATTTTCAATACTTCATGGTTGACCTTTCACTGCAATCACAACGTATTTTGGCACTTAAGAGTAAGATTAATCCCATTGCATTTAAAGGCGTTTTGAGTAACGCCTTGTCTGACTTTACTGCTCAGGCCGCAGAGAAATTTGCGACTCAAGGGTTTCCTTTATACCTAGTGTCTGACGGACAGTGGCGCGCTTCTCCTTTGGGTGACAACAGTGGTGAACATGTAATTACTTATCCCAATGAAGGCGGCTTAGTCAATTATGTTAGAGACTTAAACGAACCTGTTTTGATAGACAATTCACTATTAGATGAACACATCGATCCAAACATTGATAAAAATGACGAAGCGCAAATGATTATGGCGGTGCCTTTAAAACGAAGAACCGGAGAAATTTTCGCAGTACTTCAATGCCGTCGACTATTAAGCACTCCGGGTTTTACTGAACGAGATTTAAAGCTATTCGAACTGTTTTGTACCAGTATTACCGGATTATTGGATGTGCATACTACGTTGTGATTGGTTGCTATTTGTTTACTTGCAATACTTTCGAGCGTGAGCAGACTTGATGATAGTCGCCTCTAGTAAACAACAAAGCGCCAATTAAGGCGCTTTGTTAAGGATCAGAGCAGCTAAATCTGAGAAGCTGAACTTTCAATCGGCGCTGTTTTTTTACCTTTAAAGACCTTCCCAAATAAACCAAAGAACCTGACAAATCCGGCTTTAAGATCTTCTAGGATCATATACAAACAAGGTACCAAAACTAGAGTAACAATTGTTGCGTAAAGTACAGCGAAACCTAAGGCAACGGCCATGGGAATCACTATTTTTGCTTGTGTACTAGTTTCAAACATTATCGGCAACACACCCACAAATGTAGTAATTGAAGTGAGGGTGATAGCTCTAAAACGTGCACAACCGGCTTCTGTAACGGCTGACAACAAAGCGACTCCTTGTTTGCGTCTTTGATTAACAAAATCGGTCATGACCAAACTGTCGTTTATCACCACACCAGCCGCGGCAATTAAACCAAACAATGAAAGCATGCTAAGGTCAATGCCAAAGATAAAATGCCCCCAGATTGCTCCGGTTAAACTGAATGGGATGACTGACATAATGATTAATGGTTGACCATAACTTTTTAAGGGAATGGCCAGTAATATGAAAATCATCAACAAACCAACAATAAAGAAGGTCATCTGCTCGCTTTCTTGGGCTTGCTCTTCTTCGATAGAGCCGCCTAATTCAGACTTTACTCCAGGGAAGTTAGACTTTAATTGTGGTAACAAGGTTTCTTCGACTTGTTCTATTATTGCATTGGGTTCAACCACTTCTTCGTCAATGGAGCCATATACATAGACACTTCTGTATCCTTCTTCCCGGCGAATATAGTTAATGCCAGGGGTTTCTGTGAGTGTGACAACGTCACCAAGCATGACTTCATCGCCTTCGGGAGTGGTTAGCACTGCATATTTTAGTTCGGCAAAACGCTCACGAGTGAGTTTAGGGTAACGCACCATCACCCGCACTTCTTCTCCGTCGCGAATCACCCTTTGTGCTTCGCCTCCAAAAAAGCTGGCGCCTACTTGATTGGCGATATTACTTAAATCTAAACCTAAGTCATATGCGACAGGTAATAAATCGATTTGAATCTCTTTGCTGGCCGGATCGATACTTGAGCTAATGTCAAACAATCCTTCTTGCTGTTGCAGCATGGAGATGAATTCACGTCCGGCAGCGTTCAATAATTCAATATCTGCTCCAAATAACATGAAACCAAATTCGCCATTTCCGTTACCGCCACCCATTAGATTATCTTGGATAGTGATAGATTTCATACCGGGAATAATGGGCATGTCTGCGCGCCATCTTCTGGCTAATTCAAAGGCATCAAAATGGCGATCTTCTTCGTTAACCAAAGGTACCAAAATTCGGCCCGATGTACGGCCTTGATTAAACACCATGATATCTTTCATCATGCTGCTACCGTATTCATCCTGAATATCTTTATCCACCTTATAAACCATGGCTTCAATGGTTTTAAGTGCGTCTAAAGTTGATTCATCTGACACATTTTCATTCATATCAATATTGATACCGGGGAAATCATGCGCCACTTTAGGTGTCATAACTGTCCTAACATAGCTGCCTTGGATTAAACCAATACTTATGAACAAAAGCGCCAAGAAGGTGGTGAGTACTAACCAACGCCACTCAATGCAGCGAACAATGAAATTTCTATAAGGGCCGTTAACAAAGCTAAAGAAATTTTTGTTGAATCTAGCTCGCCAACTACTCTCTTTAATCGGCGTAAATTTCATATGGGCTAAATGTGCCGGCAAAATCCATTTTGACTCGATTAAACTGAAGACTAAACACAAAATCACCACAACTGAAATGTTGGTGAAAAACGACGCCTGCGGACCCGAAGCAAATAATGATGGTGCAAATACTGCTATGGTGGTTAATACCCCAAAAGTAGCGGGTGTGGCGACTTTTTTGGCACCTCGAATAACACTTTCTACACCGCCTCCTTTTTCTTCAATTTCGGTATAAGCTGATTCACCTATAACGATAGCGTCGTCAACCACTATGCCTAACACCATGATAAAAGCGAACAGAGATAAAACGTTTAGCGTGACGCCAAATATTGGCATCATCATTATTGCGCCCAAGAAACAAACTGGTAAGCCCAACATTACCCAGAAAGCCAGTCTAAAACGTAAGAATATCGTAAGCAGCAAGGCCACTAAAAGCGCACCTTGAAACAGGTTTTTAAGCATCATGTCTAGGCGTGAATTTAAATAAAATGTCATGTCTACTAGGATCTTGAGTTTCAATCCTTCAGGTAGCGTTTTATTGCGGGCTTCTACATAGGCGTGTACTGAATTAGCGATAGGTACTGTACTTTGGTCTTTGGTCGCTTTGACACTTAGAGACATGGCATTGACGCCAGAATATTTGAAGTATCGCTCACCTTCGGTAAATCCATCGTTTATTTGGGCAACATCTTCAAGTAATACTTTAGCGCCATTAGCGCCAATTTTGACGGGTATTTTCCTGAACTCGTCACCGGTATAAAGCTGATTTTCAACTCTAACAGCAACAATGCCTGAATCTGTGCGCAGTTGACCCGCTGAGATATCTGCTGAAAATCGACTGATGGCTTGGGTCACATCAGCAATCGACAAGTTATACTTGCGTAATGTGTCAGGTTCAATTTCTATGGCAATTTCATCTTCGGGCGCTTCTAGTTGAACAAGAGACACATTTTGAAGTGCCATTAATTCATCTTCAATTTGCTTGGAAATAGGCTTTAGTTCACTAATGGGTAAGTCACCCACAAGTGCCATCTCAATGACATCTTGTTGAAATTCAATTTGGGATATATTAGGTGGCTCCATATCAGCAGGAAAGGTAGCAATGCTGTCTATCCTTGCTTTGACTTTATCTAATACGTCAGTTAACTTTTTCTTTGGGTCAATTTCCAGCGTAATAGAGCCACTGCCGCGAACCGCACGTGATGTACTTTCCTTGATTTCAGTGATGTCTTTAAGCGCTTCTTCCATCTTAATGAGAATGCTTTGCTCAATTTCTTGTGGAGACGCGCCACGGTACACCGCACTGACACTGATATAATTAATTTCAATATTGGGAAACATTTGCCGCTGGATAGTAAAATAACTATAGATTCCCATAATGATGATGAACATCATCATCAAATTGGCAGCAACGGAGTTATTGGCGAAATAGGCGATTATGCCAGTTTGTTTCGGCTCAATTAGGGTGTTTTCGTTTTCACTGGACATATCTAAAACCTTAAAGTGATTGCTGAACGACTAGATCTTTAGCCGGCTCGGCAATTTTTACTTTCATACCTTTTTGCGGATACTCAGGTAAGGTCATAATCAATTTATCGCGGTTTTGTAATCCGTCACTAATTAAGAAATATGCGCCTTCTTCACGTAATATTTCGACACGCTTAGGTTGCATTGCTTGGTTTTCGTCTAATACCCAAATAATTCTGTTGTTGACTAATTCTTGGGGCAAACGGTAGACCTGATTAAGGGTTTTTCCAGAGAAACTGATCTCCACATAATGTCCAAATTTAAGTGGAGGTAGCGATGATTTTAAACTGTAGGGATCCTCTATTCTCACTACCAATTGACTCATACGTGTACTTTGGTCAATGATGCCTAAATCTCGAGAAACCTTGCCTTCCCTCACAATCGCGTTGTAACCCTTAGTGCTGATGGTGGCAACTTTTTGAGTAATGTCGCTAGGTAAAAACTCTCTGTCAAAACCAGCGATAGGGAATGACACCTCTGCTGATTCTATATTATACAGTTCACCTACCTGTGCCCCTTGGTTAACATATTGTCCCACTCCCAAGTCTCGTTTAACTACTAAGGCATCGTAAGGGGCTTTAATTGTGCAGTTGTCTAGGTCTCGCTGCGCAATTTTTATTCTTGCTTGAGCTGATTTTACTGCTGCTTGAGCACTGAGTATTTGCGGTTTACGTAAATATAAATCAGACACCTTAGTGCCGTTGGCTTCGCGCTCGGCTACTTCTGCTCTCGCTTGTTCTTCAATTAGATTGGATTTCGCGAGACTTAGGTCTGCTTCGGCTTGCAACAGTGCCGCTTCGTAGGTATCAGCTTCAATTGTAAATAGGGTGTCGCCACGCAACACTAAACCACCTGGAACAAAATTCGGGTGCCATGTGAGTACTTCGCCAGCTACTTGTGCCGCAACTAAAGTACTCTCTAAGGGTTTAACTTCACCGTAGCTTGTAATTCTGACTTGGTAGTCTTGCGCTATAGCAGTTTCAATTTTGACTGTGGGCCGGGTATCAACGGGATCTTTTTCTTCGTCTACTTCACCAGATGCTTTAATAACCTTCATACCGCTAAAACCAATCACCAAAATTACTACTGGTAATATTCCTCTAAACCACTTCTTTTTCATGTCAACTTGCCCTAACCACAATTTCCAGTTGCTATATAGTAACTTACGATAAGAATGAAGCATAAGTTCATTTGTAAAAATGTGTGATTTTTGTCTGCTATTTAGTGATGTTAAGAAAAGATTCAGTGACTGCATTGATTTAATAAAGTGAATGCCACTATAGTGTGGCGAATTGAAGCATTCACCTAAGAAGAAGCTTATGAAGCGTTGTGCATTTTTATCAATGGAGAGTCTTGATGACTTTTTTAGTTATGATTCAATGTTGTTTGAACCGCTGCATAAGGCTGGCTGGGTAGCAGAAGAGGTGTCGTGGCGCAAAACAGATATAGATTGGAATATTTATGATGTGGTGGTGATCCGTACAACTTGGGATTACCAAGAGGATGTCGAGCAGTTTTTGGCGTGTTTGCAACGTATTGAAGCTTCGACTGCAAAACTGCAGAATAGCTTGAAAATTGTGCAATGGAATATCAATAAAGGCTATTTAAAAGATTTACAAAACCAAGGTATCAACATTGTGCCAACTCTTTGGTGTGATACCTTTTTATTAAGCGAAGTAAAGGCTAGTTTTGAGCACTTTGATGCTCCCGAGGTAGTTATCAAACCTTTGGTCAGTGCTAATGCTGACCATACTTATAGATTGACTCCTGACAGCCTTGAACAACAAATTGAAGAACTGCAAGACATTTTTGCCAGTCGAAAATTTATGCTGCAACCTTTCTTAACCGAAATTATTAAAGAAGGTGAGTATTCACTATTCTACTTTGCGGGGCATTATAGCCACAGTATATTAAAGCAACCACAGGCCGGAGATTTTAGAGTTCAGGAAGAGCATGGCGGTCAACTTAAAACAATTCAAGCAAGTGAAGATATGTTGACTACTGCAAGGTATTGTCTAGCAGCTTTACCAGAGGATGTGTTGTATGCGCGCATCGATTTAGTCAGACACAAAAACCAATTTGTTGTTATAGAAATAGAGTTAATTGAGCCCTCGTTGTATTTCAATATGGATCCCGAATCACCTCAGCGTTTTGTCGACGCGTTTTTAGAAACGCTTTGAATTTATCTGAATAAAAAGAAAATCTGAAAAAATAACGATTTTATTTACTCGAAATCTTAGGATGATTTTTTGTGTTGTGAAATACAAATAATGAGTTGTACCCACAAATTTTTAATTGGTACTAGTCCATTTCTAAAGTCGACATTACGTTTCATTCATCATATTGAATATGACAAGGTATAGCTGAGTTTACGTGTGAAGTGCGTTCTAAACCTAAAAACCAGCGAACAACGCTGGTTTTTAGATTGAGAACAGGAGAACGTTCTAAAGTTGTATTATTTTACTTTCTACGGAAAGCTAACAAACCGCTTAAACTCAAAAGCATAATACTAATAGTTGATGGTGCAGTTGCGTCAACAACCGGTGTTGGTGGTAGATCGATAGTCGCTAGTGACCCCCCCATAACATACGCGTAGTCTACCGAAATACTTTGGCCGGCTAGTAAATCTCCAAGTATGAACGCAATACCAATACCGTGATCACCTATAGAGCTATCACCAAGGTTGCCGCCACCTAGATATGTCAATGGGTCTATAGTTGAACAGCAACTACCGGAAATTCCGGTATTTTGTGTAAAGCCACTATCGGCAAACAAGCCAAGCGGAGAGCCACTAACAGAACCCAAAGAACCCACAAAGTTTTCTACCGCAACATCGCCCGGATCAACCGCATCGCCATCTGCATTGTTATCTATACCGCGTTGGTTATTAGTGTCAGCTGTTCCATGAGCGCGAGAGTCGGGATCTGGATCCACAGCCCTAGAAAACAACAAGCCTGTAATGTCCGTGTTTGCGGTAATTAAGCTAGTAATGTTGATACGTTCATCTTCATCATTAAAAAAGAAATTATGAGTGATAGACAATACTGAATTGCCGCCTGACCAAATGGCATGATTGTCATAAACAGATGAAGAGCTAAAATCTATTAAGGATGTTAAAGCAAAATCGTCAGAGCTACCGACCGAACCAGCGGTGTGAGAGTTATCATTGTCTAATAAACCCGACCCGTCATATCGAATCCCAAAAGCTTCAAATGGTGTCCCAGGGGCTACGTAATCATAATTGCTATTAAATGTGCCTGTTCCGGTGCTATCGTAAACGAGACCTGGATCACTCGACCCATCCCCAAGTGTACCGTCGTCACTTATTTGAGTTTGTATAAAGTCACCGCTCAACAGAATATTTGCCATTGAAGAACCGCTAAAGGTAAGTGCTAAGCCCACTCCAATTGTTAAGATAGATTTTTTCAATTCCTATTTCCCTATTTTAAGTAATAAATTTTTCAGAACCATCGTAAAGCAAAAACCAGGCCGTGTTAGTTAAGTGTTTGTTTTAATATGTTTAATTTATTTTTTTTGGAAGGTCAGTTTAAATCTACTGTAAAAAAAATGGACACTACTTGGAGTAGTTTTGAACGCTTGCTTGTCGTGATAAATTGAGAATTTAAATAGTTACTTTCTATTGATCAAATGGTGTTGGAACCGAAGAATAATCTGCAATTCTCAACACAGAACAGTGAATGCGGAGCTTAATTCAGTTATAACATTCCTGTCGCGCTCATTATTAAACGAATTCCTAGCCCTGCAGTGACCATTACCACTATGATCCCTAAGGTATTGCCAAGCCATTTATTGGTAAACTGACCTAATTGTTTTTTCTGATTCATCACAACAAGCAAAAAGATGGCGATAATAGGCAATAATAAACCGTTGGCGAATTGCGCCGCTAAAATAATGCTAATAGGTTTTATACCGGTTAAAGCCAAACATGCGCCACTGACAATAACACTGAGCGCAATCCACTTGAAAACGGGTGAAGAAGTACCGCCTTTGATTCCCAATATTTCGGTCATGGCATAGGCGGTAGCCAAAGGTGCTGCGATTGAGCTACTTAAACCTGCGGCAAAAAATCCTATTCCCAGCATGATTTTTGAAAATGAGCCAAAAAGTGGCTCAAGTTGTTTTGCCATGTCACCTGCCCCTGAAATGTTCAAACCACTGCCAAAAATACTGGCTGCAGCCGTGGAGGCAATCAAAATGGTTATTAAGCCACCTAATCCAATGGCAGCCGCTGTGTCAGCTCGTGCGTGACTTAAGTTGTCTACCGATGCCCATTTGGTTTTGGCTGCTGAGGCATGTAAAAAAAGATTGTAAGGTACAACCGTTGTTCCGATGAGGGCAATAACGGTTAACAAACTACCGTCTGGAATTGTGGGGGAAATAAGCCCTGTAAAAAGCGCCCCTAAGTCAGGCCCCACTGATAAAAAAGTACTAACAAATGCCAGTGCCATAAGTGCCACTAATAGCAGTAAAATTCGTTCAATGTGTTTGTATGAGCCACGCCACAATAACATGGCCGCTAACAGCGAAATAACTAGAACAGCGCAAAGATACAGGGTTCGATTCTCGTCAGTTAAGGCTTCAATGCCTAAGGCTGCCCCGGAAAGATTGCCTGCTTCGTAAGCCGCATTGCCCAAATATAAGGCCACAATAATGACTGCAAATAACGGCCATTTCCAAACAGATTGACTGAGCAATATAGCAAGGGTTTCTCCCAATCCTTTTTGGGTCACTAAACCTAGTCGAGCTGACATCTCTTGTAAAATAATAGTGGCTATGGTGGCGAATAATAGGGCCCACAGCAGAGTGTAGCCATAATTTGCACCCGCTAAAGTACATGCAGTAACGGTTCCTGGGCCAATAAACGCCGCGGCAATTAAGGCACCTGGACCGATATTTTTAATACGTTCTAACATTCGTTTATACCTATTTTCTACTGGTAGTTATGTCGTACTTTTTGTGAATAGCAATATGCCCGACAAGGTCATTAACCAACATTCCTTTAAGACTAATTTTAATTACCGTATTTGCCGAGCCTTATGTTCTAATCGATTTACCCAAACAAGACAATATATTCTCAATATGATTATTATTACCGGTGACCTGTTGATCAAAAAAGGCAATATGCCGTTGGCTTTGCAATATGCTCAAAAACATGTGGCGCAGTCACGCACAGAGACAGGCTGTATCAGTCACGCTGTATATCAAGATCCTGAAAACCCGTTGCGTTTGTTTTTTTATGAACAATGGGCTGATCAAGCTGCAATTGACGCCCATTTTGCTTTACCGAGTTCGCAAAAATTTGTGGCACAAGTTAGCGATTTAGTTACTGCAGCACCAAACCTAGATATTTTTAATGCTCAGCAGCTTAAATAACGGGTTGTTTAAAATCATTTGCAATTATCAGCATTGATACATGTTTTTGGGCCGTTAATTTGGTGGTGACACTTTATTGCTGTTGGCTTTTTATTGTTTAATTTTCTGCTTAGCAACCTCTCCTTTAATCGCCCCGGCTGCAGCTAGATTCATTAAACGCCTAAATTTTGGACATTCCAAATGACTAGGGGCCGAACACGCAGCGGCATGTTGAAGGCCATCACGCATTGCCACTAACTTTTGAATCGTTTTATCTAGTTCATTGGCTTTGCTCAACAACAAACCACGGTCAATTTCTGGTTTTTTTTCTGATCCTAAAATTCCCGCGATTTCTTGCAGCGAAAACCCCGCTACACGTCCCAATGAAATCAACGCCAGACGTTCTATTATCCCCGCACCAAAAACACGACGTATTCCTTGCCTACCAACAGAGTTGATTAACCCTTTCTCCTCATAAAAGCGCAGTGTTGATGCAGGCACTCCAGATAATTTAGCTACTTGAGAAATATCCATAACAACCTTGACTTAAAGTTAACTTGAAGTTGTACATTAACATCACTTTACTAACAACAGCAATCATGGAGCCGTCATGAATACCCTAATTTTTACAATATTAATTGGCATAGGTGCAACAGCAGTGATGGATGTTTGGGCCTTGCTGAGGAAGCAATTATTTAACATCGCCCCCACTAATTGGGGAGCGGTGGGGCGATGGATCGCTTACATGAGAAAGGGGACATTTCGCCATGTTAGTATTGCTGACTCACGCCCTATAGCTGGTGAGCAACTTATTGGTTGGGCAGCTCATTATTTAATCGGAATTGGCTACGCAGGGTTATTAGTTGCTACCTTTGGGAGCTCTTGGATCAATAATCCATCTATTGGTCCCGCTCTTGTAGTGGGTGTTGTCACAGTGCTGGCTCCATTTTTTATATTGCAACCAGGAATGGGCGCAGGGGTTTTGGCGAGGCGCACTGCCAACCCAAATTCGGTCAGGCTTCATAGTTTGATTAACCATGGCGTATTTGGTCTGGGTTTGTATATTTCCGCGTTGGCACTAGCCTTTATTTCTTCAATTTAAAGATCTAGTGCAATGTTTATGTAAAAAGGGACGCGGTGGTTAATGCAATAGATCTCCTCTCACTTTAATTAAAATACTCTTATGATATTGTGGTTCATATCTTTAAACGTGTATGGAGATAATAAAAATGGCGCAGTGGTTAGAAGCAACATTGGTAAGCAGGACCGATTGGAATGATCATTTGTTTAGCTTACGCTTTTCGTGTGTCGACTTTCCTCATTTTAAGGCTGGGCAGTTCACTAAGGTAGGGATTGAACAGGATGGCAAAATAGTTTCACGCCCATACTCACTAGTTAATGGGCCTGATGATAATGAGTTAGAGATTATTGCTGTGCCTGTACCCGAAGGCGTTTTGTCCCCTAAGTTACATACATTAAAGATTGGGGCATCTCTAAAAATCATGTCTCCAGCCACTGGATTTTTGGTGCTTGATGAAGTTCCGCTAAGCCGCGATTTATGGCTAATGGCTACAGGCACTGGAGTAGGGCCGTTTCTGTCGATTCTTGCAAGCGAACAAGCTTGGCATAGCTTTGA
The DNA here is from genome assembly GCF_039964565.1 of Paraglaciecola sp. Classification (GTDB taxonomy): domain Bacteria; phylum Pseudomonadota; class Gammaproteobacteria; order Enterobacterales; family Alteromonadaceae; genus Paraglaciecola. The sequence continues at coordinate 60,914 of NZ_JBDVXF010000039.1, forward strand.
AAATATCATTTTGGTGTATGGTGCACGTTTTCAACAAGACTTAGCATATATGCCACTAATAGAAACATGGCTAAAACAGTATCCTGATAAATTTCGGTTTGTACCTGTAGTGAGCCGTGAAGAGCCAGTTTCAGGCCTACAGGGTCGTATTCCAACATTACTGAAAACCCTAACTATTCAAGAACAAGTTGGCTTAGATATTCATCCTGAGCATAGCCACGTGATGTTGTGTGGCAATCCAGCTATGATTGAAGATGCGACTCAAACATTAGTTGAACTAGGTTTATCTAAACATCTTAGACGGTCACCTGGGCAGATATCCATGGAGCGTTATTGGTAGTCAAAACTTGGTCATTTTTGTGAAAAACGCGCAAATGGCAAAGCTGCTAAATGCGCGTTTTTACTATCTTTAACTCTGCATCAGTTTTTTTACTTTTATGCAGGATTGAAGTTTGTTCCGGTTTTATTCGTCATCTTCCACTAAGGTCATTAATGAAGTGTTACCACCTGATGCTGTGGTATCAATGCTGACGGTTTTTTCAGTTAACAAACGTTGTATTAAGTGATCATAATATTCAGCGGTGATAACCGGTAGTATTGCACCCGTACGTTTAGCCAACATCTGCACCATATAACTGGAGCGGTCACTTTCACTATCTATAACCACACCCGCTAGATCTTCTTCTGCTAACAAGGATTGCAAATGATGTAACTTAGCAACCTGAAATACATGTTTAGGTGCGCCAGTTGCCAAAAACTGTTCGCGAAATTCTGTTGCTTCAGCAAAAAACAGCTCAGACACTACTGAAATCACCACGTTGCCAGTAGCCAAGGCGGTTACAACAGATAAAAGCCAATATTCAAAGGTAACGTTTTTATCTGCAAAACATACCACAATGCCTCTAGGCTCCAAGTACAACACATTAGACTCACCGGTTGGTCCTGGCAATACTTGGGGTTTTTTGAGGCGTCGCTCGATACTGATCAGCTGCGAACGGGCTGCCGCCAGTGTAGAGTTTAAATCGTCAGCAAGATCTTCAACTATGTCAACCTTTGCAATAGTCGCGAGCAATTGACGTACCGAAGAGATACGTGTATTCAAATCCGTCAAACGCCATTCGTGCTCGGTAGCGCATGCATTTTTCATAAATTGAATAGCTTGTTGCTCCGCTTCAGTGCCACTTTCAAGGGCTTTATCTACGTTGGGTAATGATTCGCTGACCGCCCGTGGTGTTGATTTTTCAAGCATAAGACGGGTTAAATAATGTGGTCCACCGGCTTTGGGTCCAGTGCCAGATAATCCGCGACCACCAAAAGGTTGCACCCCAACTATGGCGCCAATCATATTGCGATTGACATAGACGTTACCGGCGCGAGACAGTTTGATTAAGTCCATGGCTCTGATATCGATACGGGTATGAATGCCCATAGTTAAACCGAATCCTGTAGCATTTATTTTTTCGACAGTTTGCTCAAGATCATCGGCTTTGAAGCGCACTATGTGTACACAAGGGCCAAAAACTTCACGCTTGAGTACCGAAATATCATCAATTTGATACAGTCTAGGAGCAAAAAATGTCCCGTTATTTTGTGGTACTTTGCACTCGTACAATAGGGTGCCATTATGTTGCATATCTTCAGCATGGGCCCGTAAATTGGCCAGCGCTTTTTGGTCAATCACCGGGCCAATATCGGTGGCTAAATATGCGGGATCGCCCACACTTAATTCACGTAACGCGCCAATTAACATTTCGGTTACTGTATCAGCTATCTCTTCTTGCAAAAACAGCACACGTAACGCTGAACATCGCTGCCCGGCACTTTGAAAACCTGAAGCAATGACGTCGTCTACCACTTGTTCCGGTAGAGCTGTAGAGTCGACTATCATACAGTTTTGGCCACCCGTTTCAGCGATCAGCGGTACTTGTTCTCCACCCCTTTGCGCCAACGTATTAGCAATCAGGTTTCCGGTAACAGTTGAGCCTGTAAACATCACTGCTTTGATGCGCTCATCTGGCAGCAACACTTCGCCTACATCGGGTCCTGCAGCAACAACTGATTGCACCACACCTGCTGGCAAACCTACATATTCCATTAACTGCAAGGCACGTAGTGCAATTAGACTGGTTTGTTCTGCAGGCTTCGCAATTACGGTATTGCCTGTCACTAGAGCAGCAACGACTTGGCCCAAGAAAATAGCTAACGGAAAGTTCCAAGGACTAATACATAACACAACCCCCCTTGGGGCTAAGCGAGAGTAATCTGCCAACTCTTCGGCACGTGCTGCGTAGTAGCGACAAAAGTCTACTGCTTCGCGGACTTCATCCACTGCGTCTGATGTCACTTTGCCAGCTTCTTTAATACAAAGCGCAATGAGTTCATCAATATTACGTTCTAAGATATCCGCAGTGCGCCGCAGTAAATTCGCTCTTTCTTCAATAGGGGTAGTTGACCATGTACTAAAAGTGTCGTGGGCAATAGTGAGTTTATCAGTCATTTGTTGCTGAGTATCGAAACGATGATAACCAATTATTTCATCCAATTTGGCTGGATTGCGTACTGCAAAACATCCCTCAGGTACTCGTTCCTGACTCAGTAAATTGTCTTCAAACCAGCGTTCTAACGCGGCTTTTAACGGGGTAATTTGATTGATGTCGGTCACATCAAGTCCTTTGGAGTTGTTCCTTTCGGCTCCGTATAAAGCAATGGGCTTTTGGATTTGATCGTTATATTTAAATTTTAACCTTTGAGTTTTTTCTACTGGATCTTCGAGCAAAGATTCAACAGGTCTAGTCTCATCAACAATGGCATTCACAAAAGACGAATTAGCGCCGTTTTCTAGTAAGCGGCGCACTAGATAGGCTAATAGATCTTCATGCTCTCCTACTGGCGCGTATATACGACATTGGATATTTTCCAAGGAAACGATTTGGTCATATAAACTGTCACCCATGCCATGCAGACATTGGAACTCAAAACCTTCTTTGTCATCACCAGCCAGTTCAACTATAACTGCGGCGGTGTAGGCGTTATGAGTCGCAAACTGCGGATAGATAGTATCTCGGTAGTCTAATAAACGGTTGGCGCAAGCATGATACGAGACATCGGTAGATGACTTACGGGTAAATACCGGAAAGTGTTCTAAACCCTCTTTTTGGGCATTTTTTATCTCTGTGTCCCAATACGCACCTTTAACAAGCCTAACCATTAGCTTGCGACCTACTTTCTGAGTTAATTCTCGTAACCAGTCGATGACATACATGGCACGTTTTTGATAAGACTGTACCGCTAAACCAAAACCGTCCCATCCTACTAAATCAGGGTCACTAAAGACTTGTTCAATAATATCCAAGGAAATGTCTAAACGCTCTGATTCTTCTGCATCAACGGTCAAGCCGATGTTATATTCCTTTGCAAGTAAACATAGTAGTTTCAACTTGGGAGGAATTTCTGCCATAACTCTTTCTCTATGAGTAAATTCATAGCGGGGGTGAATGGCTGACAACTTAACTGAAATGCCTGGGCTTTTTCTAGGGCCCTTACCTTGCGCAGCTTTACCTATGACTTTAATTGCCTGTGCGTATGCATCAAAATACTCGTCGGCATCTTTCTGGGTTCTGGCTCCTTCACCTAACATGTCATAAGAATACACATAACCTTTGCGCTCTTTATCCTCGGCACGTTGCACCGCATCTTCGATGGTTTCTCCCATTACGAATTGTTGTCCCATCACTTTCATGGCGATATTCATCGCCTTTCGAATAACAGGCTCACCCACTTTTCCTAGGGTTTTCTTAAGAATGCCAAATTGATTACGTTGATTGGCATAATTAACTAAACCTCCAGTTAGCAACAACCCCCACGAAGAAGCATTCACGAACAGAGATTCGCTGTTGCCCAAATGTGAGCTCCATTGACCTTTCGACAACTTGTCACTTATCAATTTATCTTGGGTTTTCTTGTCAGGCACTCTCAATAAGGCTTCGGCCAAACACATCAAAACTACGCCTTCGGAAGACGACAGCGAATATTCATTAAGCAATGCTTCCACCACGCCAGTGCCTTCTTGGTCGCGGCGAATTTGCAAAACCATTTTGCGTGCCCGTTCCCAAGCTCGGCTACGTGCGCGCATATTCACTTCTGCATCGGGCAGAATATGTTCAACGGCTAGATTTTCATCTATTCGATAAAAATCACGGATTTTTTGACGAGTGGGGGATTCTGTGACTAAGTTACCGTCAAACAACATATGCAGCTCCAAATTGGTTGGAAATTAAGATTCTAAATGGATTTTTTATGGGCCCATTCAATATTCGGTGGAGTATATAGACAGCTAACGGCGGCGACAACTCTTGTGGAATATCAGGTGCAGTAAAAGTAGAAAACAGTGCAAAACTGTTTACAGTTGATGCTCTTAATAACTGTTAATTTTCTGTCGACCTTTCTATTTTATTCGAGCAATTAACTAGTGATATTGATGCCGATGTCGTTAGGCATCGTTTTACATTCTCTTACTCAACACACGATAACGGATTGGTATTGGACATAGTTGGCGACGCATCTGCTCGCTCTAAATATAGTGAGACATTCGCTAAACTGATTGGGTTATGCTTGTTTTTTGTACCAATTCAACTTTTGTTGCAAACTCACCACTGAGCCTACAATAATTAACGCTGGTGGTGTAATGCCGGCAGACTCTGCCAATTGCTGAATATTCTCTAAGGTGCCTGTAACGACTTTCTGCTGCGAAGTTGTAGCAGATTGCACCATGGCGATAGGAGTATCTTGCGCCAATCCATGAGCGACTAATTGTTCACAAATAATAGGTAACCCTGTTAAGCCCATATAAAACACTATGGTTTGGTCTGGTTGGGCTAAACCTTTCCAGTTTAGGTTGATACTGTTGTCCTGTAAGTGACCTGTGGCAAAAACCACTGATTTGGCATGATCTCTATGGGTCAGCGGTATGCCAGCATAACTAGCTGCGCCACTGGCAGCGGTGATTCCTGGAACGACTTGAAAGTTAACACCATATTCGATTAGGGTTTCAAGCTCTTCACCACCTCGGCCAAAAATGAAGGGGTCACCACCTTTTAGTCGTACCACGCGATTGCCCGCCATCGCTTCTTTTGCGAGTAATTCATTAATTTCATTTTGAGGTACGGTGTGTTTACTTTTTGCTTTACCAACGTAAATTTTTTCAGCATCTCGTCTAACCAGCTCAAGTATTTCTGGGGAAACCAGACGATCATAAACAACCACATCGGCTTTTTGCATTAGGCGCAATGCTCTAAATGTCAATAAATCTGGGTCTCCTGGACCTGCACCCACTAAATATACTTCTCCAACTGTTTTGCTCGCTTGATCGGAGTTCAATTTTTCTAAAAACGTCTTTTCGGCGAGTTGAGGGTTACCTTGCAATACATTTTCAGCTATGTCACCGTCCAAAACATCTTCCCAAAAATAACGTCGTTCAGTGACTGATTTGAAACGCTTTTTGACGGATTCTCTGAATTTTTCAGAAAACTGCCCTAGTAAACTGATTTTCTGAGGGATAACAGATTCGAGTTTTTGCCGTAAATATCGCAGTAAAACCGGCGCTACACCACCGCTACTCATTGCAATAATGATAGGTGAGCGATCAATAATTGAAGGAGTGATAAATTGGCAAAGTGGGGTATTGTCTACCACATTAACTAAGATTTTTTGTGCTCGAGCTTGATCGTGAACCTGTACATTTAATTCACTGTTATCGGTAGCTACGAACACCATCTGTTTGTCGCTCAGATCTGATTCATTATATGGCCTGACAATGAGTTGGATTTTCTCTTGTTTCGCAAATTTAAGTAAGGTGTCGCAGACCCAAGGTGCAACAACAGTAATATCTGCAGATGTTTTTAACAGTAATTCCACTTTACGTGCGGCGACTTCTCCTGCGCCCACTACCAAACAGTTTATGTCTGTGGTGTCTAAAAAGATCGGGAAATATTGCATGATTCAGTACTCGATAAAATGAAGGCGCCAGTTTGCCCTGCTTCAATAGATGTGAAAACCATTTAAAACTAAATTAATATTCCATATAGTTATTAAAGGGGGTTTTCTACTTGAAAAAAATTATAAAAAAAGGGGCTTAATAGCCCCTTAATAATATTAGCAACTTGGATTAGCCACGGTTCGCCGGATTACCACGTTTTTTCGGTGGTTGATCTGACCATTCGCGCATTCCTAAACTTCGACCAGCAACGCGGGTTCTTTGAAGCGTGTCGTGCGTAGCCTTAGGCATATCTTTGGGTAAGTCGACTGTGCTGAAATTATCATAGATTTCAATCGAGCCAATGTTCTTACTGCTGATATTGGCTTCGTTAGCGATCGCCCCTACTATATTGCCTGGTTTAGCTCCATGAGTATGCCCGACTTCAATACGATAACGTTGCATGCCTTCACTAGGAGGTCCAGACTTACGTTCACGTCTAGCACGATCTCCGCCACGCTCATTACGACCGCCTCGCTCTCTCGGGCCTCTGTCGTTTCTATCAGAACGATCATTTCTAGGTGGTCTTGCATTTAAATCAGGTCGGTCACTTTCTCTGAGAATTAGAGGTTCGTCTCCCTGTGCTATTTTCGCTAATGCAGCCATTATGACTTCTGGCGCTGCGTCAGTTTCTTCTTGAATTGATTCAACGATAGGAATGAGTGTTTCAATAGTTGAGTCACCTATTGCTTCTATGACACTATTTTTGAAACGAGATAAACGTGTTTCGTTTAACTCTGAGATGGATGGAATAGTCATCGCATCAATAGATTGTCGTGTTGCGCGTTCAATAGAAAATAACATGCGCTTTTCACGGTGTGAGATAAATAAGATCGCATCACCTTGGCGACCAGCACGACCGGTACGGCCGATACGGTGAACATAAGACTCAGTATCGTAAGGCACGTCAAAGTTAATCACGTGACTGACTCGCTCAACATCAAGTCCTCGGGCTACTACATCGGTAGCGACCAGAATATCAATTTTGCCTTTCTTCAAACGATCAACAGTACGTTCACGAGAATTTTGCGGTATATCACCGTTAAGCGGTTCAACAGCATAACCACGGGCCGACAATTTTTCAGCTAATTCCATTGTGGCGGTTTTGGTTCGTACAAAGATGATTACACCATCAAAGGTTTCCACTTCCATTATCCGTGTTAGGGCTTCCATTTTATGGTGCCCAGCAACTTGAACATAACGTTGGCGGATTGTGCTAGCAGTAGTTACTTTAGATTCAATTTTGACCGACTTAGGATCATTTAGATATCGTTTAGTTATTTTACGAATTGGGTCGGGCATAGTCGCAGAAAACAAAGCTGTTTGTCGCTCTTTTGGAGCATGACTGAGTATCCATTCTACGTCGTCAATAAAACCCATTCGCAACATTTCATCAGCTTCATCAAGTACTAAAAACTTCAGGTTATCAAGCTTTAATGTGCCTTTCTTAATATGATCTATAACGCGTCCAGGTGTCCCAACAACTACCTGTGTACCGCGTCTTAATTGACGGATTTGGTTGTCGTAGGAAGAACCGCCATAAATAGGCAGTACGTTAATTTTCTTAGAGAAACTGGCATAAACTTGGAAGGCTTCTGCTACCTGTATCGCTAATTCTCTTGTTGGAGCGAGAACCAATAATTGAGTGTTTTTGACGTCAGGATCAATGTTTGCCAACATAGGCAAAGCAAAAGCAGCAGTTTTTCCGGTTCCTGTTTGTGCGGTGCCCAATAAATCGTGGCCGTCAATAATGAGTGGAATACACTGTGCTTGAATAGGGGTTGGTTTTTCATAGCCGACTTTTTCTAATGCTTGCAGCAGTTCTTCGGGTAGGTTTAAATCTCTAAATGTTATTTCAGATGTGGTGGTTGTCATCAATTTTCCCAGGGTACAGGCAGGCACAGCGTTATTTGAATCGGTAATACAATTTCTAAAATCAGTAAAACAATTATTTAAGGCGAAGCCGGCACGGTTTCAAAGGTCAAATTATATTCGATTTTCAGCATTTACTCCATGTAATGCTTTGTTTAATTGCATTATTTTTAGAAAATGTCATTTTGGGGTGCAGTACTTTGTGGTTTATTGTCAACGATGTTGCAAATATGTCATTTAGTTGCGTCTTGTGATTAACATGTGTCGACTAATTTATTCATTTGGTGATTTTTTAAATTAAAAATAGTTTTATCAATACAACAAAAGGCAACTATGAAACCCAGTATCAAGAAAGATCGATTTATCCCTTTGCGAAAAACAGATTTAATTCAGGCTTGCATAGAAGAGGGTCGATTGACTTGTGAGCAACAAGGAGAGTTTACAGCGCTTTGCCATCTAATCGTCAGTACTTTGCATTTTGAATACCATCAAGTCCTCGAGGAACTAAAAGATAGTTACGCACCTTTCGATCCAAATTCCGACACTTTAGCAGTAACTCAGTTAAACGCTAATGTTTTGGAAAGCAAACAGGCACATTTTAGCGAGAGATTTATTCAGGTTCTAAACGCCGCCAACTTTGAACAGGTTACAGATCAAGACTTACAAGAAGCTTTGCAAGAAGAGTCGTTGTTTAAGGTCAGGCTAGCGGTTGAATTTGAAGATTTTGAAGATGTGGTTTTTTATCGGCGTGGTGAATATCAACAATCAGAAACAATGAGTAAATTTGCAGGATTATTTAAGAAAACCATTACTTTTACCAATTACGACAAAGTAGCAGTGTATATAAAGTTTAAGGATGAAAATTATTTCAAATATAAGAAAACCAGAATCGCAAATTTTGAACCGGGCTCCACGATCATTAAACTATTTCAAAATGTACCTAAGGCGGATCTGGAAATGTTGTTTCCCAATAGTCAGGTGCGAATGCGGACTATTGATAAGGCGATAATAGGAGGTTCGGCTTTGGTTGGAGGAGCGGTTGTTTTAGTCACAAAGCTTGGAGCTTCTTTATTAGTGCTAGCGGGTATTTTGAGTTATTGGTTTGGATTGACCAATAAAGAGGTGACTATTACTACTCAAGAATTGCTTGCTCTAGGGGTTGGGGCGGGCGTTTTAGGTGGTTTCGTTTTCAAAGAGTGGAGTAAGTTTAAAAACCGCAAGTTACGTTTTATGAAAGCCTTAGCGGATAACCTGTATTTCAAAAATCTAGATAATAACTCGGGGGTATTTCACCATCTTATTGACGCCGCTGAAGAAGAAGAGTGCAAAGAGGCTATCTTAGCTTACTATTTTCTCTTGTCTGAAGGTAAACCGATGACTAGTGAGCAACTAGATACAAAAATAGAAAAATGGTTTGAAGATAAATTTGATTTCCCAATTGATTTTGAAATTTTTGACGCTTTGGGGAAATTAGAACGGTTTGGTATCGTTCATTCAAATGCAGGTCAATATACCGCTTTTCCTATTAGTTCTGCGCAAGCAAAACTAGATGCGCAATGGGATGCGCTATTCAACGTTGTAAGTGCACCACAAACCCAATAATTAGCGTCATTTTAATAAAACTAATAGTGCTAGTCGCATAAGATTAAGACACATGTCATTATATAAACACATGAAGTAACACAAGGAATAATCTACATGAAAGGCTTTTATTCAACGCAATTAAAATATGCTTTGGCCGCTGTTGCATTAGGTACGTTATCGAGTTGCGGAAAACAAACAAGTGACGAATATATAACGGAAGCTAAACAGTACATTGCTGAAAATGATCCCGCGGCTGCTATTGTTGCGTTGAAAAATGCAGTGCAATTAGAGCCTAGGTCTGCGCAGGCTAGATTTGAACTTGGGCAACTTTATATGCAACAAAAACAGTTTGAAAGTGCGGAAAAAGAGCTGAATCGTGCTTTAGAATATGGCTATGAAGCGTCAAAGGTATTGCCTCTCATTACCCAAGCTTATCAGCGCACGGGGGCCTACTCTGCTATCAGTAAATTGGAACATTCTGAAGGTGGTTTAACATCAGTCGAGCGAGCAGAGATTGGTTATTTTAAAGTCGTCTCTTTGGCGCGCTTAAATAAGCTTGATGATGCTCGTATATTGATTGAAGAATTATCTGAATTAGAAACCAGTTCTGTTTTTAAGGGCTTAACTGCAGCGTATTCGTTGGTGCTTGATCAAGAATATGAAGTCGCCGCTACCGAAGTTTCGAAACTTCGGGAACAAGCTCCTCAGAACGCTGAAGTTCTGAAATTATTAGCACAGTTAAAATTGTCGCTTAATAAACCTAAAGAAGCCGCTGAGATTTACAAAGACTATGTGCAGTTTTACCCAGAGGACTTACAAACAACCTTTGTTTTAGCCAAGTTATTAGTCGATATAGGCGACCTAGCAGCGGCTGATCCCTATTTAGATGAGCTATTGTTAGTCAATGACCTTAATCCTCTTTTAAACCAACTTAAAGCTGCGACATATGCCCAAAAAGGTGACTATGCCAACGCCTTAAAGCGCGCTGAAATTGCCATTAATGCAAATGTTGAAGAACCGTCTATTCGCCTGATTGCTGGTTATTCAGCGTATCAATTGCAAGATTATGATAGCGCCAACCGGCATTTGACATATATTGCTGCATTATTACCAGATAATCATCCAGGCTTGAGATTACTGGCCGCTAGCCAATTGCAATTAGGGCTCACTTCTGAGGTCGGGGATGTATTAAATCGATTGGATACTCTTTCTGATGAAGACGCACCTTTGTTTTCTAAGGCCAGTTATGAATTGTTACGTGGTGGATACGAAAAAGAAGCCAAAGCATTTATTGAAAAATCTACAGACATTAGTCGCACCGCTGAAGATTTGACCCGTCTAGGATTGCTGCAACTTTCACTCAATAATCTAGATGGCATAGTTAATTTAGAAGAGGCAGTCAATAAATCACCCGAGTTGGAGAGTGCGCAAGCCACGCTAGCAAAAGCTTATATAGTGACTAAACAATATGACAAAGCGTTAGATTTGGCTAGCAATTGGAAAGGTACCAGCCCCAATGATGCAAAACCCTATCTGTTGGCGGGGGATGTTTATACAAGGCAACAGAAATTTAATGAAGCGAAAGCGGAATTTGAAAAAGCATCAGCTTTGGACAAAACGAGTCCTTCTCCTAAGCTAGCTCTGGTGAATTTGGCGCTAGCCCAAGAGAATCTGCAGCAGGCAAACTCGCTACTAGAGGATTTGTTAGTTGAATATCCTAATAGTCCATCTGCTTTAGCAACCTATTATTTGGTCAGCAAACAACAAAATAAACAGTCATCTGGAATTGAAAAAATCCAAGCTGCCTTCAAAAGCGATCCAACAAATTTAACTACAAGGTTACTATTGGCTAGAGTTCAAGTCGTTGAGTCTAATCACCTGAAAGCTATAGAGTTATTAAGTGAAGTCAAAGGTCAGAAAAACTTACCCAAATCCTATTGGAAAACACTCGGCCAAAGTTTAATTAAAACTAATCAGTTACGTCCAGCGACTCAGCATTATGACGCGTGGTTACAAAAATCGCCGAATGACAAAGATGCAGTAGTTGGAAAACTGCTGCTACTCGATAGTCAAAACAAGTTTGAAGAAGGCGCGAAATTAACTCAGGGTTTCCTTAACAATCGTGACGACGTTCAGATGCAATTGTTGAATACTCACTTCTTAATCATGCAAGGCGATTACTCTGCAGCACAAACCGCTTATGATCAATTACCAGAAGATTTACTTGAGTTGCCAATTTCTAAAGGTTTCTTGGCGCGATTTCAATTGAATAATAAACAACCAGAATTGGCTTTAGAGAACGCACTAATTGCCTATAATTCTATGCCAAATATTAAAAATCTCATGTTGCTAGTTTTTACCTATGAAACCTTGCAGCAACCTGCAAAAAGCATTGATTTACTTAGCCAACATGTCGAGCAGCACCCGAATGACTTAGCCGCGAAAATGTTATTGGCGGAAAGGCAGATAGGTGATGATGTAACGGAAGCCATGTTAACTTATGAAGTGGCACTGCAACAAAATCCGAATAACTACATTGCAAACAATAATTTAGCCTATTTGCATTTGCAAAATGGTGACCTTCAAAAGGCCAAAAGCTATGGCGAAAAAGCCGTTGAACTTAAACCCGACAACGCTGCTGCATTGGATACGTTAGCGCAAATATTAGTAGCTGAGAAAAACTATGCTGAGGCGATAACGTTATACGATCGTGCGATAACTGATGAGATGGAAAATGAAGATATTTACCTAAATTACATAGAAACCTTGTTGTTAGCAGAAGAGTCATTCCTTGCTAAACGTAAACTTGGGCAAAGGGAGATGAAACTACAAAAGTCTATCGATAGGATCAGTAAACTAAAAGCGGATTTTGGATTAGAATAATAATCGAATATCAGTTGTTTTTGTTTGGCTGTTAGATTGATATCAGAGCTAGCCGAGAGACTATTTTAGAGAGACAAAAAGGCTACTTTAGTAGCCTTTTTTACAGATATTGTAGATAGTCTTAAATTACGAAAACAGTCTAGCTTCGCCAGCTTGGCGTCTCCTAGATTTTAGTACCAATAAGAGTGTTATAAACCCAGGCAATGCTTGCACAAATAAGATGCTTGTTTTAGCGGTGAGGCCACCAAAAATACCGGCAATAGTGATGCATATAAGTAGGAATACCTTTAGGCTTTGATTACCGCTTATTAATGCCCAAAGTAGGCCAAACCCTAAAAAACTATTATACAAACCTTGATTCATGGCGAGTACTTCAGAGGACTTGGCTACTTCGGCCGACATTGAGAATATTTTTTGCCCCACGGGGTGATTCCAAAAAAACATCTCCAACACCATTATACCTATATGTAAAAGGGCGACCATAAAGGTCATAAAACCAGCTAAAAACTTCATTAATATTACCTTGGTTAGGTTGTTGTGGCAGATGTATATTTTATAGTGTGGGAAATCGCCCTGAGTTGCAAGGCTTGCTATTAATACCACTGTCTTAAATGACAAACGATGTAAGCACAAAAAAAGCGCCTGTTGGCGCTTTTTCCATTTGCTTTACCAATTAGGCATTATTTACTGCCTTTTTGGCCCTTCATATAGCGGAAGAAGTCACTGTCGGGTTCAACCACCAAGACATCTTGTTTGCTGCTGAAACTTTTCTTATAGGCGTCCATGCTGCGCAAAAAGCTATAAAACTCAGGATCTTTCGTGTAGGTTTCTGCATAAATTTGCGCTGCTTGAGCATCACCTTCACCTTTGAGTTTACGCAAGTTTCGCTCTGCATCGGCTAACATTACCGTTATTTTGGCATCAATGTCTGCTTTGATAATTTCGGCTTTTTCTTTACCTTCAGAGCGATGCTCCCTAGCTACAGCTTCACGCTCTGTGCGCATACGCTCGAAAATAAAGTTACGCACTTCTAGCGGCAAATTGATTTGTTTAACACGTACGTCAACAATTCTTATACCTAACTCATCTGAACTTGTAGCAGCTTGCTCCATTGCTTCGTCCATCAATTCTGAACGCTCACCAGAAACAATTTGCTGAATAGTACGAGTACCAAATTCAGATCGAAGTCCATTATTTACTTTTTGTTGTAACAGTATTTCAGCGCTGGCTTTGATACCGCCGGTAGCCAAGTAGTACTTGGCAAAATCTTCAATTCTCCACTTAACATACAAGTCGACAATCAAATCCTTTTTCTCTGAAGTGACAAAACGATCCGGCACCTCATCCAAAGTTTGAATACGAGCATCAAGGCTAACTACGCGATCAAAAAACGGCAGTTTTAAATGTAAACCGGGCTCGAAAACTTTGGTGTCGCCAGTATCGCTATCTCTTTGTACCTTACCAAATTGGATAACTATGGCTTTGTTGCCTTCTTCAACAACAAACAACGATCCAAAGATAAGTAAGCCTAAGGCTACGATTATTAGTGCAATAAAATTTTTCATCGCTTAGTTTCTCCCACTTCGAACGCCGCTAGTACGACTGCTTCTGGAATTGGAGCTAACCGCCTGGGTATCATTGTCTTGATTCCTCAATCCTTCAATTGTACTTCTAATGTTTGCAGGAATAGTTGGTCCCGATTGGCTACTCAATATTTTATCCAAAGGTAAGTACATCATGTTTCCAGTGCCTTGTGTATCGACCAAAATTTTACTGGTATTGCCGTATACTTCTTCCATAGATTCAATGTAGATCCGGCTACGTGTTACCTCTGGCGCTGCTTTGTATTGCGGTAATAATTCTTCAAAACGCGCTATTTCACCTTGGGCTTCCAATGTTACACGTTCTTTATAAGCTTGCGCTTCTTGCGCCATTCGATTAACTTGACCGCGGGCACGAGGCTCGATTTCTCTAGAGTAAGCCTCAGCTTCATTGATAAAGCGTTGTTCATCTTCTTGCGCTGCAATGGCGTCATCAAATGCTTCTTTTACTTCCTCTGGTGGTCTTGCATCCTTGAAGTTCATATCAACGATAGAGATACCCATATCGTAGGATTCGATAATACCGGTTAATTCATCACGCACTGCTTGTCTAGCGTCTTCACGGCCGCTAGTTAATACGTCATCCATTTTCGAATGACCCACTACATAACGAATGGCGCTATCAAAAGCTTGGCTCAAACTTTCTTCTGGACTGGTCACAGCAAAACTGTATTTGTATGGTTCGAGGATGCGGTACTGAACTTCCATTTCTACACGTACTACGTTTTCGTCTTCAGTTAGCATTGAACCAGATGAAGGCATAGAGCGGATAGTCTGTACATCAACAGGTTTGACGGTATCCACAAAAGTGGGTTTCCAGCGTAAGCCTGGATCGACAAAGTGACTAAATTCACCAAAACGCAACACTACGCCGCGTTCGGCTTCACGAATAGTGTAGAAACCACTAAACACCCAGCCAATGACTATTATGCCAATAATAACCGCCATGCCAATTCCACCAAGGCTTTTACCGCCTGATGAACCGCTGTTGTTACCACCACCAAACTTGCCAAATTTATTCATCAAGTTTTTGAATACCTCGTCTAAATCAGGTGGGCCTTGATCTCGGCCGCCCTTGTTTTTCCAAGGATCATTATTGTTTCCACCGGGCTCATTCCAAGCCATCATTTCTCTCCAACTAGTTAATTCAATAAATAAGGTCTAGGACCAATACGTGCATTTTAAAGTTTTTGATCTGTTAGGTTTCGCTAATGTTTCACTATATACGACTCTAAGTCTGCGTCGATACGTTTTATAAGTCTGTTCCAGTCGCTTTGCTCCATTCGTACCTCGACTAACCAATTTCCGTTGTCGGCGTAGTCTTGTGAAGCAATACAATTCATTTCAAAAAATACACCCCGCAAATTACTTTTTTGCGGAGGGATAGACAAACTATGTTGTACCATGTTTTTTGATAAACATTCAGTAATTGCTGCGTGTAATAAATCAATTCCTATTCCTTGCTGAGCAGATATCCAGACGCGAATTGGCATTCCAGATTCATCACGATCTATTTTTGCATTCACACCATCCATGCGGTCAATTTTATTACAGACTATTAACTGTTGGATATCATCAGCTTCTATTTCTTCCAATACTTCATCTACTTGCCCAATGTTCTCTTGAAATTGCTCATCAGAATAGTCGACAACGTGTAGCAGTAGGTTCGCTTGTTGAGTTTCCTGCAGTGTTGCTTTAAAGGCCGCAATAAGATCATGGGGCAGGTGTCTAATAAAACCAACCGTATCGGCAAGAATAGCTGAGCCAACATCTTGTAACTGAATTTTTCTGAGTGTGGGATCCAAAGTCGCAAAAAGTTGATCTGCTGCATACACTGCTGACTGCGTCATAGTATTAAATAGCGTTGATTTACCCGCGTTGGTATAGCCTACTAGTGAAATAGTTGGAATTTCAGCTCTCACTCTAGAACGACGGCCTTGCTCTCGCTGTTTTTGTACTTTAGCGAGGCGCCGTAAAATCGCTTTGATTCTCTCTCTTAATAGTCGTCTATCGGTTTCAAGTTGACTTTCGCCTGGACCGCGCAGACCTATTCCACCTTTTTGTTTATCTAAGTGAGTCCAGCCTCGAATCAAGCGAGTACTTATATGTCTAAGCTGCGCTAGTTCAACTTGTAACTTTCCTTCATGAGTACGTGCTCGTTGCGCGAAAATATCTAAAATTAGTCCAGTGCGATCGAGCACCCGACATTTACAAAGTTGTTCTAGATTACGTTCTTGGGAAGGGGATAAACTATGATTAAAAATTACCACGTCAGCTTGCTGGGCTCTGACTGCATTGGCAATTTCTTCAGCCTTACCACTACCAACAAAATAGCGGGCTTGAGGCGCTTGACGAGTGCCGGTGACAACGTCTACTGCGTTTACACCAGCGGACGACACTAGTAATTGTAATTCTAATAAATCTTCTTTGCTATTTTCATCAGCAAAATCAACATGTACTAAAACAGCTTGCTCACCTGCTGCATAACGGTCAAACAAGCCAATCTCCTAAAACCATCTAGTTTTCGTCAGCTTCCGTCTGACCAGCAGTAGGCATAGGAATAGCACGTGATGGAACAACGGTTGAGATTGCATGTTTATAAACCATTTGGCTTACGGTATTTTTGAGTAAAATTACAAATTGATCGAACGACTCTACTTGTCCCTGTAATTTAATACCGTTTACAAGGTAAATAGACACAGGAATACGCTCTTTTCGCAGCGCATTGAGGAACGGGTCTTGTAATGATTGCCCTTTTGCCATGATTTATCCTTTTTATTATTATAAATTTACCCTAAATCGGGATTATACAGAAATTCATATAGCTGTATAGACCGCTTTAGGATTGAAGTTGACTCAGTTTAATGACTTTCGACAGATTGTCAGTCGAAAACGTGTCCAACGGGTTAATATTTTCCCATCCTCGTAGCCAAGTCAACTGTCTTTTCGCTAGTTGTCTTGTAGCGGCGATAGATTTTTCTCGCATTTCATCAAAATCGAATTCCCCATCTAAGTACTGCCACATTTGCCGATACCCTACACATCTTATAGAGGGCAAATCTGCATGTAGATCACTTCGGCCCTTTAACTTTTCAACTTCAGCCTGAAAACCGTTATCGATCATGCTTTGGAATCGTTGAGCAATACGCTGATGCAATACTTTGCGATCTTGCGGAGCGATACAAAACTGCTTGATGTTATACGGTATGGGGGCGGACTTAGTTTTCATCAAGTCTGTCATTGAGCGATTTGTTAGAAGATAAACTTCTAAGGCTCTGATCAAACGTTGTGGATCATTGGGGTGAATTCGTTTTGCAGACGTTGGATCGATTTGCGCCAATTGTTGGTGTAGTACATCCCAACCCGATGTTTCGGCTTGTTTTTCTATTGCTCGCCTGACACCTTGATCAGACTCTGGTAACGGTGAAAGCCCATCAATTAAGGCTTTGTAATACATCATAGTACCACCGACTAGCAATGGTATTTTGCCTTTGGCTGTGCTCTCTTGCATAGCCAAAAGAGCATCTCTTCGAAATTCAGCAACAGAGTAGCTCTGCGCAG
This sequence comes from Paraglaciecola sp., assembly GCF_039964565.1. Classification (GTDB taxonomy): domain Bacteria; phylum Pseudomonadota; class Gammaproteobacteria; order Enterobacterales; family Alteromonadaceae; genus Paraglaciecola. Next base: position 78,446 of record NZ_JBDVXF010000039.1, read on the forward strand.
GATCTAAAATATCAATTAATTTATGAGGTGCCTTTTGCAGCTCAACTGCACTTGGCTTAGCCGTACCTATGTCCATGCCTCGGTATATCAATGCAGAATCAACACTAATTATTTCACAAGGAAGGTTTTCGCATAGTTCAATAGCTAAGTCCGTTTTTCCAGACGCGGTGGGCCCCATCAAAAATAATGCCGTGGGAAAGGATTCATTTTTATATGTGTTGACGTCATTCATAGGTATCAAGCCACTTTTCTAATTCCACTGGTTTGCCTATTTGCGCAATATCTTGTTGTAGGTTAGTGGTTGAACTCATAAATTGTTGCCACAATTCCTGCGGTTGGGAAGAATCAACATTTCTTGTCGAAGCTATACAGGTTAGCAAGTGTTCACGTACTTTAATGGTCTCTGTTTGTTCACAAGATAAAATTTCTTCCAAACATTCTATCCAACACAACTGTCTTAATCCGGCCGGCACTTTTCTCAAAATAATTCTATTGGGCGTCCATCCTATTTCTACACTATTTTCCAAAAGAGGTTGATATAGCGCTTTCGCTTGGATCTGCAACTTAGCAGAAGAAGCAATGGAAATAGGCATTAACAAAGGTTGACTAACAGGCATTGCGTCCGCATAACGCTTACACATCACACTTTGTCGCAAAGCATTTAATTCCACTAGAAAAAAATTTGGCTCAAGCTTCACCAATATCTTGTTTGCTGCCACCTGCAACCATTGCCCAGCATAGTCTGAAACGTTTTCTGATTGCCCAGCGGCTGACACTGTCATTAGCTGTTGATAATTTTTTGTTGCCTGACTTACTACTGGTGAAGCGTTGACTAAGTAATCAGATTTCGCTTTGCTTACCACTGTATTAGCATAGTTAGCTGGTTTAACATTAGATTCACTGTAACCTGAGGCTTCTTCGTCTACTTTGGGTTTAGAAGGCTGGCTTTGCAATGGCACGATATAATCGTGCTTTGGCTCAGCGTGAGGCAATACCGTTACTTCTTGGCTTTCCTGCTGCTGTCCCTGTTGAAAAAATTGATTCAAGGAGTCCGTCAATGCTCTGTATATAAAATCATGCACTAGTCTTGCTTGATGAAATCTGACTTCATGTTTTGCAGGGTGCACATTTACATCAACTTGGCTGGGCTCGAGGGTCAAATACAATACATACGTTGGGGTTAGGTCGCTAGCTATAAGTCCTTCAAACGCTTGGCGAACCGCGTGATTGATTAGCTTGTCACGCATCATACGACCATTCACATAGAAATATTGAAACTCACTGTGGGCTTTCGCGTGGTTGGGTTGTGCCAACCAGCCATGTAATTCAAATTGCTGGTATTGACTATTTAACTCAATGCACTGCTCAGCAAAGTCTTTACCGCAGATTGCGGCAATTCGCTTTAACTGCAATTCTGGTGTTTTCACAGCGGGGTATTTACGGAGTAATTTACCATTATGTTTAAGTTTAAAGCTCACATCAAAACGCGACAACGCAATACGCCTGACGATTTCGTCTATATGCGCAAATTCAGTCTTTTCAGTGCGTAAAAACTTGCGTCTTGCGGGCGTGTTGAAAAACAGATCGACGACATCAACACTGGTACCGTCAGGGTGCGCAACTGGATTGAGCTGTACTTGCATATCGCGACCCTCACAATGGGCTTGCCAAGCTTGGGATTGGTCTGCTGGTTTAGAGCTGAGACTTAATCGCGCCACTGAACTAATACTGGCCAGCGCCTCACCACGAAACCCCAAACTACAGATGGCTTCTAAATCATCTAGCTTAGTTATTTTACTGGTGGCATGGCGACTTAGTGCTAAGGCGAGTTCTTCATGTACGATACCGCTACCGTTGTCTCTGATCAAAATGCGCTTATGTCCGCCTTTTTCGATATCTATTTCTATCGAGTTTGCCCCTGAATCTAAGCTATTTTCCACTAGCTCTTTGACTACAGATGCTGGGCGTTCAACTACTTCTCCAGCGGCTATCTGGTTGGCTAATCTAGCGGGTAAAATTTGAATCGGCAAAAGAAGACCTTGGAATCAGTGTTTGTGGGATGGATTAGGTACTCGGGATAGTTAGCACTTGTCCAATACGCACCACATCGGTATTTAAATTATTGGCTTTTTTTAGTGTACTAACACGCACATTATAACGTTGCGCAAGTAACGATAAGGATTCTCCACTACGGACTCTATGTGTGCGTTTTTCTTGTTTCCATTTGGCCCATAACGAGCCATCAGGAGGTGAGCCTTTAAAGTGTTGTTTGAGTCCATTGAATACAGACACGGCCAATTTTTGTCTATATTGAGACCAATTTAAGTTTTTCTCTTCTTGAGGATTAGAGATAAATCCTGTTTCCACCAAAATTGACGGTATATCTGGAGACGTTAATACCGCAAGGCTCGCCGCTTGGGGGATTTTTTTATGTAGCTTTGTTACCTTACTCAAATGTTTAATCATATCGCGACTCACGTCGTAACTCGTGGTAAGAGAGTAATCCATAGACATATCGAGAAACGCTTCGGCAAGATAACGTTCATTAGCGGTATCTTGGATAATTTCAGCAGCTCCACCTAATAGTTCTGAATGACGTTCTGTACTTTCCATCCAGCGCCCCAATTCTGTATTGGCTCGTTTCATAGATAATACCCACACTGACGCTCCACTTGGTTGTGGTGTGGTAAACGCATCAGCGTGTATTGATACAAACATATCAGCTTTATGTTTTCTGGCAATTTGAGGTCGTTTGTTGGGCGAAATATAATAATCCCCAGTACGAGTCATTATTGGTTTCATGCCTTTTTCATTGGCTATCAGCTTTTCTAAACGTTTTGCTATTCCCAAGGTGACATTTTTTTCATAACTACCCGCTCGTCCGATCGAGCCTGGGTCTTCACCACCGTGTCCGGCATCGATAACAATTATTATGTCTCTATCATTGGAGGATTTTGAATTTAATACAATTTGAGGTGCTGCAGAGTCAGGATCATTTAGGTCAATGACTAATCGGTCCCCATAAGGAGCGGTAGGAGGTAAAGCGAAAATATTTTTTTCCAGCGGTTTGGATAACTCAATCACAACGCGTACTGATTGAGGATTTTTAGCGGTACTGTAACGCACTTTTTTGACTAACTTACTGTCATTTACAACTTTTGAGAAATCGAAATTTTTAGGGGTATTTTCGATGTCGACAACTAATCGTTGTGGGTTTTTTAATGTGAAGTAGGTGTAGCTTGGCGTATTTTCTAAGTCAAAAACTAAACGCGTGGTATTCGGTGAAGGCCATATACGCAATCCTTCGATGCTATTTTTAGCAAAACCTACAGTGCTAAAAGCCATCAGTAAAAAACTGATTAAGGTTAGATTGAGTTTTTTAAAGCTACACGTTTGCATTATTATTATTCTAGTCTAAAAGTTTAAGCAAATCCGAACCTTTTGCCGATTTTGCCTGCATCGATAACGCGCGTCCTGCTTGCGTATATTCAATACTAATGTGTAAATCCGCTAATGCCAAGAGTCCAGCGCCTTTGTCTGGCCATTCAATTAAACAAATACAATCTGCGTCAAAATAGTCACGAATGCCCATAAACTCTAACTCCTCAGGATCAGACAAGCGGTACAAGTCAAAATGAAACACTCGCCATTGTGCTAATTCATAGGGCTCAACTAAAGTGTAAGTAGGGCTTTTGACCTTACCTTTATGCCCTAGCCCTCGGATAAAACCGCGGCTAAAAGTCGTCTTACCAGCGCCTAAATCGCCCTCAAGGTAGATCACCATGCCTTGATGACATCGCTGCGACAATTTCTCAGCCAAAGCAACAGTGGCTTGTTCATCTATTAAGTCATAATGTCTAGAGGGTAAATCCTCAATCGGAGAAGTAATTGAATTGCTCATAGTCCGTTAACAATGGCTCGCAAAGGTTGAAATAGATCTGTGGCAATCATACCACGTTGACCGAATTGTAGTGCAATTCTGTCTGCTGCTTCGGCATGAGCACTTACGGCATAAACAGCTGCCTGATCCGAATACATTCCTTGCGCTAAAAAAGAGCCAATAACACCGGTTAATAAATCACCCATCCCCGCGGTTGCCATGCCAGGATTACCTCCAGTGCATACCCAGCATCTATCCTTTGGATTTGGGCTATTAGATTGAATTATCGTGCCTGCGCCTTTTAGTACACATATAGCGTTAAACTTCTGAGAGATAGTTTTGCTAGCCAAATACCTATTGTTTTCAATTTGAGGAATATTACAGCCAAGTAAACGACTCGCTTCTCCAGGGTGAGGAGTTAAGATCAGCGCAGGTAATTGCGTAAACGTATCCAAGAGTGCTTTAGTATCACTTTTCGTCGCTAATACATTTAATCCGTCAGCATCAATGACCAAAGGTTTAGGTTGTTTTTTAAGGTAAGTCATCACATCATTAAACTGTTGTTGAGCCCACGGGTCTTGACCTAATCCTGGGCCAATAATAATGCCGGAACACCATTGCAATGCAGTTTCAAGGTCTTTATCTACAATCATTATTTCTGGACGACCCGAAGCAATAGCTAAACAACTTGCAGAGTGGCAATAAACTTTTACTAACCCTGTGCCGCATCGCAGCGCCGCTTCAGCACTGAGTCGAATTGCTCCTCCCATTCCTTGATTACCGCCAATACATAATAGTTTTCCAAAAGAACCTTTGTTGGCGTTTTCAGTTCTGGGTTTTATTGGTTGCAATGCTTTCCAATCGACTAATTGGGCTGTGCTCTGAGCAATACCAAAAAACTCAGAAGCAATACGCAAGTCGGCAAAACTAAGCTTGCCGCAAGTTTCTTTACCCACTCCAGTAACCAATCCAGGTTTAACTGCAATGAAACTAACTGTGACATCTGCAATAACACTAATAGGCAATGCTTCTCCGGTATTGGCATTCATCCCCGAAGGTAAATCTATACTCAATACAGGTTGCTTGGAGAGGTTCATTTTTTGTATAACGGTCTGAAAATTAGGTTTAACTTCTCCTTGTACTCCCGTGCCTAACAAAGCGTCCACAATTACATCAAATTTGCTAAAATCTTGTTCTGTAAATTTTAGTGTAAGACCCCCAGCGTCATTCCATTGTGATTGCGCTTGTTTTGCTACACCTTGGAGTGCTTTGTTAGGGTCTTGGCATACCACAATCGCCCTCATGCCGTTATTTAACGCTAATTTAGCTAACACATAGCCATCACCTGCATTATTACCATTGCCAGCAACAACGATAATATTTTGTGCGTTAGGCCAATATTGTATTAATTTTTGAAAGGCAGTGTCGCCAGCGCGTTGCATTAATTCGAACATACTACATCCAGCCATTTGGGCGGCTTTAGACTCCAATAACTTCACTTGTTCTGAACTCACAATTTTATGTGCTAGAATTTGAGCCGCTTGCTCGGTTAACAGGTTTGTCAATGTCGTCTCCTACCACTTCTGAATTGTTGTCTTTGGCTGAAAATATCAAGGCTTGGGGGAAAGCGCTAGGTTTTCAACAAGTAGGTATTTGTGATGTTGATCTAGAACAACATGAATCTCACCTAAAATCATGGCTAGAAAAAGGCTATGCCGGGGACATGCATTATATGTCGGAGCACGGCATGAAACGCGCGAGGCCAGCAGAACTATTGCCTGGAACCATGCGTGTAATCAGCGTCAGAATGGATTATCTACCTCCCGATGCAAAATTCGCAAAAACGTTAAAAAAAAAGCAACAAGCATATATCAGCCGCTATGCTCTTGGTCGCGATTATCATAAGTTGCTGCGCGCACGTTTAAAAAAGTTGGGCGAGAAAATAAAGCAAGAATGCGCTGAATTAAACTTTCGTCCCTTTGTTGATTCTGCGCCAGTGTTAGAGCATGCAATTGCCCAAAAAGCAGGGATAGGTTGGACAGGTAAGCACTCACTTACGATTAATAGTCAAGCTGGATCTTGGTTCTTCTTAGGGGAGTTGTTTGTAGATATCCCTTTGCCAGTTGATAAGCCGGTGACTGAAAATTGTGGCAGTTGCACTGCCTGTCTCACAATTTGTCCCACCCAAGCAATTGTCGAACCTTATGTAGTGGACGCTAGGCGCTGTATTTCTTATCTGACAATAGAGCAAAAGGGGGCCATTCCAATTCGATACCGAGCTTTGATTGGTAACCGTGTGTACGGCTGTGACGATTGCCAACTTATTTGTCCGTGGAATCGTTACGCCAATATTACTGACGAAGCAGATTTTCACCCCAGAAAAAAACTTATGAGCCAAGATCTCATTGACCTGTTTGCTTGGGACGAAGTTACTTTTCTAAAAAATACTGAAGGGTCGCCGATTAGACGGATTGGATTCGAACGCTGGCAACGTAATTTAGCCGTGGGATTGGGAAACGCTAATTACAGCGAAGAAATTGTGACTGTGTTGCATAACGCACTAGGCCAAACAACAGAACTTGTAAGAGAGCATATTTATTGGGCTTTAGAACAGCAACACAATAAAGCTGCTGAAATATCTTCAGACGATAGCCGCTTAACTCAAAGATTAATCCGCAGTATTGAAAAAGGACTGGTTCGAGACGCCTAGTTTTCAGAAAACTTCTACCACTAAAATTCTAACCAAGAGGTGTTTAAGTGTTTAAACTTTGCCTTAATTTTTTTGTTATAGGTATTCACTAACAATTGTATTCGCAGCGCCATCAGACCGCGAAAGTCTTAGGTCGGCCTCGAGATTGTCGGCGGGGAATCCATATAAACCAAAATGATTACCTCTGTTATGGCTAATAATTACCGCAAAATTTGCATGAAATTCTGTATCTGCACGAAAAGGTTCTATTACTGGAACTGTGTATTGACCAAGTTGCAGTAATCCAATTCTCTTACCATTTCTAAACATAAACTGATCAAATAATGGGTTTTCTAAAATTGCATAAACCGCGAATTTGGGGATTTGTATAGGTATGTTTTGCCAATCAATTTGTACGACTTGTAATTCGTTAATCAACGAAGAAATGGATTTGGGTAATTCATATATTTTCATAATCTCTCCCCAAGACTACCAGAAGTTTAATTACAACCTATGTATCAAAAGATAGTGGATAAGCGCTGTAGCTGTCAAAAGTTAAAGCCGTCAAAAATTCAGATAGTAATCTTTACAAAGCTTTTTATACTCCTGGGTATATTGATTTAGGTGGTTGTAAATAGTGAGTCTTTCCGAGTTTTTGCTTGTTTTGGTCGGGGTAAATTCTAATAGCAACCTGATTACGGGTGAGGATGGTTTAGGTTGTACTTGCAGTTCGCGTGTACAAAACAAGCCCACTGATTCAGCCTCTGTTATAAACAGTGTCGCTATATCCATAGGTAATACACAACAAAATTTTCCATCGGATGATAGAAGCGTACTAACCGCTCGCAAAAGTGTTGGGTGATCTAACGCTAGGGTTTGCCGTGCATTTAGTCGATTCTTAGCCGATTGGGTCTTATTGACTCTAATATTAATCGGGAAATATGGAGGATTACTGACAATTAAATCATACGCTGTGGCGCTACAAAATGTTTGCAGGTCAATATTGTGGAAAGACAGTTGTGCTTCCCATGGGCAATTTTTAGCATTGTCTCTGGCTTGCGAAATTGCTGCAGCGTCGATATCAATAGCGTCGATTATACAAGCTTGCTGTGACTTTTGAGCCAGCATAATGGCTAATAATCCGCTGCCAGTACCTATATCTAAAATCTTTTGAGCATCGTGACTTTGTACCCAACTGCCCAACATTAGACTATCAGTACCTACTTTCATCGCGCACGCATAGTCTTCAATAGTAAATTGTTTAAATTTAAATCCCATTCAAACTCTTATCAGGCTAAGGTCACGCTACTAAGTTAGCAGCCCTATTGGAAATCTATATAGGTTACAAAGATATAAGAACGTCAGTCTTTAATAAAGATTTTTAAATGGCATAGCGTTGCCGATTAATTAGGAGGAAAGCTCTTTAGGCGGAAAAGGTTTACCTATTTTTATGGGCTGCACTTCTCTTTTAACATGTGAAATGAAGTGACCTTTGCGTAATAAAATGACTGTTGTGAATTTAGTTGATATTACGTGGATCACTTTCAACGTATAACCAAAGCTCCATGGAGAGTATTGCCTTGAGTTTCCTTTTAATTTTGTTCAATTCTAGGACCGATTAATTAGATCTTTGGCTGGCACCGTTATTGCTAATTCGAACATGTCTAATTAATAACTTCCGGATAACCTGTTATGCGTCACTTAAAAACAAGCGTTTTTTTTCTTGGTATTTTGTCTTTCAGTACATTTGCTGAACAAGCTTCATATCAGTCCATCGCCAATGAATTAACTATCAATGCAAATGGCAATGTGGATGTAAAAGTGTTGATTGTGGATGAAGAGGATGAGATTTATTGTAACGCTGACCAATATGACTTCCGTTTTAGTCTAGATACAGTGGTAGGACAACGTTGGTATGACACGTTATTGTTGTCGAGAAACAGCGGAAGTTTAGTCGATTTCGTTTATGACTCCGATGATTGTGAATTGACAGCTATTGCGTTACCTAAGTTATATGAAAATGGTTCAGTTGTAGATAGTGGAACACCAGATGGGCAACTAAAAGAAACGGGAGAAAATAACAATGTGGCGTTGATAGATACTAACGGTTTATCGGCGGACAGTTATTCGGCTAGTAGTTTTTATGGGCAAGATGCGCCAGAAGCTGCATTTGATGGTTTTGTCTACAATCAAAAGGATAATCAAGACGCAAGTAATAAAATCAGTCGTGGTATTTGGATGGCGAAAAACGTAGATGATAATGGCAACCATATCACACCTTGGTTGCAAGTTGATTTTGGCAAACAAGTCACACTTACAGGTATCCTAATTAAGATTAATAAGCAGTCGTTGGAATTAGGTAGAAGTCCTAAAAATATTGCTTTATACGTATCAACAGATGGCGAAGAATTTACAGAAGAAACCGAGTTCTTCTTGTCTTTGGGCGAGTCAACAGGGGGGGATTTCGAGGACGCTATCACCGCAAGATTTTTCCGCTTTGAAGTGCTAAATAATTATGGTGACAAAATGTTTGTGGAAATTGACGAGTTGGAATTATTCCAGTAATTTTCAGGCTACCAATTGTGCGACATTGAGCAGGTTTGCTTGACTTGTTATCTAGGGTGATGAGTGGCTTAGCTAAATTAGCTGAGTCACCGGTCATGTTAGATGTGAGTTACCTAAAGCATAATTCAATGGCATCATCAAAATACCTGTAGGCGGATCATCTGAGCCGCCACATCATAGGCCTTAACAGCTTTGTACTTGCTTAACCTACCTATCAGTAGCGGAGACAACAAGGGACTTAACATTGCGGCAAGTTTCTCGGCGGGCCTCTTCTCTTGACGTTCACCTAATAACAAAGATGGTCTGACAGCGGCTGCATGGTTTAAACCTGACATTGCCAATATGGCGTTTTCTAACTCACCTTTTACTCGCAAGTAAAAATTAGCACTTTTAGCATTGGCCCCAACAGAAGAAATCCATACAAAACTTTGAGCACGCTGCGCTCTGGCAAGTTGAGCAGCAATATGTATGTATTCGAAGTCTACTTTTCTAAACGCACTTTTGTTTCCCGCCTTTTTTATCGTTGTACCTAAACATACAAAAATGTGCTCACAACCAAAGTAGCCTTGATAATCTTGCAATTTTTCATAATCGATAACTATGGGCTGAATCTTATCTGAGTTTTGCTGGAAAAAACTATTGGACAGCGGCTTTCGCAATAAACATGTGACAGTTTGGTAACGATTATCTAGGCAAAGTTGCTCAACCAAGGTTTTGCCTACTAAACCTGTCGAACCTAATACCAAAGCGGTTTTTAACATAGCTAACCTGCAACTTATTACGTAGCTAAAATGACGTTTTTTTGCCTTAGCATTGAGTACTAAGGCAAAAATTTGTCAATATCATAGAGCGATTATGCAAACATATGAGTGGCTAAAGTTTGCTGGATACCTACCACAGTATCCTTTTTCAACTCTTTTTCAATCGGCTTATCTTGGCCAGATACCCAAATTTTGAGTTCCGCATCTAAATCAAAGTGCCCTGCGGTCTCGATTTTGAATTGCGTAATAGCGCGATATGGAATTGAATGGTAATCAACTTTACGGCCTGTCATCCCTTGCTTATCAATCAGGATTAGACGTTTGTTAGTGAATACATACATATCTCTAACCACTTTAAAAACTTGTTGTATGTTCTCAGTTTCACCAATTATTGGTGCTAATTCTTCTGCCACTTCGTTGACGTCAATTTCAGAAGCGTTGCCGAGTAAAGCATCAAGTAAACCCATTTTTGTATCCTTCAACAATTTAACCAGCAGTCAGCATAATTGTTGATGCGAAAATAGCAACTACAAGCTACCATCATGCAACGTTAATTAGCCTTTATAATGAATAACACTATATGCCCAATGTGACTTTTGCTGATGTGCAATCTGCCGAAAAGCGTATCAGTCGATATATTAAGAACACGCCGATACTTGAATCGCAATTATTAAACAGCTGGCTAGGCCATGAAATATTATTCAAAGCAGAATGTTTCCAAACAACCGGAGCATTTAAGTTACGTGGTGCGTTAAACATGATGTTAAAGGCCAAGGATGACAGCAAGTTAGGGGCTCAGGTGATAGCCAGCAGTTCTGGAAATCATGCCCAAGCAGTCGCGTACGCCGCTAAAGTGTTGGGTGTAAAGGCAACGATTTATAGTGCCCAGAATATTTCGAAAGTCAAAGCCGCAGCCACACAATATTATGGGGCGACACTTGATTTAAGCGCCACGAGAAAAGAGGCGGATGAAAAGGTCGCAGCGGCGGCGAAAAAGGCCGGAGTGTTATGGACGCCACCTTTTAATCACAAAGATATCATTGCCGGTCAAGGTACTGTAATGCTTGAAGCTCATAAGCAAGTTGGCGACGTCAATGCTGTATTTGCACCGGTAGGTGGAGGCGGTCTAGTTTCGGGTACACTAGTTAGCGCAAAAGCTTTAAATCCAACGGCAAAGGTTATTGGAGTTGAACCTTTGCTCGCCAACGACGCCGCAGAATCTTTACGTAGTGGGATTATTCAGTCGTTATCAGCACAGCCAAATACCTTGGCTGATGGTGCAGCAACTTTACAAGTGGGCAGGGAAACGTTCCCTCACTTACAATCATTAGACGGCTTTTATGAAATAGATGAAGAAAAAATTGCCTATTGGACTCAGTGGTTGCAGCACTTGCTAAAGGTGCACGTTGAACCCACTAGCGCGATGAGTATGGGGGCCGTAATTGAATGGCTTAAGTCGCAATCTGAGCCACAAAAAGTTTTGGTAGTTTTATCTGGTGGCAATATAGATCAACAAAAGATGAGCCAAATCTGGAACGACGATCATTTGCTAAATGTACCTAGTATGTTGATTTAACGCGAAAATTTGATTAGGTTCTATGCTTAGTATAATTTGTATTCACTGTAACGTTTCCGAGGAACTAATAGATTGCGGTATTTGGTAAGCATAATATTGTTGCAACTGGTATCAATTCCGCAGGCAGTGACAGCCAAAGACGCCGTCTTTGCTCAAGCTAAGTGTACTATTGTTTATTCTCTAAAACGTTCAGCCGACAAATATTTCAATGATGAAATTTCCCAATTGGATACACAAATCAAAAAACAGAAGATTCAGTTTATAGATTTAAATAACTGGCGAAAGGTTGCACCTCACGTTGAAATAAGTGGCCGGTTTCGTAATCAATTACGTCATCGGTACGACCTACCAAAAAACATGAATCAAGCAATAATCTTAGATTCAAAGGGCCAAGAACTGATTCGTTATAGTGGTTCAGTTACTCTTGTTAATGGATTAATTGCCTGCAACTAGTTCCTGTGTTTCTTAAACACTTCTTTTAAATATTTGCCGTTTTGCTTATTTAATGATTTTTTTGCATCTAGATAAAATCTAGGGCAAGTTAAGCAAAACTCTCTGTTGGATTTGCTTGTGAAAATAATACTTACTAGTTTTTTACTATTGGTCAGTTCCATAACGTTTGCCGCTCAAACTCATATCAAAAATGTAAAAGGTTACACCTTAGATAATTCAGGTGAGCTTATACGCTTTTCAAACATGGTTTTTGATGGCGGTAAAGTGATTGCGATTGGTGGCGCTGAGCTTAATCAAGGTTTCCCTAGAGCTACCCAAATTGACGGCAAGAATAGAGTATTGTTACCAGGATTAATCGACGCCCACGGGCATGTGATGGGCTTAGGCGGAAGCATCTTACAAGTTGATTTGCGAGAGAGTCAATCAGCATTAGATGCCGCAAAAATGGTGCAGGCATATGCTAAGAGTCAACAACAATCACCTTGGATCATTGGCCGAGGGTGGAATCAAGTTCTGTGGCCAAGCAAAGCGTTTCCTAATGCTAATTTATTAGATGAATATGTTAAGAACAAACCAGTGATGTTGTCGCGGGTAGATGGTCATGCTAGTTGGGTAAATAGCAAAGCCCTTGAAATCGCAGGAATTACTAAAGATACACTGGATCCTCCTGGTGGAAAAATCATGCGTGACGATCGCGGCAATCCAACTGGTATTTTAATTGATAATGCTGAAAATTTATTGCTTAAGCATTTGCCTAAAACCTCGGAAGCAACCTTAGCAGCGCAGCTGAACGCTGCAGGTAGTCATCTTTTGTCTGAAGGTATAACTAGTGTGCATGATGCCGGTATGGGTAAAGCCGTCTATGACTACTACAAAAGACGCGTCGCTGAGCACTCACTTCCGGTGCGCATTTATCCAATGATTGCGGCAACATCCCCGGTACTTAAGGAACTATTAAAAACTGGCCATGTGCAGGATCAATACGATTGGTTGTCCATAAGAAGTGTAAAAGCTTACGGTGATGGAGCTTTGGGTAGCCGCGGTGCCGCTTTGTTGGAGCCCTACTCTGATGCCCCGGATAATAGTGGGTTATTGGTAACACGAGAAAATGACTTAAAGCCACTATTTGATTTGGTTTTAGGTCATGGATTCCAACTAAATTTTCACGCTATAGGTGACAGAGCCAACCGTTTAGCGTTAGACCAGTTTGCTGACAGTTTTAGTCGGGTAGGTGGTCGCGCTCTACGAAATCGAGTTGAACATGCCCAAGTGATCAATATAAATGATATTCCACGTTTTAAAGACCTAAGTATTATTCCTGCAATGCAGCCCACACACGCCACTAGCGATATGAATATGGCAAAAGATAGACTTGGAGCCCAAAGGTTAAAGGGAGCTTATGCTTGGCAAACTTTTTTGAAACAAGGTTCCCCGGTTGCTTTTGGTTCTGATTTTCCGGTTGAACTTTCCAATCCATTTTTCGGTTTGCACGCAGCAGTCACTAGGCAAGATCGCAATAATCGCCCGGATGATGGTTGGATACCTAGTGAATCAGTGACGGTTAAACAAGCGTTTCGTGGATTTACCATCGATGCGGCTTACGCTGCTCATCAAGAGACTATCTTAGGCGGCTTAACAGTAGGAAAATGGGCGGACTTTATTTTGATAGACCAAGATATATTTACCATCTCCCCCCAAGATATATGGAAAACGCAAGTACTTGAAACGTGGATTGCAGGTGAAAGGCGTTTTTTAAAAGCTCATTAGGTCTAAAACAGAATCCGCAAGTCATTGGCTAACAGTCGGAAATACTGTCTTTTCTCATATAGGCACAATTTTGCATATTACCAGGGAAGGGGGTCTCGGGATAATCTGTTTCAATAAACCCCAGTGATTGATAACAGCGATATGCCACTTCGTTATCTCTGAAAACAAATAGAGAAGCTCCTTTGGCAGGCTGTTGCGAATAAGCTTGTTCAAGGAGCAGCTTGATGAGTATTTTTGCTAATCCTTTACCCCGAAACTTGGGGTTGACTGCAAGCCTTCCAAGATGGTGATGTTCTAATCGTCGATAAAATTGGCCAAACGCTAGCAGTTGTTGCTCATCGTTTAATAGGCAATATGAGTTGATATGATTTGCAGTCAAGAATTTAAGAAAGGTTTTGTCAGAAATAGGGTAGGTCATGTTTGGACCTCCCCAAGTATACATAGCACGATGATCAGAAAACCAATTCTTAAGCTGTAAGAGTTGTTGCTCGTTAGCGGGGGTAAAGATCACTGGTTTAGACCTGTGGGTCACTGCCCATTATACAAAGTCGTGATCCACTTTTGTTCCGTGATGAAGTTCCACGACCAACCTTTATATTTCTCACCTAGGCCTTGTTTTACTGCATCTTCAATACTTACACCTTTGGTTTTCATGCCTTTAACTATGGCCGCTGTATCAACAATCATATCCAGAGCTTTTTGATAGTCAGCTTTCGAGGCTAAGTTACCGTGGCCTGGGATGATTTTTGTGTCATCTTTTAGCATAGCAATGAGTTGTTTTACGTTCTTAATATAACCTGAAACCGTACCACCTCCATCTAGGTCAATGTAGGGAAAACGGCCTTCAAAGAATAAATCTCCTGGGTGTAAAACATTCGCTTCTTCAAACCAGATGACGCTGTCGCTGTCGGTATGCCCAGAGGGTAAATGCATAACTTTTATAGTGTCACCATTAAAATGAAAGGTGACTCCTTGTTGATAAGTCACAACGGGTAATTCGCTGTGGGTGTGCTCTTCTTTAGCGGCTAAGCGTTTGCGCACATTGTGATGTGCAAAGATAGTGCTACCTTTAATTTCAGAAAAATAACTATTAGAACCGGTGTGATCTCCATGATAGTGAGTATTTACTACGTACTTCATTGGGGTTTTCGCTATCTCGCCAATAGCTGCCGCTATTTTTTCGGCGAGAGGCGCAAATTGGTCATCAATGATGAGTATTCCCTCATCACCGGCTGACACGCCAATGTTTCCTCCCATACCCTCTAACATGTGCACCGAGCCACTTACATGTTGACTTAGGATTTGGGTGTTTGCCCAATTGTCTTGTGCAAAACTAGTACTCGTTGAAAAAACTGCCGTCATCGCTGTAATTAAAAGAATTTTGGATTTCATGGCTATTATTCCTCATTTTATAAGAAGTAAATCTAGACGTTTGTAGCAAGTACAGACAAACTAAGCTGCAAATAGTGTCCATAAGATAACCTGTATGTTTGAATTTACAAAACGCATTAGCTTTATATTCTTTATCATCAGTCTGCTCAGTGCTCTTTACGTGAATTTTCAAGTCAGTCCAACTTGGGTCGAATCCCAGTTATCGTATCAAACGTACAACAATGAATTAGGACAACTAGCCTATCGGGCAAACGGTCAGGAGGTGTTGATTACTAACCAAGTGCCTTACGAAAACTCTCCGCTTAGGCAATCAGCGTTAGACAAACAAAATACGAAACCTCCAGTCAGTCAACAATGGGTATATAGGGGGACTATTGATAACGTGGTGTTGCTTAAAGCAGATTTTCATTTTGGAATGTGGTCTTTGTTGCCAGCATTTGTGGCTGTAGCACTGTGCTTAATGACCCGAGAGCCTTTAGTTGCATTGTTTGGAGGAATTGTAACTGGGGCAGTCATGTTAGGACGCTTTGATATTACTCATGAAGTATTTATCCCCAATATAGGTACAGCAAGTGCTGCTTCCATACTTATTTTGTACTTATGGTTACTCGGAGGCCTCATGGGGATTTGGGCGAAAACTGGCGCCGCCAAAGCCTTTGCCGATCATATGAGCCAGCATTATGTCAAAGGGCCACGTTCCGCCAAAGTTGTCACTTGGTTTTTAGGATTAGTGTTTTTTCAGGGGGGCACTATGAGTACCGTATTAGTAGGCACAACGGTTAAACCAATAGCGGATAAGGCGGGGGTTAGCCATGAAGAGCTGAGTTATGTGGTTGACTCTACTGCGTCACCGATTGCGTCCATTATTGCGTTTAATGCATGGCCTGCTTATATTCAAGTTTTCTTGTTCATACCTGGCGTGGCATTCTTAGCCACAGAAAGTGATAGGATAGCGTTCTTTTTTGCCAGTGTTCCCTTTAGTTTTTACGCTATTTTTGCAGTAGTAGGTACTTTGCTATTAAGTTTGAATATCACCACTTTCAGCGGCCCGCTTCTTAAAAAGGCAAATAAGCGAGCGAGAGAAACTGGCGCACTAGATGGGCCGACCGCGTCACCAATTAGTGCCAAAGAACTACACGAGAGCCAAGTACCTGAAGGTTATTCGGCCCATAGATTGGAGTTTGTTTTACCTTTGGTTAGCTTGATTGTCATTGCGATTGGATCTTTTTTTACTACAGGAACACCGCAGATACATTGGGCTTTTTCGGGAGCTTTGTTTCTGTCTATTTTTATTGCGCTGGCCAAAGGGATGTCACTAAAACATGTCTTAGATGGTTTTGGAAATGGATTAAAGGGCGTTGTGGTGGCTTCGGTCATTTTGATGTTCGCCTTAACAATCGGAGTGTTAAGCAAACAATTGGGGGGTGGTATCTATTTAGTTGAATCTTTAGGTGAGCATATCCCATTTTGGTGTTTACCGATAATTTTACAGCTAATGACTATGGTTATCGCATTTTCTACCGGTACGAGTTGGGGAACGTACGCCATCGCTTTCCCTTTAGGTTTGCCTTTGGCTTGGACTATTGCCCAGACACAAGGGTTAGACAATCCAGAACTCTTTATGATGGTATGTTTTGCAACTATTCTAAATGGTAGCGTGTATGGTGATCAATGTTCACCTATTTCAGACACCACAATCCTAAGCTCCATGACTACTGGGTGCGATTTAATGGACCACGTTAAGTCACAAATTGTACCCGCCACCTATGCCGCAATTCTAGCGGCTTTATTGTGGACAATGACAGTGGGGATATTCACCTAAAGATGTCTCTAGTCAATTTTATGTTGAGAGTCTGTGTTGAATGGTGCAGGCTTTGTGAAGACATTGATAGAATTCTTCATCTTTAAAGGGTTTTAACAAATAATCAGAATATTCTCTGGAATGCGTTCTATTCTGGAAATGGTTAAAAGCAGTGATAAAAATGATGCTTGTTTCTTTAGGCAATTGTTCGGCTACCTCAATACCATCGACAATTGGCATTTCAATATCCAGTAAAACTATCTTAGGGTGATATAGGCGGGCTAATTGTAATGCAGATTTCCCATTATTTGCTTCATAAACTTTGCCTACTTGTTCGCACTGTGCCAATAGATATTTAACTGTTTCTCGAGCTAGTTGTTCATCGTCTGCTATTAAAATGTCAAACATTGGCGTCACTAATAGGAATGATTAGAGTGGTTTCAAAAAAGCCATCACGGTTGGCGCTTAAATCTAAACGATAGTTTTTATATAACTTTGCTAAACGGTCTTTGGTGTTGGAAACTCCGATACCAAAGCCCTTGTGTTGATCATTCTCCGCAACTTTATTCGTTAACTTTACCAGTAATTGGTCTTCATTGCGGCTAACCTTCAAATCTACAAGGTTTCGATTTGACTCGAGTTGAGAGCCATGTTGTACCGCATTCTCAACTAAAGGATGTAGCAACATATTAGGAATTTCTAGTTCTAAACAGTTTTCTTCAACAGATATTTTGACATCTAACTTATCAGAAAACCGCATTTGTTGAATGCAAAGATAGTTTTTGATAAAGGCAACTTCTTCTTTAACCTTAGAGCCAGTGTCATGCTTATGTTCTAAAATTTTTCGTAACATGCTACTTAACTCTGCTAACGCCTGTACCGCTTCTTCGTCGCGTTTTAATCTAATTAGACTGACGGCCGTGTTGAGTGCATTGAATAAAAAGTGCGGGTTAAGTTGCGTCCTTAAAGTTTTAAGCTGTTCGTCAATAAGCGCGGTTTGAAGGTTTTTGAAGTCTAGCCTTTCTTGGATTCGCTTATCATGAAAACACAATCCAAGACACATGCTCAATAATCCAAAACAAATCAGAAAATCAAGTTGAATAGTGGTTGATAACATTTTCAATAAAAATGGAATAAAAGTGGCGAAGTCAGCTTGAGTGATAACAAAAAATAACCCTGTAGAGCTAAGCCAATTAGCGACAAGTAATAGTCCCATACTAATAGTGTGCAATATTATCCGTTGTCCTAGTGGCCTTTCTTTGGATTCGATAATTTTTGTAAATGTATATAACGCAATAGTGTGAAATATGTATGCGATAAACCAAGGACTTAATTCGTACCAACCTACTATCCAACCCAGCGCCTTTTCACTACCTTCGAACGCTCTAAATTGAAGATGTGCATATATTGCATGTACAGCGAGCCATATTAACGCCGCGCTCATGACAAAAAAACGGCTAGGTAAGTTAGCCCTGATGAGCGATACCGTCTCGGTGTAAAATTCGCTTATTGCTTGATTCAACATGAAGTGAACTGGCAACTATCTAACTAACAGTGCTATTTTAAAGTTCATAATAGTGTGAAAATCACTTGATAAACTTGAATCGTGGTACATATTCTTCTCCTAACTTAACCTCTTCAACAAACATATCTAAAGGCCTAACCCATAACCCTCTTTCACCATAAAGTGGCCGATAGACTACTAATTGTGTTTCATCTTCAGAATGTTTGGCTACACCAATAACTTCGTACTCATTACCTTTATAGTGGCGGTAACGCCCTACTGCCAATGACATCATTACACTCCTTCTTGTTGGTTTTGTGTATTAGTTTTCATCATTCTATACTGCTGCCTAGCCACCACCATCAGTTGCATTACAATAATGACAAAGCTGGCGAACAGTAACCCTTGCCATTCAATTAAGTTGAGAAATAGCCCCGCACTCAAAGCGGCTGTGGCTTGACTACCGAACACCAAAAACTCATTTAAGCCTTGTACTTTAAATCTTTCTATTGGTTCATAACATTGGGTCAATAAAACAGTACCGCCAACAAAAAGAAAATTCCAACCAATGCCCAAAAGCACTAATGCTCCCCAATAGCTCATCCATTGGTTACCAGCCAGCGCCACCAATATAGTGCAGGTATAGGCGAATAGACCAAGATAGATAATTCTTGACGTTCCCAATATGTTAATCAACCAACCACTAAACAAAGAGGGGAAAAACATCGCAAATATATGGCTTTGTATTACCCACTTTGTATCCTGTAACGAAAAGTGTTCATGAATGTGCATATGTACCGGAGTGGCGGTCATAATAAAGCTCATTAGAGCATAACCTACTACTGAAGCTGATACTGCAAGAACAAATACTGGTTGCTTTACGATTTGACTCAGTTTACGGCCTGAATCTGCAGCCTTTTGTGCTACAACATGAGTATTAGTAATCTGCGTAAATAACAAACTACATAACACTAGTATGCCGGCCATTAGGTAAAATCCACCAACAAAGGTTTGAGTTGTGAATATTAGTCCAATCGTAATTAGCTCTGGCCCCAAGATGGCAGCAACGAGGCCGCCCAATAAAACAGTCGAAGCCGCTTTAGGCATTA
Organism: Paraglaciecola sp.; assembly: GCF_039964565.1. GTDB lineage: Bacteria > Pseudomonadota > Gammaproteobacteria > Enterobacterales > Alteromonadaceae > Paraglaciecola. The sequence continues at coordinate 97,943 of NZ_JBDVXF010000039.1, forward strand.
ATTCAAGCTCCACTGACTCCATTGCGGCAAATCTAATTTGCTGTATAGCAGATAACATGAGCCCCAAGGTAAAAGCGCAACATACCAGTCCGATAAAGCTATGGTGAATAATACTAACCGCAGCGAAAAGTGATGCTAGAGCTCCTCCAAAGGTAGTGGCAATAAAGATAGGTTTACGGCCAAAGCGTTGCATCATACGGGTAACGGGTAAAACGCCGATTGCGGTGCCAACTATGCTCATCGCCAAGGGTAATGTTGACCATGCAGGATCTGGGGTAAGCTGGGCTCCTAATACGGCCCCTGCTAATACCATCATTGTGCCGGTGCTCATTGTTAACGCTTGGATTAGTGTTAACAGCCAAACATTAGCGGGCATTTTTGACACGTTTATCATTCCTTACGACATTGAAGCTGAATTTAGGGAGCTAGTGTAACGATTTGCTCGATATTAATCTTCAGTAGATGGAAATGAAAAAGCTAATTGCCTGTTATCTTGAGGATCGGCTAAACCCACATGCACTCCTACTAGTCGAATTCCTCTATCGTTTTGTCGTGCAAGACCTTCGGTTAAAAGTTCTATGAAATAGTTATGGTCTAATTGCTGGCATTTATGTTCGACTGTTGTTTGTTGAAAGTCACTGAACTTAAGCTTAATTCCTTGGCTTTGAATCGGACTCTTAGTTTTGCTTAGCCGTGTTTTTAAAAGAGGGTAAAGGCTATCGATCATTTTAATGCAGTCTTCTTTGCTATGGATATCTTGTGCTAAGGTCCGCTCTACGCCCACTGATTTGCGCTGTCTTGATAGGCTCAGGTTTCGGTCGTCTAAACCATGGCTACGATCCCATATTATTGAACCAAATTTACCGAATCGCTTTATTAAGTCTTCGAATGGAAATTGACGCACATCGGCGCAAGTATGTAAGCCAATGTCGTTTAATTTACTTAATGTAACTTTACCTACTCCAGGAATTTTACCTAATGGCAATGCAATTACAAAATCGTCTAGTAGGTCCGGTGTAACGACACAAATTCCATTAGGTTTATTTTCGTCACTAGCAATTTTGGCGACAAACTTACAAGGGGCTACTCCGGCAGAGGCCGTGAGTTGTGTTTCTTGGAAAATTGCGCGGCGTATATCTTCAGCTATCAAAGTAGCGCTGCCCGAAAACAGTTCACAGTCAGATACGTCTAGGTAGGCTTCGTCAAGTGATAATGGCTCAATCTTTTGGGTATAGCGACTGAATATTTCACGTATTTGTTGTGATATTTCGCTATATAAGTTCATTCTTCCCGGCACCAACACCAACTCAGGACAGAGTTTCAATGCATGGGCTGTCGCCATCGCAGAGCGCACCCCAAATTTTCGCGCTTGGTAATTACAAGTAGAAATGACCCCACGCCTGTCGGAGCTGCCTCCGATTGCTAAAGGCACATAGCGATATTCAGGATTATCACGCATTTCAACGGCTGCATAATAACAATCCATATCTATGTGAATGATTTTGCGCAAATTATTCCTGACAATTTAACTGTATATAAAATCAGTATTTTGCCGTAATAATTTAAAATATCAACATAAAAAACGCCAGACTAGCTGGCGTTGGTGGGTTATCTTAGCGTTAAAACTGCTTATAGAATTTGATTCTTTTTCCATTCATTCAATTTCGCTTGTCTAGATTGTTCTTTTTCCATGCGCATCTTCTTACGATCGCAAGGTTCAGGGCAATCACAGGCTTTAGCAATGCCTAATGCCCCTAAACCACCACAGCTGCCAGCAATGGTTTTTTGTTGAAATATATAACCCACGGCCATTGCAACTGCGACTACGAGAAAAAACACAAATGCGAGTATAAAGGTACTCATAATTAGTCTCCAATTAATTGAAAATGGGGGTTAGTGGATAGTAACAAGCTTGTCAAACATCGAGCTAGTATACTCCTTAAATCCGTCTTTTTCCTTAGTGATCAATAGAACGGCTAATTGGTATTTTTCTGACAATAGTAACGCTTTTTCTTTTCCCATCACATTTAAAGCTGTCGCTAGGCCATCAGCAGTCATTGATGAGGGATTCACAACTGTAACTGATACTAAGTTATGGCTAATAGGTGTACCTGTATTGGGATTAATTAAGTGGGAATAACGCACACCAGCATCTTCATAATAATTTCGGTAGTCACCTGAAGTAGCGATAGCATTGTTGCCAACACTGATAATGCGTTCTACAGCGCGCTCTTTGGTTAGCGGTTTTTCGATTGCCACTCGCCAAGGCTCACCGCTAATTTTTTGTCCTGATAATCGCATTTCTCCACCTACTTCTACTAGATAGTTATGAATATTATGCTTCTCTAAAATTTCAGCTATCTGATCGACTCCGTATCCTTTCGCTATAGTAGATAAATCAACATATAGGTTAGGGTGAGTTTTTGTTGCCGAGTTTTCATGTATTTCAAGGCGTTGTAAACCAACTCGTTCTCTTGCGGTCATTACTTCGGCCGCAGAAGGAATTTTATCGGGGCGAGCTTTAGGGCCAAATCCCCAAAGGTTAACCAATGGGCCGACAGTAACATCCAGTATCCCATCACTTAGGGTGCCTAGGCGTTTAGCTTCTTTCATAACGTAAATAGTTTGCGCTGATAAAGGAAATGGTTCTGTGCTATTCCACTGGTTGAAACGACTCAATTCAGAGTCTTGAATATAGGTAGACATGAGCTGGTTAATGTTAGTTAGCTCTTGGTTTATTTCTGCCTGCAACTCAGTGGGAGTTATGAGCTCGGTCGGTACGTATTTGACATTATAGGTGGTACCCATAGTTGGGCCTGAAAGGTGAATTTCTGCCGGTGGTTGGCTGCAAGACACCAAAAACAATATGCTATAAGTGACTAACAACAGAGGTTTTTTATAAATGATTTCTAAATTCACAACATTTTTCCATAAGAAAAGGGGCATGAAGCCCCTTTAAAAATTAAATAAACCAACTTGGAGTTTATCCGCCGAAGTCATCCAACATAATGTTTTCGTCTTCTACGCCAAGCTCTTTCAGCATATTAATAACCGCAGCATTCATCATAGGAGGACCACACATGTAGAATTCACAATCTTCAGGTGCTGGGTGATCTTTTAGGTAATTCTCTAACAGTACGTTATGAATAAAGCCTGTATCGCCTTCCCAGTTATCTTCAGGTTGCGGATCAGATAGGGCAACATGCCAAGTAAAGTTGTCGTTTTCTTTTTGTAGCATATCGAAATCTTCTACATAGAACATTTCACGTAGTGAACGCGCACCATACCAGAAAGTCATCTTGCGTTTTGATTTCAAACGACGTAGTTGGTCAAAGATATGCGAACGCATTGGCGCCATACCAGCACCACCACCAACAAATACCATTTCTGCGTCAGTATCTTTAGCAAAGAACTCACCGAAAGGTCCAGAAATAGTGGCTTTGTCACCTTCTTTAAGGCTCCAAATATAAGACGACATTTTACCTGCAGGTAAAGACAAGTTGTTTGGCGGCGGCGAAGCAACACGCACGTTCAACATAATAATGCCTTCTTCTTCTGGGTAGTTAGCCATTGAATAAGCACGGATAGTTTCTTCATCGACTTTAGACTCGATGTTGAAGAAACCAAAACGTTCCCAATCACCACGATATTCTTCAGGAATATCAAAGTCTGAATATTTAACATGATGAGGTGGCGCTTCGATTTGAATATAACCACCGGCACGGAAAGGCACGCTTTCACCGTTAGGTATTTTAAGCTTAAGCTCTTTAATAAAAGTGGCTTTGTTATCGTTAGAGATAACTTCACAATCCCATTTTTTAATGCCGAAAATTTCTTCTTCTAGCTCAATGTCCATATCTTGCTTGATAGACACCTGACAAGATAAACGACAACCGTGCTTTGCTTCTTTCTTGCTAATATGGTCAAGCTCAGTAGGTAAAATCTCACCACCACCTGATTTAATATCAACACGACATTGGCCACAAGAGCCACCGCCACCACAAGCAGAAGAAACAAAGATACCCGCGTTAGCAAGAGCACCTAGTAACTTATCGCCAGGCTGTGCAGTGATTGACTCTTCTGCGCCACCGTTGATAGTAATAGTCACTTCGCCTTCTGGCACTAATTTAGATTTTGCAAACATGATGATAAACACTAGCGCTAAAACGATAGCGATAAACATGCCTACACCAAGATAAATTTCATTTGGATTCATTTATATACTCCCAGACCGCTTAAAGCGACACGCCAGTAAATGATTGGAAACCCAGAGCCATCAAGCCGGCGATCATAAATACTGATCCCAAGCCTCTGATGCCTTCTGGCATGTCAGCATATTTCAGCTTTTCACGCACTGCCGCTAGCAAGGTAATGGCGATTGCCCAACCAAGACCACTGCCGATACCGTAAACAATACTTTCGCTAAAGTTGTATTCACGTTGAACCGCAAACGCAACGCCACCAAATATTGCACAGTTAACCGTAATCAAAGGTAAGAAAATACCTAGCGCGTTATATAAAGCTGGGAAAAACTTATCCAAGCTCATTTCCAAAATTTGCACTAACGCAGCGATGACGCCTATAAACGTTAAGAAACTTAAAAAGCTTAAATCGGCCTCAGGAAAACCAGCCCAACCTAAAGCACCTGGCGCTAAGATATTCACAAAAATAACCTGATTAACAGGTACTGAGATACCTAACACCACAATCACAGCTACGCCTAAACCCATCGCTGTTTTTACCTTTTTAGATACAGCTAAAAACGTACACATGCCTAGGAATAATGAGAGTGCCATGTTTTCAATGAAAACTGACTTTATAAATATACTTAAATAATGTTCCATGAATTACTCCTTCGGCTCTACTTGTTCAGGGCGAATTGTACGAATTACCCAGATCAAGCCACCAATCAAAAAGAATGAGCTGAAAGGTAAAATCAACAGGCCATTACCTTGATACCAACCACCATTTTGAACGAGTTCAAATATAGGGAAACCTAAAATTGTACCGAAACCAAATAGCTCTTTTATAGTACCGATAATAATCAATACCATAGAGTAACCAAGACCATTACCAATGCCATCTAAGAAAGACATAAAAGGTGGACTCTTCATTGCGTATGCTTCGGCGCGGCCCATTACGATACAGTTAGTAATAATTAAGCCTACAAACACCGATAGTTGCTTTGAAATTTCGTAAGAATATGCTTTCAATATTTGGTCAACTACTATTACCAAAGAAGCAATAATTGTCATTTGAATAATAATTCGAACGCTAGAAGGTATCTGAGTACGAATTAGCGAGATAAATAAACTCGCAAATGCTGTTACAGCAGTTAATGCCAAGGACATTACCAAAGCTGTTTCTAGTTTAGTTGTAATTGCAAGCGCTGAGCAAACGCCCAAAATTTGCAATGCAATAGGGTTATTGTCCAGAACGGGTCCGAACAATACCTTTTTCATTTCTTTAACGTCAGCCATTGTGTGAACCCCTTACGATTTCCAAGTCTGATTTTTAAGATACGGTCCAAAACCATTCTTACCTAACCAATATGACAGTGTATTTTGTACACCGTTGCTAGTTAACGTTGCACCAGAAAGTGCATCAACTGCATAAGGGTCAGATGGGCTAGCGTTTTTCTTGATCTTAATTGCCACATCTCCTTGATCAAATAATTGCTTGCCGTCCCATTTCGCCTTCCAGCTTGGGTTCTGAACTTCGCCACCTAAACCAGGAGTTTCTTTTTGCTGATAATAAACTAACTCGCGCACTGTGTTGCCGTCAGAGTCTATTGCTAAGAATCCATACATTAAGTCCCAAAGGCCACTACCATGAACCGGTAAAATAATACGAGTCACTTTGCCCGAATCATCTTTTACTTCGTAAATACTGGCAATGCTTGCACGTTGTTGAAAACCAACATTACTGCCTTCAACTTTAACCGAGTATTCAGGCATTTTAGCGGCTTTATACATGTCATAGTTGTCGCTTGGTTTCTCAACATATTGACCTGTTGCTAAATCAATAAACTTCTCATCTACGTATTTTTCGAAGGTACCGGCGATATCGCCAGCCGCTTTATCAGCTAAACCTGCCGCTTCGATGATATTAGATTGTTTGTCTAAAGCTGCGTTTGTTTCTTGCATAGAGCGTAGGCCTACAGCCGCGCTGGACACAATAATCGAACAAACTAAACATACAGCTACAACAACACCTACTGTTTTTCCTAGAGTTTCTTTTTTAGCCGACACGAGCGATCCTCCGTTTGATATTGCTTTGGGCAACGAAATAATCGAATAAAGGCGCCCATAAGTTAGCGAATAAGATTGCCAACATCATTCCTTCGGGGAAGGCTGGGTTAATGACACGTACCATTACACACATCACACCAATCAATATTCCGTAGGCCCATTTACCTTGGTTGGTAAACGATGCAGAAACAGGGTCGGTTGCCATAAAGAACATACCAAAGGCAAATCCACCTGTAACCAAGTGCCAGTACCAAGGCATAGCAAACATGGCATTAGTGTCACTGCCCACCAAATTAAGTAACGTACTTAGCGCAGCCCCACCTAACAACACACCAAGCACTATGCGCCATGATGCGATTCGCATATAAATTAAGAATAAACCACCTAAAGCAATGGCTAAGGTTGACACTTCACCAACAGAACCTTGTAGGTTACCGAAGAAAGCGTTCCACCAATCAGCATTCATACTCCAATCAGAGATATTACCCGCAGCAGCTTGGCTTAACGCCGTAGCCCCAGAATAACCATCAGCAGCCACCCAAATGGCGTCACCGGAAATTTGTGCTGGATAAGCAAAATAAAGGAAAGCACGACCAGACAAAGCTGGGTTTAAGAAGTTACGACCTGTACCACCAAAGATTTCCTTAGCGATAACTACACCAAAAGTAATACCTAACGCCGCTTGCCATAAAGGAATAGTTGCCGGTAGTGTCAGTGCAAATAAAACCGAAGTAACAAAGAAACCTTCGTTGATTTCGTGTTTACGTACGGAAGCAAACAAGACTTCCCAAAATCCACCGACTATAAATACAGTGGCGTAAATGGGTAGGAAGAAACATGCACCGTATAACATCATACCAAGCCAAGTACTCTCAGCATTCAGCTGGCCGCCGAACATTTCAAATAAACCTGCTTGCCAAAATGCGCTAGCCGTATCAGCCCAAACTGCACCACCTAAAATGGCTTCGTGAGCTTGTGCACCCACGTTATACATGCCGTAGAACATAGCTGGGAATGTTGCCATCCACACCATGATCATAATTCGTTTTAAATCGATACTATCTTTAACATGAGTAGTCGATTTATTAACTGTTCCTGGCGTATAAAAAATAGTTGCCGCCGCTTCATACAGGGCATACCACTTTTCGTACTTTCCACCGGCTTCAAAATCCGGCTCAATTTTTTCTAAAAATGCTTTTAAGCCCATGATTAACCCTCTTTCTCAATCTGCTCTAAACATTCACGCAAGATTGGGCCATAGTTATATTTACCTGGGCAAACATAAGTACATAAAGCCAAATCTTCCTCGTCTAGTTCCAAGCAACCTAAACTTTGCGCACCATCGGTATCACCAGAAAGTAAATCTCGTAACAATAAAGTAGGCAAAATATCTAATGGCATAATGCGTTCATAATTACCAATCGGCACCATAGAACGATCTGATCCATTAGTAGTGGTTGTCATATTAAACAACTTCTTAGGACTTAAATGCCCAAGGTAAGCGCGAGTAATAGAATGTTGATTAACACCAGGTTTAATCCAACCGAAAAGTTCTTTTTCGCGACCTTCACGTAAGACTGTTACTTGATTGTGGAAACGACCTAAATAACCGTGTACGCCATGTGCATTAGTCCCCAGTAAAACAGAACCAGAAATCACACGCATTTCACCGTCATTGGTTTCACCAGTCGTTAATTCGCTAAGATCGGCGCCCAACAAAGTGCGCACTAAACGAGGGTTCTTCACCTCAGGACCTGCCAATGCAACCACTTTACGATTATCTAGTTCACCCGTGGTGAATAAGCTACCGATAGTCAAAACATCTTGATAACCAACATGCCAAACTTTTTTGTTGGCACCAGCCGAATCTAAGAAATGGATATGAGTACCCACCAATCCAGCAGGGTGTGAGCCAGCAAATTCGTTTACATCAACTTTTACGTTGCCTACAGCAACGTCAGCGCCTGGCGCTTTACTAACAAATACTTTGCCTTCGGTTAAGCGACTAAGTACTTGTAAACCGTTGATAAAATCTTCGCTTCGCTCTGCGATCACAACTTGTGGATCAGCAGCTAATGGATTGGTATCCATTACGCTTACAAAAATTGAATTTGGTTTTGAGCCTAACTCAGGAGACTTACTAAACGGTCGAGTTCTAATCGCCGTCCATAAACCCGAATTAACTAAATTTTCTTCTACTTTAGCTGCATCCAATGATGCGAGTTCGGCACTACTATATTTAGCAAATGCTTCACTTTCATCACCTTCCAGTTGAATTACAACCGACTGCAAAACACGTTTTGCTCCACGGTTAATTTCAACTATATTACCCGCAGCTGGAGCGGTGAATTTCACGCCAGGATTCTTTTTATCTTCAAAAAGAATCTGACCCTTCTTCACTTTGTCTCCTTCTTGGACATGCATGGTAGGACGCATTCCTACATATTCTTCACCCAAAATAGCGACTCTGGTAACAGAGTTTCCATCTTGAATGGTCTGTTGTGGCGCTCCCTGAATAGGAAGATCTAACCCTTTCGTGATTTTTATCATACGCAATAGCACTACTCTAATTAATACACAGCACCATTAGGCTCTTAAATACAGCCTTCCATCTACTGTATGCAAGTCATCAAAAACCTAGTGGTGGTGAGTATCGTCAATCAAGACTGTTTCATAAGCTACAAGCTAATTTTGCAGCGTCCGATCTTCTTTAAAAATTAATGTCCTGAGCAAAACTTATATACAATTCTACAAGACACCTACGCTTAGCCTCGGAATTTTAGCATTAACCGGTGTATTTCTTCCATGCAAATTGTTGTTTAAACACATTTATTTTGTGGTTTTTATAGATTTTTCTGAATAAACCTATTAGAAAGGTAGACCAAATTTCTAAAATGAATAAAGCGCCATTTTCAGCGGCTTTTTTTTAATCAAAATTTTAACAACACAATTTATTGGAAAAAGTTGAGTTGGACTGTTGATATTAGTGCATGAAAGCAGGTTTCTTTGCCTTCTAAAATAACACTTCAACCGTAAGGTGTGCCCTGACGAAAACGGTAATGAATGTTGGTTTCATTTTTCAGTCGTTTGTCATAATTATTGGTTAGGACAATAAGCTTTTAGTGAAGGAATTCAATACTTGATATTTTTACACTGCTAAAAGGCGATTAACCTTAATGTTGTGAAGTCGACCTTAATTGTAATAGACAAGCAGTGAAATCAGAAACACAAGGTCGTTGCAAATTTACAACAAAAAAACCGCCAATTTTCAGGCGGTTTCTTCGTTAAGCAATGTACTTTACCATTCAACTAAAGGGTTAACGTCAGCATCGTAGTCGACACCCGAGACATCAAAACCAAACAGTTTTAAAAACTCATGGTGATAACCTGCGTAATCGCTCAGATCGTGGAAATTATCTTGAGTGACTTGATCCCATAATTGTTTGATTTTAGCTTGGGTTGCATCATTGGTTTCTTTAGTATTCATATATAAACGACCCATTTCGTCCACTTCCGGATTAGTTTGGGTTAACTTGTCAGTAAACAAATCGTAAATTTGTTCAATACAACCTTGATGTGTGCCTTCTTCTTTCATCACTTTGTAGATAAGTGATATGTACAATGGCATAACTGGTATCGCCGAACTCGCTTGTGTTACTAGTGCTTTTAGAGAAGATACATAGGCCTGTACATTCTTAGCTGCTTTGGTTTTCACTATTGACGCAGCCGCTCTATCTAAATCCTCTTTGGCTTTACCTATAGTCGCTTGCCCATAAATTGGCCATGTCAATTCTTTGCCGACGTAGGTGTAGGCTGTGGTTTTACAATTATCTGCCAACAAGTCGGCTTCATGTAGGGCATCTAACCACAACTCCCAGTCTTCACCACCCATTACTTTGATAGTTTGTTGAATTTCGTCTTGATTAGCTGGTTCAAGTTCAATTTCATGAACTCGGTCTTTGTCTGTATCGTAGGTTTTAGTTTTGTATGCTTGTCCTACAGGTTTCAGAGTTGATTTATACACTTCGCCAGTTTCTGGGTCAGTTCGTCTAGGCGAGGCGAGGCTATAGATAACCAAGTCCACTTTACCCATATCGGCTTTCAAGGTGTCGATGACTTGTTGCTTGAGTTCTTTTGAGAACGCATCGCCGTTTAAGGTCTTAGCATAGAGTCCAGCAGCCGTAGCTTCAGTATGAAATCCAGCTGTGTTGTACCAACCAGCGGTGCCAGTTTTCCTGTCTGTCGGAGGTTTTTCAAAACAAACCCCTAAGGTATTTGCTCCGCCTGCAAATGCAGCTGTGATCCTAGAAGCCAATCCATAACCCGTAGAGCTGCCGATAACTAATACGTTTTTAGGCGCATTTTTTAACGCACCTTGGGCTTTAACATACTCAATTTGTTGGCGAACACTAGCCGCACATCCAACTGGATGAGCGTTAGTACAGATAAAGCCGCGAATTTTGGGCTTAACAATCATAGTGACTTCCTATTTTTAAATTTCAGCGCATTGTAATGCTAGTCTTGGCATAAACACATCTGAACAGCTGATAATGATATAAAGGTTTAAGTGTGTTTAGTGATATTTACTTATCAAACCCCATGTATTATGAGAACAAAAAGTCCCCAAAAGTTACAGTAAATTTTTATGCTTTGCTGTTATTGTGGCTCAGTAGCGCGATTTTTATAGTATTCCAACTCTGATATTTGGTGGTATTTCATGACGTTGCTTTGAAAGTCAGAATAGGACTGATACACCTTTTTAAATAGAGGATCAGCTTCTGACTGCTGCTGCATAACTTCTGCTGAAGCATTTTTTAACGCTAACATGACATCAGCCGGCAGGGGGCGCATATCTACACCATGAGTTTCAACTAAGGCCTGCATGGAGGCATTATTTGCAGCTGTATATTCGTCCCACATGTCTTGATTGACAGCGCGAGTAGCCACTTCAATGATAGCTTGTAAGTCTTTTGGTAATGCTTCGAATGCTTGTTTGTTAACCATAAACTCTAACGTTGCGCTGGGCTCATGCCATCCTGAATAATAGTAATATTTAGCTGCCTTGTGTAACCCAAAGGCTAAATCATTATAAGGACCTACCCACTCGGTGGCGTCTATTGCGCCCGACTGTAATGACGTGAATAATTCACCACCCGTCAGCGCCACAGGAATACCACCTAACTTTTTAAGTACTTCGCCCCCTAATCCGGGTATTCGCATTTTTAAACCTTTTAGATCTGCGACACTGTTAATTTCTTTTTTAAACCAACCTGCCATTTGCACACCAGAGTTACCCCCAGCAAAAGGGATTAAATTAAAGGGGGCATAGACTTCACGCCACAACTCCATGCCGCCGCCATAATGTAGCCAGGCATTCATTTCTGTTGCGTTCATGCCAAATGGAATGGCTGTGAAAATTTGTGATGCGGGAGCTTTGCCTTTCCAATAATAGGAACCAGAGTGGCCCATTTCGGCGGCGCCACTTGACACAGTGTCAAATACTTCAAAACCTGGCACCATTTGCCCGGCGCCAAACACTTTTATTTTTAGCCGACCATTGGACATACGTTCTACATACTTAGCAAAGGTTTCTGGTCCTTTACCCAATCCAGGAAAGTTCTTCGGCCAAGATGTCACTAGTTTCCATTCATAATTTTGTTGTTCAATTTGCGGGGCTGAGGTATCAGAAGATTGCCCGCCGCAGGACAAAAGAAACACACTAAACACTACTAACAGCTGAGGTAATTTCATATAAAGACTCTCTAAAGCAAGGAAGGTAACCAAGTTACCAGGTTTGGCCAAACCGCTAAACATGCTAATAAGACCAATTGAATGACAATAAAAGGCGTTACCCCTGTGTAAATGTCAGATGTTTTAACTTCTGGTGGCGCGACGCCGCGTAAATAAAACAATGCAAAGCCAAATGGGGGCGTTAAGAATGAAGTCTGTAAGTTTACAGCTATCATGATCCCTAACCAAATAGGATCAACTCCCATGGCTAACAAAACTGGGGCAACCAAAGGTACTACTACAAAAGTTATTTCAATAAAATCCAAAATAAAACCAAGTAAAAATATCACTACCATGACCAATAGCACGGCAGAAAAAACGCCTCCAGGTAGGCTAGCAAATAGCTCTTCTATTAATTCTTCACCACCAAATCCGCGAAATACCAAAGAAAAAATTGAAGCGCCAATTAAAATTAGAAACACCATAGAGGTGACTCTTGTGGTCGACATCATTACGTCTTTTAATTTTTGCCAATCTAACTTTTGGGTAATAACAGCCAAGACCAAAGAGCCTATTGCGCCGACCCCTGCAGCTTCTGTTGGAGTAGCAAACCCGGCCAATATTGAACCGAGTACGGTAATGATAAGCACTAAAGGAGGGAACAAAGCTCTAATTAATCCAGAACTAGATATAGGAGCGCTATCAATTCGAGTATTACGAGATAAATCGATTTGTTTGCTGGCAAAAACTAACACGTACAACACGTACATCAGAACCAACATTAACCCTGGTACCAATGCGCCAACAAATAAGTCGCCTACAGAGACTGACTTGGGCGAAAATATACCCATACTTAATTGCGCCTGTTGGAAAGAACTCGATAACACATCACCTAATAAAATTAACGCAATGGACGGAGGAATAATTTGCCCTAAAGTGCCGGTTGCACATATTGCACCACTAGCAAAAGATGGCGAATAACCTTGTTTTAACATGGTTGGTAGCGAAAGCAGCGCCATAGTCACTACTGTTGCTCCCACTATTCCGGTGCTTGCCGCTAGCAACATGCCAACCAATACTACCGATATTGCTAACCCAGATTTTAATCGACCAAATACTTGCCCCATGGCAACCAATAAGTTTTCTGCCACTTGAGATTTTTCTAACATTACGCCCATAAAGACAAATAGAGGCACGGCAATAAGCGTTTGGTTTGAAATGATCCCAAATAGGCGACTTGGAACTGCTTGCAGGTAGGCGGTGTCGAACACGCCAAAAAACGCACCGACAGCTGCAAAAATTAATGCCGTCCCCGCTAATGAATAAGCTACGGGGTAGCCAAATAGCAAAACCAAACACACCGCTAAAAACATCACAAGAGCGAGATATTCCATTATTGCACCTTCTCTTTTTCTAATTGCTCTTTGTCTATTTGTTTTTGCTGACGTATTCTCAGGATGTTGCCTATAATCTCAGCGATGCCTTGCAACACCATAGTAAGTGAAAAGGCTAAAAGTAAACTCTTTAACAAAAATACCGCGGGGATACCTCCCGCCGCTTGGGAATCTTCTAATATTTTCCACGCTGAAACTACGTATTCGAAACTAATGAAAAAAATAAATAGGTTGACTGGCATTAATAACACTAATCCACCAACAATATCGACTTTTGCTTGTTTGGTAGGTGAGAATTTTCGATAAAAAATATCGACTCGAACGTGTTCGTTAACCCGCAAAGTGTGGGCGGCTCCTAATAAAAACACCATGCCATGAAGATACATGACCGATTCTTGCATCGCGACCCATCCCATATTAAATCCATATCTGAGCACCACAATTAGAAACGTCACCAACACCATAAACAGGGTAAACCAACTGACCAATTGACATAATACGAGATGGAATGAATCGATTTTTTTCTGCCATTTAGCAGCATGATTTAACAGCATGGATATTTCTTATTGTTATTAGAGCTGATTAGATTAATTACGAGTAGAAAACCTATCAGGCTGTCTGTTTTGAGCCACCTAAACAATTAGGAGACTGCGGATACTCTCCAAATAAAGACTTCCATTCGTCTTCGGTATAGGTATGCAGTGCAAGCGCATGAATATCGTTTGCAAGTTCTTCTTTTAACACTGAATTTACTGCTCTATGTCTTTTTATCAAGCGCTCACCACTGAAAGCTGGTGTAACAATTACCACTTTAAAGTGGCTCTCAGAGCCTGCAGGTACATTGTGTTGTGAACTTTCGTTGATCACCTGCAGATGTTCTGGTTTAAAGTGATTCATTAGCTTTTTTTCAATGTTGCTTTGAATATTCATTTAGTTGTCCAAGTTCAATACTTTAGCTTGCTTTATGCACCTAATTTTAGCTACTAAAACCAATAATTGACACAAAAAATTTACAAATTACGAATCCCATTTCAATACTAAACGGAGTTTAGGGTTAGGTTCTTATTCTCCCTTGATTACCCATTGTTACTTTAGTTTGAGTTCTTTGATGGCGCCGAGTATGTCTACCTAAATGTCGTGTTATCATATAATGATTGAAAAAGTTTTCAGTGCGTCATCCATCAAATTTGGACAGAAATGAACACAAGTTTAACCCTCCTAGACAAACATTTGCAGTTAGTTAGATATCCACAACAGCTACAACATCCCAGTTGGCAAGCGTGGGATGCGGCCGACGAATATCTAATAGAATACATTGAACAAAATATTCCTGATTTTGAAAAACTATCGATCAGTATATACAACGATGATTTTGGTGCCTTAGCTTGTTGGTTTGCCGCTTCGCATCCCCACTGGGTGTCGGATTCATATGTTGCTAAACAATCCTGTTTGATAAACCTAGAACAAAACAATATCCCAACTGAATCGATAGAATTTTATGATTCGGTAACACCAATTGTAGATAAAGTTGACCTAGTACTGCTTAAAGTGCCGAAAACCACTGCTTTGCTCGAACAGCAATTGATTGACCTGCAAACTAGAGTGTCGGCTTCCACTACTGTTATTGCCGCAGCAAAAGCCAACCTGATCCACAAATCTACTTTGGCATTATTCGAAAAATACCTGGGTGTGACTACTACATCATTAGCTAAGAAAAAATCTCGGTTAATATTTTGTCAGCCTACTGCTGATAAATCTGCTTTAAGTCCTTATCCAACTATTTGGTTCACTGAAAAGCCAAAATTTGAAATCAGCAATCTAGCCAATGTTTTTGCGCGTCAGCAGCTCGATATTGGCGCAAGGTTTATGCTTGAGCATTTTTCTAAATTACCCGAGCTGGATAATAAAACTGTGGTTGATTTAGGTTGCGGAAACGGAATTTTAGGACTTCATATCCTTAACCAGAAGCGGCAAACCAAAGTGGTTTTTGTTGATGAATCTTATATGGCTATCGCTTCTGCTAAACAAAATATACAGACTAACTTGCCTCAGCAACTCAGTCAGTCTGAGTTTATGGTGAATAATTGTTTGGATGACTTTGCGAAAAAGTCTAGCGCTGCCGAAATAGATCTGGTGATATGTAACCCGCCTTTTCATCAACAAAATACTATTACTGACCACATAGCCTGGCAGATGTTTAAAGATGCTAAAGCTGTACTTAAAAAAGGAGGGCAGTTGATTGTGGTTGGTAATCGACATTTAGATTACCCGAGTAAATTAAAAAGGTTGTTTGGTAAAGCAACAACAGTTGCAACTAATCAAAAATTTAGTATTTTGTCAGCAACTAAACTCTAGGAATTTATCAATGTTAAAAACACTTTTAGTTAGCTATCTCGTTATTGCCTCCACTTTAGTTTTAGCTAAGGCCAAAGACGATGGTTCACATATTCAACCCGATAATTATTACCCTAGAGTAAAAATGGTTACGAGTATGGGAGATATCATCGTTGAATTAGATCGCACAAGGGCGCCCATTACCGTCAATAACTTCTTACGCTACGTTGACAAACGTAGTTATGAGGATACGATTTTTCATCGCATTGTGCCCGATTTCGTAGTGCAAGGTGGTGGTTATGATACTAACTTTGTAGAAAAGCCCTCATTTGGAAAAATAATTAACGAATCGGGGAATGGTTTAAAAAATAGTATGTACAACATTACTATGGCAAGACAGGATGATCCCCATTCTGCGACTCGGCAATTCTTCTTCAATATGAATAATAATGACAGTTTGGATCCTGGACGGAACTGGGGCTACACAGTATTTGGCTCGGTAGTTGAAGGTTATGAAGTGTTAGATAAAATGGCCGAAGTGAAAACGGATTTCGATCCCAAGTACGGATGGTCAGATGTCCCAGTAGAGCAGGTAATATTGCGCAAAGTCATAGTATTGCCACCTGTTTAACTATTAGCGTTTTCCCGTAACTTTAATATGTCGCAGCAGGGGAGTTTGTCATTTTCTATTGCGCCAGTTATCACGATCCTCATAAGCATTATTCAATGCTTAGTGACAAAGTCGTAGACAAACATGATTGTTTAGTCATTGCTTATCTAAACATAACCAATCTTGCATTGAATAAAATTTCTGCACCTTGCATGGTTTATCCTAGTATCTTGTTTGAGTGACAGTCTTTACCCAATCCCAATAAAAAAGTTTATACACACAGAAAACACATAAAAATAACGGAGCAAAAATGAGCAATATATTTAATCATTCGGCTATCAAGCCGTCCTTTAGGCTGGCTTTACTAGCTAGCGCAGTTTCAGTTGCGTTTAGTGGGTCACTATATGCTCAAGAAGAATCTTCTGAAGTTGATGGCAATGAAAGAATTGAATCTATCACTGTTACCGCCACTAAACGCGCACAGGTTATTTATGAAGTGCCAATTGCAATAAGTGCTTTTAGTGGTGAAGCCCTTGCTTCCCAAGGTATTAGTGACTTAACCGATGTAGGTAAATTTGTTCCAAATCTAAACGTGACGGGGTTTTCGGCTGGACACACTTCTTCAGCGAACCCTTTTATTCGCGGAATTGGTTTACAGGATCATCTTATCACCACAGATCCTGGGGTCAGTGTTTATGTAGACGGCGTCTATTTGGGACGCCAAGTGGGTCAGAATTGGAACCTAAATAATATTGAGCGTATCGAAGTGCTGCGTGGCCCACAAGGGACACTTTATGGAAGAAACTCTATCGGCGGAGCGATTAATATCATCACTAAACAACCTGACAATGAAGCCGTAACTAAAGTGGGTGTAGAAGCTGGGACCCGCGGACGTATTAAAGGTGATGTGTTTGTAAACAGAGCGCTAAGTGATTCACTCTCATTTAACTTTAACGCAGGTTATAACGCTCGTGATGGATTAGGTGAATTTATTAACGTGCCGGACGCTGAATATGATGTAGGTGAAACCAAAGATTTATATACACGTCTGTCAGTCAAATATGCACCAACCACTGATTTTAGTTTGGTGCTTACCGCAGACGCCAATGATGGTGAAGGTGGCTTACGTCCTTATACTACTTTAATAGATGAAGTACCAACTGGCGCTTACTATACTGGTATGCGTTTTGGTGCGCCCACTCCATCGGGTCCACTACGCAATTCTGATTTGGCGCCTGATATATACGATAACGCCACAGGCACTAAAGAAGTGACGACTGTTAGTAACGAAGCGAGTGGATTATCAATTACTGCGGATTGGAGTTTAACCGATACGCTAACCACTAAAGCTGTCGTTAGTCATCGTACGTCAGAGTACAAAGCTGGATTAGATGACGATGCAACTATTTACGCATTAGATCACTATCCTGAAAGAGGAGACGCTGATCA
This sequence comes from Paraglaciecola sp., assembly GCF_039964565.1. GTDB lineage: Bacteria > Pseudomonadota > Gammaproteobacteria > Enterobacterales > Alteromonadaceae > Paraglaciecola. The sequence continues at coordinate 115,711 of NZ_JBDVXF010000039.1, forward strand.
GACATCAATAGAGCTGCAGTTAAACGGCTATTACGATGAATTTGATTTTGTTTCAGGTATCTATTGGTTTAATGAAGAAGGTAGCAACCGTCAGGGCGAGGACTCTAGCTTTAATGGTGGAGGCAATTTATTAGAGTTAGATCAAGAAACTACCAGTCGCGCTGTGTTCGTTAACATGGGGTATGGTGTCACAGACGACCTGCGTATTTCTGGTGGCTTGAGATACACTAAAGATGAAAAACAAGCGACAGCCAACGTGGGCATTGGTCCATTTACTTCAGAAGATGACTGGAGTGAACTTAGTTATGAGTTGTCGGCCAGTTATACCTTAGAAAACGGTTTGAATGTTTACGGTACTGTGCAAAGTGGTTACCAATCAGGCCAGTTCCCAGCGCGTCCTTATTGTTTATTTGGCGATCCAGAATGTTTTGTGGCTTCAGAAAACATTACCGCTGTTAACTATGAAGTTGGCTTAAAAGGTCAAGTGACAGATAATTTTAGTATGAGTGTGGCAGTCTTCAATACCGAATTTGATGATTTACCATACCAAGTCAGCACTACGTCTGAAGGTGGGTTTGATACCAGTAACCTAGTCGTTGAACAAACCTCTAGAGGCATCGAGTGGGAAAGCACCCTCTATTTTACTGATAATTTTAAGCTACACACTAGCCTAGGATATATGGATGTTGATGTATCTGAGCAAGATGGGGTTCAACCTGTTGCACCTTTAACTCCAGATCTTACCGCTTCAATTAGCCCTTCATATGAGTTCGAATTAGCTGGTGGTGCGACAATTAGCACCCGAATAGATTATTCGTTTCGTAGTGAGATGTATGGTGAGCCAAGTTCTGATCCCGGTCGGTTGACCGAAATAGACAGCCGAGAGCTGGTTAATTTTAATATCGCCTATGCACCAGCTAAAGGTGATTGGACAGTATCCTTATACGGAACCAATATTTTTGACGAGCGGTATGACAATGCACGACTAAATACCGGAGACTATATCTTGCGTGTTTTAAGCAATGATGCCAGTGAATTTGGTGTGAGATTTAAAACCGAATTTTAGTTAATTAGCCACAAACATAAGATGCAAAAAGTGACCAGCAAGTGGTCACTTTTTGCATTATCTATTGCTCGAGGAGGAGCAACTGCACACACAAATTGTGTGTGGCCTTACATGATGATTATATGATGCCTTGTTTAAACAACTTAACTGCGTGGTTAGCCGCCCTAGCTGATAAGGCCATATAGGTTAACGATGGATTTTGGCATCCACCGGATGGCATGCAGGCTCCGTCGGTGATAAACAGGTTTGGCACGTCATGGGCCTGACACCACTTGTTGAGTACCGACGTTTTAGGATCGCGACCCATTCTTGCTGTTCCCATTTCGTGAATACGGTTACCTGGGAGAGACAAGTCCAATTCTGCATCTGGACCACGGCTAATATCCGTTGCTCCGGCTTCTTTAAGCATTGAATAGGCGTCTTTTTGCGCTTCTCGCATCATGATTTTTTCGTTCTCGCCCATTTCACAATCTATATAGGCTTGAGGTAATCCCCACTTATCGGTTTTATCTTTTGATAAGGTCACACGATTTTCGGGGTTGGGTAAAATTTCTCCAAAACTATAGATACTTATCCGCCAATTACCTGGCTTACGATTGGATTCTTTGAAGTCAGCACCTATACCAGCTTTGTTACCTGTCCAGCTTTCTCGCCAGCTTCCACCTTGAAAGCCAAAACCACGTAAATAAGGTTTGTTATCTTCTGTGATATTGGCATATCTAGGAATATAAATCCCACCGGGTCTGCGTCCGTAATAGTATTTGTCATCAAACCCAGAAATCACACCATTGGCACTAGCCGCACTAACATGGTCCATTAAATTGCGACCCACTTGATCCGATTTATTAGCTAAACCATTGGGGTACGTTGGAGACTTTGATTGCAACAAAATCATTGCGCTAGCGATAGCAGAAGCATTTAAAAATACAATACGAGAAGTATAAGTCGTCACTTCTTTACTATTGGCATCGATAACTTTTACACCAGTGACTCGTTTGGTCGTTGCATCATAGTCAAGTGAATGCACTATGGCATTGTTAACTATCGTGCAGTTTCCGGTGCGCATGGCAGCCGGAAGAGTGGCTGAATTGGCAGAGAAATACGCGCCAAAACTACAGCCTTTATTACAGTGATTTCGCGCTTGGCAAGGACCTCGACCCAGAGCCATCTGCTCTGCAGTTGGCGCGGTTAGGTGTGCTACTCGAGCGGGTATGACTTTTCTACTAGCAAAAGCACTTTCCAAATTCTTCTTAAAAGCTTTCTCGGCACAAGTTAATTCGAAAGCGGGTTGGAAAACGCCATCAGGCAGTTGTGGCAACCCCTCGTGGCTGCCTGAAATACCCGCAAATTTTTCGACATAATCATACCACGGGGCTAAATCATCATATCTTATAGGCCAGTCAGTGCCATGACCATCTAGTTTATTGGCCTCGAAATCTTGCGGACCCAGTCGATAAGATTGTCGCCCCCAAGTTAAAGATCGTCCACCAGTGTGATGACCTCTAAGCCAATCATAGGGTTTGTCTTTTGGGGTGTCGTAGGGGTGTTCGCTGTCTTTTACCCAAAAATGTTTAGTACTTTCTTTTACCGCGTATCCCACGCCACGATGCTGAATGGGATAGTGTTGTTTGATTTCATCTTCAGCTATTTTATCAAAGTTGGGTGTGTCCCAAGGATTTAAAAAGTCAGCATAGTCTTTTGCAGGTTCAATTTTCTGACCTCGTTCAAGCACTAATACTTTTAGACCTTTTTCGGCTAGTTCTTTAGCGTTCCAGCCTCCACTCATTCCTGAACCAATCACAATGGCGTCATAATGGGTCATTTTAAGGTTCTCCTGCTTTTTTTATTATTATCTGGTTTGTGAATCAAGCAGCCCAAGAACGACCAACTTTTTCAAAGGGAATACAGGCCTCCCAGCGACCTGGCACTAATTCATAGCGTAATTCCTGACTTGCCCCCACTTCAGATAAATAATAAAAGCGTGCAATTAAGTTTTTTACGGACCGGTAAGCACTCAAACGTTGATAATCGCTAGAAAAAGCTAAGTTATCTAGGGTGCTTAAAGTGGCTATTTGTGTTTCGGGATTTTGCTCTAAAAAAGCAACACCAGAAATTTTGTCAAGTTCATCATTAACTAACTTTAGTGCATCACGGTGGGCGGTTTGGGATTGTATTGACGCCCAGTCTGTATGCAATTTGTCCATTAACTTCGGCACGCCTACTGCCAATGCACCAATAGTTTGTGTATCGGGAATTATCAGGTTAGACAAGCGACTGACCAGCAGGAATTCTTTAGCAGTGTAAAACTCATGGTTAGAATTGTGTTGAGCGCTACCTTTTTCTAAGTCCATAATAGTCGTGTTGAGACTGCGGGCGCATCCACTCGTACTTGCTGCGCCGACCGAAGCTAGTATGCCCAGTAAAACATTTCGCCGTGATATTTCCTGATTATTGGCTATATTTGAGTCTTGTTGATCCAACTTGTTTTTCATTTTTTCTCCAAACCACCTACAAATCGTATACAGCTAAGGCATAGGTTTATTAGGTAAGCAAAAGGCATAACGCTCTACAGTAAATAAATTGGTTTCAAATGGAAAGTACAAATTATTTATTGTTAAGTATAGTAAAAAGTGATGTTAATTTTTCATACTGAGTTCAAACAAACGAGTTTCATCAATACTGCCTTCTAGGCGAATTATTGACTTGAAATTGAACCCCAGTTTTTCTAGTAAATTGATTGATTTATGATTGTCCAATGAGGTTAACGCGAGGATCTTTGGGTGACGTTGCTGTTGAACAATCTGCTCCAAAACTAATTTAGCTGCTTCAAAAGCCAATCCTTGCTTTCGATACTCTGGCATAAACGCGAAGCCAAGGTCTGGATGAGTCAATCCAGCTCGCTTTAGTAAACCGCATAAACCAATAGGGGTTTTGGCTGACAGAGACTCCACCAGTAGTAATCCCATGTCGTGTTGTTGGTACATGGTTTGTGGGCCTTCTTCGATATAGGTAATCGCATCCTGTTTATTTCTGACCCCTCTGTCACCAATGTACTTAAGCCAGTCTGGGTCGCTCATCAACTCTTTGATGAAATCCGCATCTTCGATAGTTAACTGTCGCAGTGTCAATCTGTTAGATTTAAGAGTGTTCATCAGATCTGTTCTCGACGATATTTCAATAGTTGCAGTTGTTCCAAGAGCAAATCAATTTTCAGTTGTTGTTGCTTTGTGACCTTTGCCGCTCTGGGATAACCCCAATGTCCCCGGTCATTTACCCAGCCATGCTTCCAAAAATAAGTATTGCGAATAAACTCAGTGGCAAAATTATCTATGTCCATATCAAAACAACCAACAAGGCAAGTGTCTAAGTATGATTGATAAATAGGGTAGTCGGTACTGGCTTGCTTTTTGTGAAGATTGACACATATCCATATTTTGCACTTGTCTGGATTTGAACGAATTTTAAAGAGCTCATTCTCAAGCGCAGTAGATTTTTTGGCGGGCACTATGGTGGTAGGGTCAACCTCAACAAATTCATAGTCTTGTTCGCGGGTGCGTAGCTCAAGTGATATTTGTTCTATGGGTAACAACACGGCATTCAAATGTGCGGACTCAACTCGGCTTACTCCCAAACAGGTTTGCAAGTCTTTGATGCCTCTTGCCAACCATTCTCGTTGCCATCCATGGGCTAGGATAGGCATATTATCGCAGAATATATTTGAATAGCGTGAACGACTATCGTGGCTGAGTAAACTGCCATATCCCACTAAGTAGTGCTGTTGACTAATCAACATATAAGGTCACGGCCATAAAGATAAGTAAAACCACGTAAGGGTAAGCAACAGTCGGTTTGAGTGATTGTTTGATATATTCGCTAAGCAAACCTAACGCATTGGCTCTAGATTGATTCCAAGCAAGATTAAATTGCATGCCTAATTGTGATGTTTGACCTTGATTAGTTTCATCATGAATAGCTTGTTCGACAACTAAAAGTCGATGCGAAATACGGTTTTGAAAGGTTTTCCAAATGCCATCTTGTAGCCACAATATCGCAATTATCAATGAGCCTCCAAGTCCAGCTTTTACACCATACATTACAAAACAGCAGACTAGAACACTCGTGAGTTTGATTACTAGCGAACATTTCTCGTAACTGTCAAATTGGTTTTGTAGAGTGATCCATTCATTTTGTAGTGCGTTTGCATTAGGGTTAGGCAACTTATTATCCTTCAGATGATTAAAAGTACGACGTTATTGGGCTCGCGGCCTTTAATATTTATGCTCGGCTATTTTCAAACGCGATAACTTGTTCAATTTTATTACATTTCAATGCTAGCATTAGCAGACGGTCAATTCCCAGTGCTACACCCGCACACTCCGGAAGACCTGAATCTATCGCCGCTATAAAATTTTGATCGATAGGCATTTTATCTAAGCCCTGCTTTTGGCGCTTGTTATTGTCGCGTTCGAAACGATTAAGTTGCTCGACACTGTCGGTTAGTTCATGGAACCCATTAGCCAATTCTATACCCTGAAAATACAATTCAAATCGTTCGGCTACTAACGGGTTGGTTGCGCTTATTTTAGCTAATGCTGCTTGGCTAGCCGGAAAATCTGTCACAAAACACGGCCTGTCTTGGCCAATGTGAGGTTCTACTTGCTGGCTAAATAACAGCATAAGTAATGTGTCTTTATTGTTTTCATCGGCTGCTAGCTCCGCATAGCCAAACTGGCTGCTTAGCGTTTTTAAATCATCCAAAGTAGCAGTTAACGGATCGCAATTTAGGTGTTGTTTGAATAACCTTTGATAAGTCGTTTTTTCGGCAGGCTCACACCTCAAAACCATTTGTATGAGCTCGTCAATCTCGGACATGAGTTGTAAGTGATTAAAACCCGGCCGATACCATTCGAGCATGGTAAATTCAGGATTATGAAAACGCCCTGTTTCTTCGTTTCGAAAAGATTTACATATTTGATAAATGGCTCCGCTACCCGCACTTAGCAGTCTTTTCATCGCAAATTCAGGAGACGTTTGTAAATACAACGTGTGTGATTGCGGTGCGAAGGGGTGCTGGAATTGGGTCGAAAATGAATGTAAATGTTCGTCGGTGACTGTGGCGTGACTTAACGCTGGAGTGTCTACTTCAAGGACATCGCGTTTTGCGAAGAAGTGCCTAATTTTTTGCAAAACTAAGGCTCGTTGCTTTAACGCTGCAATTGATGCACTAGGCCTCCAGATGTTTGTTCGCATTAAAATCCTTATAATTAAACAATAAAAAAGCCCACCAAAGTGGGCTTTCTACATTTTGATTTCATGAATTATTTTTGTGCTCTAGATACATACTCGCCGCTGCGGGTATCTACTTTAATAACTTCTCCGGTTTGCACAAATAGTGGTACTCTGACCACTGCCCCAGAAGACAACGTGGCAGGTTTGCCACCCGTACCAGCCGTGTCGCCCTTAAGGCCTGGGTCGGTTTCAGTAATTTCTAATTCAACAAAGTTAGCCGGCTGCACAGCAATTGGTGCACCGTTCCACAGTGTGATAGTGCAAATGTCGTTCTCAACTAGCCACTTTACGTTTTCACCTACAGCTGCTTCATCTGCGGCGATCTGTTCAAATGTGTCGTTGTTCATAAAATGCCAGAACTCGCCATCTGTATATAAATAGGCGAGTTCGGTATCCAATACATCTGCACCTTCTACTGAATCACCTGATTTAAAAGTTTTTTCTATTACTTTTCCGGAAATAAGTTTGCGAATTTTAACCCGACTAAAGGCTTGGCCTTTACCCGGTTTAACAAATTCATTTTCAAGAATGTTGCAAGGTTCGCCATCGAGCATTATCTTAAGGCCCGATTTAAACTCATTTGTGCTGAAATTTGCCATGTGTCCCCATAATATAACTAAGCTGAGTCTGTAATTGACGCAAATAATACCTAAAAAATTGATGGCTGTAGAGAGTAACTGGCAAAAAGAACTAGCAATGTGCTTTTCTGACCCTGTTTCGCTGCTTAATTATTTGGAATTGCCATTAGAAACCTACAAAGAAGACATCAAAGCGCGGCAACTCTTTCCTATGCGAGTACCACGTCCGTTTGCTGCTAAAATGAAAAAAGGCGATCCACTCGACCCGTTATTTTTACAAGTGTTTACTAACAAAAGAGAATTCCACCCCACTCCAGGTTTTTCGACGGATCCATTACAAGAACAAAATAATCAACAGCCAGGCATTTTACATAAATATCAAAATCGTTTGTTATTGCTGGTAAGGGGCGGCTGCGCAGTAAACTGTCGTTATTGTTTTAGAAGGCATTTTCCATATAGTGATAATCATTTAAACAAGCGAGAGTGGCAACAAGCACTAGACTATATTGCTTGCAACCCTCAGATTGATGAGGTGATATATTCAGGTGGTGATCCTTTGATGGCTAAGGACGATTTTTTAGCATGGCTCACCACTGAAATAGAGAATATAAGCCATGTTAAGCGCTTACGCATTCACACTCGCTTACCAGTAGTGATTCCTTCTAGAATTACGTCAGAGCTTATCTCTTGGTTTACACAGTCTCGTCTCAAACCTGTGATGGTGTTACATATCAATCACGCCAACGAAATAGATAACACCTTGGCAGTGTCAATGAAAAAGCTAAAACAAGCAGGGGTCACTTTACTTAATCAGGCGGTGTTGCTTAAGGGAATAAACGATACCTCCGATAAACAAATTGATTTGAATGAAGCGTTATTCGATATAGGTGTAATGCCTTATTATCTACATGTTTTAGACAAGGTCCAAGGAGCAGAACATTTCGATCTACCAGACGGCAGCGCCATAAAATTGATAAGAGAATTGATAAAGCGTCAGCCAGGATATCTGGTGCCTAAACTCGTAAGAGAAATAGGTGGCCAGCCTGGCAAGACGCCACTTGATTTACAGCTTCATCCATAGCAAGTTCCAAAATGGCTATGCTTTTACAATCAAGCAAATGTGTCGATATTAGACCCAATTGCTGGATTAGCAGATGAAACTTTAGGTGCTGCAGCTGCCTCGATTAAATCTAGCGTCGCTTGACCTTCTACTTTTTGCTGTGATTTAGCAAGTTGTAGAGATTTGATTTCAAGCGTTGAGTTAACCGAGGAGTTACTTGCTCCTGAAATATCCATACAGTGCTCCTTATTACTTGTAGCAGCGTACAAAAACGGGCAAAATCGCCCGCATCAAAACTGTATCGACAACCTTAAGTAAAACTTTAGTTATGCAAACAATTATTCAAAGTCTTAGCGAAAATGTCCAAATTATATACCGAAAATCTATCGATGCCGATCACATCATCAGCCGTTTACAACAAGATGGAAAAGGTAAGTTTAGTGCGATTTTCGGAAAAGATGCGGGCTTCAAAACTAGTAGCCGATTATTCAAACCTTACGTGGAAGAATTAGCCAATGAAGTACTGGCTTTAAATCAACAAGATCAAGTAACCGTAAAACAACATTTACCGCAAATCGTAAAAAAAATTGAGTTGATATTAAAAACCCTGAACCAATTCCAAAAGACTGCTCGTTAACGCAAACATTCAAGCCTATTCAGCGGAGTTGATGAATCGCTAGCTCCGCGATTCGCCGGTTGATACTTTGCACCATTTTCAAGTATTCGGGGCTGTCAACTTCGGTAAACTTTCGGTTGAATTCGATTTTACTCAAACCTTCCGGTAAATCTTGGATATCGGGGAAGAATAAGTGTTCGTCGGCAGTTCCCGCTAGGGTGTTCTGTAATAAAATGGCCGTTGTAGGATGAGTGGCGGTTATCGCAAACTCTACCCCAGCAAAGTCAGCCGCTAAGTCCACAAAGCTGTAACCACTTCCATCGTCACTTCTATCCATTAATTCCTTGAATTCGCCTATCGCAATACTTAGACCTTGTTCTGATAATATTTTTATAGCGGCGGAGAAAATAAAATGCTGATTCAAATCAGCTCTATTTGCTAAAGTGGGTTTAGCGTTAGGCATAGCGACCTTGCGTTTTTGGGGTTGCACGTCGCCCACTAAGTTAGCAAATCTATGGTGACCAGCATATATTGCCAGTGCCATAATGGCAGCCTCGTTTTCTTTAGGCGCAGTTTCATAGTTAGAGCGTGCTTTTGCAAAACTAAATATCGCTCCAATATACTCAGATAAAGATTGTGGTGATAACCTTTTACCAACATTTAATAGAGACAGTTGTTCCAAATAAAAGGCTGTTCTAAGGCGCATTGCTTCGTCACTGTTACCTCCTACACCTTGTTTAACATCATTCAGTTCTCTGAGAAACTGTGCCAGCGGCAGTACAGTCAGTTGAATTTGGTGTTCAGTCATAGAGACAAATTCTACTTGCTTGACAAATTGACTGGCGATGTCGCTACTGGTGTACCAATTTGCAAAGTGAACCAATGTTTGTAGAGCCAAGTTGCCAGGTATTTTCACCGAACCAAATTTAATATATTCGACTCTAATGCCAGCGCCAGGTAATAATAAAACGTCAATATTTAGGTATTGCCCAAAAGGATTATTAGGTAGTTGATAGCTCGCCGAAATACTGGTGGAGTCAGTTGCAATCAGCACTTGACCATTAATTTTTTCATGGGCACGTTGTGCAAACCCGACTAAGCTGTTTAACTGATCTTGGCTAATATCGATAGTCTGCTTATGCGTTCTATTTTTTACGCTATCTCTAAGTTGAGCCATCAGTTCTTTGACTGATTCTGCTTGATTGACTTGTTCACCACTGTGCGTGACAACAGTGGGAGTGGACTCTATGGCGGTTACAAAGAGTCCGAAAACAATAATAGCCAACAACAGCAATAAAAAACTTATATATTTAAATAGCTTAACCAATATAGGTACCCTTTAAGCTTGGTAACACAATACGTTGTAGTTACAGAAATATTACTAAACGATTGCCATGTTCCCTTTTGACTCCAGCCATTCTTTGCGATCCGGAGCGCGCTTTTTGGCGAGCAACATATCCATGGTTTCTAACATTTGTTCTGCATCTTCGACCATTAATTGTACTAATCTGCGAGTATTCGGATCCATGGTGGTTTCGCGCAATTGTAGCGGGTTCATTTCTCCAAGTCCTTTGAACCGTTGCACATTTACCTTACCCCGTTTTTTCTCGGCAACGATGCGGTCTAAAATTCCATCCTTTTCACCTTCGTCTAAGGCATAATAGACTTCTTTGCCTATATCTATTCTAAACAGCGGTGGCATAGCGACATATACATGTCCGGTGTTGACTAGTGTTCTAAAATGTTTAACAAATAGCGCACACAATAAAGTCGCAATATGCAGTCCATCAGAGTCGGCGTCGGCTAAAATACAAATTTTGTCATAACGTAAACCACTTAAATCCTCTGAATCCGGATCAATACCTAAGGCAACTGATATATCATGAATTTCTTGGGAGGCTAACACCTGAGATGAGTCAACTTCCCAACTGTTAAGTATTTTTCCTCGAAGAGGCATAATAGCTTGAAATTCGCGGTCTCTGGCTTGTTTTGCAGAGCCGCCAGCTGAATCACCCTCTACCAAAAATAACTCTGAACGACTTGAGTCTTGAGTTGAACAATCAGTTAGTTTACCGGGCAAAGCTGGGCCTTGAGTGATTTTTTTGCGCGCTACCTTTTTACTTTGGCGTAACCGGGATTGTGCATTGTTGATACACATTTCGGCTAACAGTTCTGCCACATCGGTATGTTGATTAAGCCATAAACTAAAGGCATCTTTTACCACGCCAGAAACAAAAGCTGCGGCTTGACGAGATGATAAACGTTCTTTTATTTGCCCTGCAAATTGTGGATCTTGCATTTTAGTTGATAACACATAGCTACAACGATCCCAAATATCTTCAGGGGTAAGCTTAACCCCTCGAGGTAACAGGTTTCGAAATTCACAAAACTCTCGCATCGACTCTAACAGGCCTTGGCGTAAACCATTAACGTGAGTACCACCTTGAGCGGTGGGAATAAGGTTTACGTAACTTTCGGTGACCATTTCACCGCCTTCTGGCAACCACATGACGGCCCAATCTGCAGCCTCTGTGTTTCCTGAAATAGCCCCTACAAAGGGGGCATCTTCAGGTAAGGTCACGAACTCTTTAACTGACTGATATAAATAGTCCCGTAGACCATCTTCGAAATACCACTCAGTGGTTTCACCGGTATTCTTATCATCAAAGCGAATTCGCAGTCCTGGACATAATACCGCTTTGGCCCGCAAAACATGTAACAGTTTAGACACCGAAAATTTAGCAGAATCAAAATATTTGGGATCTGGCCAAAAATGTACTTTAGTGCCAGTATTACGTTTGCCGCAAGTATCAACTATTTGTAACTCTTGGACTTTGTCACCATTTTCAAAGGCAATCTGATGTACATTGCCATCACGACGGATTGTCACTTCTACTCGTTTAGATAAGGCGTTGACCACAGAAATACCTACTCCATGTAAACCACCTGAAAATTGATAGTTTTTATTGGAGAACTTACCGCCAGCGTGCAGTTTAGTCATGATCAGTTCTACGCCTGAGATACCTTCTTCAGGGTGAATATCTACCGGCATTCCACGACCGTCATCAGTGACTTCAATTGATTGGTCAGGGTGTAATATCACTCGAATTGAGCTGGCGAAACCTCCAAGGGCTTCATCCACACTATTATCAATAACTTCTTGACTTAAGTGGTTGGGGCGCGTGGTATCGGTATACATACCAGGGCGGCGTTGGACTGGCTCAAGGCCGTTTAGTACTTCAATGGCGTCTGCGTTGTATTGATTTGACATAGTGGTTAATCAGCGCTCTTATTATTCGATTAGTGGATGTGTGGGATTACCCAATACAAGTTATACCAAGCTTCAATTAGTCTTGCAGTAGAAACCTAAAAATATCTGGTAAGAATCGCTGAAAATCCTGAAAACTATGATCTCCACCTTGTTCGATACTCAATTTGTGTTGGTTATATTTAGTTTCTGCTTGGCGATAGTCTAAGGTTTCGTCGGCAGTTTGTAATAGTACCCAATACTCAGATGTTGGTTTTAATTGAGACGTATCTAATCGGCGAAGTTCATCAATATGTTTATTCTCTAGCGTGAAAAGTTGCTGGGTATAAGGATTTACGTGCTCTCCTAAAAAATCTTCTAAGAGTTCAAAGGGGCGTACTGCGGGGTTAATTAGCACCGCTTTCCCCGAATATTTTTCGACCATGAATGTAGACAAAAAGCCACCCAAAGAACTGCCGATAAAACGCAGTTTTTTGCCTTTATGTTTGTCGATACAAACTTCAATATCTCTAAGTGCATCATTGGGGTAATTAGAAAGTTGTGGTATTTCTAAGGTCAAGTCAGGATGGTTAGCCCTTACAAACTCTCGTGTTTGGGTCGCTTTTTGAGACTCAGGAGAACTAAGAAACCCATGTAGATAAATAACAACATATTGCACGTTAGTGGTTACTCTTCAATGCGATGAATAGATGTTGTTATTTGACCATTTTCTAGAAGATTTATCACTCTAAATCCTGGCTTTAAATGACTAGTAGCGAAAGATTTCTGGTTAGCAAATTGCCAACAAGTAGAAGGGCAGGCCATATACAAACAATGCTCTACTTGTTCTTCAACTGCAGTATGAATATGCCCATATATCACTCCTTTGATAGATGGATTATTAGCAACAACGGCATTAAATTGTTGTCTATTCGTCCATTCGTGTTTATCCATCCATCCGCCACATGGAATAGGATGGTGGTGGGCAGCTAATAAATGGAAGTCGTTTGAATGCCGATTGATAAATTCAGATAAACCATTGAGCTGACTAATAGATAATTTGCCAACAGATTGACTTGTTTGGGTGTCGAGTAAGTGTATATACCATTGATTAGCTAAAACCAATTGTGAATGTTGCAGCCATAAATACTCAGGATTTATATTGGCGCTTAATTGTTGTTGGTTATCGTGATTACCAGGAATGACGGCTATTTGGCTGTTTAATTTCGCTTCGCGAAGTAAACTGGAAAAGTGCTGGTAACTTTGTGCAGTGCCGTCCCCGCTAATATCTCCAGTAACTAATATCATCTCTGGATGATGTATTCTAACATCCGCCAATAGCTTTTTTAGGCTTTGAAAAGGGTTGATATTGTTGTACCCGACCTTAGTCATATCCGCAAATAAATGACAATCTGAAATTTGTATAATTTTCATTGAATACAATAAATTAGGCTTCGGAGGAATATAGTTGACTGCTTTGTGTCAAACAAAATTGTAGCCATTCAGCTAAGAATATATTCACCATTTCCTTTTCGTTTTTTTGGTACATTTTAATATTTGGATAGTGGTAGCTAGGTTGCAATGAACCAATATTTTGTGCACTGATAACCTCAGCCATTTTTGCATCATGATACAGCCTTACTTGCACCACTGGACGTAAAAACTCGTACCCCATTTGGCTTTTTTGGGACATTTCTAAGGTACTAGTATAACGACTACATTCAACAATCTTAATGGTATAACGTAAGCTAGTATTGACTTCAAATTGATACTGTAAATCTTGTGTATCGCAATCAGGAAGCAGTCTCAATAAACGCCCGTAGTTAACCTCACACACCTTGTGCATGTTGGCGACCTTAGGCACATATTTACGACTCATCTCTCTAGTCATTGGAGCAACTCTCCAAAACGAGTTGTTTATTGATGGCAAACCACTGCAGTGCTATCAGAGTGGCTGCGTTATCAATTTTGCCTTGATTAATCCAATCGAGGGCAACAGAGCAGGGTACTCGGTGTACCAAAATATCCTCACTTTCATAATCCAAGCCGTGCACCCCTTTGGCATCACTGGCATCTATTAAACCGACGTAAATATGTAAACGTTCCGTTGTACCTCCTGGGCTAGATAGATAACTCAAGGCTTTGTGTAATTTTAGAATATCCAAACCTGCTTCTTCTTTGGCCTCTCGACGACATACCTCTTCTGGTGTTTCACCTTCATCTATAATTCCGGCCACTACCTCAATTAACCAAGGTGAAGCGGACGTTGGTAGCGCACCAATTCGTACCTGCTCAATCATTACAAACTCGTCTAATACTGGATCGTAGGGTAATACGGCAATAGCATGACCTCGTTCAAAAATCTCTCTTTGAACTACATCGCTCCAGCCGCCGGCAAACAATTTATGTTTAAATGCGTATTTGACCATTTTAAAAAAACCTTGATACAAGGTTTCCTTGCTTAAAATTTGTACATCGCTACCTGAAAACTGTTGGATAGTGTGTTGCCCTTTTTTCAAATTTGCCACCGCTTCTCAATAATAAACTTGTACCGGTATTATGATAGGTAAGATTAACATAACGAAGTTGCATATGTTGGTATGCCTAAGCTCAATTAATGTATAATATTCTGTTACACTTGAAGCCTTGGTGTTACCACAAAGCATTGTTACTTAGCGCTTGTTTTGCTTAGACTTTACCATCATACAAAAAGTATCCGACTAGACGTAGCCTAGTGGCATACAAAATTAGAACCGGATTAGGAACCACATAGGACTACCAATGAAAAAAACATTTTTGTCGTTATTGATCAGCATGGGGATTTCAACATCTGTATTTGCAGATGATCTTTACCAAGTTTATCAAATGGCTGTTGAGAAAGACCCAACCATCAACCGCGCTAAAGCTGACAGAGATGCTGCGTTTGAAGGTATATCACTTAGCAGAGCCAACTTACTACCTTCAGTGTCGGGTTCCGTGAGTTATTCCGATAGTACCTCAGAATCATTTAATTTTGATACTGATGCCAATGGTCAGCCATTTGTGGGCATCATCGAGAGCGATACAAAAAATCTGGGGTTAGATTTGAGTCTGAGTTTGTCAATTTATGACAGAAAAAACTGGGTGGCGTTGTCCCGTGCCGAGAAAGTGGCGCATCAAAGTGATACTAGTTACGCTTTATCTAAACAGGATTTGATTGTAAGAACCACGGATGCTTACCTCGCTATATTACGTGCCAAAGACAGTTTGATTTTTGTACAGGCAGAGAAACGCGCCATCGAACGCCAACTAGAACAAACCAAACAACGTTTCAACGTTGGTTTAACGGCTATTACTGACGTGCATGAAGCACAAGCCAACTTCGATAATACTGTTGCCCAAGAAATCATAGCGGAAAATGTAGTTGAGCTACGTTTAGAAGAGTTGCGTGAAATTACTGGAAAATATCATGACAAATTGGCTGTTTTAAATACAGAAAATTTCAGTGCTTCGCGCCCCTCGCCAGAAGGTGTCGATAATTGGTTGAAAATAGCTGAAGAAAAAAATCTTGATTTAATGGTCAGAAATTTTTCTAAAGAAATAGCCAAAGACGACATATCATCTGCAAAAGCTGGGCACTATCCGACTCTATCTTTGAGCGGTAGTTATGGGAGAGACGATACTGAGATTAATGGTAACGGTGACTTTCCTGCTAGAGACAATAACTCAATCAGCTTAACTCTAAGTGTTCCTATTTATTCAGGTGGTTCGGTTGCTGCCCAGACTGCACAAGCTAGATATCGCTTTGTGGCTGCTAGCGAAGATTTAGAGCTCACTTATCGTTCAACAGTTCGTTCAGTTCGCTCAGCATATAATGACGTCATTGCGGCTACATCGACTATACGCGCATTGCAGCAAGCTGTTGTGTCTGCAGATAGCGCCCTAAAAGCCACTGAGGCGGGTTTTGATGTAGGTACAAGGACAATAGTCGACGTACTTAATAGTACTAGAAATCTTTTTGATGCTAGACGTAACTTAGCCAGTGCTCGTTACGATTTTATTAGCGCAATATTAGATCTTAAACGTGCGTCGGGTAATTTAACAGAGCAAGATTTGATCGACATCAATCGTGGCCTGGTAGTTTCAAAAGCGAGCTAAAAAGTTTAAAAGAGGATGGTGTGTGCCATCCTCTTTTAGTGCTTCAACGACATGTCTATTACTTAACCAAATTCCCTCATGGTTGTGAATAATTGATTGACAGCCAAACCTAATTGAATACCCTATCGCCGATTTTTTATTTTTCTGAGATCTATTTTTTAGCATGCAAGCTTCGACTCTAAAAGCCAAATTCATTCAAATTCGTTCCAATAAATTATTCGAAATTTTTGTTGTCACTGTCATTATTTTTTCAGCGCTATTAGTAGGCGCAAAAACCTATGACATGTCTGAAAATGTGTACACAATCGCAAAATTTATGGATTGGTTTATCAGTGCTTTTTTTCTTGCTGAAATTAGCATTCGATTTATGGCTGAACACCGTAAGCGAGACTTCTTTAAAAGTTTTTGGAATCTATTTGATACTTTGATAGTTATTATTAGTTTAATTCCCGCTGATGATACAGAGTTGGCGCTGGTGGCAAGGTTAGTCCGTGTATTCAGAGTACTCAGAATGATCTCTATTATTCCTGAGCTTAGAATTTTATTAGTCTCGTTAATCAAAGCGTTACCACAACTCGGTTATGTCATGTTGCTGATGTTCATCATTTTTTACATATACGCAGCAGTTGGCAGTACTTTGTTCGAAGCCATCAACCCGGTTTTATGGGGGGATATCACAATATCACTGTTAACTTTGTTTAGAGTCATGACGTTTGAAGATTGGACAGATGTTATGTACGAAACAATGGAAGTTTATCCATCGAGTTGGCTATTTTATTTAACCTTTATTTTCTTCACTGCTTTTGCATTTTTAAATATGGTGATTGGAATAGTGGTTAACGTAATGGAGCAAGAAAATGCCAATGCTCGAGCCGAAGCTGTCGAACAAACTGGCGAGCCAAGCCTTAAAGATATTTCTGAACAAATATCAAAATTACAAGGGCAGATACTAGCGATGCAGGACCGCAAAGTCCCATAGAGGTCTTTTACTTTACAGTGTTTTGTGTAGCAATTTACAGAAATCGTCGAAGGGAAGAGGCCGACTAAATAGGTAACCTTGGGCAATATTACAGTTATGTTGCTTCAGAAAATCTCTTTGTAATTCGGTTTCAACTCCTTCGGCAATGACTTCCAATTTCAAATTGTGCGCCATGGCGATCACCGCAAGTATAATGGCACCATCACTATCTTGACTATTTTCATTGATTTCATTGACAAATGATCTGTCTATTTTCAATTGGTCAATGGGTAACTTTTGTAAATACGCGAGGGAACTATAACCCGTACCAAAGTCGTCAATTGAAATACTGATGCCTAACTTGCGCACTTCATCGAGTAAAAAATGCACTTTATCGTAGTTGTCTATTAACACACCTTCAGTAAGTTCTATTTCTAACTGTTGTGGATTGACCTGATACTCTATTAAGGTATCACTAATAAATTCGAACAATTGACGATCGCCAACTTGACGAGGCGATAAATTAATAGAAAGTTTAATAGGTTCACATTGGGATTCTAATCGCTTTAGTATTGCGCATGCCTCTTTTATCACCCATTTACCGATAGGAATGATTAATCCTGTTTGTTCGGATAATGGAATAAACTCGTCCGGTGAGACCATATGACCATCGGGGTGATGCCACCTAATCAAGGCTTCTGCTTTAATGATTTGTCCACTGGACAGGTCTAATATTGGTTGTAAATATAATTCAAACTCGTGGTTTTGCACCGCATTACGTAAAGCATCCTCCATTTCAATACGTTTACGCGACGCATCTACTAACTCTTTGGAATAAAATGAGATGCTACTGATACTTCTCTTTTTAGCAGCATACACCGCTAGATCAGCATATTTCATAAGGTCTTCAGCACTACTGGAATCTTTAGGAAAGGCTGCTACGCCAACATTTAACCCTACTTCACACTTTAGTCCTGAACTTAGGTAAAAAGGTAAACAACTTGTGCCAATCAACTTCTCTGCAAATGTGACCGCATAATCCCGATCTGTGGAAGAAATTTGAGCATGGGAGTGTTTGAGTTCAAGAATCACTGCGAACTCAGTGCCACCTATTTTGGCTATCATGTCATCTGCATTGACTAAGTTATTGAGCCGAATCGACAATTCTCTTATCACTTCGTCACCAATTAAATGACCATGTATTTCGTTGATGCGTTTGAATTGTTTAATATCAAGATACAGCAAATAAAACGGACGGTTCTGTTGGATTTTTTTTTCTAGGTTTTGCCAAAAATACTGGCGATTCGGTAGGTTGGTCAGTACATCGAAGTGGGTAAGTTTTTCGTTACGTTTGAGCAAGTATTTGATTTGTGTTACGTCACTTACACTGAACAACCAATTCTGCACTATCTGAGCGTCGTTCTTAATAGGTTGAATCGATAATTTTAGCCATTTGCCTTGTAATGGAGGGTTTAACCAAAAAATTTCGCCGCTCCAAGCACTTGCCGTTGAGAAAATGCGTTCACATTCGGGATACTGATTTCTAAATAGTTCCAACAATAACTTATCTGGAGGAAGGTTAGTTTTAATATTTGAATCATCAAATATAGAACGTAACGCTGGATTACTATTTAATAGAAGTAAATCCGCATCAAAAATTGCCACTCCTAGATCCGTTTGTGCTAGCGCTTGTGTCACAGGTTGGTTTGCGGTAAGTGCTCGCTCAGGTTCGCTAAGCAGCTCTTCCAATCTAGCGTGAAGGTAATCATGTTGAGCAGAGATTTTGTCAGCAGTAAGTAACGATTCTCTGGCAATTTGAAGGGTTTCTTGTTTTTGCTTATATTTGGCGTTTAACTTATTAACGATTAAGTAACTCTGTTTATCAGCGACTACAGCCGACGCTTCCAGACGAATTACTTGGTTAGACAATTGCTCTGACCACATTCCAGAGTCAATTCGTCCATTTTTATTTACCAGCCACAGATTTTCGGCGTCGATTAAAAAGTCTTCGAGATAGGCTGAGTTATGCTCAAAACTAAATATTTTGCTCCCTACGGTTTCTGGCAATAATTCATCTAGCCAATTTCCCGCTTTATATAAAACTTCAAACTCAGTAGGTGATAACCGCTGAAAAACAATGCAGTCTAAAAAACCCAAGGCTGCAAGTAGAGAAGCATCCACTGGAATTCGTTACGCAGTTAATAGGTTGGCAATATGCGTGAACATGGGTTCGACACCATCTCCAGTTTTTGCACTAGTATTAAAAAATTGAACGAACCCCTGTTTGATTTCTGCAAGTTCTGTTTCGCTCCAATGCCAGCTGGCAGGCAAATCTACCTTGTTTACAGCCAAAACTCCGGGAATGTCAGCCACTTCCTTAACCATTTTGAGTATATCCAATCCTTCCACCAATGATTGTGATCGTGTGTGATCAGTGACAATAATAAAGGCCGATGCGCCACGCAAATATTTAGCTTGAAAACCACAGTAGCGATCAATGCCTTCAATATCCCATATCATCAGTTGAACCGTTTGATTGTTAGTCTCTACTTGTTTTTTATCAATTTTCACACCGATAGACGTCAGATATTTTTCAGAGAAAATACCTTCTACGTATTGTTTTACCAAACTAGTTTTACCTACGCCAGTGGCACCAAGTAGGCATATCTTCTTTTGGATCATGTTCGTCCTATTTGTTCCATTTTATTCTTATTTTTCTACGTATTTTGACGTAGTCCCTAGCCGCCTTCAAAATATACTACGTTAAACATGACTTTCCGCGCTGCATCTTTGGCGGTTTCTAACTCTATGACGCCCAATCCAATTGCATTTAGGCGGTTGCCAGCTATTCCTAACTCTTGTAGTTTTAACTTTACATTATCTGCGCGTTTCTGACTCAATATTTTATTGAAAGATGCGGTTCCAACTGTGTCACTAGCACCCATAATAATTAGACCTAAAGATAACTCTTGCTGCTCGGCAACTTCAATTAAATTCTCAAATTGTTGTTTGACTGAAATTAATTTTTCTATTGCCTGTTCAGATAATTGACTTTGCCCCGCTTCAAAAGCAATAGAAACGCGGTCAATTTTGGCAATGTTTAAGTCTAAAATTGCTCTCACTAATTCAGGGTCGTCGTTAGCTGTACTTTCTGTTCCCTCAATAATTAAGTCGTCTAACCAGTTAGTTTGGAAATTCAAGCCGATCAATTTTATCAACTCACCTTGCAAAAGTAGTTTATTTAAATTGGTTAAATTACCACTAAATTTTGGAAAATCACCAATCCATTCGACCTTGACACTCGGATAGTCAGCAATAATTTTTTCAGTTTTATCTTTAATTAAGGGAGGGTCCAGTGATAAGTAGGCTCTTTCTTTAAATACAACTAAGTTACTGTCTATCCCATTTAGCTCAAGCCATTCTTGGACCGATACTGATGCTGGGTCACGCAACACTTCGAGCTGTATTTGCTCGAGTCCTAAGGTGTCTATGCTGGTAAGCAAAATACCAGGGGCGCTATCAATTAATCTCACTTGGTTCATCAACTCATGAGAATTCCAGCGTTTTACAAGCAAAAAGCCGCATCCCAATAGAATCAGCAAAACCACTGTCCATGCCATCCATGGTTTTTTATTGCTGTCTTTCTCAGGTTTTAAGACTGTCATCAGACAGTCTCTTAATTGATGCTCACTATTATTAAAAGGTATCGAGTCTCCATCGAACTTATCTAACTCTTTGTCATAAAGCTTATGAATTTCTTCTAGAGTTGTTTGTAGTTGATTGGCTACGCCTTGAGGCATATTGCCTGTTATTGCCGCCACTACTGACGCTTTAGGGCCTTTTTTGAGCAATAAGGTAAAATCGTCAGTGCGCACGACATCGAGATTTTGTTCTACTTTACCCGTATTAGTATTAAAAGAATCTGAAACAAAATCATTTATAGCAGTTAACATGGAAGAGACCATGTCAGCATCTGCTTCTAGCTCTAAACCTAAGGAAACGGAGTTTAACAATAATCCAGTTTCTCGATGGATTAAAAACACCTGCTCAACTCTAAAAGCAAAGGTTTGGCTTGCGGCATATTGGGAAAAGGTGACCCCAGATTGCCATGCTTTAAATCGCCACGTTAGACCTTTAATTGTTAGGCTGTTCTCAATGAGGGTGTTGGTTTTTTCTAAAAGTTCTGTAATAAAGGCGGTGACTGATTTTCTAACAAGGCTGCCTATCAGAGGATATAAATAACTCACAAATCGATCACTATTCGTGGCTATCGATTTTTCCACCGATTTTTCTACTATGGGCAACAGTACTTTGTTGACTGAGCCATCTTGTGTTTCGCGGTCATGTAAGGCTTCAGAAAATACGTCGCCTACCAATTCACGGGCATTGTCTTTGAGCGTTTGTCTGACATGTAGCCCGTCTTCTCCCAATACCAATTGACGAATTTGGCGCATTTGCGCGGTATCAGAATTGCTGCTGGATTGCTCGTTTAAATCTGCCATTTTTCAGGCTACTCACCCTCATCTGTTTCAAGATTACTTGCAACAGTTGCCAGTAATTTGGCCAATGTTTTGCGATCTGTTTTAGTTGAATTGAGTTCGCTCGACATTTGTGTGAGTTTTTCCAATGCTTGATTAAGTTGATTGGTAAATTTCACCGTTAATGCACTAATTTCTTTGTCCAATCGATTATGCAATTCGTCATTTTCTTGTTTGCTATTTGCTTCGGCCATCTCTAGCTCGGAGGATATTTTGTCGGCGTAGCTATGCAATTCCGAGGCTTTCGCTTCTTGACCTTGGTCGGCAATCGCGAGTTTATCCTCTAATTGATTGAAACCATCACGCATCGCATTTTGCAAGGTTTGGGTGTTTTGTTCCATGCTTTGCTGCATTAGTTTGAAACTATCTTTAGTTTGCTGTTCCAATGCAAAAATACGTTGTTCTATGTCTTTTTGAGCCGCACCAAAAACAATATGTCTTAAGCTTTCAAGTTCAGTTAACTCCACTGAGTCTGCCGATGAAGCGGATGGTTCATTGGTATTACCGACACTCTTTTTATTAGCCATATTACAAATCCTCTGCTCGAATAATGCTCTTAATAAATGTGTACTAATTTTCAACCTTAGTCATCATGCACAGATTTGCAGAATATTTAAACTGTTTTTAAGTGTTTAGCGTGAAAACGTTACCATAAGTGTTCATTCAACGACGAAAATATTGATTTTTGTTAGTACTAGTCCAAAATGGCGTTTGTAGCGTACATCACTGGTACTCAATCAAAATCCATATCGAATTAACATCACCAAGAGTGTTTCATGAAATATCAAGGTAGTCCTGTATTTACCCATAAGCAAAATGACAAGGTGGGAGTTTTAGTTACCAATTTGGGAACACCAGAAGCGCCTAAAAAGGCCGAGTTAAAGCGTTATTTAAAAGAGTTTTTGTCTGACCCCAGGGTAGTAGAAATACCTAGACTGTTATGGTGGATGATTCTAAATCTGGTTATATTGAATATTCGACCAAAGCGTTCAGCTAAGGCCTACGCGACGGTTTGGACGGAACGTGGATCACCTTTAATGTTTCATACTGTAGATCAAACCAATGGGTTACGCGAAAATTTACAGCAGCTCTATGGAAACGATTTAGTGGTAGAGTTTGCGATGCGTTATGGTTCACCTTCGGTGGACTCTGTAATTGACAAAATGTTACAGCAAGGCGTTCGAAAACTAGTCGTTTTACCTTTGTATCCGCAATACTGCGCTTCCACAACAGGCTCTACATTTGATGCTGTTGCTAAGAGTTTCAGTAAAAGACGCTGGATCCCTGAATTGCGTTTTATTACTCACTATCATGATAATCCTGACTATATAAAAGCGTTAGCCGATAAAATTCGCGACCATTGGGAGCAACATGGACGGGCTGATAAGTTAGTCTTTAGTTATCACGGTATACCCCATAGGTATTTGCTAAATGGTGACCCTTATCATTGTGAATGTCATAAAACCTCTCGGCTACTAGCGGCCGAGTTAGGCTTAGAGGAACACCAACATTTTACGAGCTTTCAATCACGGTTTGGTCGAGAAGAATGGCTAAAGCCTTATACTGATCATTCCCTTAAAGCTTTTCCGGAACAAGGTGTTAAATCAGTACAAGTTGTTTGTCCTGGGTTTTCTGCGGATTGCTTGGAAACAATCGAAGAAATTGCTGAGGAAAATAGGGAATATTTTCTAGACGCAGGGGGCGAGCGATATGAATATATTGCAGCATTAAATGCGGATCCTAGCCATATCTCGGCCCTCACAAAGCTGCTAGGAAGCCATTTAGAGAGTTGGTCTTTAACTTCAGAAGATACTGAAGCACGTAGTAAACTTGCGAAAGCCAGAGGTGCAGAGAACTAGAAAAATAGGGTATATTGGGCGAGTGACAAATAAGATTGCCAGGTCAGTTTGTGTTAACATAAATTTCACATTGCAATGTGGCTCCTCTTACTGACAATACAAAATTTAGTAAAGTACATAGTAAATAATAATCAAAAAAGCCGCTTAAGCCTTTTACGGGTGGATAAGTCGGATGCAGAACAGGAACTTCCATGTCTACAGAAAATCTAGCAGACCAAGCCTTGGTCCATACTCCATTTTTTACCAACGACGCCTCTGTGATGGGCATTTTGGCTATTTTGTTGGGGTTAGTGTTTTATACCGCCAACAGCAAAAAACCGTTTTGGGGCAAATTTTACATGTTTGTTCCTTCTGTTTTACTTTGTTATTTCTTGCCCTCGTTGCTGAATACTTTTGGTTTAATTGATGGAGAAAACTCGCAACTATATTTTGTGGCTTCCCGGTATTTATTGCCCGCTTGCTTAGTTCTGTTAACTATTAGTGTTGATTTAAAGGCGATCGTAAAGTTAGGTAATAAAGCTATTATTTTGTTTTTTACGGGTACTGTGGGTATTGTGATTGGTGGACCAGTTGCGCTGCTGATTGTGTCTATGGTTAATCCAGAGCTGATAGGTGTAGATGGCCCCAACGCAGTATGGCGAGGTATGACAACTGTCGCAGGAAGCTGGATTGGTGGTAGCGCCAATCAAGCAGCGATGAAAGAAATTTACGGAGCAGGTGACCAAATGTTCTCTGCGATGGTCACCGTGGATATTATTGTTGCCAACTTATGGATGGCTGTGTTGTTGATAATGGCAGCAAATGCAAAAGCAATTGATGCCAAAACTGGTGCGGATACCTCGGCCATTGACGAACTAAAGGATAAAGTTAAGAGTTTCGAGGCTAAACATTCTCGTATTCCAGATCTAACCGATATTATGTTGATTGTTGCGGTGGGACTGGGGGTAACCGGATTTGCACATATGTTTGCTGACACTATCACCCCTTATTTTGTTGAAAACTTCCCTGGGCTTGCCAAATTTAGCTTTCATAGCAAGTTTTTCTGGATGATTATTTTTGCCAGTACAGTGGGCATTGCACTGTCGTTTACCAAGGTTCGTCAATTAGAAGGTGCGGGGGCGTCAAAGATTGGTTCAGCTTTCTTATATATTTTGATTGCGACAATCGGCATGAAAATGGATATCACCATGATCGCCGATCAGCCTTTATTTTTTGTGATTGGCGCTATTTGGATGTTAATTCATGCCTTACTTATGTTGATTGTAGCTAAACTGATTAAAGCGCCATTGTTTTATATGGCCGTTGGTAGTCAAGCTAATGTGGGTGGGGCTGCATCCGCGCCAGTTGTTGCCTCTGCTTTTCATCCATCATTGGCGCCGGTAGCGGTAATGTTAGCTGTATTGGGCTATACAGTTGGAACCTACATGGCCTGGTTTTGTGGACAAATATTGCAAAGTATTAATTGAGACTACAACCTATGAGTGAGAATTACCAAGCGCCTGATGCCTTACTCAGAGCGCAGCAGTTAGCCAATTTGACCGATACTAAGTTACGTATTCCTGTAATCGGGATACGAGTCGGGCTGGACTTTTTAGTGGGGCTTATTCCTGTGGTAGGGGATCTAATAATGGTAGGGGTATCGTTGAGTATTGTGGCAATGGCCAAAAGTATTCATGTGCCTCGCGGCCTAAGAGTAGCGATGTTGAGGAACATTGCTATTGATTTTTTACTGGGCCTAATTCCATTTGTAGGCGATGTTGTAGATATCTTTTATAAATCGAATCAAAAAAATGTGCGTATTATGGAAAAATGGTGGGTAAGCCAAAATCACCATAAAATTCAAGCGAAAAGCCAGCAAGTACTTGAAGATTGGGAAAAGTCCCAATAATAGTAGTGATGGTTTACGGGAGGTCGGTAGTGGCGCATTTATTTAGGATAACTTTACGATCAAATACGCTATATTATTGGTGATGAATATAACAACATCTTTGTTTTCTGCATTAATTTTATGTTTAGCGACAATGTCGCTAAACTTTTCTACTGTTCATGCCAAACCGATACAATTATCGGTTGCGGTATTAGCCATAAATAAACAACAAATTTCTCTCTTTGCCGAGCAGTTTTACCATTTTAATAATTTACAGTCAGATGTTGTTATAGACGTTGATTTTTTCAGTGATCAAGGGCTTAAAAGTAAACTGGTAGGTTGGCTTGAAAGCGGAAAATATGACCTAATTCATTGGCAAGCGGGGAAACGCCTTGACGATTTAGTGGTTCAAGAGTTGCTGTTACCAATTGATACATTGATAGATAAAAAAATACTGACAAAAAATGTCAGTTCGCAATTGTTAGATTCTGTCGAATACAATGGCAGTTATCAGGCCTTGCCTTTTGCTTATTATCCTTGGGGGTTTTATTACAGCAAACCGGTCTTCAGCAAACATGGAATTTTGCCGCCTCAGTCATGGTCAGAGTTCTTGGCCATATGTGACAAATTAAAGAAGCTAGGTATTGCCCCTCTTGTCCAAGCAAATCAAGAAGGCTGGCCATTACTTGGGTGGATTGACTTTTTAGCACTAGATAACGGGGGAGTCGAAACTCGCCAAGAAATGACTGAATTTGCTAGTGCCGGACGTGACAGTATTACGAGGGTAGTAGAGCAGTTTTCAGTATTATTAGATTATGGTTATTTTTTTGCTCCTGATCATAGTTGGCGATGGGAGCAAGCAATCACCTTGTTGTTACGGCAACAAGCAGCGATGAGCTTGATTGGTCAATTTGCCGAAAGTGAAATTCAAGCAGAACATAACGCGCAAATAGGTTACTTTCCATTTCCACACTCTCAGGCTAATCGCGAGTATCCAAAAGTGGCACCTATCGATTTGTTTCTAGTGCCATTAGCATCAAAGAATCATGAACATTTGTCGTCTCTCTTACATTTTTTAGCACAACCAGAGACTAACAAGGCATTGGCGAGTGGTATCGGGTTTTTACCCGTATATCCAGAGTATGATGGCGAGGGATTAAGTGAGCGAGCCCTAATTGGTTTGCAAAGTTTACAGAAAAGTTCTCAACTAGTGCCGTTTTTTGATCGAGATACCGAAGAAAAATACGCCACTAATTTGGCTAATAGCATTGCCCACTCAATTTTGAATGGCGAGGCGTCTGCCCTTGAAGGTGCATTATCGGGGCACGATTTCGTCAACTCAACTAACCAAGCTTTAGATTATGTGTTACCTGAAAAATTACTTAATTTTACGTCATTCACTGGCTCTAGAGGAACCTTCTTTGTGTCAAATGTGCTCAGTGAAGTTTACAAAAAATTGGGGTATAGCCTATCGGTAACACGTTATAAAAATTTGTCAGATTCTTTAAATTCATATAAATATGGAGCGGACGGTGAACTAGTCAGGGCTGCGGTGTTTAACGGCCAGTCTGAGGACCTGATTCAGGTGCCAGAGCCTATAGTTGAATCAACCATCTTTTTGGTATGCCACACAAAACAAGCCTGCACTGGAAAATTGAGCCCCCAAGTTGCAGTTGGAACGAGTATTGAAATACTCAGCATTGAAGATTGGTGGAAAGCTGAAAAAGCGATTAAGCAGGATTATGTAACGACGTCGTTGATGTTACAGGCGTTTATGGCGGGGCAGTTAAATTATATGATTCTAACCGCGGCAGACATGGCTGCCTATAGCGGACAATTAAGTAGCAGTAGTTTCAGAACTATTCTAACAATCCCTTTCTATCATTTTATTCATAAAAAACATCAAAGTATGCTGCGCGATGTTAATCAGGGTTTGAAGGACTTTAAGCAAACACCTGCGTACCAAGATTTTAAAACACGTTACTGGCTAAATTAAATGATTAATTCATTGTGATTTGACCTAGTAATAGAATAAAACAACTCAGAAGAAAACCTATGAAAATATACGATACAAAAACTGCGCCTTCGCCAAGAAGAGTACGAATTTTTCTGGCCGAGAAAAATATTCCTATGGAATATGTGCAAGTGGATTTGCAAAAGGGCGAAAATATATCTCCAGAAATGCGGGCTAAAAACCCAGTGGGGAAAATTCCTGTTCTTGAACTAGACGACGGCACTTGTATCAGTGAAGGTGCGTCAATTTGTTTATATTTTGAAGAGTTGTATCCAGAAATTAATCTATTGGGTAAAGATCCATTGGAGAAAGCCACCATTGATATGTGGCATAGACAGGTTGAGCTGTATTTTTTTGGTCAGGTAGGCATGTGTTTTCAACATACCACTGGGTATTTTAAAGATCGTATGACACCCGTAAAAGAGTACGGTGAAGTCGCTGGCAAAAATGCCGCTGGGTTTTTAAATGTATTAGAAAAACGCTTAGGTGAGTCTGAATACATTGCCGCCAACCGATTTACCATAGCCGATATAACCGCTATGTGTACCGTTGATTTTGCAAGAGTAGTTGATATTAAAATCACTGATAAATATCCTAATTTGCAACGTTGGTATGCCGCGGTGAGCAGTCGCGCTAGTGCCAAAGCTTAAACTTGCCATAGTAGTGGTGCATTCACACACCTTAAATCAATAAAAATTCGCCACTTTTTAGTGGCGTTTATTTAAGCTTAATTTAATCCCGCCACCTCTTGGTGATGTCATCATAGGCATCGATTCTACGATCTCTAAAATACGGCCAAATTCGTTTAATTTGCTCACTGCGATTAAGATCTATGTCGACCACTAAGTTTTCTTCTTTATCACTGCTCGCTTGTGCCAACAGTTCGCCTTGGGGGCCCGCAATAAAACTTTGTCCCCAAAACTGAATACCTGGGTCGCCAGCGACCGGCGAGGTTTCAAACCCTGTGCGGTTGGCTACTATTACTGGCAATGAATTAGCCACTGCATGAGAACGTTGTATTGTTTGCCAAGCATCGTGCTGACGACTTTGTTCTGCTGCTGAATCGTTCTTATCCCAACCTATGGCTGTGGGGTAAAACAACATTTCTGCACCAGCCATCGCCATTAGTCTCGCCGCTTCTGGATACCATTGATCCCAACAAACCAACACCCCCAGTTTCCCCACGCTTGTTTGAACAGGCTCAAAGCCCATATCGCCGGGTGTGAAATAAAATTTTTCATAAAAGCCAGGATCATCTGGGATATGCATTTTACGATATTTACCGACCAATCCCTGCTGGCGATCAAACACTACCGCAGTATTGTGGTACAAGCCGGAACCACGCTTTTCAAATAATGAGGTGATGAGTACTATATTGAGTTTTGCAGCCAACGCCGAAAAATATTCGGTCGCTGCGCCAGGAATGGGTTCTGCTAAGTCGAAATAATCGGTGTTTTCTTGCTGACAAAAATACAAGGTACTGTGTAGCTCTTGTAACATCACTAACTCACATCCCTGTGCAGCCAGAACCGCAACCTGCTCTGCGCTGCGCGCCCAGTTTACTTCTTTGTTGTTGCTGGCAACGGCTTGTTGAACCAAGCCCACCTTTAGATTACGTTGTTGCATAAACATGGACTCCGTTGACGAAAGACTGCAATATTTCTGGTTTAAGTATGCCACAAGGTATCTGCATACTTATACAGTGCAAACTCCCAAATTGTTGTATTAAGGGCAGGCAATTAATCGGCACAATGGTAAATTCAGGGAAGGCCTTTTGCATAATCTGCATGGCTAATTCATCTTCTGCTTGTTGGTAAATCGGACACAAAATATGTTGATTAGAAATCAAAAAATTAGCATAAGAAGCAGGGAGTCTGTCCCCTCGCAAGTTAACGATATAGGGTAGCGGTAATTCAAATATTTGGTGAGTAGGTAAAACCTGCCGACATTCGTCGACTAAAGCAGCTAAGCCCTGATAATGGTCATCGTTGGGGCGATTAAAAGCCGACTGGATAACCAGCCCATTGTCTGGCGTAAAACGCACTAATGTGTCTATATGCCCATCGGTATCATCACCCTCTAAATGTCCGTTTCGTAATATAAGGCTGTGATTCGATCCCAGAAAATCCTCAAAGTCTTGCTGATAGGCGCTCAGTGTTTTATTGCCGTTACGTTGAGGATTTGTAAGACATAGTTCGGTTGACAGCAGGTTACCGTGCTGGTCAATTTCCAATGCGCCACCTTCAAGGACTAAATCAACTGATTTGATCTCTTTGTCGCACAATTGATTTAAAACAAGCTGATTGATTTGATTGTCTTTGGCTGCATCGAATTTATGCCCCCAACCATTAAACGTAAATTCTATAGGCTGCAATCCTGATTCGTTAGCGCAACTTAAAAAACCGTAATCTCTTATCCATGTATCATTGTAATCTGCTTTGACTATCAATACTTGTGCTGCTTTATTCAGCCTTGCGAGACAATTGCTAACCTCGTTATCACGCACTAACAACACTATTTGGGTATTTGCCTGATTAAGCGACTTTATGATGTTTAGATAAACGTCTTGTACTTCTTCTAGCCATGGTTGCCAATCGGTATTGTGATCAGGCCAAACTAGCAATACGGCTTCTTGTTGAGCCCACTCGGGTATTAGTCGGTAAGTTTCAGTCATGGCATGAATTGTCTAGAAATTTTGAGGATTATAATACCTACATACCTTGCCGTCTTGTTTTGTGGCATGTTGATAATAAAAAATTCATTCAGAGCGCTAATGAGCAGTGTGTTGTAAGAGGCGAAAACTAGCGTTAACCAATTTTGTTGGCTTGAAAACTGTTAATAAGCTTTAACAAACAAAGAGTAGCAAGGCAATTTGGTGCTCCAACTACACCATTTTTATATTAATTGTTATTAAAATAATGTTTTTAATTTCTTATTGGAATAAAGGGTTTCAAAATTGCCATATTTTTCAAGTGGTTATAGATGTTACATAAAATTAACTCTTTGTTTTACATCAGTTTTACTAGTTCAATACAATAAAAAAACAGAAATTTATTTCTCGATCAGTCATAAATACGCTGCGGTTTGTGGCCGTATTTTTGAACTAATTGGAGAATACAAATGAAAAAACTAATCGCACTATCAATGGCGTTATGTACACTGAATGCAACCGCAAAATTGGGTTCAACCGATAAGGTGAAGTATGCAGGAGACTTGGCATATGCAAATTTTTGCGAAGCTGTAGTGAAAGATGATGTCAATATGCTTAAGAAAAGTGTTAGAGGTAAAATCGGTGTGGTGGCGAGAAGTAACCAGTCTGTTTTGAAAAAACTAACGGCAGAAAATGGTATGTCTTGTAACGGAGTTGATCTTCTATCTTTTTCAGAACAACGCAATGCGTCAAAGGTATTTGATTATCTGACTAGCGCCAAGTGATTGCTGTTAAAAAAATAGAATTACCAGCCCATAACTCAAACAAGTGGTTCATGGGCTGATTTAAAGTAGTTTCGTTATTTGTTCTTTTGACAGGCGGTTGAGACTATTTGATTAAAAGTTGCAGCATACTGATATAGTTTTTTGCGTAAATCTAATTCACTTGGTGATCTCAATGCGTCACTACTATTGGCTAATAACCGATAACCACACTGCTGTTGCAGGCCAGATGATGCGTCGTCGATCCCTGGAAATGTGGTGACTCTTCCAGCAAACGCCAGTAAGGTAAAATCTCGTTTATCTATGGCTAAATTCGCATCCGCTTTGGGATCTGCATACCGCAGCCAACTAAGGTCGTTCGACTGATTCGTCGCGTTTTTTGTACTTTGATTAACTATGGTTGCCTCCGTTTTTTGTGATTGTGAAGAGGTAGTGGTTTGACTGCAACTTAAGAACAAACACGCTACGGAAACGACAATTGTTAAACAAAATATTTGATTATTCATAACGTCCCTTATTAAATCTTTGATAAAACTTCATAATAAAACCTAGAACAAGCAATAGGTTCAGGAGCGCAATAGTTCCACCTCCTGAGTCGCCGGAGTTGTTAGATGTCACTGGCGCCGAATTCACTTGAATGGTTAGGTTCGCTTCATCTGTTAAAACACCATCTGATACAACATAGACTATTGATTCGCTACCTGTAAATCCCGACGCTGGAGTGTAGGTGAGTTGTTGGTCTACTAAGGCTACTTCAGCACTGCCGGAGTAGGTAAATGAGGTGACGCTGAGGGCATCTTGGTCTACGTCTACATCGTTGCTTAGTATGTCGATACTCGTGGTCCCACTATTTTGTTGAATCGAAACAGTATCGTCATTGCCAATAGGTGCATCATTCACCGCTACGACTTCAACTTGAAAGCTCAATACGTTGCTATCTAACTCGCCATCGTTAACCAGTAATTGTGCGGTTAAGATGCCATTAAAGTCAGCATTGGGAGTGAGGGTTTGTTGGTCAATACTATAATTATCACCTTCTTGGATTATCAGGGTGAAATCATCTGGATAGCTAGAATCGGGATCGATAACCGTTAGCTCACTAAACTCGAATAACCTTGGGGAGTCTTCGTTAATGCTAATATCATCCAAATTATTGGAGCTTGCGATGGGGGCGTCATTCACCGCTGTTACTTGTATTTGAAATATCAGGATGTTGCTGTCTGATTCACCATCATTGACGAATACCGGTACAGTTAATAGGCCGCTGAAATCTGGAATGGGAGATATGGTGTCTTGAGCAACAGTATAATTATCGCCATCTTTAATAGTTAAAGTAAAATCATCTGGAAAGATTGAGTCTGGGTCAACTACTGTTAAATCGCTCAAATCAATTTGCAATTCTGTGTCTTCGTCAAGAATTATGGAATGCTGATTATCAGAGGTGGCAACGGGAACGTCATTGATTGCCAAAACTTGTACTTGTAAGGAGTATTGATTGCTGTTTAAGCCACCATCATTTACTACTATAGGCACGAGCAAGGTACCCTGAAAGTCGGCGTTGGGGATCACAGTTTGTTGATTAATGCTGTAGTTTTCTCCTTCCTGTAGTGTAATTGAGAAGTCGTCTGGGTACTGCGAATCAGGGTCGGTTACGTTTAAATCTGCAAAGTCAATTTGACGCTGCGAGTCTTCATCGATGGTGATGCTATTTTGACTATCAATCGAGGGCGCAACCGGATCTAAGCCTATAATCGCGAATTCGCCATCGCTGACTGAATAAAACACGTTGTCGCTGCATTTCAAGACCAATCTTGCCGCTGTGCTAGTGATATCAGGGGCACGTACTATTTGCTGTCCATCATTTGGGGTCGCTAACTGCACTGCTGTTTCAACAGGATTATTGGTATTAGCGATGAGTAAAATATCAACATTGGTACAATTGATGGGGGCTGTTGAAGTATCACCTATATTCCAAGTTACGTTTTGTTCGAACTGGGCTTGCCATTCACCTGGGGTATCAATGCTGAACGGTTGGCTACTACTATCCACGGTAATAACCACATCCTGTTGATTTACACCGCCTTTATTATCTCTCGTTGTTAACCGAAAACGCATGTCTCTATCGGTGGTTGCATAGGTCTCTCCGAGCGTGGTTTGATTTGCAAGCACATCACCTAATTCAGGAAAGTAGCGGTATGAATAAGCCACTGGGCTATAAGATCGAAACAGTGGATTATTACCATTGTCGCTATTTAATTCATTTAAACTTGCTGTGGCGCCTGAGCTGCCACCATTATTAAATTGCTCCCAGCTGTAGGTGAGTAAATCATTGTTTTCGTCAGTGGCCGTACCATCTAAAACAAAAGGAGTACTAGGGGGAATGGTAAATGCATTTTGTTGTAATTGAATTTGTGGAATGGCGTTATCAATAGAGGTTTCAACACCACACCGTCTGCCCGAGAAACTATCAACGTAGCTACGAATATCTTGAATGGATATGGAATGAAAATAAGGGTCACTGTTATTTTGTAAGTTTTGTGAACTACAAATACCCGCATAAGACATAATGGTAGAACCACTGCCGGGTTCGTATGCCGAACCAGCAGAGCGCGAACTTTGGTCACAGCTGGCTGAGTTAGTTGCGTTAAAAGAGTGTCCAGCGCCTAGTTGATGTCCCAATTCATGGGCAACTAAATCAATATAAAAACGTTCTCCTTGAGGGTTATTTAAGCCAGTATAACCTTGAGCTTTATATTCACTGTTACATACCACTCCCACGTAAGCTAAACCTCCACCATTGGTTCCAAGAACATGACCTATGTCATAGTTTTGTTCACCGATCGCTTGATCTATAACTTCTTGATTGGCTTCAATATCCGTTGCTGCATCGGAATTTGTAAAGGGATCACTTGCTGCATCAAAAAAGATAATGTTTTGGTTATCAACCAATTCAAATTGTAGCGCCAAATCGACTAATAAAACCTGATTAATGCGGTTAACTAAATTCATCAATTCCGCTACGACATTTTGAGTGGTACCTCCCAGTTTTTGGGTATATTCTGCAGTGGTACTTATTGCCAGAGAATAAGTTCGAACCGTATCACCAGTGGAGACTGCCTTTTGGGCTATGGCTGGCGCTTGTATATGTTGCTCGGTTAGTAAAAAGTCAGCAGTACGCGCTGTTTCATCGGGATTCGAGGGAGCATCTTTGTACCAATAACTGGCGTAGTCTAAGGTTTCATCTTGATACCTTGGTGATAACAACATCCACTTACCGTTGTACCGAAAAAAGCCAAACAAGCCTAAGTGGGAAATACTAAATCGTCCTATATTTTGTGGCTGATCAAGTTGTTGAGCCTGGTATGTCATAAAGCCTGGATATTGTTTGGCTAAATTGTCACTCAAAATAGGTGAGGGGCTCAGTTTAACAACTATGTTTAAACCGTTAGGAAGAGGAACGTTCAGTTCAGTTTCTAAGTCAACATCCGCAAAAGTCGTTGCTAACAACGACTTATTTATTTGTAATAATCTAGATTGCGCGGCTACTACTCGTAAGGGGGTGATGTTTTTTGCACTAGTTTGCGGAGATTTATCGATCCACAAGGTATCAGCTTGAGTGAAAAAAGTGATACAACTGAGAGTTATTAACAGAAACTGTCGAATATTTATATTCATGATTGAATCACTGAACTTTGCATACATACCTCTATGACTAATTAAAACTTATAAAGTGCCAAGTTTTATTGGCTACTACATCTATAAAACTAGCGTATTTCGGATGCCAGTAAATGTTCAATTTGTCGAGCGGCAACTTCAACCAGTGCTATTTGCTGTGACTCAGACAGTGCAAAGTTTAACCCTAAAATACTCTTGATGTGAAACTCGCTTTTAAGCAGGTTAAAGAAAATAACCGCATTTTTATGCGCTAATTCCTCGGTCATTGACTGTTCGCTATAATTCAAAAAACATTTTGCCAAATATTCTACCGTATGTTTTGGACCTGCTTGAAAGAACAATTCTGGCACTCGAGGGTTACTGTTAACTTCACCTATTATGATCCTGTACATGGCAATCACTTTGTGATCATGTAGCAACTTTACAATCTGTAAACCTCTTTCGCGCAATACCTGTGACAAACTATGGTTATTGTTATCTATGGGCTTAGCATCGAGTTGGTATTCGGCACATTTGTCTTCAATCACCGCTAAAAACAGGGCTTCTTTATTGTCAAAATGTGAATAAACAGTTTGTTTCGATACACCTGATTGTTTAGCCACCATTTCCATAGAGCAGCCGCTAAAACCGAATTCTAAGAAAAGGTCGCTAGCTGCTTCAAGAATCTGCTTACGTTTTTGAGGACTTTTTGGCCTGCCTGTTGGCTTTCCTGATTTATTTATTTGGTTACTTAACAATGTGAAACCTCTTTAGACATTAAAAAACAATTGGCAACTGAAATATTAAATACTATTATATATCAAACTAGACAGTCTAGTATTTAATTGTTCGCCAGCATTCAAACCTAATCCAGCAGGAAATTTATGACAAGCTCTAATCAGTTGCCTCAACAGCCAAGTTTTAAAAAATACTGGATCTGGTTAATCCCATTTATCGCCTTGCTTGCACTCGTATCGCTAATGAAGGCTTCTGGTAGCGGCCAAACACAAGTTGCCCCGACGGATATAAAAAAGCCGTTAGTAAATGTTATGCCAGTACAGTGGCATGAGCAATATGTACAAAAACATTTGGTGGTTGGCCGAGTTGAAGCTCCACAGACAGCAGAAGTGGGTTTTGATTTGTCGGGTTCAGTGGTGAATATTGTTGTTAATGAAGGCCAAAGAGTAACACAAGGGCAAATCATGGCTGAGTTGGATACACAAAGGCTAAATGCTCAAATGACTGAATTATCCGCCATTTTGAGTCGAGCGAAGTCAGATGCTAACTTGGCTAAGTTATCCCTTAAAAGAGTGATTGAACTGGTAGATAAAAAGCTTGAGTCGGCGCAACGCCTAGATGAAGCGACAGAGTCAGTGAACGCCGCCAATGCTTTTATCGACGAAGTGTTAGCCCGCATTCAAAGGTTACAAGTTGATATAAGTAAAACGAAATTGCGAGCACCTTTTGACGGCAGCGTAGTTAGTCGTTTAGTCGATTTGGGGGCAGTGGTTGCGACAGGGCAGACTCTATTTACTTTGCAGCAAAATACTCAATTAGAGGCGAGGTTTGCATTGTCTGCAGCCTATGCAGATAAGCTTGTAGTCGACCAAATAGTCGAAGTGTCTTCTTCGTCCACTCAGTTGTTAGGTAAAATTAAGTCTATAGCTCAACAACGCAGAGTTGATACTCGGACCGTTGATGTGATCGTCAGCCTGACACAACCCAATCTCACTATTTTACCCGGAGATTTACTCAATTTTGAAATGAAGACCTCGATAAATGCTGAAGGGTTTTGGGTGCCACGAAAAGCACTGGTAAGTGGTGTTAGGGGCTTGTGGAGTCTATTTACCGTTAACGCTACAGGTAACGAGTTACAATTGCAGGCTAAGCTTGTGGAAATGTTACACGTGGATGAGGAACAGGCGTTTGTGCGTGGCGCTTTAAAAGAGTCTGACTTGTTAGTGTCAGATGGTGTACACCGTTTAGTTCCGGGCCAAAAAGTTTTGCTGGCCGACGCTCAAACCACGAACTCTGTATCTGGATCCCTATAATGTTACAACCCATGCAACCAAATAGCCTGCGCCTCCCTTGGTATAGCCTGTTTTTCCGTAATGGTCACTTGTTAGTGCTGAGTATTTTGGTACTCGTGGTAGCGGGTTTGTCGGCTATAAACAATATTCCACGTTTAGAAGATCCTAGAATAGATAACCGTAACGTATTGGTTATTACACCTTATCCCGGTGCATCCTCAGAACGGGTTGAAGCTCTTGTCACAGATGTAATTGAAGATGAATTGCGGCAACTACATGAAATTAAAGAAATTAAATCAACTTCGCGTTCTGGAACCTCCATCGTTTCTTTAGAGTTACAAGCATGGGTAGACAACAACACTAACGAACAAATTTTCTCAAAAATTCGAGATGGAATAAGTAATGCAAAGCTTAATTTTCCACAGGGAGCAGGTGACCCATTGCTTGATGAACGTAGGGGAGCAACAGCGTTTACTCTTCTGATCGGTCTGCAACCAACAACAGGCTATCGGACCTCTATGTCCATTGTTAGTCGAATGGCAGATCAATTATCCGATCAACTGCGCAATGTGCCGGGTACTGAATTGGTTCGCGTATATGGAGAAATAGATGAAGAAATTCGAGTCACTATAGATCCTCAGCAACTAACAAGCACAGGAATAAGCATCAGCCAAGCGAGTGACTTAGTGGCGAGTGCAGACCCTAAAGTTCCGGCTGGAACGATGTATTCAAAACAACAAAATATGCGAATGCAAGTAGCGCATGAGCTTGATAGTGTGTCTGTCATTAGAGACTTGCCTCTTCAAGCTAATGAGAAAGGTGGCTATCTACGTTTGGGAGACATTGCCAAAGTAGAAAAAGAGGCTCGTTCACCGGTTGCTGATGTGGGCTTGGTAGATGGAAATCAGGTTGTTTTTGTCGCATCTAGAATGCAAACCACGCTTCGGGTTGATAGGTGGACAGACAACGCTAAAGAGGTGGTCAAAAACTTTAACGAACAATTTGGCGGCACGGTAACAGCCAATATTGTATTTGAACAGAATACTTATACGCAAACTCGTTTAAGCGATTTAACTAAAAACTTGCTGCTAGGTAGTCTAGTTGTAATGGCCGTAGTGCTTGTTTTTATGGGCATGAGGGCGTCTTTGATAGTTGGGTTGGCGTTACCACTGTGCGCCGCGTTTGCCGTTTTTTCATTGAGTTTTTTTGATGAGCAAATTCATCAAATGTCAATTTTCGGCATCATCATCGCTATCGGTTTGTTGATTGATAATGCGATAGTTATAACAGATGAAATTAGAAGTAAGTTAGTCAACTCTGATATTAGCCGCGTTGAGGCATTAACCCAAAGTATCAGTCACTTATTTGTACCGTTATTAGCTTCAACCTTGACGACTATTTTGGGCTTTATGCCAATCTTTCTATTGCCAGGTAACATAGGTGATTTTATTGGTTCTATTGCTATTAGCGTGGTGATGGCTTTAATTGGCTCGCTATTTATTTCCCTTACTATCATAGCGGCACTAGCTGCGCGCTTTTTATCCAGGAAATCAAATGTATCATCTGCCTGGTATTCCATTGGAATTAAGGCTCCCGCTATTAGTTTAGGCTACCGTACTGCATTGGAAAAATCTCTAAAGCGCCCTGTATTCGGTATTTTGGCCTGTATTGCTATTTCTATTTCTGGGTTTGTGTTAGCAGGACAACTTGGCAACGTATTTTTCCCAAGCGCAGATAGAGATCAATTTGAAATTTACCTGTGGATGCCAGAGGGCACTGCAATCGAAGAGACTCAAAACACGGTAGAAAAAGTGGATAAGTTAATCCGTAGTAAACCACAAGTGGCGCAACTTAGTTGGTTAGTGGGGGGCTCGTACCCTTCAGTGTATTACAACCAAGTCATGAATAAAGATAACTCTTCACATTATGCCAATGCGGTGGTGACAGTAACGAGTGTTTCAGCTGCTAAAGCCCTCATCGGTAGATTGCAAGCTGAATTAGACCAAGTTTTCCCCGCCACCAAAATTGTGGTGCGAGCATTTGGACAAGGACCTCCAGTATCAGCGCCAGTAGGGCTAAATATATTTGGTCCAGATATTAATATTCTGAATGACCTAGGTGAGCAGGTGAGGTTAGCGATGTCACAAACACCAGGTATATCTCACTCTATAGCGTCTGTTACTTTTGGTGAGCCTGAGTGGGTACTTGAAGCAACACAAGAGGCTAGTCAAATCGCAGGTATGTCGCTAGTCGAAATCTCGCAGCAGCTTCAATATGCATTGGAAGGAAAAGTAGGAGGCTCGATATTGGAAGGAACCGAAGAAATTCCTGTCAGAATTCGAGTGGGTAGTGATACAGGGGGAGAGCTAGTGCAGATACAGAGCTTACCTTTGTTAAGCGAAAAGTTAGCGAGGAAAGGTGTTTGGATGCCTGTATCGGCCTTAGGTGATTTTGTGTTAAAACCAACAGTCGCGGGCATTACTAGACAAAACGGCGAACGGGTAAATAACGTCGAGGCATTTCTGTTGCCGGGAGCTACCGCCATAGATGTAAGTGAACAGGTATTAAAAACCTTAGAGGATATGAACTTTACTATGCCTAAAGGTTATCGTTTCAAATTGGCTGGCGATGCGGATAAACAGCAAGAAGCTTTGGGGCAATTGGCTACTTATGCGCCCGTTTTACTCGTGTTGATGATTACCACGCTGATCTTATCTTTTCGTAGTTTGCGTTTGGCTTTAGTGATTGGGTCGGTGGCAATTTTGTCGGTAGGATTGGGCATGTTTAGCCTTTGGCTTTCTGGTATTCCTATTGGGTTTAATCCTCTACTGGGCTGTGCTGGACTGATTGGAGTGGCCATTAATGGGTCAATTGTTGTCATTGCTGCGATAAACGCGAATCCACTCGCAAAAGCAGGGAATATCAAACATATCGTCGAAGAAACAATGGGTTGTAGTAGGCATATTTTGTCAACAACCTTCACAACTGTGGGTGGGTTTATTCCTATGTTGTTGTTTAGCGAAGGAACGTTCTGGCCACCACTTGCCGTTGTGTTGGCAGGAGGAGTGGGTTTTTCTGTTATCTTATCGTTAGTGTTTACGCCTTTGGTTGTGTCTAAATTAAATATGGTTGCACACAAAGTTTAGATAGAATGTAGAAAACGTTTAGGTTGTGTTATCAATCTAAATAACAATTACTATTGCTTGGTATGTTCACTGCGAGTTAGGATAAAAATTCAGGTGTAGTTAAAACAGTTACTTTATGCAATGGATAATAGATTGAATGAAATCCGCTAAAAACAGCTTACTAAGTTGGTGGTACACTGATTGTGTAAGGTGTAAGCGGATCAGAGCTTTAGTTATTTGGGCAGTAATCTGCTGTATTGTGTATCTTTGGTTTTTGGGATAAACAATATTACATTCAACAGGTAAGCGCTGGCAACTATGCAAGATATGATTGAAATCAGAAGTCAAGCTAAGCGCAATATACTCGTGAGCGCTTTGTTGGGAATTGTAGGTCTGTGTTTGGCGGGTATTAGTTTTTCAATCCTTCCTAAATCATTGTTCTTAGTTGGGATTTTCTTAACATGTGGATCACTTGTCACTTTGCTGATTGCTTGGGTCAAATATAGAGAGCCAGCATTTAGTTTTCTTATTTCCAGAACATCTATTCTTTACCAACATCGTCACGGTAAGTGGCAACTAGATTGGCATAATATCCAAAGAATTGATGTACCAAATGTGACCCAAGGATTAGGGCGTACTCCTCTGGATATGATAGGCATTAAAATTAAAGACTATTCAGTCTTTTTAAATAATATCTCACCTAGATTGATGACAAACATACTAATGGAACAGCGTTCATTATTATTTCACGAATTACCTAAATCCGAGGATTGTTCTAGTGGTAACTGTTATAGCGATGACATGTTAGAGGGGGACTATTTTAAGGATGATAAAGATATAGAGTACAAAGGGATCCAAGCGATGTTTGCCAATCGCATGCTTAAATTAAGACAGCGCTTAGGTTACGATCTTTTTGTTGCAGGTTCAGAGCTAGATCGCCCTGAGCGGGAGTTTGTTGATTTGTTACGGCAATGCCAATATCGAGTGTTTAGATCTGCCACGAAATAGGCCCAAGTTTACTGTCCAAATTTAAGTTAAATAATATTGGCGTTTTTGACGGCAATCAAAAGATTAATTGACTCACTTTTTAATTTGCCCATCCTCAATTTTGTGAGTTCAAATTGTTTTCGTTTTAACGCGCCTTCCATATCAGCACAGATAGTCAACATCGCGGGCACCCCTGTATAACAGCAAACACCGTGTAATTGGTGTACCTTGGCTTGCATTTCGTCGTAGCGCTCGAATTGGCTGGCTTGTTCAATGGACTCAACTAGGTCCGGAAGTTGCTCCACAAATTGCTGCAATATATCTTTTGCTGCATCCTCATTTTGATTGGCACGTTTAAGTGCTAGGGACCAGTCAAAACTAAGTTGCTCTTCGTTTATCGGATCAGCTATTTGACACCAGCGTTTGATTAAGTCTATTAAATCGGACAAGTTGATAGGTTTAGGTAAGTAATCATCCATACCTGAAGCCAACAATCTATCTTGCTCTTCTTTGAAAGCATGAGCAGTGACCGCAATAATTGGTGTGCCTAAATTCAAATCTGTTTGTCGTATCCTTTTGGTCGCCTCTAGTCCGTCCATGTTTGGCATTTGTACGTCCATTAAAATCACGTCAAATTCATGTTCTTTACATTGTGCAACCGCATCTGCGCCACTATAAGCCAAGGTAAGTTGCAAGTTGGTATTTTTTAGCCAAGTTGTGAGTAAGCGTAAATTAATTTCCATATCGTCGACAGCCAAGACATTGGCTGCAGGCAATGCAGCCAAACGCTGTTGTAGCTTATCAGTGGGACTTTCTGTTGGTTCATGTAATAAGCTGTTAAGTTTACCTAAGGTTAGAGGGAGACGTATCTTGTGTGTGAAATACTGTGAAAGATCACTGCGATTTGATAATGAGTCTATGCCTGAATATAGCAGTACAGAATTGTCTGTATTTATGTGCCGCGTGGCTTCTAAAATTCCGGGTAGATTGTTTTCTTTATTTTTTGGCACGCATATAAGCGCTAAATCATAATGTTGTTTTAGTTCTTTGAGATAGGTTAATGATTCGACGCCAGTCACACTTGCGCCTAAATATGTGAGTATTTTCACACCACAATGACGAGATTGGGGAAAAGGGTCAAAATAAACTATTTTCTTGTTTTGCCATTCACTATCTGGGCTTAAACTAAGGTTGGTATTAAGCAAGTTACATCTGATTGTAACTGTGAAAGTACTACCAGAGTTTGGAACACTTTGTAGGCTTAGTTCACCGCGCATGAGTTTCACTAATTCTTGGCAAATGACCAGGCCTAAACCTGTTCCTTGATATGAACGACTCAAAGCGTCATCGACTTGAGAAAATGCCGTAAAGAGTTTTCTTTGGTCTTCGCGACTTATACCGATCCCAGAATCTTCAATTTTAAGAACAAGTTCGTATATGCCGTGGTTACGCACTCTGCCGCTAGCGGAAAGACTGACAAAACCTTGATCCGTAAACTTAAGTGCGTTCCCTAGAAGGTTGTTTAAAACTTGCTTTATACGATAACTGTCGCCTATCAGCTTTTCTGGTAGCGGCTCCAAATGGTATACAAACTCAAGATGTTTTAAGTGAGCAGATTTGGCCATAACGCTGACCATGTCTTCCAGCATGTCGTTAGGTGAAAACGGGTGATTGTTGATCTTTAACTTACCCGCTTCAATCTTTGAAAAGTCCAACACATCATTAACAATGCTTAATAAATTATCTGCAGCCGCATTAATAATACTGACTTGCTCTTGTTTTTCTGGGGGCAACGAATTGGAATTTAACTCTTTACTAAAGCCCAATATAGCGTTCAACGGAGTGCGTATTTCATGACTCATGTTGGCCAAAAACTGTGATTTGACATTACTTGCCGCAATTGCGTCTTTACGAGCAATATCTAAGCGTACATTTTGTTCTTCTACTAATTCAATATTGTTTCTTAAATCCTCTGTGGTTTGTTCTACTTCTTGTTCTAATTGGTGACGGCTTTTTTCTACCAACGCTAACGAAAATAATACAGCTTCGATAAAAATACCTAACTGAAAACAATAAGTTGTGAAGAAATTAGAAGGTAATATACCCGCTTGCCCCAACATCGCAATAAGTGTTAAAGCGGAAAAAATACTCCATGCAAAGATAAAATATCGGGCGACATAAAATTGGTTACTAAAACTTTCAAAACCTGAATAGGTGAAACAGGCAATAGCTAAAAAA
The DNA here is from genome assembly GCF_039964565.1 of Paraglaciecola sp. Lineage (GTDB taxonomy): Bacteria > Pseudomonadota > Gammaproteobacteria > Enterobacterales > Alteromonadaceae > Paraglaciecola. The sequence continues at coordinate 158,406 of NZ_JBDVXF010000039.1, forward strand.
GTGGTCAAATAAACTAAACCACTTTGCCAAACAGGCGGCAGAATATTGAATATCGACAAAACCCCTAAGACTATTAACGCGCCAATGAGTATTTTTATATAACCCAAAGAAGAAGGATGAGTTTTAGTCATTTCTAAAAAAGAAATAGTAAACAACCCCGAAAAAATACCAATGAGCACATAAACTAAATCAGTGTGGGAACTCGCCCAAATTGTGATTGAACTGGGCATCAATAAATGTAAATGCCCTCCCCAAACAAACTGCCAAACCAGTACAGATAAAACATAGCCAATGTAGGTTGGTAAACTATTTTGCCGTAATCCTAAGTACAAAATAAGATTGTATAGGGCCAGCATAATAAGACCGCCATAAAACAAACCCCATATTAGGTTGTCATAGAATTCAATTTGTTGGTGACGAAGTTGTGTTTGTATATCAACCGGTGCGATTAGTGCCGAACGCTGGCTTTCTATACGCACAAACAAATCAATTGTTTGTGCGTAAGGCATATCGAGATTTAACGTTGGAAAACGATGTTCTGGGTGAGGTCGGGTACTACCGTGACTAACATGGCTTAACACTTCGTCATCTAGCAATACGAAGATGTCTACTTTTTCTAATTGTGTATAGGCAACATCAATCACCCATTGTTTATTGTCGGTTACATTACTGATAGTGGTATGTAACCAAACCCCCTTATCGGAAAATCCATAGTTAGGATTGTCTCCAGGTTGCCAAACAAATTCATCAAGTTTTTGTTTAACCTCGAAAACACCAATTGGTTCATCGGTTTCTCGATATACCTTTAATTGCGATGACAGCCGCAGAGCTTCAAAGGTAGAAATAAGTTGCACATTACCTTGTGCGGATACCAGTATAGGTAGCGACAACAAAATCAAAAGTGAAAATCTGCGCAGGTAAAGCAATATTTAATTCAGTCAGTATGGTGGCTATGGATAACATTAAACCATCCGAATTATGCTTCTGGCAATCTTTAGGATGTGTTAATCACGGATAGTAGGTCGTATATCGAGATGATTTTTCACAAATTATACTTGATTGAGAATAATTTAAAGGCCTTCTACCCCCAATTTTGAATACAGGGTATTGGTTAAATCATCGAGATTGGAGGTATATATCTAAGACTTTGTGTTGTACATCTGTTCTCGTAAAATTATGGTCTGCTTGGGAGCGACATTGTAGTTTGCACTTTAAGAAGGCTTATGTGAGTGGCGACAACAACACCAATAGCTCTTCATGTCGTTTTAGCAGATAAAGATAAACTTAGTTGATGTAATCAGCGCCATTAATGAGGTAATCTATTCATCAGAATAATGAGATCTTAGGTATTATTCCCTTGCAACCAACAATTTAAAACAAGAAGAAGTGGTAAATAGTCAAACATGAGTCAAGAAACCATTATCAATAAAGATGGCATCGAACAGTTGACGATGCGAAGGTTCACTGAAGAATCTTATTTAAATTATTCCATGTACGTCATTATGGACAGGGCATTGCCACATATAGGTGATGGTTTGAAACCGGTACAACGACGAATAGTCTATGCCATGTCTGAACTGGGTTTGAATAACGCAGCTAAGTACAAAAAGTCAGCAAGAACAGTGGGTGACGTCCTTGGTAAGTTTCATCCTCATGGTGATTCTGCATGTTATGAAGCCATGGTGCTAATGGCGCAGCCGTTTTCTTATCGATACCCGTTGGTTGATGGGCAAGGCAACTGGGGTGCGCCAGATGATCCTAAGTCATTTGCTGCGATGCGTTATACCGAATCGCGTTTGTCTAAGTTCAGTGAGGTGTTGCTAACAGAATTAGGCCAAGGTACGGTTGATTGGCAGCCCAATTTTGACGGCACTTTAGATGAGCCCAAAGTGTTACCTGCTCGCTTACCGCATATTTTGTTAAATGGCATTACAGGTATTGCAGTGGGCATGGCGACTGATATTCCTCCCCATAACGTGCGTGAAGTTGCAAATGCGTGTGCCCATTTGTTAGATAATAGCAAAGCTGAACTAACTGAATTATTAGAATTTGTTCAAGGGCCTGATTACCCGACAGATGCAGAAATAATTACCCCAAAAGCCGATATCGCTAAAATATATGCGACCGGTCGCGGCTCGATTAAAATGCGTGCGGTCTATACCGAAGATAATGGTGATATTATTATCACTGCTTTGCCTCATCAAGCATCTGGCGGAAAAATTCTAGAACAAATTGCTGCACAAATGCAGGCTAAAAAACTACCAATGGTCAGTGACTTACGTGACGAGTCAGATCATGAGAGTCCCACCCGTTTATTGATAACCCCGCGATCTAATCGAGTTGACGTAGAACAATTGATGCAACATTTGTTTGCCACCACAGATCTCGAAAAAAGTTATCGAGTTAATATCAATATGATTGGCTTAGACGGTCGACCTCAGGTTAAAGATTTACGAAAGATCCTGACCGAATGGCTAAGTTTCAGAAAAGATACAGTAATACGTAGACTGCAGTTTAGATTAGATAAGGTACTTGCCAGACTACATATTCTTGAAGCATTGATGATCGCTTTTTTGAATATTGATGAAGTTATTCGCATTATCCGATATGAAGAAAAACCTAAACAACAACTGATGGAGCAGTTTAATTTAACGGATATTCAAGCCGAAGCTATTCTTGATTTGAAATTACGTCATCTGGCTAAACTTGAAGAAGTGAAAATCATAGGTGAACAAGAAGAACTAGCTAAAGAAAGAGACGCGCTGCAATTATTATTAGGCTCTGACAAACGTTTAAAAACCCTACTCAAAAAAGAAATATTACAAGCTGCTGAGTTGTATGGCGATGATAGACGCTCGCCAATCGTTGCTCGAGGTGAATCTAAAGCCTTATCTGAAAAAGAGTTAATTCCTTCAGAAGCAGTGACTGTCGTATTGTCTGAAAAAGGTTGGGCTCGGTGTGCAAAAGGACATGATGTCGATGTCGAAGGGTTAAGTTATAAAGCCGGAGATAGTTACCAAGCTAGCGCAAAGGGGCGCAGCAACCAGCAAGTGGTATTTCTTGATTCATCGGGTAGAGCGTTTTCTTGCGATGCCCACGGGTTGCCATCAGCACGCAGCCAAGGAGAACCATTAACAGGCCGCTTTAATATAGTCAGTGGTGAGAAAGTTGAACACCTAGTAATGGGAAGTGATGAGCAACAATATCTGATGGCATCAGATGCGGGTTATGGATTTGTTGGTAAATTTAGCGACATGGTGAGTAAAAACAAAGCTGGCAAGGCCTATTTATCGCTATCTACCGGTTCTAAGATGATAGGTCCGCAACAGGTGTTTGATCTCAAGTCAGACTGGTGTTTAGCTATTTCAAATGAAGGCCGAATGCTAATGTTTCCATTACGTGACTTACCCAGTTTAGGTAAAGGAAAGGGAAACAAATTATTAAGTATTCCGTCAGCAAAAGTGCAGTCTAGAGAAGAGTATGTCAGCGTTTTAGCGGTCGTACCTCAAGGTGCCAATGTTAAAATTTTGGCTGGAAAACGAGGCATGACCTTAACTGCGGCTGACCTTGCTCACTACCAGGGTGAACGTGGTAGGCGAGGCAATAAATTACCTAGAGGATTGCAGCGGGTTGATGGAGTGGAAGTTGAAAAAACTGATATGCCACAGAACGTAACTGATGATTCAGACCCGAGCGGTGACAACGCGACAGATTTACCGGCGCAATAAACCACTATTTCATATGGGGATGGAATGATTTCATCCCCTTCTTAGGCGTCCTAATAGGGTTCAATATACATGTCGAATGTCTACTGTAGATATTTGTTAGCACTTTTTCTATTTGTATCGGTTGACTCAGCATTAAGCTCCGAAGACTCAACAGTGATAATGATTGGAGTGGATGGAATGAGGGCTGATACATTACAACGGCTGCCCGCATCCAACTTACAGTTTTTAGCAGACTCTGGTGTTGTCGCCAATATGATCCCTGCGATGCCCACAAAAACATTTGTGAATTTTTATTCTTTAGCCACTGGTTTGCATCCTAAAAACCATGGAATGATATCTAATTATCCTTATGACCGAAAACTTGGACGCAAATTTAATCGTGGATCTGATGTTGCAGATCCTCAATGGTGGAGTGGAGAACCGATTTGGATTACAGCCGAAAAACAAGGAGTAAAATCTGCTACATACTTTTGGGTTGGTTCAGAAGTTGAAATTGATCACATTCGCCCGTCTTTTTGGAAACCTTATAACAAGCATAAGGACTACTCAGAGCGTATTGACGAAATATTACAGTGGCTTGCGCTTCCTAAGGGCCAACGCCCACGCTTAGTCTTGTTATATTTTTCAGCGGTTGACACCGCCGCACATGATTTTGGCGTGGGGTCGAAGGAGGAGCAAAAAGCGGTGGCTAGGGTTGATAAACATATTGGCGATTTGTTATTGGGTTTGAATAAATTAGGACTTAGAAGTCAGTCAAATATTGTGGTCGTTGCCGATCATGGAATGGTTAATCTATCAGACGAAAGAGTAATTAATCTTGATTCACATATAAGCTTGTCAGAGTTTATTGTTGCAGATTGGGCAGATAACAGTCATTCAGTATTTGCGCCTTTCTTAAATTTATATATTGAGCCACACTTGTTGGATGCAGCCTACGACAAATTACATAAACTACATCCTAACATGCGAGTACTGAAGCGCGGTGCTTTCCCGGTCAATTATCATTTCGACCACCCACAAAGAGAGCCAGATCTTATGTTGTTAGCTGATACAGGTTGGAGCCTGTATGCGAGTCGAGATAAAAGTCATCCCCAATCAATGCAAAAATCGGGACGCTCAATTGCGACCCACGGATATGATAATCAAGATCCTTTGATGCATGCTATATTTATCGCCAACGGACCCGCATTTAAGAAAAACCTTCAGGCTGAGCCCTTTGATAACATTGAAATATACGGCTTGTTGGCCTGCGCCTTAGGCATTCATCCAGCCATTACAGATGGAAATATTAGTACTCTTCAATATTTAATGACAAAAGATTGTACGCCTTAAATTACTTAGGCTCAATTTCCCGTACATGTCGTCTGACTGATAATAGTGATCCTGCCAAACCGAGAAATATTGACAGGCCCAACATCCACAAAAAGGTGCTTAGGTCAGCGCCGGTTAAATTGAAACTCTTTTGATATAATTCGCTAACTAGGCTGATACTGCTGCTCATCCACCACAAAAGTAAAATAACCGCGAACCAAGCCAATAACCCGCCTAAAAATCCATACCAAAATCCGGTATACATAAAAGGCCTTTGGATAAACGCATCTGTAGCCCCAACCAGTTTCATCACTAAAATTTCATCTTTCTTACTAAGAATGTTTAGTCTTATGGTATTGCCAATAATGAGCACAACGGCTAAAAACAACAGTAAAGCAATAACCGTCACTAAATCTTTGACTACATTAAGCAAGGCGTGCAGTCGTTCAAGCCATTCAACATCGAGTTTACCGATATCTACTTCTCGTTCATTGCGTAATTTGTCTAACAATAGACGCGCCGCCACAGGGCTGGCATGACGGGTTGTAGGAGTGACTAATACAACATTGGGTAATGGGTTTTTATCTAAATATGCAATAGCATCACCAAATCCCGATAACTGCTTAAATTCATCAAGCGCTTGGTCTGCAGAAATATAGTGTATCGAATCGATCTCTGGCCAAAGTTGAATACGCTTTAGCAGTTGATCGATATCACCTTGACTGGAATTTTCCTTTAGAAATAATGATATTTGTGAAGCCTGTTCCCAGCCAGAACTAATATTCTCGGCATTTTTAACCATTACATAAAGGGTACTAGGCAAGGTAATACTCAACCCCAAAACTCCAATTGTCATAAAAGATGCAGCCTTGGAGCGCCATAACTCACCTAAGCTACCTAATGCTTGGCGAAAATGACTAACAAAAAACATGATAAAGCGTTGGTAACTTGAAATTTGCGAGATTTGTGCACCTTGCACTCTACCTTGAAACAAAATACTCATACATTTAACCTCACCAATGAGTCTGTTAAATATAATATAATCAATAGCTTAAACATAGAGTTCGTCATTTTGGTCGTCGTCGGTTAAACCATCGGTAATCATCTGTCCTTTTTTAAGCGTCAAAGTCCGATATTTCATTCGAGCAATTAATCCAAGGTCATGTGTTGCGATAAAGACAGATACGCCTGCCTGATTAAAGCCTTCAAATAAGCGAATAATTTCCATCGACAATTTAGGGTCTAAATTTCCAGTTGGCTCATCTGCTAGCAACAAAGGGGGTTTATTGACGACAGCACGGGCTATTCCTACTCTTTGCTGTTCACCTCCAGATAACATAATGGGCAAATCTTTAACCTTGTCACTTAAGTTAACCATTTCTAGTGCTGCATGTACGCGTTTTGCGGTCTCTTTATGGGAATAACCTTCAATAATCAACGGCAAAGCGACATTGTCGAATACACTTTTATCCATCAACAATTGATGGCTTTGAAAAATCATACCAATGTCACGACGAATATAGGCAATTTGTTTTCGTTGGATACTACTTAGGTCATGGCCATTGATAAAGACCTTACCTACCGTAGGTCGCTCCATAATGGATATCAGTTTTAGCAAGGTGCTTTTACCGGCGCCAGAGTGTCCGGTTAAAAATGCCATCTCCCCGGGCTCAATATGGAAATCGACCTTACGCAACGCTTGTTGCCCGCCTGGGTAGGTTTTACTGACTTGCTCAAACTTAATCATAAAGTTTCTTAGTTAGTTAACTGCTCTGTTCTGGCTGATTGTCAGACTCTGTAAACAATGCATTTACAAAATCCTGGCTATTAAATGGTCTTAGATCATCAATACCTTCACCAATACCAACATAACGAATAGGAATATCAAATTGATCGGCAATGGCAAAAATCACCCCGCCTTTTGCAGTACCATCGAGTTTAGTTAAGCTTATTCCTGTTAAGCCAACGGCCTTATTGAATAATTGAGCTTGGCTAACTGCATTTTGGCCGGTGCCTGCATCTAAGGTAAGCATAATTTCGTGAGGCGCTTCAGGGGCAATCTTCTTCATTACTCTGACTACTTTTTTAAGCTCTTCCATCAGATGATCTTTGTTTTGTAAACGGCCCGCTGTATCGGCAATCAAAACATCAATATTTTTTGCTTTGGCTGATTGAAATGCGTCAAAAATTACCGAGGCACTGTCTGAACCGGTTTGTTGAGCCACCACTGGAATGTTGTTTCGCTCACCCCAAACCTGCAGTTGTTCGACAGCCGCTGCTCTGAATGTGTCTCCAGCCGCTAACATGACCTTTTTACCTTGTTGTTGGAATTGTTTAGCCATTTTTCCAATAGTCGTCGTTTTACCTACGCCATTTACTCCTACCATTAAAATAACGAATGGACCAGACTCTGCGTTTAGGAGCAAGGGTGACTCAACTTTCTTGAGAATGTCTGACATTTGATCTTTCAACAATTGATATAAAGCATCGCCATCTTTTAATTGTTTGCGGTCAGAGCTTTCTGTTAAATGTTTTATAATTTTGACTGTGGTATTCATTCCCACATCAGCTACTAATAACTGGGTTTCTAGCTCTTCAAATAAATCATCATCAATAGACTTACCGCGGAATAAGCTAACAAATCCGCTACCGATACTTTCTTTGGTTCGCGATAAGCCTCGCTTTAATTTACTGAAAAAACCAAGTTGTTGGGTATCTTCTTGTTCAATAGACAGTTCAGAAGTTGATTCGTTATTCCCTGTAGGGGTAGGGGAATCTTCTAGCGTTTCTGTTGATTCCTTTTCGGATGTCGCATCAAGGGAATCTAGTTGTGGTTCATGGTTAACATCAGAGTCTTGGAATAGGGACTTTGAATCATTTTCTTTATAAGAATGAATGTTTTCTGATTCACTCAAATCTTCCTCTATCGCGCCTTTGGGGCTGATATCAGCTTCTAAGGTGTGATTTTCTTTCACTTCATCTTGGGCTGTAAAATCAGTCGTTGGTGATGTTAGAACGGTATTTTCAGAACTATCATTCTTTAACGGTTCTGATTGTAAAGCTGTCTCGCGCTCTGCTTCTGACTGAGGGGGATCAATAACAACTGGAGAGGCTTCTGGTTGTTTATCTTTTTTAAGCCATTTGAAAAACTTTGACATTCCGGTGAGAAATCCTAGGTAATTGGGTAAACTATTCGCATCATTTCATAATAATAGCATTTCTATACCAAATGAAGCGAGGCGAAAAACGAACCTTAAAAGGTCAAAAGTTAAATGGCACCAAACCAAGTGGTTCCGTTCGAATTATTAGTGGACGTTTTCGAGGCCGCAAATTGCCTGTTGTTGATGTGCAAGGTTTACGGCCGACAACAGATAAAAATCGTGAAATGTTATTTAGTTGGTTAATGGCATATACCACTGATGCTATTTGTTTAGATGCATTTGCGGGCAGCGGTGGTTTGGGATTTGAAGCTTTGTCTCGTTATGCTGAAAAATGCACTTTTATCGAGTTAGATAGAATGGCGGCAAAAAAACTGGTAGATAATATTCAATTATTAGGTTTGTCTTCTCAACAGGCTGCGGTCGTTCAAGGTAATACCTTGCAGGTATTAAATACTCTAATTCAGCCCTACGATTTAATTTTTTTAGATCCTCCCTTTAATCAAAATTTGCTTCCGGCAACTATTGAACGAATTAATGAAAAATCCTTACTCGCCATTAATGGTGTTATTTACATCGAATGCGAAGGCAGTCAGTACTCCGTTCCTGACAATTGGCGATTAATTAAAGAAAAACGCACAGCACAGGTTTTGGCTAGAGTTTATCAACGTATTGGTTAATTACTATATTTCTAAGCCAATGTTAGTCATTCCTTCTGAGGTTGCTAATTGCTTTAAATGTTTGCAACTATCAGAGTTTTTAGGGCATTTCGATAAGAAGATTAATAATTCTCGTTGAGTCTCAATTTCCCATTGCATCAATGGGTGTTGTTTAATTTCCATCTCGCTAATATTTTTGTCAGTGCTTGCTTCAATAAATGCCTCTACCCCGCCTTGTGATAATTTACTGACCACAACTGCTCCTTGCGGATCTTCTCCTTGAATTAATAAGATACAGGCAGACATAGACATTGCGACATCTATGGCTGGATAGACGCCGTAATTGTCAAAGTCGCTTGCGTCGGGCACCAACTCTTCAATTTTTTCTAATTGGGCTGTAAAATTAATCTTCGCCTTGGGGACGGCTAACCACTCCCAAATAGCGTTTAGACTGTTACGATATTGAGCAGGGTCGGCAAATTCCGTAGCGTCACAAAAAAGTACATAATTAGGTAACATACGTTCTAATAATGTGGCAGAAAATGCAACGGCATGCCAGCCTTCTAGTTCTCTAACTTGTTGAAATATATTTAATTTTTTAGTCAAAATTATTCTCGTGTGATAGTGCTAACTCAATAGAGTGATTAACGTAGTTATCCATGCTTGGTTATCCAAGTGAATAATAGTTGCCAATACCGTCCAGTAACATTTGGATAGAAATCATTATCAAGATCATGCCCATTAACCTCTCAATAGCGGTTAACCCTCTTTCACCTAATAACTTATGAAGATTGCTAGAGAGCATTAAAATGGTTGCTGAAGCTAACCATGCAGCCCCCAGAGCCATGGACCAATCAAGCATACGGCTATGGTCTTGATTAGCTAACAATATAAGCGCCGCAAGTACCGAAGGTCCCGCTACCATAGGTATGGCTAAAGGCACAATAAAAGGTTCTTCGCCCGGTGTTAGTCCTGTTACGCCTCCTGGTTGAGGGAAAATCATTTTAATACCGATTAAGAACAAAATAATGCCTCCAGCAATACTGACGCTTTCCTGACGAACGTTTAAAAAGTCTAATACAATTTGGCCGCTAAATAAAAAAGTGAACATGATTATTAATGAGAATATTAGTTCTCTTGCCAGTACCAGTCTTCTTCGTTTAGGTTCAATTGTCTTTAGTACGGACATAAATACAGGCAAATTACCTAGAGGATCCATAATCAAAAATAAGGTAATAGCCGCTGACCAAGTGTCCATAGGATTTCTCTATAATTTTTGTGGTTTTTAGGTAGTTTATAACATCTTACACTTTTGGCCTAAAAATAGTTTTAATTTCAATAACTTGATGATTTAATAGCCGAGAGTGAAAAGTGTTCAATCAACTTGTACAAATTTTTAATAGATGGCGACTTTAACTAGCAAAATTTAAGCTTTGCGCTTTACTAATAGTCATCAAAATGAAATATAAAAAAAAAGAGGTATATCCGATGAGCCTGATGACTGTAGAGCAAGTAGCCGAGTTTCTAGGTGTTCAGAATGTCAGAATAGAAAGACTAGAAAGAGAGAGTTTACTACCTGCTGCAGAGAAAGACGCTGATGGAAACCCATTGTTTGAAAAGGAAGCGGTAGAAAAATATAAGGTGCTTGCTGAGCGATTGGGAGGCTTGTAGGCAACTTTAAAATCGAAATGGCGATTAGGATTTAATATCGCCGTTTCGATAGTATGTTTTTTCTCTAGGTTACTCTTCTAACAATGCTCGAGCTATGGTTCTAATTCCTTGAGCTGTGGCGCCTATTGGCATTTGTGCGGTACCGCTAGCATTGTATGCCGCTGCTAAATCAATATGTACCCAACCACTTCCTTGTTCATTTACAAATCTAGATAAGAAACCCGCTGCATTGGATGCGCCGCCTCCGCCACCTCCTTTTTGGGGCTTACTATTTGCGGTATCAGCAAACGCAGATGGGCATTTAAATTGATGCCATTTTTCTAAGGGTAAACACCATGAAGGTTCAAACTCTTGTTCCGAATATTTCAATACTCTTTGTTGCAGTGCTTTGTCTAATGCGAACAAGGCGTTGTAATCTTCTCCTAATGCAACACAAGCTGCACCCGTAAGCGTCGCAGCGTCTATGATAAGCTTAGCGCCAGTTTCGGTCGCGGCCATTAAGCCATCTGCTAATACTAATCGCCCTTCAGCATCAGTATTCACTACCTCAACTGTTGTGCCATTTTTGTAGGTGATCACATCCCCCAATTTATATGCATGCCCACTTATAAGGTTTTCTGCGCAACACAAAAATAACTTCACTCGTTTATTAAGTCCTCGCATCATGGCCAGGCCAAGGGCTCCAGTGACGGTGGCCGCTCCACCCATGTCGCATTTCATAGTCAACATGCCTTCACTACTTTTAATGCTATAGCCACCACTATCAAATGTAATACCTTTTCCTACAAGGCAGGCTGAGACAGGGGCACTGTCATCACCTGTGGGGTTGTAGTCAATTTCAATTAATACTGGCGGGCGAATGCTTCCTCGACCTACATGATAAATACCCATCCAATTTTGGGTTTTAAGTTCTTCACCCACCCACCTCTTACTGCTGATATGTTTGTCGTCAATCGATGCAAGCCACTCTTCACAGGTGTCTGCAAGTAACACTGGTGATATATCTTCAGGAGTAGCATTGGTAACATTGCGCGTAAAAATCATGGCCTGATAGCGATGTGATAACTCGTCTTTGTTATCATCGTTACACCATTGAATATGGTGCTGCTTAGTCGTAGTGGTAAAGCTTTGAGCGAAGGCCCATTGTTGTTCAATTTGCCATTCCCCTACTAGTTCAACGCTTAATACTCCTAAAGCTTCTAAGCTGCGGGCCGCTTTTTGAATGTTATTTAAATTGTTTTCAGGCGACACTAGGTGAATTTGTGCAGTTTGGCCATTAACAGACAGTAAAGTACCTGCCGAATAATAATCCGCCGGTGCTTGTGTGGTAATAGAAACAGATAAACGAGACATAACTACTCCATCTAAAGAAAGGTGGTTAGAATAGCATGACGTCTTTAACCGAACATCTTTTTAAGTGGTAACTATGCAGTTCTCTTCGACTTTAATTCAAGGCACTTTGGTCAAGCGATATAAACGATTTCTAGCAGACGTACAATTGCCAGACGGCTCAATCGTAATAGCACACTGTCCAAATACAGGCGCAATGACAGGGTGTGCTGAACCAGGTTGGACTGTATGGTTGTCGCCCAGCAATAATCCCAAACGTAAATTATTATATACTTGGGAGGTGGTATTAACAGACCAAGATCATTGGATCGGAATTAACACTCATAAGGCCAATGCTGTAATAAAAGAAGCGTTACTAGAGGGCAAAATTACTGAATTGAGTGAATACAAATCTATACAAGCTGAAGTGAAGTTTGGTGAGGAAAACAGTCGAATTGATTTTTTGCTTACGGACCCTGAAAAAGAAGCGTGTTTTGTCGAAGTTAAATCTGTCACTTTGTTAGAAAACGATAGGGGCTACTTTCCAGATGCAAAAACTCAACGCGGTCAAAAGCATCTGCGTGAACTTAGCCTGATTGCCAAGCAAGGAAAACGAGCGGTACTACTTTTCTGTGTGCAACACTCGGGTATTCAATCGGTACAAGTAGCAAAGCATATTGACCCTGATTACGCTAGAGAGTTAAAACAAGCAATACTCAATGGAGTGCAAGTTTTATGTTACGGTTGCGAGATTAGTCCAGAAAAAATCTATATAAATCAATCTTTGACGTTTTTTTCATGAAATAGATATTGATTTTTTCTTGAAGACCTCCATATTGCCTAGCTACAAAATTGTTTTTAACTGTAACCGAGAATGTTAAGAGCAAGTAATTGCCAGTGTTACGGCTTTCTGATATACATAGCCGCCGGCACAAACAGCTCATGCCGTAGTTTAGGAGAATTGGCAAATGCCAACAGCAAAAACGAATAAAACACTTGGATTATTAGCACTAGCGGGTTTGACTCCATACGAGGAGAAAAAATCCGAAGAGTACATGAACGAAAATCAACTGGAGCATTTTCGTTTATTATTAAAAGCTTGGCGAGATCAACTTCGCGAAGAAGTAGACCGTACAGTGCATCATATGCAAGATGAAGCCGCTAATTTTCCGGATCCTGTCGATCGTGCAGCTCAAGAAGAAGAATTTAGTCTTGAGTTACGTACTCGCGATAGAGAACGTAAATTAATCAAAAAGATCGAAAAAACTCTGAAACGTATTGATGAAGACGATTTTGGTTTTTGTGACGCATGTGGTATTGAAATTGGTGTGCGTCGCTTAGAAGCTAGACCTACAGCTGACATGTGTATTGATTGTAAGACCATGGCAGAAATTAAGGAAAAACAGCTTCAGGGCTAAGTTTACCTGCTATCCCAAGTGGCGTTTTTAAATTAGCTACTTGGGATGATACCTTTGGTTTTCTGACCATTGTACTCGCATTTCCACATATGAAGATTACTTCTGCAAACACTGGCTATATTGGCCGATTCGCACCTTCCCCATCTGGCCCTTTGCATTTCGGTTCTTTGGTTACGGCACTTGGTAGCTTTTTACAGGCAAAGAGTAATGAAGGTCAATGGTTACTCAGAATTGAAGATATTGACCCACCTCGCGAAATGGTTGGTGCCAGTGATTCAATCATGCGCTGTCTTGAAAGCCATCATTTGTTTTGGGACGGTGAAGTTGTTTTCCAAAGTGAAAGGAGCGACTTATACAACCAAAAAATCCGATACTTAACAGATCAAGGTTTTACATTTCATTGTCATTGTACGCGCGCTCAGTTAGCTGGCCTAAAGCCTCGGCAACTATGTATTTGCGCTCAACAAAATCTTAGCTTAGAAAATGCCGCAATCCGTTTTCATCATCACAAAGTTCATCAACATTTTTACGATGAGTTATTGGGAAATGTTGAATTTCCAAAGCAAAATATACCTTCGCAATTCACCATTAAACGTAAAGATACACTCTTTGCTTATCAATTAGCTGTGGTGGTTGACGACATCGAACAAGGGATTACCGAAGTGGCAAGAGGTGCCGATTTACTCGAGGCGACATTAATGCAACTTGCCTTATATGATGCATTTGCTAGCCTAGCTCCGACGTTTTTACATTTTCCCGTTGTGGTGACTGAGCCAGGTAAAAAACTCAGCAAACAAAATCATGCGGCTGAAGTAGATAACAACAAGGTTGGAGTGAATTTAAGTCAAGCTCTAGGATTTCTTGGCTTACCTGTGACTAATGAACTTCAACGGGAATCCACGGACAATATTTTGAGTTGGGCAATTGATGAATGGAATTTGGACAAAATACCGGTTAAAACAGAGTGTATTGACAATAGAATTGGGCAAGCAGACAGTATATGATTAGCGCCGAATTTTTCTGCCTAAATAGGCGATGTATAAAAGTATCTTAAGCCCAAACAAGGAGCACAGCATATTATTTCTCGCGTAATTGACAAAGTCAGAAGCGCTTTGCGCACTAAATCCTCTGACAAGCCCGCTACACTTGTTGCGAATGTCATTCCCCGTGCGGAGCATTCTGTCTCTCGAAATTCAATGAGTGAAAACGCGCTCAAAGTTCTCTATCGGCTGCATAACAGTGGATATCAAGCCTATTTAGTCGGTGGTTGTGTGCGCGACGCATTGTTGGGCAAAGAACCCAAAGACTTTGATGTGACTACTGACGCGACTCCAGAACAAATTAAGGGGTTATTTCGTAACTGCCGTTTGATTGGTCGCAGATTTAGGCTTGCGCATATTGTGTTTGGTCGAGAAATTATTGAGGTCGCGACCTTTCGTGGCCATCACGACAGCAGTGATGAAGGTGAGTCAAAAACTAGTAAACAAAGCGATCACGGACAATTATTGCGGGATAATGTTTTCGGAACCATCGAAGAAGATGCGCAGCGCCGAGATTTTACAATCAACGCTATGTATTACAATATTGCTGACCATTCAATCAGTGACTTCGCTGGTGGTATGCAAGCGATTAAAGATAAAAGTATTACATTAATCGGCGATCCTGAAACCCGTTATCGAGAAGATCCTGTAAGAATGCTAAGAGCCGTAAGGTTTGCGGCTAAACTTAATATGCATATCAGTAAGGAAAGTGCTGAACCAATTAAACGTTTAGCGCCGCTCATGGCCAATATTCCTCCAGCCAGATTATTTGAAGAAATACTGAAGTTATTATTGTCTGGGCAAGGCTTGGCCACATACAAGTTATTGCAAGAGTTTCATCTATTTGAACAGCTGTTCCCTCAATTGGCCCCTTTGCTATTACAATCTGGTAGCCGTGAGAATCAATTCGTAGAGCAAGTACTTACTAATACAGATAATCGCATCAATACAGGGCAACGAGTTACCCCAGCTTTTATTTTCGCTGCTTTCATGTGGTATCCGTTAGAAGAACGCTGTCAACAATTAATGGTTGAGGGTGGTCTGAACCATTTTGACGCCTTTAACCTTGCTTTAAATGATGTGATGCATCGTCAAATTCAACGGATCATGATCCCTAAACGTTTTAGTGGGCCGATTCGAGAAATTTGGCAACTACAAAATCGGTTACCGAAACGTTATGGTCGCAGAGCCTATCAAATGCTTGAGCATCCTAAGTTTAGAGCCGCGTATGACTTCTTGCTATTACGAGGCGAAATTGAAGGCGGAGATTTATTAGAATTAGGGCAGTGGTGGACAAGTTTCCAAGAAGCGAGTGAAGGGCAACGAAAAAAAATGTTAGAAGCCTTGCGAGAAAAGGAAGGTGCCCCTGCTCGACGCCCAAGACGTCACCGCAAGAAACCTAAACCCAAAGTATGACTCCCGTTTATATCGGCTTAGGAAGTAACCTAGGCCAGTCACAAAAACAAATTCAAGCTGCCTGTAGAGACTTGAGTCAGTTATCAGAAACTCGGTTGATTAAATGCTCTAGTTTGTTCCAAAGCCTACCAATGGGACCCCAAAATCAACCCAATTATGTGAATGCAGTAGTGTTAATTGAAACCAGACTGTCCCCAGATTGCCTATTACACCAAACTCAAAACATAGAAACTCAGCACGGGCGTATTCGAAAGTCTGATAGATGGGGGCCGAGAACCTTAGATTTGGATATTCTATTGTATGGGCAACAACAGCTTAATGAAGTCAACCTCACCATTCCTCACATAGGCATGAAGCAAAGAGAATTTGTGCTTTACCCACTTTTCGAGATTGCACCTGAATTAATTTTACCCTGTGGTGAAAAATTGTCCGATTTGGTGCGTGCATGCCCAAAAAATGGGTTACAAATAATGTCAGAACTAGTACTAATCTAGAAATTAAGAAAAATTCCAGTATAGTGCGCCTACCATGGGCATGGCGCCTAAGCAGTAAATAGTATTTTTGTTGGCAACAAAAATTTGGAGCATATCTAATGAAAAAAGTAACGACTTCAACCTTGCTAAAAATGAAGCAAGAGAATACTAAAATCACTGCTTTAACTGCATACGATGCGAGTTTTGCAAAATTATTTGACGAACAAGGTATCGAGGTATTGTTGATTGGTGATTCACTTGGAATGGTTCTAAAAGGAGACGACGACACATTAAGTGTTACCCTTGAAGAAGTTTCCTATCACACCCGATCTGTTAAAAAGGGGGTCGAACGAGCCTTTGTTGTAGCAGATATGCCTTTTATGTCTTATTCAACTCCTGAAGAGGCCTACTTGAACGCAGCGCAGTTGATGCGAGCAGGTGCGAGTATGGTTAAGCTTGAGGGGGGGAGTTGGCTATTGGATACCATTAAAGGCTTAACCGAACGCAGTGTCCCAGTGTGTGGTCATTTAGGCCTCACACCACAATCAGTGCATGTTTTTGGTGGATTTAAGGTGCAAGGGCGCGATGATCTGCAAGCTGAAAATATTCTAGAGCAAGCAAAACAACTTGAGCAAGCCGGCATACAATTATTGGTGCTAGAGTGTATTCCCTCTGACTTGGCCGATAAGATATCTCAAAGTCTTAGTATCCCAGTAATAGGTATCGGTGCAGGACCACAAACTGACGGTCAAATTCTAGTCATGCATGATATGTTTGGAATAAGTGCTAACTATATGCCCAAGTTTTCCAAAAATTATCTGCAGCATAGCAATGACATGCGTGAAGCCGTGAGTCAGTATATTCAGGAAGTGCAAGACGGGAGTTTCCCTTCTGATGAGCACAGTTTCAACTAGCGCATCACTTTGGATAACTGCTAGCAATTAAATATCAAAGTAAACAAATAACTATGCAACTAATTAAAGAAATTACACAGCTACGTGAAATAAGAAGAACTTGGCAAAACAGTTCTAAGGTGATTGCTTTTGTCCCTACCATGGGAAATTTGCACAAAGGGCATTTAAATCTTGTGCGCGAAGCTAAAAAGAAAGCGGATATAGTGGTGGTATCTATTTTCGTGAATCCTTTGCAGTTTGGTCCAGATGAAGATTTAGATGCTTACCCTAGAACCTTAGAAAACGATAAATACTTATTGGAAGACTTAGGGGTAGACGCACTTTTTATGCCCACTACTGATGACATTTATGCGAGAGGATTAGAGCAACAGACGTTTGTTGAAGTGCCTGGTTTGTCTTATATGATTTGTGGTGCAAGTCGACCTGGTCATTTTCGCGGTGTAGCAACTATAGTCTGTAAATTATTTAATATGGTACAGCCCAACTTGGCGTTTTTTGGTGAAAAGGACTTTCAGCAACTACAAGTGATCAAAGCCATGGTTACGGATTTATCTATGAACCTTAAGGTGTTTGGCGTGACTACCACCCGTGAGGATGATGGTTTAGCCATGAGTTCTCGGAATCACTATTTGACTGATAAAGAACGTAAGTTAGCGCCCACTCTCTTTGCTAAGATGAATGAGCTTGCAGATGAAATTCAAGCTGGCCGTAGAGATTTTTCTAAGTTAACTTATGATTACAAAATACAATTGGCGGATGCTGGGTTTAACCCCGACTATTTAGAAATTCGCAATACTGAAAACTTGCTTCAACCTGGCCATGAAGATCAGCATTTAGTGTTGTTGGCCGCAGCATTTTTAGGTAAAACTAGGTTAATTGATAACTTACAAATTAAGTTATGAAACCTGTTCAATGAGTTATACCAATCCATCCTAACAATTGATCTCTCAGCGAGATTTAAAATCACCTAATCAAGGCGCGCGAATGAAGCAATAGTTATTCTATTGTAAGTTCGTGCAACGCAGAGTAGGTGCTTTTAAACCTCGCCCAAAGGGAGAACACCAGCGACTTTCACTCTTCGTTCTAGTCCTTTGAAAGGGGGTAGCCATTCCTGCAGGACTACGCCTCGATTGAAAGTCGCTGGTGTTCTCTGAGTGACTAATTGATAAGATGAATTGGTAT
>NZ_JBDVXF010000040.1:0-23440 GCF_039964565.1 Paraglaciecola sp.
TGATACTCATTGAGCCTCCCCAATCAGCGTAACTTTTCGGCTACTCTGATAGGTGACAAAACCAAAACGGAGAAGCTCAATGAACTTTTATACTAATACACATCCATACTATTGTGGAATTGATTTAGAAATAACAAAATAACAGCGTCAGAGTCACTTTAAATGAATTAGAAGGTATTCGATCGGATTTCTTGCCATAAGCAAGATGGAAGCTTATGTCTTCTTTTCGCTCAGTGCTGCCAATCGACCTAGTGCCATAAGATGTCATAGCCGAGCTCTTCAGTCGGATTTACCATCCAATAACCCATAGCGTTTAAAGCCTACCCTCTCAGCGCTTCTCATTCCAAAACAAGGCGCGAGTATTCCTGTGTTTTTTCAAACTTTCTAGCGGCTTGTTGTAAGCGATTAACAATCTTTATGTCGGTGGGTTTACTAATGGCGATATAGCTTATGCGCTCGTTTTCTGGAGCGATTTTTTTGTAGCGAATATCAATATTGGTTTTGCCACGCCGATTTAAAATACTGCGCACATTATAAGGATCTTCATAAACTAAATCGACGCGTTCATTTTCAAGTAAAGTCATCATTAATTCGGCATCTGCGACGACATACAGATTTTTTTTATCTGAAAATCCATTTGAGATAAGTTCGTTATAACCCGCAGAACCAAGTATCACGGCAATCAACTTTTGCTTAGCCTGTTGCATATTATCAGCATGACTTTCTGGCTTGTTTTTTAATGATATAAAGACTCTGGTGGCATGACTAACTTGTGTAATCCAATGAAAATTGTGTTCCCGCTCTGGCGTTCTTATCATGCTTAAAATAAGCGTATTGGGTTTAGTTTTGGCAGTTAAAAAAGCACGAGCCCAGGGCATAAATACAACTTTTGCTTCAAGTTGCGCTTCTTTTAAAATGGCTTCAAGGATTTCAATCGAAGGGCCTTTGTTTTCACCATTTTCGTAATATTGAAGAAGACGATTTTCATTGGCTACGGCCAGTAATTCGGTTTTTATTGTTTCGTTTGCAAAAGCATATAAAGATGAGGTGATAGATAAAATAAATAACAGAGAGTGTATTGTAAAACGCATATTAGCCCTTGATTGAGTGTGCGTAGAATAAACCTTAGCTTTGATCTAATCAATAAACGGCAGGCGGTTTGACTGCAAACTTCGAGTAAAAAAGGCTAATTGAGCCCTGACGTATAATTAATGACTGCGTTGAGGCGAGTTTTACGATGGCTGTAACATATGATAGCAACTGAACGGCCGTACATTTTAATCAATCGGGCTTAACTAAATGTGCGAAGTGTTATTTTTGTAGAAGATTTAGCGTTGAAGGGCAAACCACCCTGAGGTTCAAGGTGGTTTTGACTTTACATTTTACAGGAATGCATTATTGAAAAACTGGTGAACCACTAGTATTACGTGCTGCGGCTAAGAGTTTAGTTTTAACTTCTCTTTCAGCTTCTTTTTGAGCAATAACTTTTATCAACATTTGTTCTGGGTGAAATTGTACCGTTGCCATAACATTAGGGTTCTGCTGCATCATTTTTAAAGATAACTCTTTTTGCGATGCTACAAATTCGCTGTTAGTAGAAATTAATGAAGATGAACAATTGGCATCTACCGAATAGCTATCCAAGTTTAAACAGTTAAATAAACTTTTTGGTGCATCTGTTGCAGCATCTTTCGCAAAAATGGCTGTCGAAAAAACACAAAGAATCGCTGCTATTAAAATATTGTTACGCATATGAAATTACCTCTCTAACTACATCTCACTTACAGAGTAACATATGCACGCAAATAAAAGAATCACACTTTTATTACACTAATATGACAGTTGAATATTATTTTAAATTCTTTTGGTATTCCTTGATGTTATAAATATATCCGAGTGCATAAAGGAACAAAAAAATACGTGACGAATATGCAAGTAGTGGAGTTTTAAAAGTTCACTAAGATTGAATAGTCAGGATTGAACAAATAAAAACGAAAAAATATACTGTTTGCTGGCTATTGTTAAGTGATTTAGCTAAAGCAAACGGAAAAGATTTGCTCAGCATTGTTGATACCATATAGAAAGCGGAGAGTTGAAGTGAATTTTGACTACAAAACGCGAACAAGCACTAAAATCAAAGATTCTGCAATTGGGCGCTTGCTCGACAAAATGTCATTGGAAAGTGTCTTTTGTACACATTCTGTTTTCTCTCATCCGTGGGGAGTTGACATGCCGCAGCTAGATAGTTGCATGATGTTTCATTTGGTCATTAGTGGCCACGCGCAACTAACGACCAACACCGAAAAGTATGACCTGTTAGCCGGGGAGTTTGTTTTGCTTCCTCGAGGTGAAGGTCACAAACTCAGTTGTGGCACATCAAGCTTTTACACCACCTTGGCCGATCTACCCATTGAAATTGTCAGTGACCGTTACGAAAAACTGAGTTTTGGTGGCGGAGGTACCCAAACCGTGATGTTATGCGGGGCGATTGTTTTTAAGCACCCGCTTACCCTCAGGCTACTTGACATGCTACCCACTAGTATATTGATCAAACAAGATAGCAAACACTATGAATCACTTAAATCTGTGGTGGGTTTGCTGGAACTTGAAACTACTCAACCACAAGGTGGGAGCACAGGGGCTATTTCACGCCTAGCTGATTTACTAGTTATTACCTGCCTTAGAGAATACATTGAAAACCAAGAGCTCAGTGAATTGAGCTGGTTGGGTGCTTTAGAAGACTCTAGAATATCCAAAGCGATTGAACTGGTGCATGAGCAACCTTCGCGGCATTGGAATCTTGAAGAGTTAAGTGCCCAAGTGGGAATGTCGAGAACAAGCTTTACAGGAGAGTTTAAAAGACTTGTGGGGAATTCCCCAATGGATTATTTAACGGAGTGGCGCATGTCTTTAGCCTATGGAGACCTGCAAAATACTAAATCATCAATTCTTGCTATAGCGCTGGACTATGGTTATCAATCTGAATCCGCCTTTTCTAGGGCCTTCAAAAGAACCATCGGAACCTCTCCAAGCCTCATCCGTAAACAGTTAGCCGAATAATAAAACGACTGTTCATTCAAAGATTTGGCGTTCTAAGCCTTTTTTTGTGTTGTGCGTTTTCTCTTTGCCGATTTTAAAATTGCCGAACTTTTAGTCAAATATTACGACCGATGGGTTCGGTACGCTTGTCTCCATGCTGAAATAATACTCAAAACTTAAACAAGAAGACGAGTGGAGTTTCTAGCTTTTTTATCTCACTTAACCAAAAACACTGACCTTAGGGGTATCAACCGAAATAACAGCGTTAGGTTTGCAGTAATCGATAAAAAAGCAGTATTTCGCTCAACATAAACAAACTAATTGGAGCGAGAAATGAATGATATAGAAAAGGTATTAGTTATTGGGGCAAGCGGTAAAACCGGTAGTTTGGTTTATAAAGGCTTGCAAGAGCATTTACCAAAAGACAAGGTCAAAGCTGCCAGCCGAAATTCTAGTACGGTGTTTGATTGGCATGATGATTCAACCTGGCGACCCGCTTTACAGGGCATATCCCATGTCTATTTAACCTACTACCCAGACTTAGCGGTTGAAGCATCAGCCAGCCACATAAGTGAGTTTTGTCAATTGGCGTCATCCATGCGAGTTAAGCACGTCACGCTTTTATCTGGTCGAGGTGAGCCCGCCGCTCAGCAGTGCGAAACGATATTGATTGATTCTGGTCTTAGCTGGAATGTTGTGAGGGCATCTTGGTTCAACCAAAATTTTTCAGACGGATTTTTTAAAGGTTTTATTGATGCTGGAAATATCAGCTTGCCTGTTAAACAGGTAAAAGAGCCTTTCATCGATGTGGGTGATATCGCCGATGTAGTGGTAGAAACGCTTATTAACCCAAGCAAAAGAAATCAACTATTCGAAGTCACAGGGCCAGAGTTATTAAGTTTTGAAGATCTTGCAATGAAATTCTCTAAGTCTTTAGGTAGAGAAGTTAAATTTAATATTATTTCTCAATCAGAGTTCAACACTATGATGCTCGCCCAGCAAGTACCTGAGGATGTATTGGCCTTACTTAATTTTTTGTTTACCGAAGTGCTGGATGGGCGCAACGAATACCTAACCAACGGCGTAAAAAGTGCGATCGGGCGCAGTCCAATCAGCTTTAGTGAGTATATTTCAAATAATCTAGCGAGATTTTAACCGGTTGTTTTTTTGAACTGATTTGAACTGAACAAACTTAACTGAATTTTACACGTTATAGGAGCTAGCAAGATGAACATAGCGACAAACGCTTACTTATTTTTTGCAGGGATAACACTAACGGTAGTTGGCGCATATATTGGATTGACACCTTCCGAATATTTAAGCCAGTTAAATTTTCAAACTAACATTAGCGCTGCTGCTATGAGCGAGATGAGGGGAATGGGTGGCACGTTATTGGTATGTGGTTTGTTTTCTTTTATGACAATCTTTAAGAAACAAATGGCAAGTTCTGCGTTAATTATTTGTCTATTGGTTTTTTCCTCTTTCAGTATTTTTCGTTGTTTGGGTATTGTTGTGGATGGCTTACCCAACCAAGGAATTTTGATCGCATTGAGTCTTGAAGCGGTGTTTGCTTTTTTGGGGTGGACACTATGGTTTAAAAGGCGCTTTAGGGAAGTAACAAGGCACTAACGTTTTAGGGCCACAAGGTTCTGAACAATGTAATTAAATGTAGTCTCAAATTTTGCGAACCATGAGTAACACAATGATACCTTGCGCAGCTATAAAGGCTGCGCTTATTTCAACTTAAATTGGACATTCTGTATACATTTTCGGTTTATTAATCAATTCACTAAAGCAAGCTTACTTTAAGCTTGTTTTAAATAAGCCGTATACGAAAACCTTACATCAACACTACTTTATTTAGGAGTTCCAATGATTGAACTGTCTATATGGGCAATAGTAGAAATTATTATTAAGCTTGCAATGATTATTATGATTGGCCTGTATTTCATCTTTAGTAATACCGTTATGGGGGTATTAGCGTCTGCAGAAAAAGGGGAAGAAATTATGATTTCGATTAACGAAAAAATATTAAACCCAATTTTTCTCGGTGGATTCTTTATCTCTGGTGTTGGTAGTTTAACTTTGTTTATTTTTAGCTCAGGAGCCATATCTGCGGCTGGTGCAGTATTCTTTGTAGGAACAGTAGCTGTAACTATTGTTTTTAATGTTCCTCTAAACAATAAACTAAGAGATGCAGCTACTCATGAAAGAGCAACCATTTGGCAAGAATACTTATCTAAATGGGTCTTTTGGAATCATCTTCGAACCGGTAGTGGCGTGGTTGCGGGGTTGCTTCTTTGTCTATGAGTCAGTGCGACAGGGTTGAGTCACAGATGACACAATGCAAGCCCTGACCCTGACGTGTATTTGGTGAGTTGGGGTAGGTCAAAGGAATAGCTGTACCAAAATCATTATCAACAATGACAAAACTAAAGACATTCACCTCTGTCAATGCTGCGTGTTTTTAGCAGAAACCCTTCGACTTTAAGCTCGTAAATTTTTGAGATGTGATAACTCAAAAAGCTTTGTTAATACAGTTAAGTATTTAACTTGTTCATTACGGAGTGTATCAACATGATCAGGGGCAGGGGCAGAACGTCAGAACATCATTGCTCCCTACCCAAACTTGGCCGCCAATCTACTATTGTTACAGATGTCAATCAGACCTACAGCAAGCTTCATAAATAGGTGTTAGGTTTGCTGATTTAGCGGCGTTAGGATATATTGTCTTTAGTAAGTGAACATTAAAAAGTTACCTCTTATGATATTGAAATATAGGGAAATTTCTCTTGTTAATTATCAGGATTTAATCAATGTGAGCTAACAAAATTCAATTTAAAAGGCCTGATATGTCGAGACGTTTGCCACCACTGAATACACTTTGGGTATTTTTGACTGCATCGCGTGTTTTGAGTTTTACCAAAGCAGCCGATGAACTTTTTATTACTCGTTCAGCAGTCAGTCGGCAAATCAAAAATTTGGAAGAACATTTTGGCATCAAACTTTTTGAACGGCATAAAGTTGGACTAGAACTCACCGAAAAAGGCGTAATTTACGCCAATTCCATTTCTAACATTTTTGCTGATTTAAAAGTGGCCACCAATATTCTTCATAACGGTAACGAAGAATTAAAACTAAAACTTGGTATTTCGGCCACCTTTAATTCAACCTGGCTAATGAGCCGCCTATGTAAACTCGAGCAATCTCATCCAGAACTAACCTTATCGTTTTTCACCAATAGTGTTGATACTGGCGAAGATTCAGTGGATTTTTCAGGTGGAAATATGGACGCTGCAATTCGTTTAGGTAACGGCGATTGGCCTGGTTGCCACAGTGATAAATTAGTCGATATTTACGTACAACCTGTGTGTGCCCCTTCGTTGTTAGACGAGTTACATAGTACTGATGACACCGCGGGTTTGGCCAAGTATAACTGGTTGCACTATAACCACTTGTCAAAACTATGGGACCAATGGTTATCACATACCAGCCACCCGATATTACATACCGAAAAGAAAAACATCACTTTTGATAATGTGGCTGTAGCAACTCAAGCTGCAGTGGATGGCTTGGGAATCATTCCCATGTATCGACCTCTTGCCGATCCCTTGTTAAAGGAAGGTAAATTGGTTATCGCCCATGAGCATATGATGCTCAAGAAAGAGTCTTACTATTTTGTTTGCCCTGATCAGTATCAAAACGTGCAAACCCTTAAAACCTTTCGAGATTGGTTAGTGACAGAATCACAATTATCGCAACAACAATGGGACCAAGATCATTTGTTATGAACTTAGTCCCTAGTGTTCAGTTTATATCCCACCCATACACAGGTATTTGATTTCAGTATAATCGTCCATGCCGTATTTAGAACCTTCTCGACCATTACCTGATTGTTTTGTACCACCAAAGGGCGCCACTTCTGTAGAGATCACACCTTCATTGATGCCCACTATTCCGTTCTCTAAATTTTCTGAGAAACGCCAAATTCGCGAATAGTTTTGAGTGTAAACATAGGACGCCAACCCTGCTTCTGTGCAGTTGGCTAACTCCAGCGCCTGTTGCTCTGTATCAAAAGCAATAATCGGCGCGACAGGGCCAAAAATCTCTTCTTGGAAAATCTCCATATCTGGGGTGACATCTGCAAGAATAGTGGGCGGATAGAAGTTTTCTCCTAGTTTAGAGGGCGAACCACCTAACAGAACTTTCGCCCCTTTTTCTAGTGCGCCTATTACTTTCCCATGGACATCTTGAACCGCTGCAGCGTTAATTAACGGCCCAACAGACACCTTAGGATCTATGCCATTACCTACCTCTAGTTGTCTAGTTGCTTCGACAAACTTAGTGGTAAATTCTTGATAAACACTAGTGTGTACTAAAAACCTATTGGCACACACACAGGTTTGACCGGCATTACGAAACTTCGATGCAATTGCCCCTTGAACCGCTTGGTCGATATCGGCATCTTCAAATACAATAAAGGGTGCATTGCCTCCTAGTTCCATCGATACTTTTTTAACTGTATCGGCACACTGTTTAATCAGTATTTTTCCAACTTTAGTGGAGCCAGTAAAAGATAACTTTTTAACCAGCGGGTTATCGGTTAATTCTCTACCAATTTCTTTTGAATCCACACCTACCACAACAGAAAACACTCCTTTGGGTATGCCAGCACGTTGTGCTAATTCCGCTAGTGCTAAGGCGCTTAAAGGTGTCGCCTCTGCCGGTTTAACGATGATACTGCAACCGGCAGCCAAGGCCGGCGCTACTTTTCGAGTAATCATGGCATTTGGAAAATTCCACGGTGTTATTGCGGCCACCACACCAATTGGTTGTTTCAGAGTTAGCAGCCGTTGTCCTGCTTTATTGCTGGGAATAATATCGCCATACATTCGTTTGGCTTCTTCAGCGAACCACTCGATATATGACGCTCCATAGAGTATTTCAGCCTTAGCTTCGGCCAATGGTTTACCTTGCTCTGCATTAAGAATACAGGCTAAATCATCAATGTTTTCAACGATTAGTTGATACCAATTTTTAAGTAAATCAGCGCGATGTTTTGCCGTAGTTTGACGCCAAGTTTGCAAAGCTTGTTGGGCGCATTTTATTGAAAATGCCGTGTCTTTTTTAGTTGCGCTAGCGACGCGACAGATTTCAATTCCTGTGGCTGGATTTTGTACTGAAATTGATTCTTCTGAGTCTCCATCAACCCATTCCCCGTTGATAAATAATTGTCCTTTGAGCAATAGAGGATCGTTCAGAGGTAACATGGTTTCTCCTTTTGGAATTAGCCTAAATTACACCGCCAGCCAAAGCATGATGAATGGCTGCGATGAAATTTTTAGTTGTGATTTGAAATTAGTTTTTTTCTAAAGAAATGAGTGTTTTACGGTAATGAGGTAAACATTTACCCAGCAAGATTGCCGAGCCAGCCATTGCAATACTGGTGACTAACAGTAGCGAATATCCCACCATTTCAGGCGAACCAAAAATGTAATCGGTACACAGTGCGACTAGCGTGGGACCCAGTCCCAATCCGATTAAGTTAACAATAAATAAGTATAAAGCGCTGAATTGCCCACGCATGTTGCTAGGCACCACTTCTTGGATTGCAGCAGGTCCCAAACCCATCATGAAATTCGCGAAAAAGGTGGAAATAGCCAAAATAATTAACACTAACTGTAAATCTGAAATCAGTGGATAAATTACTGTAGGAATAATGCCAATAATCATCGCCCACATTGCGACTCGCATTTTTGCATCGGATTGCCCCGCTTTGTAACGTTTGTCAGCTAAAATACCCCCAACAATCACGCCACCGGCACCACAAAAAAGCACAATGATGCCGAAAGCTAAACCTACTTCGCCACCTGTCATACCGTGCACCCTAATTAAGTAACTAGGCACCCAAGCCAGCGCACCGTAACCTGCAACCGACGCGAGCGCAGCGCCAAAGTTATGTAGTAATACCGTTTTCTTATTTTGTTTAAAAAACTTAACTACCTCAGACACTGCAACAGGTTTTTCTTGAACTTGAGAACGACTAGGCTCTTTTAAGGTGAATAAAAAAGGCACTAACAATAACCCTGGTAACCCTACTGCGATAAAAACAGCTTGCCAAGCGTACACTTCACCAATAATCGGCAAAGTAATCGAAGAAAACTCCGCCGCCCATTGGATCACCATACCACCAACAATCAGCGCCATACCTCCCCCGAGGTATATTCCCATAGTGTAAACAGCGATCGCTTTAGCTAAATGTTTTTTCTCTACGCTATCGGCGATTAGCGAGTAGGCAGCAGGTGATAGCCCTGCTTCCCCTACTCCTACCCCCATGCGCGCAAAAAACAGTCCCCAGTAACTTTTGGCTAGTCCACAAGCGGCGGTCATTAAACTCCATATAAATATCGACCCTGCGATAATGCCTCTGCGGCTTTTACTATCAGCTAAACGCCCTAATGGTAGACCCATGAGGGTATAGAACAATGCAAATGATAATCCCTGCAACAAACTCATTTGGGTATCACTGATACTCAAATCCCGTTTCATTGGTTCCACCAACAAACTCAATATCTGCCTATCGATAAACGAAAACGTGTAGGCCAATAACAAGATAAAAATAAGGTAAATGGAATAGAGATTTCGCTTTGAGGATTTCGCCGTGTTTGCAGTCTGCAGGGCTTGGTCCAGTGTTTTCTCAGTCATGATAATGTCTCAACATAAATTGCCAGTCCCTAAAATGCAGCTTGATAGATGCCCAAAATGTCAGCCTCGTTCATGGGCTTTGGATTATTCACCAACAAACGTTCTTGCTTGAGCGCGTCTTTCGTGAGTGAATCTAAACTGCCTCGGTCTATACCTACACTGGTTAAAGTATTGGGTAAACCGACCTCAATAATCAGGTTTTCTAAGTAATCAATAAAAGCGTCTGTTTTGTCATCGTCGGATGCTAAGTTTGAACAGACTTCAGGCAAAATAATGTCAGCTAACTCTGCGTACAGCTGCGCCGCAGCGGGTTTATTAAATCGCAGCACATGGGGTAAAACTAACGAGTTACTTAATCCATGGGGAATATGGAATTGCCCTCCAAGTGGATAAGCAAGAGCATGTACCGCAGCTACAGGCGCATTAGCAAATGCCTGCCCGGCCAAGGTGGCACCCAGCATCATATTGGAGCGAGCTTCTAAGTCATGCCCTTGATGCACTGCGGTTTTAATACTTTGCGACATTAACTTTAACGCTTGAACCGCCAGCATATCGGAATAAATGTTCTTTTTGATGCGGCTGGTATAGGCTTCGATCGCATGGACCATCGCATCGATGCCGGTTGCGGCGGTAATATGTGCAGGTAAATTAACCGTTAAGGTTGCATCTAACAAAGCCACATCGGGCAATAATAGTGGCGACACAATACCCGTCTTAATTGCTTCACCAGTAGTGACAATTGAAATAGGTGTCACTTCTGACCCAGTACCAGCGGTGGTAGGAATTTGAATCAGTGGTAATCGAGGTTGAGTTAATTTGTCGATACCAAACGCATCACTAATCGATTGCTCAGAATAGGTGAGTGCCGCTATTAGTTTAGCGGTATCAAGCGAACTCCCCCCTCCCAAACCAATCACCCCATCGATTTTGTTTTGTTTAGCGAATAACAACGCTTTTTCAATCACCGCTATGGGTGGATCAACTTCTACTTGGCTAAACAACACCACATCTATTGGACAATTCTCTAAATTAGTAATGATTTTTTGATGTAAGCCTAACTGAACGATACCCGGATCAGTTACCAATAAAACATTTTTAATCTTAAGAGTTTGACAATATTGACCCAATTCTGCTGCAGAATTAGGCGCGTTAACGATTGATTTAGTTGTATTAAAAACAAATGACATAGTTTCTTTCTTTTGGTTAAAGGGGAGCATTGCATCTCCCCTCAGATTTCTATAACGATGAAGGTAGCCCTAGAACACGTATTTTACTTTGGCATAAAGTACACGACCTAAGGGGTTATGCTGTTTCGGATCATAACTTAAGCTACCAACAGCTGTGTAGGCTCGAGGTGGTAATTCATCAAGTAGGTTCTTAATACCTAAAGTTACAACAGCTTCGCCGTCTTGTGTAACATTTAACGTAGTGGAATACTGCGCATCAACGGTAGTAAAGGCATCAACCGTGGTACTTTCATCGGGTAAGGCTGATACATCTACACCGGTATCGTAGCTAGATACATAGTTAACATTTAAAGATGCTCTTTGACTATCGCCAATCCAGTTGAGATTTAACGAGCCTTTAGTTTCTGGCATAGAACGAGCAAAGTTGTCGATATTAAATGAACCCGCAGCTTCAACTACTTCACCATTATCTTTAGTTAATTCGTAAGAATTAAAATGTGACGCGTTTAGGATAAGATTAAATTGGTCTGAAATAGCCCAAGTCGATTCAATATCAAAGCCATTCACACTCACCGAAGAGGAGTTAAAATAGTTCACTTTCACAGACTGCAGGAATCCCGCGTCTGTGCGAATGATATCCGCCCCATTTGGATCATCAATCAACTTACCTTGAGCATTTTCGACCGTAATCATATTGGTATAATCGACACGCCAGAAATCTAGTTTAAAATCCAAATTATCTGTAGGTTTAAAAATCATCCCAACATTATAGTTTTCAGACTCTTCAGGTTTTAAGTTATCGTTTCCGGTAGCAATCACGCCCACAAAGGCACTGGATTTTGCGGAGCCATCGTCGTTGTAGTCGGTAATACTGGTAATCACCGCTGATGAAGCATTTTTTTGTGACAATGACGCTTCTCTAAAGGCAGTACTGGCTGATGCGCGCAGGATAAATTCATCGGATACTTGCCAACGAACCGCTATCTTTGGATCAAAACTAGAGTCATTTTCTAATTTCTCGTAACGCACTGCAGTTTTTACTTCAACGTTTTCTGAAACAGGAATGACACTCTCAGCAAACATAGCAAACGAGCTTCTGTCTACGTCAACTTTTGACAAACCTTGTAAAAATATCAAATCAACAGGGATAGGATTTCCTTGTTCATCAAATTTAATTTCAAACACGTCATCTGTGTCAACTTTGAAACTTTCATTTCTGGCTTGAATACCTGCTGCAAAACCAATTGTTCCAGCAGCTAGTTCGTATAAATCGCCACTCACCACCGCGTCAACAACTAACAAATCAGTGGTTTTCTCTGACACCGTCATATGGGTAAAGTCATCGATAACCGACTGACTGAGACTAGAGCGATCAAAAGGACTAAAAAGTTCGTCGTTATTTGGACCACCCTCGCCAGCCAAAGCCGCCACTAGCCTAGATTTCAATTGATCTTGCTGATATTGAGTGTAAGTGTTTTTGCTGTAAGTTAATGCGGTATCCCAGCTCCAGCCATTGTCTAATTCGCCCACTAAATTAACCGAGGTACGAAAAGTATCATTTTCACGAGGGGCTAAAGCTGGTTCAAAACCTGCACCTAGTGGTCGCCCTAGCCACACAACGCCCACTCCAAAGGGATTGCCTGAATCTGAAGGGCCAATATAAGGAAACGTTAAATCAGGGTAACTAGGTGATTGCGGGTTATCTTTAACTTCGTTCGAGCTCCAACTCATATCAAAAGTAAGCTCGTTGCCATTGTCAAAATAGTGGTTTACGTTAGAGTACAATTGTAACCGAGTCTCGGTGTTAACTAAGTTATACAGTGGTCCAAAATTAAAGCCACAGCGAGACCCATAGGCTTGGGGAATGAGCACACCTAAATCATTATCTAAACAAGTCGGATCTGGCACACTTTCGAACGCACCATAACTTCCAGCATAGGGTCCATCGGCCACTTCAGCGTTATCCAAAAGTAAGAAGGTGTTGCCTAAAGAGCTTAGTGCCACATCCCCCAATTCAGGTCGGTCAGCAATAGTGAGTGGGGTTCGGTCTAAATAATGGCCCGAAACTGTGACAAAAGTGTTGCCAAGTTCAGCGCCCCATAAAAAACCAAAATCGGTGTCTTTTTGACTACTATCTGCAGCCTTGCTGATACCGGCACTTACTTCAAAACCTTCAAAATCTTTACGCAGAATGAAGTTAACTACTCCGGCAATCGCATCTGAACCATAGGTAGAAGCTGCGCCTTCTTTGAGTACTTCAACTTGTTCAATTGCTTCAATCGGAATATGGCTTGAATCAACAAACACACTACCATCATTGGTAATCGCACCCGATAACGTTTGGCGGCGGCCATTAATTAACACTAATGTTGAACTTAAGCCCAACCCGCGTAAATTCACATTACCGGTCCCCTGAGTTGATGCTTGGGAAAACGAGTCTGCTTGGTTCTCAGCGCCAGAGGATATGGCTAATTTACCGATTAATTCAGCGACAGTTGTCGCGCCGGTAGATTGAATATAATTAAAGTCCAATACTTGAACGGGTTCTGCTTCATCTGCTGAACTTCGTTTTATATAGGACCCAGTTACTTGGACTTTTTCTACCTCTTCAGCTGCGTTTTGAGTATCTTGAGCAATAACAGGCAGTGTTAATGCCGCCGAAATAGAAATGGCGAGTAACTTTTTTGAAGTTAATAATGTAGCTATTTTCATGTTGTGTCCCAACCGTGTGTTTATAGTTTTATAATCAAACTTGATTTATTTACTTAATATTCATCACGGTTTTGAGCACAAATGCGCACTCAGTTACCGCGTCTTTTGCTTGCTGTAAAGCGCCAAAATTGATGAACCCGTGAAACATATCTGTGTAGCAGGAATGTTTCACTGCGATACCATTTTGTTTAAGTTTGTCTGCGTACATTTGACCTTCGTCGCGCAATGGGTCGAATCCTCCAGTTAAAATAAAAGCAGGGGGTACAGACGTAAAATCACTTGCTTGCAATACGTTAAATCGAGGGTCTTTTTCTTGTTCGGTGCTTATGTACAGATCGTGAAACCACTTCAGAAGCGTTTTGGTTAACAAAAGGTTTTCTGTAAATTCTTGGCGACTTGGTGAGGAATCATTTCCCAGAATGCTTGGGTATATCAATAATTGAAGAACAGCTTTGAAATCTTGTCTATGTTTATTCAAATGACAATATACAGTAGCGAGATTAGCACCTGCACTATCACCGCCTATAGCGATACGACTTAAATCTAAACCTAAAGAAGTCGCGTTTTTAGCTATCCAGTCTGTTGCTTCCTGAGTATCTTCAACTGCCCCGGGAAAAACGGTTTCTGGAGCTAGACGATAAGCGACAGAAATCACCACCAAATTAGATTGCAAACATAACTGAGAAAGCATTTTGTCGTAACTATCGATGCTGCCTAAAACGAAGCCACCACCATGAAAATAAATGAGTGCGGGTTTTGCGGTTTCATGCTCGGTTTCTTGATTAGTTCCATGATTGATAGCAGGGCGATAAACCCTCGCGGCTAATTCATGCCCGTCACAAGGAATACTAATATCTTGCT
This sequence comes from Paraglaciecola sp., assembly GCF_039964565.1. GTDB lineage: Bacteria > Pseudomonadota > Gammaproteobacteria > Enterobacterales > Alteromonadaceae > Paraglaciecola. The sequence continues at coordinate 14,505 of NZ_JBDVXF010000040.1, forward strand.
TAGTTATGCCTTTAACGTCGTCATGTTCAAAGGGGTTCTCGCGGTACCGCCTAGTATATTCTGGTTCAAAGTTGTAAACAGGTGGCAATGAGTGAATGTAATCCAGCACTTTTTTTGCGTCATCATCGAGACCAGCCTTTGCTTTAACTGCTCCATCTAAGACGTTTTCATTGGTGCAACTTTGACTCGCGAGTAGTATCTCACCTAAAGCATCGTTACCTTTTTCAAGCACTTCTTTTGACAACATCTTTAAACCGTTATTAATTTATTGTTAATTATTTGAGAGCGCATTTTTACCGATCAACAAACACACCCTCAAGCAACATATAAGCAACAGCCTGTCGACATTTACGCAACACAAAAATAAAACCATTTAAAAACAACAGGTTAATTATTTAAAACTGAAATAAAACGGAGGATTAAAATTGAAACCGAAGCTTATTTGATGGATTTTAAAGCGCTAAAAATTTACAATTTGATTACAAAAACCAGTAATTCTCCGTAAACATGGTTGTGTTTTAGAAATATTTCTGAAAGTAACAGGTGAGAAAAAATCGATGATTTAGGAGGAAAATATACTAGCTGTTTAATATAGAAAGGCAGCATATTTGAGCGGCAGTTAAGCCGCTATCGCTGAAGCTAAACTTGGTGGTGTATGCTAATAATCTGAACCGAGTTGCACCACTCTTTTTAATGCTTGTTTTTCCGAACCGTCGCGGTTAAACAATAGCGGATAATTAGTACGGCCAGCTACAGGCCAGCCATTTAGCCATGAGTTGTTGTCGGTTACGCCCCAAAACGTCACACGTTCGATATGTTGATGGTACGTCAAAAATAGTTTGAAAATATCCACGTAACGGTCGCCTAACTCTTGATCGGCTGTAGCTGGAAAATGACCATCTGCATAAGGATTATTTTGTGGTGTGGCGACGCGTTTCGTTATATCAACGTTAGCACCAAAAAATTCCTCACGACCCAAATAATCCACATCGAGCTCGGTGATGTGAATAGGTAGCCCGGTTGCAATAAAGGCATCAAAACTGCTGGCTATTTCGGATATTGATGGGTTTTGCATGGCCCAATGTCCTTGCACACCTATGCCGTCTATTTTAATTTTTTTGGCTTGCAGATCTTTAACTAACTTAACGACGCTATCGCGACGACCTGGGCGAGTCATGCCGTAATCATTATATAAAAGCACACTATCCTTCGGCAGTTCTTGCGCCGCGATAATAAAGGCTTGTTCAATAAAATCATCGCCAATAATTTGGTTATACATAGATTGACGCAAGCTACCGTCGTCTTCAATGGCTTCGTTTACTACATCCCAAATTTTAATCGTTTTGCCATAACGCGCAGCCATTAACTTTGCTCGCTGGCGCATTCTTTTAAGCAATGCCTCACGGTTTAGTAAATTACCAGACTGGTCCTTAAAGACCCAATCTGGCGTTTGACTGTGCCAGAATAAAACATGGCCAACGGCTGCAATATTATTTTGTGATGTGAAATCGACAAAGTTGTCAGGAGCAGTAAAGTTATAGGTATCGGGTTGTGGATTAAACACCTCCCATTTCATGGCATTATCCATAGTTGCTGCTGAAAAATGCTGTTTAACTATCGCCACAGATGGGTCGTGAAGGTTGGCAACTAAATAATCGTTGAGTGTGGCACCAATTAGAAATTTATCCGCGTAAGCGCTTTTCAGAGTTTGATCTTTAACGGGAGAAGGTGAGCTTGGGCTGTTAGACACCAAATCTGATGAACAACCACTAAGAAAAATAACACTAACAATAATTGAGGCAAAAACACTTCGAAAGTTAAGACCCATAACCAGCAACCGATTGAATATAAAAAGCCAGTCTATCTAGCTTGAAACAACTTCGCAGTGTCTTAAAAAATTAACTCCATTATGAAATTTGATTATTCGATGGTTCCACAATCAATCACATAAATTGATTAACAGCTTAAGATTAAGGTTTGGGCTAACCTAATCAGCCCAAACATCTTACTGCTGTATTTAAGCTATTTTCAGATATTCAACAAGCACTTCTGCACCATTGCTGGCTTGGATAGGTTTAAATATAAACCCTGATATTCCAAGATCTTGACATTTATTCACTAGAGTCTGGTCAGTAACTGATGAAAGCATCACTACTGGAATATCTGAGCCACTTTTTCTGATTTCACTGAGCGCTTCGTCTCCGTTCATGTCTTCCATCACCACATCCATGAACATAAAATCAGCGGCTCCGGATTTTACAATTTCAAGTCCACTGCGACCATCATCGGCTTCTAATAAGTTGTTGTAGCCTAACTTATTTAAAATACGCTTTATGGCCTTACGGATCAGTGCACTGTCATCAACAACTAACACAGTTGCGTCTTGTGGCAATGGATTAGTATGGGGGTTTTTAACCCCTTTACTTTCATCTCCTTTGGCTTCGCCCACCTGAAAGTCTACCGAGCGAACCAACAAGTTGAAATAATACCGCCCCACGCCTTCAACGGTGATGGGCACAGTGACAATTTCTTTAACGCCAACCAAATACTTGTCCATGTCACTTACGTCATTTACAAAATAAGGACTAGAAAAGCTATAATCTAATTTGTATCGACTGTGTAAATCTGTAGACCGTCCCACTATGGTATTACCCCATTCTGCAAGCGCATTGCTTAGCTCTTGAGTAATTTCTGAGGCTTCAGATTTTTCATCAGTCATGCTTTCGCTCACTGCGTTTCCAATGGCAATTGCCGTCTCTGGATAGTGATGCATCATAATCACCCCATCCAAACTTCCAGTCACATCGGAACAAATGGCGTAACCTTTAAATCGAAAATCCTCTACTTTATCCATAAACGGCTCGCCAGCTGCACCCTCAAGGTTGGTCATGGTTTTAAGGCTAGCTATGGATTCGTTAATGAAAGGGTATAAAACAACTTTGTATAGGTTTTCGACAGACATAGAGAAAGGGTTCCTTTTTTATTATTAGGGGGGCAAATTACTAAAGCTAGATGGACTTTGCAAACAGTTTGTGGGCTTTATGCACTTAACTTATACAGGTTAAAATAGAGATATTCTTGCGGATACTTAATAGATAATTGAAATACGATCACAACGAATTTTATCAACCAATTCAAGCAGGATATAGTAAGCCTGCGTGAATTGGTTGGCTCAAGTTTATTTCATTGTAGGCATTGAGAAAGAGTGTGTGGTCACGTCACTTTTGGGCCATCTAGCTGTAACCGTCTTCATCCTAGTGAAGAAACGAACGCCATCATTACCGTGCATATTTAATGGCCCGAATACCGACCGTTTCCAACCACCGAAACTGTGGAATGCCATTGGTACTGGGATAGGTACATTAACACCGACCATGCCCACTTGGATTTGCTCGCAAAAATGCCTTGCACTTTCACCGCTACCGGTAAATATGGCGGTACCGTTGCCATATTCGTGTGCGTTAATTAAATCAACTGCCTCTTGATAAGACGAGACGCGAACAACACTTAGCACGGGGCCGAAGATTTCTTCATCGTAAATTCTCATACCTGGTTTTACGTTATCAAACAGGGTTGGACCAACGAAATATCCACGCTCATGACCAGCAACTTTAAAGTCACGCCCATCGATCAGTAAGCTAGCTCCATCCTGAACACCAGTGTCTATATAGTGTTTTACCTTTTCTGCATGAACTTGACTAATAAGCGGACCCATATGTGGTTCTTGATCCCCTCCAGTTCCGGGTCCAACAAGCATGTTTGAGACTTCTTTCTTTATCTCAGTAATTAATTTTTCAGCCGCTTCGTCACCCACACATACCGCAACAGAAATAGCCATACAACGTTCACCAGCAGAACCATAAGCAGCCCCCATTAGAGCAGATACCACTTGTTCGGTTTCGGCATCTGGCATCACCACCATATGGTTTTTGGCGCCCCCTAATGCTTGAACACGCTTACCATGCTGACTACCGGTTGCGTAGATATACTCGGCAATGGGCGTAGAACCTACAAAACTAACTGCTTGCACGCGCGCATCGGTTAACAGTACATCTACCGCTTCTTTATCACCATTAACGATATTAAATACGCCATCAGGTAATCCAGCTTCAGTCAACAACTCAGCGACTTTCATTATGACACTAGGATCTTTTTCTGAAGGCTTCATAACAAATGTATTGCCGCATGCTATGGCTATAGGGAACATCCACATAGGCACCATCACAGGAAAATTAAAAGGTGAAATACCCGCGCAAACTCCTAATGGTTGCATCAAAGAATAGCTATCAACCCCTGTGCCAACGTTTGCCGAAAATTCGCCTTTTTGTAAATGAGGTATTCCACAGGCAAACTCAACCACTTCCATACCACGGGTTAATTCCCCCTTAGCATCGGATAACACTTTGCCATGCTCCAATGATATAAGTTCGGCCAGCAAGTCAAAATTAGATTCTAGTAGTGATTTGAATCGAAATAAGATCTGAGCGCGTCGTAAAGGAGTAACAGCTTTCCATGTCGCAAATGCCTCATGAGCAGTTGCAATTGCCTGCCGTGTTTCATCTGCAGTTGAAAGTGATACATGTATACTTTGCTCGCCTGTTGCGGGGTTATATACAGGACTTAAACGGCCACTTTTACTTGGTATGTGTTTACCGTTTATAAAATTACCCAACGTGTTCATTTTCGGCCTCTTTAGCAAGTTGTGTTAGTCAATTGGTTGGAATATTCAATGTCATAACTTATTTATAGAATGTATATTCCATATAATATCTAATTGGAATGTATAAATCAATTTGTTGTTTTTGTAATATGTTTCTTGTTGTTAGTAGATGGATTAACGACTGAAGATTAGATTTGTTGGCACGGCAAAAAAACGTTCCACCTATAGTGTTTGCATCTGTGTTAGGACCATACTCAAATGAACTATTGTTAATGTAGAATTAATATTCCACAAATTAAAATCGTGATAAATTTATTCTGAAACAACACAGGAGAAAAAAATGAAAATAAGAACGATAAAACTGTTGCCGGTATTAGCGTCTCTGGCGATTTTCAGTCAAGTACATGCTGAAAATAGCCGTGCCGAAAAAGTGATTAACATATCGATATTTGGTGATCACGGCGTGATCCCTTTTTATAATGTGCTTGATGACGATGACCAGCCAATACGCACCATGGCCGAATACATGGCAGATCAGGTCGAGGGACATCTGGAAAAAAACCACACAATGGAAGGGTTTTCACCGACACCAGCGATGTTTGAACCAGCGCAAGGCAGTTGGGTACCAGCTAGTGGTATGTATCCTGTCGCTTGGGCGCAAAAAGAGCATTGTCAAAGGCGCGGCTGTGATTTTGCCTTGATGCTAGGCGATAATATTTATCCCGATGGAGCAACGCTTGGAGCAGATGGCGTGACCGATGCTCGCCGTTTTAAAGAAATGCTAGATCAGCCTTATGGCAATTTTGGTGCCGGAACACCCAATTTCACCATCTATTCTATGCTGGGTAATCATGACTGGCGTGTCTCGCGCGAGGCCGCGATCGCGCAAATGGAATATCTGCAGCAACACCCCAATTTTTACATGCCAGATCTGTTTTACAAAGTGTCACCTCCTGGCTTTGAGGGCGAGCTAGAGATTTTTGTGATCGATACCGAAATGCTACTGGCTAGCGGCGTTGTTAAAGAAGAAGAAGTCGACATCGATGGTAATGAGCTCGACAGCGGTCACTATGAAACATGGCCGGACCACATAAAATTAAAAACACCAGAAGAAAAACGTATGCTGGAGTGGTTAGAAACGTCGCTGAAAAATTCCAAAGCACGGTGGAAAATTGTCGCAGCCCATCATGCACTTTGGTCTGGCGGTGGTAGTAAGTTCGAAAAGGCGCATACTCTACGTAAATTGTTTTTGCCTACCTTATGTCGTTATGCCGATGCTTATTTCAATGGTGATGACCTTACCATGGAAGCTTGGACTGATGACTGTGAGGGTGTAACCGATGCTCTTAAGCCGCCTTTGCCACTCATGACTTCAGGAGCCGCAGGCAAGCAACGTAATATCCATCCAGCTTTGATCAAAACACAACAACAAAATTACCCTGGCGTCACCAGCCTTTTCTCAAAAGGACAAACCTTTGGATTTATGCATGCTCAGATAAAAGGCGAAGAAATGCGAGTCCAAATCCTTACCACACCAAACGATTTGAGCGGTAGACCCATAGTTGAAGCTGAATTTACCTTCCCCCGCCGTACAACGAATTAACAGATTCGTTGCCTAACTTCCAATGACAGCACTGGCTTATTCAAGCCAGTGCGCAAAAAGATTTTTAAATCGCCACAACGCTAAATAACGCGAGATCGGGATAGGCCAGTCGGTTCAGCATCACTAGTCTTGCGCCTATCTCTATTGAGTTTGTGCTAAGTTAACTGATTACTGCTTCACAAATTCACCTTGATAAACACAATATTCTCAAATGTGCAAAAACGGTCATTTCTAATTTTTGATGATAACTTCTGTTTAACGCCCAAAGCGGACTATATAACTTAACGGGTTGAACGGTAAATTTGGTGACAATTGATACGTTCCGCGAACCTGCACCCCGCAGGTTTCATCGCGAATAATTAAACTTTGTTCTGACCCTGATAGTTCTCTAAATGGGATATAAATGCTTCTACTTCGTTGTCATGTAAACAGGATGGGGGTTGTTTATTATGAAAAAGAATAAAACTACGGACCCACTTTATATAAGTTTCTATTGTGCATTTGGCATAACGCTTTTTATACATTTCTTCGGCGAACATAGTTAAAAAAGGTGAAGGTGAATTAGGCATAAATTGCACCTTATTTTGCATGTATATTTATACAGCTGTAGTTACTATCTCCCATAACAGCAAGTTCTTGGCAAAATGTCGCATATCAACAAAAGTGTTAAAAGAATCCGGAAAAAAAACTAACCTATACAAAAACATAGGAAACATGTTAAAAATGATGAATGTAGATATGCGACAAAATGCCGTTTTTAAACACCGGATTTTGTAAGAGATTAATATTGTTAGGTTTCAATCTAATTTAAGGGAGATAAAAATGTTAGGTATCATACTTATAATATTGATTAATGCGGCGATATGCTTTCTGCTTCATACACGCGTTAAAACCCGAATTACTTGCATTTTGACCACTGCGGTAATCAGTTACGTTGGGTTCTGTGCTTTCTGGTTGTTCAATGGAAACGCAAAGGCCATCCTGAGTCCATTTGCAGTGTTCTATTTTTTTGCCACTGTCTTAGTAGCGCTATTGGTTACTATTCCACTTTACAAAAAAGAGGCCAAGCATGTCTGATATTCCTCTGGCCAAACCTAACAAGTTTATTAAATATCGTTACGGCCAAAAAACGGCCTTCACTGGACGCGCAAAAAACGCGCGCCATTTATAAAAAGCGTTAAGTGCCAATGTAACAATCAATCAAAGAGTTTCTATCTAAAATGGAAAAAAGATATCAAGTATTTGTAAGCTCTACTTTTGCTGATTTACAGGAAGAGAGACAGCAAGTCATTCAAGCATTAATGGAAATGGACTGTATTCCTGCTGGAATGGAATTATTTCCAGCTACAGATGAGGAGCAGTGGGAATTTATTAAAAGAATTATTGATGATTGTGATTATTATTTACTAATTATTGGTGGCCGTTACGGTTCAGTTTCTTCTGAGGGTATTAGTTACACTGAAATGGAATATGATTACGCTGTATCTAAAGGGCTAAAAGTTATAGCTTTGCTTCACGATGAACCTCAGGATTTACCAGCTAGCAAAGTCGAAATGAATACAGAGGCACAAGAAAAGTTAGAAGCTTTTCGAAGTAAAGTAGCAACTGGACGATTGGTTAAGTTTTGGAGTAGAGCTGACTTGTTAGCTGGCTTAGTAGCACTTAGTTTATCAAAGACTATCAAAACATATCCTGCCGTTGGCTGGGTTAGGGCTGATCAGGCTAACTCGACGGATTTATTGAGAGAACTAAATGATTTGCGAAAAGAAAATGAGGCATTAAGAAAAAAATCCGCGGAAAATCCACAACAAAGTATTGTGGCAATAGAGTCACTTTCGCAAGGTGAAGATTTAATTGAAATAGAGGGCAAGTCATCTCCTGGCTCAGGTTATTCAAAGCAACCTTGGAAAGTTAAGATTAATTGGAATGAACTATTTTCAATAATTGGTCCTGATTTATTTCAATATCAATCAGAGTACGAAGTCCAAAAAATTATTTCATCTAGACTTGGCGTAAAAGCAGGTATTGGTGATTATCTTCCGAGCCTTGATGATGAGTCTAAAAAACAAATTAAAATACAATTGATCGCGCTTGGTTTAGTAAAAGTAGATGAGTTAACTCTGAAAGGTGGAGGCTTTGGTCAGTTTTGGAAAATAACTGAGTTTGGCAAGACAACACTGATGGGAATAATGAGTATCAAAAAAGGCACTTAACACATATGAGCCTCCGGTCGGTCAATAGGTACTAGTCATCTTTTGACCGCTTTTTCAAGATCAATCCAAGTCTCTGAGCTAAGCCGCATACTTCATCTGTCATAATGGCTGTTAAGTCATCGCTTACAGCAAACACATATAGAGGCTCTCTTACGTGATCTCATCACAGCCTGTCGTTTCATCATCCGTGATGATAACAGGGGCACTAGACATTCATCGGTTAACCCAGCACTGGCACTATTCAAGAATAGGGTTGGATAAATCCACCAGTTAGTTTCAGGCTCAGGCCAGGTGTAAACGATTTAGCTCAGAGTATTGAGCACGCCCATTCGGTGTCTAATCAAGCGGTGTCGTTGCCTAGCGATGGCATATAAACGATATAAAAGCGTGAAGTTGCCAGTGATAGTTTCACTACCGTTTTAAGATGCTCAGCTTAAGGCCCTAGTTAGACGTTCAGCTC
>NZ_JBDVXF010000041.1:0-25857 GCF_039964565.1 Paraglaciecola sp.
CCTTGATGGTCAAGAAAATGCCTAAAGGTGACTTAAGCTCGCCAGAAAAAGATGGCAAAACGGTACTCGCTTGGGCCTCTGAAAATGGCTTAGACGCTTCTCCTATCGTCGCTGCACTAAACGACAGAATATAAGCTTAAAGAATTGTTCTAGAACGAACTGGGCTTCGGCCACCGAAACGTTCAACATGGAAGGTTAGTAGCTTATCCTGCTAACCTTTAAAAATGGCCTCTTTTGAGGCTGTTTTTTTTGCACAAATAAAAATAAATCACAGCAATGTTTTCGTTATTTGTTTGGCGTTGATTTGACTCTACATTAACAACTAACGCACTATTGCAGCGGACTTAATTTGTATATATATCGATTTACCACTTACCAAACCAAGGCTTTGCAATGACTTCTGAGTTATTCTCGCTAACAAATAACTCTCCCCTACTTTTAATCTTACCAGAGCCATAGCAGGCTCTTGATCATTGACCACTTCAACAATCTGTCCTGACAATATATTTAAAATACTACTATCACTATGAGGTGTTAAAGCGAGGCTTACGTCACTAGCCAGTACTCTCACTCGTAGAGTACTGTTGTCTGAGTTTTCAACAACAGGTAACCACAGACTCCCTCCATCAAACGCGACTCGCATCAAATGCCATTCGGTATTTCTCTCAACAATTGTACATTCAACAATGGCTCCTAACTCATTACCTATTCCTAAAGGTAAATCAATTCTAGAAAATAATTGAGCAACATTACCTTGTGCAATATTTTCTCCATTTCGCATAACGACTACATGGTCAGCCAAGCGCACAATTTCATCAACAGCATGGCTTACATACACAATTGGAATATTAAAGCTACTGCGCAGTCGCTCTAAATACGGCAATATTTCTAGTTTACGAGGTGTATCTAGCGACGCTAGAGGTTCGTCCATTAACAGTAATTTAGGTTGAGTCAATAACGCTCTAGCAATTGCAACACGTTGTCTTTCACCACCAGACAACTGTTCAGGAAGTTGTGACAAGTTGTTCTTTATGCCCATCACATTGATTACCTGTTCTAAAAAATCGGAATCAGCAGGTTGGACACTGCGATTAATGGCATACTGTAAATTTCCTAAAGCCGTTAAATGCTCAAATAAGTAAGCCTCTTGAAACACGTACCCAAGACTACGTTTATGAGTAGCAAGACATAGCTTTTGGTCCTGCCATAACTCCCCATTAACACGCAAAAAACCGGTTATGTTACTTTCTAAACCTGCTATACAGCGTAATAACGTGGTTTTGCCCGAACCTGATTCTCCAAAAATAGCGGTAACACCCTGACTCGGAATTTCAATATCGACATTTAACTCAAAGTGATGGTTAGCTCGTGGTTGGTAACTTGTTTGAAAACGAGCTTGTATTATGTCGCTTCTAGCGGCATTACTTTCTCCTAGTTTCTCGTCACTACTGTCCATAGGTCATACCTATTGCTTTACGTTTATGCTGGTAAGTATACAGCACTAATAACACCACAAAAGAAAACACTAACATAGCCCCAGACAAAGCATGGGCTTGAGCATATTGTAGCGACTCTACATGATCATAAATTTGCACCGACACAACACGGGTTTCGTTAGGTATACTGCCACCTATCATCAATACAATGCCGAATTCCCCCACTGTATGAGCAAAACCAAGAACCGCTGCGGTCATAAACCCAGGTTTAGCTAAAGGCAACACAACAGTAAAAAATCGGTCAACAGGCCCTGCCCCAAGCGTTGCTGCGGCTTCTAGAGGGCGGTTACCAATAGCTTGAATTGCATTTTGAATAGGCTGCACCACGAAAGGCATGGAATACACCATAGACGCCACCACTAAACCCCAAAATGTAAAGGGCAACGTACCTAATCCTAACGATTGAGTAAGCTCACCAATGGCACCATTGGGGCCCATGGCTAGCAATAAATAAAATCCCAAAACGGTAGGCGGAAGCACAAGTGGCAAAGATACTAACGCGCTAATCGGCGCTTTAAGCCACGAGCGGGTTTTGGCTAACCACCAAGCAATAGGAGTGGCGAGTATCAACAATAAAACTGTAACTGTTGTGGCTAGTTTTAACGTCAACCAGACTGTCGCAATATCACTCTCGGATAAATTCATAAACGCAGTTCCGACTTGTCATTATTTAAATCTAAATAACCATAACTTTGGATGATATTCTGGGCTTTAGGAGTATGCATGAAATCTAAAAATGCTTTGGCCCCTTTGCTATTTTCAGCAGAACGCAATAACACTACATCTTGCCTAATGGCTTGGTGCATATCATCTGGTATCAACCAATAAGATCCCTGTTCTACATGTTTAGGTTTATTGACTCTGAGCAACTGCGACAAAGCCACAAAACCTAAATCCGCATTTCCAGTGGCAACAAACTGATAGGTTTGCGCAATATTTTCCCCTGTTACCCATTTAGCCCTAGTCCTATCCACTAACGCTAAATGTTCAAGTACTTCTAACGTTGCTGCTCCATAAGGCGCCAATTTAGGGTTGGCTACCGCTAATTTATTAAACCTACCTAGTTTTAATATAGATTCAACGTTATTAAGAAGCTGAGGCTTGGGACTCCACAGTGCAAGACGACCGATTGCATAAGTAAAACGACTCGTTTTAATCACTAATCCCTCTTTTTGCAAAGCATCTGGCGTAGCTTGATCAGCAGAAAAAAATATTTCATATGGCGCACCTTGTTTGATTTGCGCATAAAACTTTCCTGATGAACCAAAAGACGGTGCTATTTGAAAGTCAGATGTTTTCTCAAACTCTACGATTAAACTTCGAATGGGGTGGCTAAAATTTGCTGCCACAGCAATTTTGACAGTTTTTGCGTCAAGACATACAGAGAAAAGGGATGCTAGAACAAACCCAAGCCACTTTGCAGTTTTCATATTATTATCGGACCCATACGGTCATAAAAACGCTAGATAATTGATTTTTATCACTTTATCACAAGCAGATTTGTTGTGATCATTTTTCAAGATATTAAGCGTTGCCCATACTTCGTTTTTAATCGCAAACTATGAGCAACTAAGTCAATTATTGCTGCAGTGATTATGTTCTAGTTGCACAACCAATATTGAACATTTTTACGCTAATAAACATCGGGTTTTGTCTACCGTTACTGGTTTTTCTGAGTCTCAGCTAACAAAGATACTTGTAGTTCTACCCGTTTAATTTCCCGTATTATGGACAATCGATTGAGCTCCATAAAAAACCATAAACGAGCAATAGCAAAAGCCATAACCGCCGATAAGGTACCTGCTAACCAGTTTATTTTTATCCCTATTTCCGACTCGTTCACTAATTGATAAGCGCAATAAAAGGCTATGCCCGCAAATATCAATTGTAAAGTCACGACTACGATAAAGGTTAAGCGAAATGTCCCTTTAAAACTTTGCATAATTAGTTGCAACGCATTGGCTTGCTCTTCGGAAAACTCGTTAGCCGCTTTATCTTCTTTTAACGCTTCGAGAATTTTTTGGTTAATATTTGTCATCTTATTTCTCCACTTTCACTGTTGTGTAATTTGTTTTGTATTAATTTTCTTGCTTGGTGTAGTCGTGACTTAATGGTTCCCGCAGGAAGGGTTAACATTTCACTTATTTCAAGCATGCTAAAACCTTCTAAATAATGCAGATGCACTAGTTGATATAATTGAGGTGGCAAACCATCCAACATTTGGTCGAATTCCATTTTTTCAGATTCACCAACACAATTTGAACTGCCTGCAAAATGTAACGCCTGAAATTGCACATACTCATCACAAAGCCTGTCTTGCCGTTGCTTTTGTCGAATAATATCGACACCTTTGTTTTGTAGAATTTGGTAAATCCATTTCGCGAAACAACTTGGGTCTTGTATTTTGCGGATGGTTTTACTCACCACCTCAAAGGTATTTTGCACCGCATCTTGTGCTTTCTGTTGGTCGCCCAACTGCCGGTAGGCATAACGTAATAATTTGGGATACCAAATTTTCATCAGTTGCTCTAACGCGTTGGCATTACCCAATTGGCAATTCACGACTAACCATTCAGTTAAAATATGTTCACTGTTTCTTTTCATAACTTAAAGGTCGTGGCAGGCTAAATTTGGGTTCAATTTATTTACAATTAATTGGATAGAACTTTAGTAAAAACAGGGTTGTTGACTAATTCCCCCCATTTTTGGTCGTAACCATGCACTACAAAAGTAGGGTTAGAATTGTGATCGACTAAAGATTTTTGCTCATTTGCCCAAGCAAAAATACCACCATATAGGTTCCACACTTTCGAAAAACCAGAAGCAATGAGTTTTTCAGCAATTTGCTCACTACGCACACCAATAGAGCAATACAAGGCTATTTTTGTGTCTTTTGGGATACCGTTTAAATTAGACATGGTGAAGTTTTTATAACCTACCCATTTAGCATTGGGTAAATGGCTCACTTCAAATTCATCAGACTCTCTGCAATCAAGCAAGCACCAGTCAGAGCTACAACTAATTAAATCCGCCAACTTATCGGTGCTAATAGTAGGAGCAGTCCCATGCAACATTTGTCTTAATGCTAATTTGATTTTATCTATATTAGGGGGAGCATTGTCTACCATTAGGCCCTTTTGTTCCTTCGATCATGAAAAAATGATTTAACAGTACTGGATTAAATCAGACGTCTATTGCGAAAAGCAAAGTTCATAATACTTTTTTTATGCTCGACGTTTTAGTGAACAATAACGAGAAAATTCTAATCATTAACGAAAACTGATTAACAGGTCGTTTCCACTATCGATATCAAACCTCAATAAAATGCTTCAGCAATCGAAAATTTCGTCGCCCACCATGATATCAAGCAACAATACATTTGATTTTCTATTGTTGTAGTTTACACACTAGGATTCAAAGGAGCTCGATATGCCTTAGTGCCCCATAAAGGAACCGTAGAAAGACTATGTTTGAAACTGCCCGATGTCTCTTTGGTGGAATAAGATACATACATCAAAGTTTGGCTTTGTTCATCAAATACGCGGCGGATTTTCATCGATTTAAAAAAGATACTTTTGGATTTTTTAAATACCACTTCACCTGATTTCGACTTATCAATTGCAGCAATCATTGCCGAGGTGATTTCACCTGTTTGCCTGCAGGCAATTGAACTATCCGATGGATCTGACAAACTCAAGTCAGCTTCAATGCTCGCCACATGACAAGTTACACCAGTGACCAAAGGATCAACCAAAGTATTCAGTTTAATATCCTGTGTAGTAAATACCCCTAACGAAATATCCCCTACTTCATTTTTATCGCATGCTACTGTTAGCAACAAACTAATACAGATACATAACTTTTTCATTTATCCCTCCTATTTATGTGACAATAATTAGTATACACATACTAATTATCATTTTATTTTTATATTTATTGAACTTTCCATCCTAATTTAACGACTTACCATTGACAGCGTAGTGAACTGTCAGCTCCCTGGGCCGTTTAGTATGAGTATCATGCTAGCGGCTTTTTACTTTCAGGCATAGCGAACAAGTCTGTTCTGATCCGTAAAAGAACAAATTTTACGCCCATAAAAACCACAAATAATCTCAAAATGCTGTATATTCCGTCCTCGATTTTTACCCATGCTCTTGTTTAGGATCTGTATCACTATGAAATTTTCAAATTTAGGTTTAGCTACTGAAATTCAACAGGCACTGGATGTCTGCGGTTATACACAAATGACTCCAGTACAAGAACAAGCGATCGTCCCTGCTCGCAGAGGTAAAGATTTATTAGTTAACGCCCAAACAGGCACCGGTAAAACCGCGGCTTTTGCGCTACCTATCTTGCAACAAATGTTGGATAAACCCAAAGACACTGTATCGGGTAGTCCACGAGCATTAATTTTAACGCCAACTAGAGAGTTAGCGGAACAGCTCGCTAATACCATAAGTGATTACGCGCAGTTTTTACCTTTAAAAGTCACAGCATTATATGGTGGCGTAAAAATGGGTGGTCAGTCGAATAAACTGAAAGATGGCGTGGATATCCTAATTTCAACACCAGGGCGCTTAATTGAACACTTAGAGTTGAGCAACGTTAATTTAGCCAATACAGAGTTTGTTGTACTTGACGAAGCAGATCGTATGTTAGATATGGGTTTTGTCACAGATGTACAAAACATCTTAAAATTCACTGCTAAGAAACGACAAACCTTGCTTTTTTCAGCTACCTCATCGCCAGCAGTCAACGAGCTATCTCACAAGTTATTAAATAATCATCAGGTGATAAGAGTAACCAAGATTAATGCCACAGCCGAAACGGTTTCACATGTAATGTATCCGGTTGAAGAGTCAAGAAAAATTGATTTATTTAAAGCGTTATTAAAAGAGCAAAACTGGTTTCAAGTGTTAGTATTTACCAGTACTAAACAGCAAGCTGATGAACTCATGGATGCCTTAAAACGTAGCAAAGTCAACGCGGCGGTTTGTCATGCAGATAAAAGTCAAGGCGCGCGGCGCCGCGCTATAGCCGACTTTAAATCCGCCAAGCTACAAGTGTTAATAGCCACAGAAGTTGCGGCTCGTGGCTTAGATATTCAAGGTTTAGATTATGTAGTCAATTACAATCTGCCATATTTACCCGAAGACTATGTTCACCGAATTGGTCGAACTGGCCGCGCTGGAAAAGAAGGTTATGCTATTTCTTTCGTGAGTCGCGAAGAAGAAAACACTGTGGCACGAATCGAAAAGTTAATTGGTAGTAAAATAAAACGTATAGTTAAAGCAGGATTTGAAGTGAGCAACCGAGTTAGTTTGCTAAAAAGTGTGGCTAAAAACACTAGAAACAGTCGCAGTAACAAAGCCAGCGAAACAAAAATAAGCTATGACAAGTCATCGCCCTATCAAGCTAAAAAACCTAAAGGTCGTGCATCAAAACCAAATAAAGGCAAAAAATGATCAGTTGATGAGTAGTAGATATGATCTACTACTCACTTAATAAAAAATCCTTAATTGCATCCTTATAATTGCGACTCACTTTTATCTTTTCGAACTCTCCGAGCAATAAAAAGAACTCTCCTTTAGTATGAGGAATGACTTTGTCAATGAAATTTAAATTGACAATTGTTGAACGGTGAACTCGCTTAAAGATATTTTCATCCAACTCAGACAGCAACTCTTTTAATGTACTGCGTTTAATGTGGGTTTGTCCGTCGGCATGTAAACACACATAATCACCTGCAGCATCTACCCATTCGATTTCAGACTGTTTCAATATTGTAATTTCATCTCGATCCTTTATGACGACTTTCTTATCCACAAAAGTATCTGTCGATAATGAGCCTGGCAGTCTTTTATTTTCTAGTTGTTGGGGATGGTTTCTTTGACTCATACTGTCAATTGCCCCAAGAATGCGTGGTTTATTATCTTGTCCATCAACAGCATTTAAACGTTTTTGTGCTCTTTGAACCGCGCGGCAAATTCGCTCGTCGTCGATAGGTTTTAATATATAGTCAACCGCATGAACATCAAAAGCATCGAGAGCATATTGCTCATAAGCAGTAGTAAAAACAATAAGAGGTAATATGTCGCTTTGTAGGCCTTTAACTACGTCAAAACCAGTTAGACCAGGCATTTGAATATCAAGAAAAATAATATCAGGCGCTAATTCTAATGTGGAGGCGATTGCCTCTCGGCCGTTTTTGCATTCACCGACAATATCAATCATATCAACCTTAGCTAATTTCGCTCTTAGTAATTTTAAGGCGAGCGGTTCATCATCAACTATTAGGGTTTTTAATCTTTTCATGTTTGTTCTCTTTTATTGATGACTATCTATTGATGACGATCTAAGGTTGGGTTTATGGTGGTAACTTTCGTTGTTTAGATATTCGCAAGGCAACTCAATACGAGTGTTTAAACCACCTGATGGCAGAATATCGATATTGATCAAAAAGTCCTGCTCATATAACGCTTTTAATCTATCGTTGGTATTACGCAGACCTACACCTCGCCCCTTAGTGCTGCCCACCTTGCTATGTGCAACTTTGCTGCCACTGCCGGTATCACTTAGTTGAATAATTAGGCGTTCATTTTTGACCTCGGCATACAGGCTAATAGTCCCACCTGATTCATTTTGTGCGATGGCATGTTTCATCGAATTTTCGATAATTGGCTGCAATAGCAAACTTGGAACCGTTGCCACTTTCGCCTCTGGCTCGATCTGGAAATCTAAACTGAGCCGTTCACCAAATCGAGTCTTTTCAATTTCCAAGTAAAGATTAAGAGCGTTAACTTCGTTTTCTAGAGTGATTTTTGTATCGGGGTTATTGTCTAACGAATGTCGCAAAAATCGGCTTAATTGTACCGTCATACCTTGGGCTTTTGCAGATTCGTTCACTTCTATTAAGGAGTTTATTGCATTCAAGGTGTTACATAAAAAGTGAGGATTTAGTTGATACCGCAACATCTTGATTTGTGCGTCTCTTGCAATAGACTGAGCGCGCATACGTTTCAGTTGTTCTTCGCGGGTTTCGGCTTCTGCTTTGAGCATAATCTTATGTTCGGTCTGTAACAAATCGTTATAACGCATCCCATGGAACAAACCAGACCAACACAAAAATATAAATACACTGGCAAAATGCCACCCACCAAATTCGTCCCATTTACTGCCAGCGTCGGTTATCCACATAAACAACTCAATTCTGGCTAAGGTCCACACAAACGCTACTAGAAACACCATTAACAATCCAATACTGGCTCTGTATACAAATGGCTTATTCCAAATATGCATAAAAACCCAATACAGAAAGAGCGTAAAGGCTAATCCAATGCCTGCCTGTAAAAATATATGTAAAACATGAAACCAGTCATACGGCCCATACCATAGCGTCAATGAAAAAAAACTGATAATGCTCACAAAGGTCCAAAATCCTATATGCAACAAACCAAAATGGTAAATTTTATTAGGTCCATTTGCGGGAAATCTTTCGTTAAAAAGTGATTGAGGCATTTAATTCCTTAAGGCCAACTTGGTTGGTAATCTCAACGAACTTCAGTTTACACTCGGGTGATGTGGGCGGCTAGTGGATCAATCCGCCTTGTCGCGGTTAAAGACCCTTTTAACGAATTACTTAGTCTTTTCGAATCGAATAGTCTAGCTTTGCTACCCAGTTTTCACTAGTGATTTACATAAGGCATAAGAATGAAAAACAATCAGCCTCAATCTATTTTTTACGTGTTTTACGTATCCATCATAGTTGCATTAGGAGGGTTCTTAATGGGGTTTGATGCGTCTGTTATTTCGGGAGTAGTCAAATTTATTGAGCCTGAATTTAACCTAACAAAAATTCAACTGGGTTGGGCAGTGGCTTCTTTGTCACTAACGGCAACCTTTGCAATGATCACCGCCGGTCCGCTGAGTGACAAGTTTGGAAGGAAAATAGTATTAAAAATCGCTGCTGCGTTGTTTTTTGTATCAGCGATTGCATCGGCGTTTGCTCCTAACTTTTTAACCTTAGTTTTAGCCAGAATGCTAGGGGGCTTAGGAGTAGGCGCGGCATTAATTATTGCTCCGATGTACATTGCAGAAATTGGTCCTGCCAAATATCGTGGTCGTATGGTTTCACTTAACCAGCTAAATATTGTGCTCGGTATCTCAGTCGCGTTTTTTACCAACTATTTAATTTTGCAGGCTGCCGATTCTGATACCCAATGGGTGCAATCCTTGGGAATAAACCATTGGAACTGGCGCTGGATGTTAGGAATAGAAGCTATCCCTGCCCTATTATACTTTGTATGCCTTACGATAGTGCCAGAAAGCCCACGTTGGTTAATGATGAAAGGCAGAGTTCAAGAAGCAAACGTTATACTAAAACAAGCTTTGGGCGAACAAAGTGCTAAACAAGAAATTCAGGAAATAAATAACAACATCAATCTTGTTCAAAACCAAGCGAAGGGGGCATTTATGGACTTACTCAAGCCCTCTATGCGTTTGGTCATGATAGTCGGCATTTCCATTGCAATATTGCAACAAATCACCGGTATCAATGCAGTATTCTTTTATGCGCCTATGATATTTGAACAAACAGGTTTAGGCACAGATGCCTCATTTATGCAGGCAATTTTAGTGGGTATTACCAATGTGGTATTTACCTTAATTGCCATAGCGCTAATTGACAAAATAGGCAGAAAATCTCTATTGGTTATGGGGGTATCAGGAATAATCCTATGCATGTTTAGTCTGGCGTTTCAGTTTAATGCAGCGTCATACACCTTAACAGCACAAGCAATTAGCACTTTATCTGCAGAAATTAACATACAAGCCTTGCAACCAATTATAGGCACAACATTTACCAATGATTTAGCATTTAAGTCTGCCATTAGCGATAGTTTGGGAATAGTACAAGCTGCACAATTTGAATCCACCTTAGTCTCAGCGGCAATCCAAATGAATGGAACAGTCATTTTAGTGAGCATTTTGGGATTTGTGGCCTGCTTTGCAGTGTCCCTTGGCCCGGTAATGTGGGTGCTATTTTCAGAGTTGTTCCCAAACCGAATTCGAGGAATAGCGATTTCATTTGTTGGTTTAATTAATTCCGGTGTGAGCTTTTTGGTTCAACTGGTATTTCCGTGGGAATTGTCGAATTTAGGTGCGACATGGACCTTTGCAATTTATGGAAGCTTTGCTGTTGCTGGGCTGATGATTATTGTTAGATTTTTACCAGAAACGAAGGGAAAGTCCTTAGAGGAATTGGAAGCTATTTTAGTTAAATAACTACCTATAACTTTTAAATTTAAAGGGTAAAAATGGATACAATGGCTTTTCTATTGTATCCATTTTTTACCATGATTGACGCAAATTCGACATTACACCTCGAACTCACACCTGCAAAAAATACTTTATTGATTAAACAGCGACTCCACAAACTCAAAACTATCTACCGCTATTTTTTCACCGATTTTTCGACCAGGAATATCGTCTGCCGGAGGATGGATCCCGCCCCATATGCGCGATAAACTGCACTGATCCGATGCGTCTTGATACGTTGCCCATTGCAGAGTCATATCCACACTTGGGCCTTGTTCAAATACTAAAAACTCATTGGCTTTCACTTCAAATTCACTCATTCCACCAGGGAAAAACGCCGAACCTGTCATGGAAGTCATTAAATCTGCTGCGGCCCTAGAATAAGTTGAATGCCCAGATACATAACCTGCGAATGGTGGGGTAACAAAGGTAGGTCTTTGATAAGGCCACCATTTTTCTGCTAATATCCAGCCGACCCCAGCTTGGTCGATGGCGGGATCATTTATGTACTCTGGACCTTTCCAAGTGTAGAGCTTAATTTTACCTATGTTGTTTGTGTTTTCTATAGCTAACGGATCTGTTTCTGTAACCAATTCAATATAGTTTTCTACTAATGGTATACCGTTAATGCTATAAGAACTCAATGATGGATCACTACTTTGCCCTTCAGCCATAGCGCGGATCGCTGAAACAGGCCGAATATAGTCATAGCGTCCTTTTATCCCCCATGCAGCTACTGCTGCATCATGCATTGTTCCACCCATAGCGAAATAGGTTTTAATGTCCCATTCAAGAGCCCCTAAAATATCGCCTTCGCCCGCCCAACGCTTTTCCAATAGCTCATGATCACTCACTGTATTGAGAATAACAAACCAATGACCCGGAGGAGTCTCTGATTCTGGGCCATCTGCCCAAAACTCTGCCAATACTCGAGCGTAATCCCCTCGCGGAACCATTTGTTCTTCATATGGTTGATTAGTAATTGGGTTAGATGCATAACCGGTGCTGGGATCTCCTCCCTCTATTTGTTTATAAAACTCATTAAACTCCGTAAAAGAATTAGGAAATTCAGATATATTTCCAAGACTTTTCGGTGAAATATCCCACATTACTCCGTCATTTTGATCTAGATGAGAAGACCAAATAGAAACAAGAGAAAAGCCCCACTTGTATTCATCACTCATATCTCCATCAATTAATGGGGGCATGCCCGGATCATGATACACTTGATAATCGAAACCATCACGAGTAAACACACTTTTGTCATTTGCAGACAATGAAAATGGTACGACGCTTCCCCACTCAGGGCTCAAAAAACTCGGCGAATCGTCAACAAGGTTACCTGATTGATCAATGTAACCATTAATTGACAAAGGTTGCCACCGATTCAGATCGTTAATAAAAGGATTACCTGCTAAGCCTAAACTGAGAAATAATGGCGGATTTACCGGTTGATAAGTAGTGTTAGCGTAGAAGTTTTCCTCATTTGAACCATCTTGCAAACCAAATTGTATATAACAATCGGCAATATAATTACCTAATGAAGCAGCTGATCCTTGTGAATAATCCAATGATTCGTCTTCAATATTGAAACCGAGACTAGTCATAAGTGAATCGGCAGCTTCCATAATTTCGAATGAACCCGGAGAAAACTTAAAACGGTGTTGAATAATCCGGTAAGCTGCGTAACTAATCGCTTGCTCCTGATGGGGTAAAACATCGTCAGGTAAACTAAAACTATCGGCACTACAAGCAAAACCGGCGACTTCATTATCAAACAAAAAACTTTGAGTTTGTGGTTTGTATACCGACCAAGCATCATACATGGCGGAAGAAATATGAAATAGATTTCTAGCGTGCACTGTAGGACGAGCATAGTCGTTACGTATCGCAGTTAAAAGCACTTCATTCCACATCCGAGCTACCGAATGGCCTTCTCGCTCTGGAGTAAGAACGATCTCATTATCTTCGTTAGAATCACCACATGCTGTCACTAGAAAACCAGTAAAAACCACTACACTTAGTTGTATCACCAGTCTTTTTAAATTACTCATGTCCTTTACTACATTTATATCCATCTTCAAATTACCAATATCGAATTATGCTGTTTACCTAAAGAAAACTATATTAAGATATTTTGGTTGTTCCTACTATTAAAAATAACTACACATAAGGATTCAAAGCTCAATTTATCCATCGCTAGCCTTTGTCTTTATTTTTTATTTAATCATTAATATTCAAATAGATAGGATTCATTAAGCAAGACGTAAATAGATTTTACCTTACCGCTGCGAGCAAATAACTCTTTGGCAATCATCGACTCTAGGCCAATAAAAGCACTACTTTGCCGTTTTCCATCATTAAGTATGCTCGTTAGGCGCGAATTTCCTTTGGTTAACTGATAGACAAAAGGCACTTGGCACCAAGTAAATGCGAGTGAGTTCGCTGACAAGGCTATTTCTTGCCACTTTCCACTCACATCTAGATAGTTAAAAGTTTTCGGAGATTGGATAAATTCCTGTTTACGTAATAATCTAGGTTCAATGTACACTTTTCCGCATTTTACTTTGAGTCCCAGTTCACCAAATCGTGTCAAGATTTCTTCTTTAACTTGGCCTGTCATACCTGGTTGTTGAGCACCGGCATGTTTAGGCGTATGGGAATAAGGATCACAAGGAAACGCTCCATATTCTCCTGGTGTTTTGTTAAACCCAATCCCCTGCCTAACACGATAGTATGCCGTTGCTAAACGTTTAATGGTCGTAGCATCAACATTGTTTTCTAAGCCTTGGAAAAATTGTTCTTGTACTGCAAGTAATAACTTAGACACCATATGCCAGTAAACGCAACCCAGTCCTTCGAATCCAAACATCGCACCGGAACGACCGGTAAATGCTTGGTGGTTAAAAACTTGTTCAAATAACTGTGCAATTTGGTTAATTGTATTTTGTGTAAGCTCCTTATGCTGCGGGCTTATTTTGCGAAGTTGCAGTAATAAGTCACTACTATTTTTTAGGTTAGCATTAAAACGGTAATTACCGCTTATATCTTGGGTCACAATACTCCGCTCATTTAGTTGCAGCATTTCCATAAATACCGGAATGGCTAATACTTCATCAACCGGAATGATATTTTTAGCTAAAAAGCCCATTTGGCTTTTATCAGGATATAACATGAAGGAATTCAAATCAGGACGAAAAATATCACTCGAATAGAGAGCATCCAACAAATCTGCTGCTTTCAAAGGAGTTATGGCACTTGAACTTAGGGCCGCCACTTGCCCTTCTAGCATTGGGTAAAGTTGTTTAATTTGTGCTTTGTTTTCGCCGAAAGACAGCAAATTGTATGAGTGAAACAACCCATCATCCCGACTATTTTTATCAATGCTGTGATCTATCACGACCAGAGACACATCTAACAAGTTTTGGATCGACTGCAGTTTTGTTGTCACTCTATGGCTAAATGAACCAGTTTGGTAAATACCGCTACGGTATTTATAGGCTGCTTGCCCTAACGCTCGCAATACGTTAAATCGCCGTTCATCTGTTACGGATGTTTTACATAATTTAACGCTTAGTTCAGTGAGTACTTTCGCAGTATCTTGTAACCACAATGCGACTTCTACCGAAAGCTCCACATCATAGTTTTTGTCTTGTTTCATTAACAAATTTTGCAGAAAATAGGTATAACGGCGTAAATAATTTAAAGTCACAACCGACACACCATGACCGACCAATGCATTATTTGCATCATTCCATTCAGGTCGTTGTGTATTAAGCCAAATCCCTCCATCCACCACTAAATTCGCTAATTTACACAGTAAAGGCACCAGAAGTTTTTCCATTAAATTCACAAGGTAAACCTTACCATTTTGATCCCAAATTAGCTTACCGTCGGCCCCTACAGATCGAACTCTACTATCAATATTACTAGCAGAATCTTCGTCATAATCGACTGTATTTTTGGCATTTTCCAACATGGCTTCAAATGATCTTATTCGATACGGCACATTGGCATAACAGAAAATCGATTTAGGCAATAACTCAGTTAACTTTTGGGGATGAAACCTTTCCGACAATTCCAACAATTTCAATAAATAAATAATTTGATGATCTCCCCAATAACCGATAAAACTCCAGGGATCTTCCGGCTCTTCAACTTCCCAATCGATGCCTCCTTTAGTAATCCGATAAGGGTTATAACCATCAATGGTAGAGGCGTTCACAAACTTGGTAATTACTGATTCGATAAATTCAGGGTAGCTAAAACACAATGCCTCCCAGTTTTGAAATATATCTCGCCAATTACCTTGATAAGACAATAATTTATGGCCTTGTTTATCTTTAAGTCTTATTTCGAATTGATTCCAAGGACGGCTTGGGTCGCCGTGACGCCGGCCAAAAGTGACGGGCAGATATTCAGCAACGAGGCGGTCAATGTGTGTATCGTTCAATTCTTGGGTAAGTTGTGTAAACTGTTTAAAGGCTAGCTTTTCAGGTAAGCGCGTTAAACGTTCTTGGTGTTTGATAAATAGTGGCAAATTAAAACTTTTTAGAGTGGCAATAAAATCAGCCATACAAATATTGTAGTGCTCATCAAACACGCCACCTCTTAGCGAATTAAACAAGGTATTGGCATAATGATGTACAGTGACACTTTCTTGGTTTGTCACTTGAAAACCATCTGCACTCACCATAATACTCGCTAAGGCGTCAGACCCTTTCTTGATAGAAGCTTCAATTGCTCTTGATATTTTTTCAAGATCTCCAAGTGCGTGAATCAGTTCGCATACTTGCGACTGAGTTTGTTCAACATTGGCAACAATTTGCCAAGTTTGCGACGCTTGTGCTGCTAACTCAAATTCAACATTTAGCAAATACGCTCCACGAATCCCTCGCTGATAGGGCTCATCTAGTAAAGTTTCACCATTCCAAAACTTATCTATCTGAATGTTACTCAGCAAGATCTGAGGTTTATCAAAACCTAAACTAAATACAGTATTGGCTTTCAAAGATTCACTAGGCTGCGCGCGGTCAGTAATTCCCGAATACAAAGTAAACATCCCAAGGCCGGTTGATTGATCTAATTCATTCCATTTGTAGGCATCGACTAAGTTACTGGCATTACTTTGCGTTAAACGGGGAGTTTCTGAAGGTAAGATGTTCTGTAAACCATCCAGCATCTTGATAGAGACAGTGTCATCAGACAAATTTTGTAATTTACATTGGCGACAAAAGCCATACTTGTCACTGGTTTTCCAGCTGTAACTGAAAATTAACTGTAAGTCATGATTAATTTCTTCAAAGCAAATTTTATCGCCTAGGGTATTTTTATACAGGTTTTGGGTAATTCGATACGAGCGATTGGCGTCTTTGTTGTAAGGCTCCCAGTTAAAGTTTTTGTTTCCCTTTCTAACTTTAAATAGTGTTTTACTGCCCGTATGGCTATTACTTTCATATATACGGTCAACCGGTACATAGGGAAACAATGAAATTTCTGGCGATTCCCTGCCAGCGGTTAATCCACCATTAGAGGCAATAAACAACCAGTGGTCACTGTCAGACACCAAGCTAATAAAAAACGGTGGCATCTTTTCAACATTGTGAATTGCGTAGTAACGCTCTCCTTCCAAATCAATAAACTCACCACTTACTGCGTTTGAGTTAGGATCTAAACCGCTCATTTATCTACTCTCTTCTATATCACTGAATCATAAAAACAAAGATTAGTTCATTGTTTTTATTGCATCCGCTAAGTGTTTTTGACTTATACAACTTTCACAATTTTGGCTCTAACCTTTTTACTATGAGTTGTTCCAAATAAACGACCCACAGTAATTCATTCGATATTTAACTCAAATCAAAAAAGGTGAGAAGGACTGTGAACGCGACAAAAAGCCTTGAGGAAAACGCTTCGAAAATGGTCCCTATTGCTGAAATGTCAATATCCGAATAAACCATCTAGCGTGAATAATGATGTTATTGAAATACTGCAAAAAATGATAAATGAGTTCCATTTTATCCTAGAATTAGTCCATTTTGTCGTGTTTACATTGTGTAAATACCCCATTGAAATATGGTGACTTAAGGCAACGCTAAGTTTTGTGAAAACGGTCCCATTATTTGCCTTTTCCCCTAACGAAACTCAATGACGAGTTTGAGATCATTAATGAACAAAGTATTACAAAACAAATCGATACAACTAAAAATTGACGAATTGTTGCAGCATATGACACTCGAACAAAAAATTGGTCAAATGACACAAGCAGATTGTATGACCTGCTCTCCAGAACAAGCAAAAAAACACCATTTAGGTTCGATATTAAGTAGCGCAGGTTCGTGCCCAGAGGATAATAGCCCCAAAGGCTGGGTAAAAATGAACGACGCCTATTGGGAGGCATCAAGTAGCCAAGACTCACAGAATATCGGTATTCCTATTATTTACGGCCTTGATGCGATCCACGGTAATAATAACGTAAAAGGCGCGACTATATTTCCGCACAATATTGGTTTAGGTGCCGCAAACGATCCCAAGTTAATAAGACAAATTGCCGAAGTGACCAGTAAAGAAGTTTTGGCAACAGGCGTAGATTGGGCATTTGCTCCTAACCTAGCTGTTGCTAGGGATTATCACTGGGGTCGCAGTTACGAAAGTTATGCTGAAGCTCCTAAACTAGTTTCCCTATACGCAAAGAAGATGATTGAAACCCTCCAAGGTAAACTCAGTCAAGATAATATTTTAGCCTGCGCCAAACACTGGGTAGGTGATGGTGGTACACAATATGGTGTTGATCAGGGCGACACAATCCTTAGTTGGGAAGCACTACAAGCCATCCATATTCAGCCCTATAAAGCCGCAATTAAAGCAGGTGTACTAAGTGTTATGGTGTCATTCAGTAGCTGGAATGGTGATAAATGCCATGCCCATCAATTTTTACTGGTGGATATCTTAAAACAAAAATTGGGATTTGACGGTATTGTTATCTCTGACATGCAGGGAATTGATTATTTAGAAGATGACTTTTATCTGGCTGTAGCCCAAGGTGTCAATGCCGGAATTGATATGTTTATGGTGCCAAGAAATTGGCAAGTATTCATTGAGAACTTACGCAGTCACATTGAACTAGGTACTGTATCTATCAGCAGAATCGATGATGCAGTAAGGCGTATTTTATCAGTAAAGTACGCCTTTGGTTTGTTTGAAAAACCGCGACCGGCACTACGTAAATGGTCAAACCATTTTTCGTTTGGTTGCGATGAACACCGCCAAGTCGCGCGCAAAGCAGTCAGAAAATCCTTAGTCTTGTTAGCTAATCACAATAATATCTTACCCCTTAATAAAAATGCCCGAATATTGGTCGCGGGTAAAAATGCCCATAATTTAGGTCATCAATGTGGCGGCTTTACTGTTAACTGGCAAGGCGTATCTGGCAACGAAAAGATCGTCGGAGGCACTTCAATATGGCAAGGTATTAAAAAAACGGCACCGGCTTCACAGTTAAGTGTAAATAGTGATGGCCTCGAAGCTGCACCTGAGTTACATGACGTTGCAGTGGTTGTAATTGGTGAAACCCCTTACGCTGAAGGTATGGGCGATATACGAGGTGATGATAAAATAATCACCGAAGCTGGCTCACAAATTAATGGCCAGGTAAAAGTATTACGGGCAAGTGGAGATTCGTTAGAGCTCAATAAACTCTATCCCGAGGATTTACAAACGATTAAAAACATCACTAAAAGTGGCGTACCTGTGATTGCGATTTTAGTATCGGGTAGGCCATTACTAATTGAACCAGAGCTCGATGCCTGTCACGCTTTTATTGCAGCCTGGTTGCCCGGCTCAGAAGGTCAAGGGATCAGTGATGTATTATTCGGTGATTATGACTTTACGGGCAAGTTATCTTTCAGTTGGCCAACATTGTCGCAACCAAAGGTGAATATTGGAGACAAACACTATAAGCCCCTATTCCCTTATGGTTATGGATTACATTACTCTTAGTTTAAAGAGGCTTTTTAGATATCTACTACAAACAATATTGAGTAAGTTTCAAGGTCATTTCAGTCGGTAAAATGATAACAGTGATAGTATCTGAATTATCACCCTTCACAACAATTAGTGCATCGCAGACATTCTAAGATCTGCCCAACTCAAAGCCTCTTGATACAACAAGCTTGATTGCTCTGCATCTACCCCTAGTTTCTGACTAAATTCTTCAATATTGGCCCAATCTGCCTTTTCGAATAATTCACACAGTTGTAAAAACTTAGCTGATTCGCCTCGTCGTTTGACAATGGCGTCTTTTATTTCTTGGCGCAGCGGCAACTTATCCATGAGCTCCTGAATGTCTCCATCAACCATTGCGTCAATTAAAGACAACAACCCAATCAGGAAAGCGGACGATTTAGACTGAGTTGGCATGGCGGCATTCACCATTAGTTCGCAAAAGCGCCCTCTGGCTAACGCCATAACATTCAACTCTTGAGGTTTACCCATCGAAAATTGTGCAGTGAACAATAAACAAATAAAACGTCTTAATTCTTCAAATCCTAAAACTAAAATCGCCTGTTTTATAGATTCTATATTCGCATCTCGTTTAAATATCGGTGATTGCACGTAACGAAGTAATTTAAATGCCAAATTGACTTCATCTTCAAAAATAGAGGTGATCTTTTTAACATCAAGATCGTCCTTGTTAATTTCAGACATTAAATTAACAACTGCAACCTGTGAAGGGTTAAACGCCACTGTTTTAATGACTTCAGGCCGGCTAAAAAAGTACCCTTGAAAATACGAGCAACCAATACTTACCGCATGTTCGAATTCTGAATAGGTTTCAATCTTTTCGGCCAGTAACTTTATCTCAGGAAAGGAACTTAATACTTGGATGATTTCCTCAAACTGTTCCTCTGAGGTTAGCGAGTAGTCAAGTTTAATGATATCCACATAAGGAAAAAAATGAATCCAAGCAGAACCGTGCTCATAGTCATCTAACGCAATTGTATATCCCTTTTTCTTTAAATCGATACATGCTGCCAACAGCTTTCTAGTTGGCTTAGCCGTTTCAAGTATTTCCACCACAATCTTTTCTTTATCTAATAACAAAGGATAACCATTGATTAAAGAATCATGGGGGAAGTTAATAAAGGCTAATGAACCTTGGGTTAAACTTTCTAAACCCAAGTTATACTCTAATCCATCTATAATTTTGGCTGTAGCTTCTTCATCACTGACATTTTTTGGGAAAAAATTATCTAAACTATTGCGAAGCAATAGTTCGTAAGCGAATAGTTTTTTGTCTGTGTCCAAAATAGGTTGGCGCGCAACATAAAAATTCAAATTGATATCTTCCAGGGAAACAATTACTCAACAGAACTCAAGCCATCAATGTTTTCTAAATAATCTCTGATAAATAAAACATTAATTACCTGCTAAACCAGCTTGCAACAATAATGTTGCCACTTCAAGCAAAAACCCATCAGACTAGGTTTACTACCGGCAACTTTTCGGTATCTACCGAGAAGCGAGTTATTGTAATCGTTCGTGAGTTATAAATCTCTAACATTTCAGCGTTTTTATATAATTATCAATTATTCAAATGCGAATAGATCACCCTTAAAGTATTGTTTAGTGAACGTTCAACTGTTGGCCATGATATGGCAATATTGTCCACAAGACCTTCTCGACAATCTGTTTCAAGCCTAGTTACCACATCAGTTAACGCTTCGGAATTGACCTTATTGGCCACTAAAACTAACTTACGGGCGCCTTTCAAAATAGAAGTCACATCATCTTCATCTACCGCATGATTAGTTTCTTGAATGCCATTTTTCAGTTCTTCCATCAATTCATTTAATACAACCGGCAAAGGTTTGGTAACATTTTGATTTTGTAGATAAGGCAATAAGTCAAACCAAATTTCTGGATTAACTGGCATCTCTATTTTCGCGATGTCAGATGTGGCTTGAGATTGTTGTAGCGGTTGTTGCTCAATGGCTTGTTGTAGCTCTTCTTTGTGAGCACTGAGCAAGGCACTTTCTTGTTCAGCTAGTTTTTCCTGATTAGATTGCAACTCCTGTTTAGCTTCCTGCAGGGCATTTTCTTTGTCGTTTAATTGAGATTGACTGTTGTGTAAATCTTGTTCCAGCTTTTGAAGTTGCGCCGCCAATTCTGCGTGGTCACTATGCTGATCATTGAGACTCTCTTTGCTGTTTGAGTATTCTTGTTGCACCGCTTGCAATTGTTCCGTTAATTGCGCTTGTTTTTCCTCAAGGGTATGAATATTTTGTTCACTACCAAGCAGGCTTTTTTGTTGCTGTGCAAGCTGTTCTTGCAATTTACGCTCTTGTTGTTCTTGTAATTGTATACGTTGTTGTAACTGCTCTGCTTCGTTGCGGGCATTATTCAGTTCTTGTTGCAGTTTCTGTTCCCCTGATTGGGTTTCTGAAACTTGAGATTCAGCTTGTTGAAGTTGTTGTAGATTCCCTTCTAGTTTCTGCTGCATAAGCGTATTTTGCTTTTCTGCTTCAACTAAAGCTTGTTGCAATTGTACTTTCTGTTGTTCAATCTCTGCATGATGTTTACGCCATTGTTCATCACTACCTTCAATCATTTCCTTTTGTTTGACCGCACGACTTTCCACATCAGTTAATTCTACAGTCAGCTGTTCAAGTTTCTGTTGCTGCTCTAAGCGCGCAAGCTTTTCGTCGTCAGCTTGACGTTTAATTTCATCCAAATTACCTTGAGTATTTTGTAATTGCTGACGTTTAGCCTCGACTTCTTCCTGAAGTGCTTGTTGTTGTTTTTGCCAATCTTGGTCACTTTGAGCAATTTCTTGTTGTTGCTGCGTACTTCTTTGTTCCATTTCTGCAAGTTCTTGTTGCAATTGTTCTAGTAAAGCGAGTTGTTGTTGTTTCTCTGCTTTTTCAGCTTCTGTTTGTTGTTTAGTTTGCGACAACAATTGTTCTGTTTGCTGTAATTGTTGCTGCTTAGAAGTTAATTCTTGTTGTACTTTTTGTTGTTGCAACTGCCATTCTTTATCACTTTTTGCCATGAGCTGTTGCTGTTCGACATTTCGCGCCTCCATTTCACTCAGCTCACTTTGTAATTTTTCAAATAAGGCTTGCTGTTGTTTTTTCTCGGTTTCCGTTTGTTCTTTAGCTTGGTTTAAATTGTCCTCTGTTTCTTGTAACAGCCGTTGTTTGGCTTTAAGTTCTTGCTGCATGTTTTGTTGTTGCAGCTTATATTCATTGTCTCTTTGAGCAATTTGCTGTTGTTGCTGAGCATTTCTGTGTTCGACATCTGCAAGCTCTGACTGAAGTTTTTCAAATAATGCGAGTTGTTGTTCTTTCTCTGCTTTTTCAGCTTCGCTTTGTTGTTTTGCTTGCTGCAAAGTTTGTTCAGTTTCTTGGAGTTGTTGTTGTTTTGCCATCAACTCTTGTTGAATTTTTTGTTGTTGTAGCTGCCACTCTTGTTCTGTTTCTGCCATTTTTTGCTGTTGCTGCAAACTGTGACTTTCCATATCAGACAGTTCTTGCTGTAATATCGCTAATTGATTTTGCTGTTGTTCCTTAAGCTCTTTCTCTTTTTCAGCTGCTTCTTTAGTTTCATCTAGTGCTTGTTGTGTTTCTTGTAATTGTTGTTGCTTAGCTTCCAATTCCATCATCAATTGACTTTGTTGCTGCTGCATATCGCCTTTTTGTTGATTCGACATTTCTTCAAATTTTTGCATTTCATTTTGCAAATGCTCTACATGGCGAACTTTATTAGATAATTCCGACTCGGCTAGTTTGTAAGTCTGTTCAAGGTTTCTGCGCTGTTGCTCTGCTTGTTGACTGGCCTTTCGCTGATTATCCAGCAATTGCCTTAACTTTTCTGTGGTATTACCCGAACTCGACAACTCCGACTGCAAGCTAGTTATTTGTCCGCCAACTTCATTAATTTGTAAGTCTTTTTGTTCAATAGACTCTTTAAGTCCATTAATTTCTGCGACAAAATCATCCATCTTACTTTGTTGCTTCAATTGTTCTTGTTTTAAAGTTTCGGCGTTTCTTTCACTCTCAAGTAATTCTTGTTGTGCAGACTTATACTTTTTCTCGCTATTTTGTAGGGCATCCGAGATTTGATTACGTTGCGCCTGTAACCCCGACACTTTAGCTGTTGACTCCTGCAACTGAGATGCCAGAGCCGTATTAGCTTGTTGTGCCTCAACTAACTGGGTACGATTTTGGTTATAGTCTTGCTGTAATTCTTGCAAATTATCGGTAACACTCTGATGAGCCTGTTGTAAGTTACTAAATTCATTTTGTTTTTCTGACAAATCGTCTTGCGCTGCCTGTAATTTAGACTCTGTGTCAGCTAAGTTTTTCATCTTAGACGCTAACTGATCCTGACTACTTCTCAATAATTGCTGTTTTTCGGCGACTTCTTTTTCAGCAGCTTGATGGCGGTTTATGGCTTCAATACGTGCTTCATCAGCTTGCTGCAAGTCTCTAAAATCAGTCCAAATACAAAGTATTGAATCAAAATCTTGTCCTTTGTACATAGGCACATATGTTGCCTGGCAGGGTAACAGCTCCTTTCCTACTCTATGTTCCCATTGCAAGGATTTAGCCTGACCTTCTAACTTAACCTTAGTAATGTGTCGCTCTAACTCTTCAGATGCTTGTTGATCTAAATTAAGCTCGGCAGAAAAAGGAGAACTGCCAAACAATTCTCGTTCTTCTTCAATATTGAAAAATGCGCAGGCCGCGGGATTCAACTTACTAAAACCCTGTTCACTCAAAATTGCCATCGGCATACTGCTATGCTGCAGTAAGCTATCAAATTTATCTTGATGGAATTGCTCTTTAGTACGGTCAGAAATCCAGCATAAATACTCTTGAGTTTCTTTGTTGAGTAAATCGACGTGTAACTCACTAGGGTGCAATTCGTCGTTTTTACCTTTTAGTTGCGCCACAAATCCACGCAACCTACCACTTTGATGAATTTGTTTCGCTGCCTTACCGGCATTGCTAGAATCGTTAAATAATTGATAAAAAGTGTCTTTTTTGAGCTCTCTTTCACTTAAACCTAAACGATCAGTCATTGCAATATTAGCTCTTACAATACGGTCTTCTGCATCAATGGTTGCTACCGCAACCGGAGCTAAATCCAAAATAGTGATAAAGTGTTTTCGCTCTTGTTCAAGCTGTCTTTTGGCATGTTTAAGTTCTGTTACATCTTGAATTACGCCTACCATACCGGCGCGTTTTTTATTTTTGCCTACAAAAAACTTTAGCTTTATTTTGAGACTGTGTTTTCGATCATCGGCTAGTTGCCATTCGAATTCTTTATCATGCCCAACATTAGCAGAACTAAAATTAGTTTGACTATCAATATGTAGCCGACTTATTTCCGGAGGAAGTATCTCTAGTTCCCGGATATTCTGGTTTTCTATTTTTGAAAATTTGAGTTTGAACAAGGACTCAAAAGCGGAATTGCATGCTGTTAAATTTCCGCCGTCATCCAAAACGTACACTGCTTGAGGGCTAGTCGCTAATAGCGTATTAACTTGTTGTTGACTGGCAAAAAGTAAATCTTGAAAGTGCTGTAACTCCGACTGATTTTGTACAATAAAATCCAGACGCGTGGTTTCACCCTTGTCATTTTTTCTCCTACTCAGGCCAATAAACCGCAGTGAAATAGTACTTTGAAGTTGCCCATCTTTGGGTTCACTGCCTTGAGTTTCAATCTGATTTTCATCAATTTGTAATAACTCACAACTTATATCCACTTGATGCTGTTTTTTACCGTTTTCTAAAGCTTGTTCCCATGCCAAAGCAGCTTTACTACTTAGCATTTTTTTTAACTGATTAAGATCTCCACTTAAAGGTGCATCGGCTAACAATAAGTCTGCAAACAACTGATCGGTCGTAAACGTATTACTCTCAAAGTCGATAGTCAGCTTCGCAATACCACTTCGCTGAAGGCCCAAATCAAGGCTAGTTAAGTTACAGGAATATTGCTCAACTTGATGATGAAAATTAGTCACATCTTCGAGGGAAATGACACTCGCAATACCAGCATGGCCACTAGACTGTTTAGCAAATCCTAATTGCAATTGACGCTTACTCGCAACCACGTATGTTTGTAGAGACATATATTGGCTTGATGTTAACGCTGCATTGATTGACTCTTGCACTTCTTTGGAAAACACATCGACTAAAGGCCTACCCAGCAATTTATCTTCTTTACTGCCTAGAAAAAATGCCGCAACTCGATTTGCGAAAATAATCTCGCCTATTTGATTAACGTGTAACATTCCTACTTTAAAGTCATTGAGTAGTGATTGTTTTTCAGTTAACTCTTTGTTGTGCGCAAGCTGTTGTTTACGAGCTTTGCCGAGTTGAAACTTAAAAATGATAATAAAAGCAATCATCAAAACAAATACAACAACTAAAGAAACGAGTGCTAATTTTATGGTATCAGGGCTTTGTTCAAGAACTTTTCGGCTGAATGCAAAACTTGCCTGGCTCACTAATAATAAAAAAATGCATAAAACCTTAAAAAACAGACTGTTCCAAACACGGAGGGCCATTGAACGTTTTCCCGATAACTAATAATTAAGTAGCAGAATATAGCAGTGAAATGCTTTGAAATAGAAGTGATAGTGCAACAAAGTATGAAGAATAATACCTAGAAAAGCACACTACGCCATTCCTTACTTAAATTTTAAGTTATCCAGCTAGCCAAACCCATTGACCTACCAAATGTTAACTAAGCTGAGCTCGGGTTAAGACGTGCCGCGTTCTATGAAGTCAATCTAATAAAAACAATAGGTTATAATCTTACTATTTATCTAGCCGCCAATTTAATGCATCCAGTGCTGATATTATTGTGTTTATCAAGGCGAGCTTGTGAAGCAATTGCCAGCTATTGAGAGCAAGTTCAACGAAGATAGGCACAATAAAAGCGGTGCTGGACGGTACGGCTTATCCCGAGTTCAGGTTAACTAAGCCTCTTTTTTTAAAGTGAAAACAAATTGCCCTTTAGGATTAATTTCTCGACT
>NZ_JBDVXF010000042.1:0-62444 GCF_039964565.1 Paraglaciecola sp.
TCTAATTGATGATAAGCCGCGACCACCGAATTACACCGACTGGATGAAGCATCGCGTGGATAGTCCATTAGGTAAACAGGTTTATAGTCACCGAATGTCTGTGGTTGAGCCAGTATTTGGTAATATCGGTACCAACAAAAATCTCAAACGTTTCAGTCTGCGAGGTAAAGATAAGGTGCAAAGCCAGTGGCATCTATTCTGCTTGATACACAATCTTGAGAAACTCAAAAATTACGGGCAGTTAGTGGCGTAGTTAGTCTAACTGCACTTCAAAATCCTCTCCTTAAAGTCCTTCAGCACAACCGTCTCTAGCCAGAAAAAAGCCAAAAACTGGAAAATCAAAACTAGGAGTAAAAAACTTTGCAAAACATCTTGGCTCAAGGCAGAGTTGTGAACATTATAAATTTTAAGAAAACCGAAGCGTTGAACAGTCAAAAACGACTTTTTCTACAGCCTCGTTAGCTTTACAAGGAAAGTATGAAGTTTTTATCTAATGTATGTCTTCTATTATGGCTCGTCCCCTTTTTTGGTAAACAATATCTACCTGATGTTTTTTCTGTTTGGTATATACAATGGACTTCATTTGGTCTTTTGAGTATTTTATTACCATATGGGTTTGCTAAGAGCATTTTGAGTAAAAACGATGATAAATTTGCTTCAGGTTTCTTATTTATATTTTTACTAAATGTATTTCTTAATAGCGTCGGAATGAACTTATTAAAAACAACAAACACCTTCTTAGCTGTAAGCGAACAAACTGAGTTGATATCAGAGAATACTTCTTTAGAAGCTATTAATAATGAGAATCCAGAAGTAAGAAAAGTAATAGCACAGGTTATATACAAAGAGTTTGGGCAACCAATAATGTATAAAAGTAAATCTGACGAGCTTATTGTTTACAGTCCTACAGAAGATGATCAGAAAAGTTATAAAGAAAAATTTATTGGAGGAGCCCAAGCGAAAGACATAATTAAAAACACTTCAAGTCAAATAAATGAAATTATGTATTTATTTGGTTGGGCATGTGGCTGCTTTTTGATTATATTTTTCTACACGTTTCGTTCGGAGCAAAGTAAAGCTAACACATATGAGCCTCCAGTCGGTCAATAGGTACTAGTCATCTTTTGACCACTTTTTCAAGATCAATCCAAGTTTCTGAGCTAAGCCGCATACTTCATCTGTCATAGTGGCTGTTAAGTCATCGCTTATAGCAAACACATATAGAGGCTCTCTTAAGTGATCTCATCACAGCCTGTCGTTTCATCATCCGTGATGATAACAGGGGAGATTTACCAAGCAGATATACCAAGCCACCCATTAGAAGGTTTAGAATCTGGGGTCACCGAATGTCTGTGGTTGAACCAGTATTCGGTAATATCGGTACCAACAAAAATCTCAAACGTTTCAGTCTGCGAGGTAAAGATAAGATGCAAAGCCAGTGGCATCTATTCTGCTTGATACACAATCTTGAGAAACTCAATAATTACGGACAATTAGCGGCGTAGTTCGCTTAACCACACCTCAAAATCATCCCCTACAAGCTCATAAGAACAGACACCTCCGGCCAGATAAAAGCCAAAAACTGGAAAATCAAAACTAGGAGTAAAAAACTTTGCAAAAAATCTTGTCTCAAGGCAAAGTTGTGGACAATTAGAATTTAAAGAAAGGCGATGCTGTGAATAGTCAAAACCGACTTTTTCTTCAGCCTCGTTAGCTGTATTTCCTAGATAGGAGTTTCCATGAAACATACTGCCATCAATTTCAAAGATAAGTTTAATAAATTTACAGAGCATTGGTCTCCTCGTGTAATTGCAGAAATGAATGATTACCAGTTTAAATTGGTTAAAGTAGAAGGTGAATTTGTATGGCACGATCACCCAGATACTGATGAAGTCTTTATTGTGATTGAAGGTTGCCTGAATATTGAATTTCGTGACGGGCTAGTTACATTAGAATCAGGTGAAATGTTTGTAATCCCCAAAGGTACTGAACATAAACCTATAGCAACTTCTGAATGTAAAATTATGATAGTTGAACCTAAAGGTGTTGTTAATACTGGTGATTCAGATAGCGAACTTACAGCAGAAGATGATGTTTGGGTGTAATGCACAGCTAACAAGAACTTCAAATCGGAACAAAAACAGCGGGTTATGTTTCGTTCCTCAACAAAATTTTAGCCCACCATTTTTGTCCGCCGAAGTGGGCGTTAGCCTTCATACGTAACCCACCAACGATGCATTGCTTCAAACATTTCGTTTAGATCCATTGCTTTTTGCGTAGCAGAGTACTCAACGCGTGGAGGAACTTCCGCGTATACTTTTCTCGATATTAATCCATCCTCTTCCAGTGCCCTTAGTTGGTTTGTAAGCATAGCCTGAGTGATGCCTTCGATCTTCCGGCGTAACTCATTGAATCTGTGAGTTCCATGAAAAATCAAAATTTGCAGTACTATTAGTTTCCATTTTCCTCCAATGAGTTTTGCTATCTGAGGCATTGGGCATAGCGTCCCTTCGGCGGATTGAGTTGCTTCTTTTTTTGATGTCATAGCTCGACCTTTATCCCAACAGTATTAAAAACAATACTATATACTAAATAATTGCCTACTTATATTTTAATACTTTATAAAGTATATTCTTCTCTCCAGTACAAAAGAGGAATCAATAGTGAAGAATTACGAACATACAATAACAGTCAAAGTCACCCCGAAGCGTGTTTTTGATGCGCTAACAAAAGAGATGTCGAATTGGTGGACTGATATGACATCTACAGTAGATAAAATTGGGGATAAAACAACAGCAAAATTTGAAGATGGTACTACATGGTCTTTTGAAGTTGTTAAGCTAGAAGCAAACAGACTCGTAGAGCTGTTCTGCTATCAAGCAGACCATATTCACCCAGTTACAACGCCGGAAATGAGAACGGAGTGGGAAAACACGACATTACGGTTCAACATTATTGGTAAAGGTGAAAATACGGATGTTCATTTCACTCATATTGGGTTAACTCCAGAAGTAAATTGCTATAATATTTGTAATTCTGGCTGGAATCACTTTTTTGGATCAGCATTTAAGGCTTATTTGGAAAAGCAGATTGCTTGAGCAAACAAAAGCTAACACATATAGAGGCTCTCTTACGTGGTCTCATCACAGCCTGTCGTTTCATCATCCGTGATGATAACAGGGGCACTAGACATTCATCGGTTAACCCAGCACTTGCACTATTCAAGAATAAGGTTGGATAAATCCACCAGTTAGTTTCAGGCTCAGGCCAGGTGTAAACGATTTAGCTCAGAGTATTGATGCACGTCCATTCGGTGTCTAATCAAGCGGTGTCGTTGCCTAGCGATGGCATATAAACGATATAAAGGCGTGAAGTAGCCAGTGATAGTTTCACTACCGTTTTAAGATGCTCAGCTTAAGGCCTTAGTTAGACGTTCAGCTCACCGAATGTCGTTACTAACCTGCTAAAAATCGATTTTCATCAAATGCCCTTTGTCGTTTTAACATGAAGTAGACGCAGCGCCCGAGTTTATGGGCGAGCACTGAAAGCGCTTTTGCTTTGCTCATGCGTTTTTGTAGTTTGTTAAGATAAGCTCTGGCCTTATCGTTACCTCTAAGATAGAGCACGGCCATTTCAGAGAATGCCCATTTTAAGTGCGCGTTACCTATTTTATTGCCTTGTGTACGGATTTACCAAGGATTTACCAAGCCACCCATTAGAAGGTTTAGAATCTGGGGTAGCTTAGATTTCCATTTTAATTATCGCTGCCTTCATAAAGCTGTTTTTGATCTTAGGTTCTCCATCTAACGGCGGAAGGCTGGAGAATTGGTCTCTAAAAACGCCACATCACAGCAAATCCAGAAGTGAGTTCAGAATTGTCACTCACAAGCGCGCTTTCTTCAATCTCGTCGCTATACAATTCAACCCCAACCCTGGCTAAAATTTGAATGCTGGTAAAGATATTCTGACGATAAAACACTTCTAATCCTGATGAGCGGTATCCTCCATCCAAATCGGACTGAGCTAGACCGGAGGAAAGGGATTCGTCAGCGGAAATACCAAAATAACGATCAAATTGCTCTTTATCACCAAAGGTTGAATAGGCCACCAAATCCAATCCCAAGCCATTATATGAACGAATAAAGCTGTGTCCCACCGATACTTTTGCTCGATAACCAAAGTCACTAGGTCCAGCTGAAAAGCGACCTGTCATCCAAAACAGCTCATTTTTGTCAAAAAAGTAGGTTCCTTCAGCAAAGCCAAACACTGTTGAACCACGATGAGGGATACCAACAATTTTACCATCTGTAAGATCCATCTTAGGCAATACCGTTTCGTGCCTTATTCCTAGTTGCAAAAAGTAGTTGTTTGTTACCATGCTACGCCAACCCAACTCGAGACCATCAATATTGAACCCTTCGAGGAAAAACAAATGATTGCCCTTTCTGAATTGAATAGCTCCTGCAACTTGAAACTCGATACCATACTCATCAGAGCCATCAAATACTGGGGAATACTCAAGGTTTATGCCAATTGACTGAGCAAAACCATCTCCTTTGGTGTGATCAGTAACACTGGCCAAAGGGAAATCTTTGGCAAATGTAAACAAAGGCAAAGTCATAAAAATCGAAACAAGTGCGATTTTCCCCAAAGTGTTTTTATAACTACTGTTGTTGCAATAGTTAAAGCTAGTTGTACTGTTATTCATTTTTAGAATCCGTAAAGTTGTTCAAATAAGAGTTAATGATTTAAATGGCGTTTTTATCCATACAAGTGCCCAAAAGGGGAGGAAAGTGACAACAAAGTTGAAAAACTTGTAAAAAAATGAAAAGTTAAATGCCTTTGAAAAAATAAGTCGTCTAAATCAGAAAAGGTGGCACCTAGCACCTAGCAGTTAGGAATTATTGGAGTCCTCGTCATGTTAGTGAAGGGAAAACCCAAAATTCAAGCATCCCAAATACCCAACACAGTTTTTTTAATATCGGTGATGGCGAGCTTGGCGGATTCCTTTTCTTTTTGGTTAAGCTGTACTCTAGGAAAATGGGTGGTTTCTAATAATTTCAGCACGGGTTCTGTTAAAAATCGACTTTTAGCTCCGTAAACATGTCGGTCTCCGTGGCGTTGTTGTTCTGGCACCCAATATTTCAGTGGTTGCATTAAATGCAGTTCATCTTTAGCGCGAGTAATAGCAACATTAAGCAACCGCCTTTCTTCCTCTAAGCTGCGTTTGTTGCCTGCGGCGTATTCATTAGGGAAATTACCATCAGCCACATTCAGCACAAAAACATTATGCCATTCTTGGCCTTTGGCACTGTGCACAGTTGATAAAATGAGAAAGTCATCATCGACTAAAGGTGGCCCTGCAAGATCTCCTGTGGACTGTGGCGGGTCTAACGTCAGTTCTGTTAAAAAGCGTTCTCGTGATGGAAACTGCTGAGATATTTGCGCCAGTTGCTCAATGTCACCAAAACGCACAAAGTGGTCATCGTAGTTAATCTCCAGCAATTCTTTGTAGATGTTAACCACAGCATTGACTTGTTCTGTCCAAACAATGGTATTTGCATGGATGGCACTAAGCACTTTTATTAATGACTGAAACAACGCGTTGGCTACTTGTGGCATAGGGTAATCAAGTAGTTCGTTAAATGTGTAGTGTTTTGCGGTAAGAGAATTAATGACTTTTTCAGCTATTTTAGGCCCAACACTTGGTAATAACTTCAACACCCTAAAGGCTGAAATTTTATGTTTGGGATTATTGGCCCAGCGCAATATCGATAGTAAGTCTTTAACATGTGCCGCTTCCAAAAATTTAAGCCCTCCATGTTTTACAAAGGGAATATTTCGCCTAGTCAACTCTAGTTCGAGGCGGTCACTGTGATAACTCGACCTAAACAAAACCGCTTGTTTTTTTAATTCGATACCTTGCTCACGCGCCGCTAATACCGTCTCGACAATATACTCGGCTTGTTTAGTATCATCTTCTACCGACACTAATTTAGGTCTAATTCCTGATTTTCTGTCACTGAATAATTCGACTTTGTAACCTTCGGTTCCTTCACTGAGCAAAACATTAGATAAGTCTAAAATAGCTTGGTGAGAGCGATAATTTTGTTTGAGCGAAATGACTCTGGCGGGTGGGTTAAATTGCTGCGGAAAGTTTAATATATTATCCACATCGGCAGCCCTGAAAGAATAAATAGATTGCGCATCGTCTCCTACAACCGTTAACCCTTCACCAGTTGGGAAGAAACCCATAAGAATACCGGCTTGTAATACGTTGGTATCTTGGTATTCGTCTACCAATATATAGTCAAATTGTTCGCGCACCTGTTGGGCTATTTCTGGCACTTGGGCCATGTGGTAGCAGTACAAAAGCAGGTCGTCATAGTCTAAGCAGACTTGTTCCATTTTTGCCTTAGCGTACGCAGCAAATAAGCGG
This sequence comes from Paraglaciecola sp., assembly GCF_039964565.1. Lineage (GTDB taxonomy): Bacteria > Pseudomonadota > Gammaproteobacteria > Enterobacterales > Alteromonadaceae > Paraglaciecola. Next base: position 6,440 of record NZ_JBDVXF010000042.1, read on the forward strand.
GTTAACTCTTTGTCCCATTGGCGGCAGTAGGGAAAGTGGGCATCCAAAATCTCTTCAATGGGTTGTTTACTATTCACGCAGCGAGAGTAAATATCCAAGCAGGTTTTCTTTTTAGGGAAGCGCTTTACGGTGGATGTAAGACCCAATTCATGGCGTATAACATCAATCATATCTGCGCTGTCATTGCGATCCATGATAGTAAAATCACTTTCGAGACCAATGGCGTTGGCGTGCTCTGTGAGTAAACGAGCCGCGATAGAATGAAAAGTGCCCATCCAAGAAATTTTGATTGGTTGATAGGTTGCGGTTTTACCCTTACCCGTTTTTTTCATTAGTTGCTGTTCGACAATACGGTTGGCCCGCATTGATAATTCACCTGCCGCACGACGGGCAAAAGTCATTAAAAGAATACGCTCCGGGGATTCGCCTCTTAAAATTAATTGTGCGGTTTTATGTGCAAGAGTGTTGGTTTTGCCCGTACCTGCTCCGGCAATGATGAGCAGAGGTGCTTTATTGTTGTTGCCTTCAGAGTCAGTACATTCAACAGCTTCTTGTTGTTCTTTATTTAGCAGCATTGTATCAAGCATTATTTCTATCAAATCCGATGAACTTCAATGCTTAATATAATGGATTACATTATGGCTGTATATATATACAGTTTTGTTGGCGGAGAATTTCAAAAGCGTTGACTTTTATGCCGGTCTGTTTTGGCCCATTTTTCTATAAAGTTTACGTAAGAAGTAAAGACCGTTCTGGCTTTTTCGGGGGTGGATTGATTAAAGCTATGTGTAGCGCCTTTTATTTCGATGTACTGATGAATGTGATTGGCTTTTTGAAGTTCACTTACAAATTCTCGCGTCATATGTACAGGTACAATAGGGTCGATATCACCGTGAGTTAGAAACATTGGTGGGTCATTTGTGTCTAAATAGGTCACGGCTGACATAGCCGCTAGGCGTTGTTGTTGATTGTCGGCGTTTTTTGCAAGCAATCGGTCTACCAATAAATAATCTGAATATTTTGCTTGTCTATAATCTGCGATGGGAGCTGACTGGGCTGCGATGGCGTGCACAGACGAATTAAACTCAGTGTATAAACCGTGCTTAGAAAATGCATCGGAATTACCTGTTACTCCTGCCATTACAGCTAAAAATCCACCACTCGACGACCCGCTAATAATTATCCGTTCTGGGTTGATATGGTATTTTTTGGCATGAGCTTTTAAAAAACGAATCGCTAATTTAACGTCATCTAGCGCTGCAGGAAACTTGTGTTGTGGAGCGAATCGATACATCACACTTGCCGCTACAAAACCACGTTTGCTCAGTTTCTGAATGCGGGCGTTGTTGTTATTTTTATTGCCTTTTAAGAAACCACCCCCATGAATCATCATCAGTACGGGGCGCGCTTGTTTGCTGAGTGTTGCTGGAAAAGCAATGTTGATTGATAATTTCACGCCATCTAATTCACCTATCGGAATGTTTTCGTGAAGGCCTTTTAAATCCTGTGAACTGTGACTCAAGAAGCTGACGAAAAGCAGTAAACACAGACCAAAGCATATTGCAAAATTTGCCATGGTCATTTTCTTGGTCAAGACTGTTTCTATTGATAAATACACTTTAATTTTCAACAGTACTTAAATCGAGTTTTATCTCGTCGTTGTTTGCGCTTTTGTCTGCTTCAATTAAGTCTTTGTCGGAGTTGATAGGTGATTCATTCGCTTTAGATGAATTTTCTACGCCTCTTTCAGCGGCAGATAAATCGTAATTGTGCTTACCTTTCTCAAGCCCTTCCTTGAAGGCTTCTCTTTGATGAATGGGAGTATTTAAATTCGCATCAATCTCTTTAAGCCGTTTAAAGGTTTCAAACCCGAGTTGATATGCTTGGTCGTTTAAAGCGGCGTAATGTTGCATAGACGTTTCTACTTGCCTAAGTCTGGCCAATTGCATCAATTCCATTCGATCTTTAAATTCTTTATCGTGTTTTCTTTGTTTTGCCAAAGCTGCCTTTTCCAACATCTCCAACGCTTTGTTATTAGACTTATCTACTTCCTGTAAAATATCATTCTGAACATAGGCCAAAAATATAGCCATCTTGTTTGGTGTGCCACTCTTGTGCATGGCTATGAGAATTGACAGCCACTTTTGGAGGTTAATCTGTGAACTGTTACCATCCTTTTCATTTCGCTGGGCAAACATCCATCGTATCAGCGCCATAACAACTGCTTTTGTATAATTGGGTTGTTCGTCATCGGCTATCTGCCTACTACTGACATAGTTAAAAATAGGGAATGTGTTATTGGAAGGGAATAGTGAGGCATCACTATTTTCAGCGTATTCATACCCCAATGAGCTTGATAACCAAAGCTGGGAATTAGGGCTTGTACTCGCTAAAGAAGAGCCCGAAATCGTGCCTGTGGTGTAAATGAAAGCCGCAGTCGCAAATTTTATCAAGGCTTTTTTCGACAGCTTAACCGTTTTCGAATTTTGGTTATCATTTATCCAGCGGTTATGCTTAGCGATACTTTTATTATTAGCACTTAAAAAACTTTTTTTAGTTTGTTGCATATGTCTTCCTTAACGTTACTTTGGGTCTACTAGTAGAACTCAAATGCCAAAACACATAAGGAGTTGGAAACTCGTTATGTGTTTTGTATTTAAGTGCAATTTATAGGTTGTACGATAACTCATTCAACAGTCTTTGGTTGTTTTGTGTTGGATATAACATGGTGATTTTTGCTTGCACCTTAGTCGCTTTCGCCAGATCGTCTTTCTCGACATGGTTGGCCATTAGTAATTTTAGCCAGCTTTCTTGAGGTTGCTCTCCTTGTGTTTCACTAAGAGACATTAAATCATTCAACCTAGAGATAGCTTGGTTGTATTGTGCTAGTGAGTAGTGGGACACTGCGGTCATGTACAACAGGTTTTTTTGGTTACTGTTGTCACCAGCTTCAGCGGCAACGTTAAACCAATGATCAGCATAGCTAAGCTGTTTGTCCCACCTCTGCTGACTTGCCGCTAAAGCCTGCGCCATGTTGATAAGGTCTAAAAGCTCATCGCTTGGTATCTCATCTTCTAACGCGATGGCACTATCCATAAAAGCTAATATTTGCGGGTTTTCGGGCTCTAATTCGTACAAAACATGTGCCTGAAGTTTAAGAATTTTAGCTTGCTGTGGTGTTTCAAAGTTGTCAATTTGGGTTGTTAATTTTGCTAGTTGTGATTGCGCCTCAGTAAAGTTTTTGTCGTTAATAGTATGTAATACATTAACGATACTCTGTGCCTTATCTTCTTGAAATACAACCTGTTGTGAATTAACCGTTGCATTAGAAAACCCAATCCAGCCTGTTAGTGATAACAATGATGCCATCACAATTGCATGTCGTTTCTTCATGTTATGTTCCTTATTAAGTTTATTGATCCGCTGTAGATTAAATGCCGGTGTGCCGCTCATTTGTAAAACAGCTGGCATCTGTAGCGGGTGTTGCGGTTTATTCGCCTGTAAAGTCAGTTTAATCAATTGCAATTGATATCTGCCTTCGGGCAAATGCTTTTTACACTGCTCATCACAGCTTAATTCTATTTGTTGTCTTGCGTAGTGTGCGGTAAACCAAACCAGTGGATTCCACCAAAACAAGCGTTGTAATAGGTTAATCGCCCATAACCAATAGGGATCATGCTGGCGAATATGGGTGAGTTCGTGTAACACAATAGTGCGAATTTTTTCAGCATCATGTTGTTTGCTGTCTAGCCAAATAATAGGGTTAATGAGACCCGTCGCCATGCCAGGTGATTGTGAATCGATGCGGCGAATATCACAATTAGGCTGGGTTATTTGTGCTGTTTTCCATGTTTGATTGTCGAGTGTTGAATGTTGAATCCAGCGTCTATGCAACTTTACAAAACTCAGCAAATCTTTGGAAAACAATAGTAAACCTATGACAAACGCTGCTTGCCATAACCAATCAAAAGTTAGCCAAGTAGCGGATGGTTGTTCCTTTATTGGAGCCGCTGTTAGAACATTTTGAGTGGCAACTGTAGGAGTATCCCATGTTAATTCAGTTAAAATATTCAAGGGTAAAGTCAAGGCGTTTGATTCGGCCTGAAATTGCAATAACTGCCAAGGAGTGAGCCAAGAAACCATTAGTAATAGGCAAATGTAAAAACGCAATCGAGCGGGCGCGCCACCTAATAAAAGGATGGTTAAGCCACAAATACTGCTAATTAATAGAGTAATAGTTAGATAAGTCGTCATTATCGCCTCACTTGTTATTTTTAGCTTTGTGCGCGGCTAACATGTTTTCAAGCTGCTCTATTTCGTTGTTATTAAGTTGTTCATTGTCCAACAATTGCGCCACCATCTTGTGGGGATCACCTGCAAAGATACGTTTTAGAAAGCCTTTGAGTAAAGGCGGTGAAAGGGTTTCACGTTCGATTGCTGGCGCATAGAAAATAGTGCGACCTTGTTGTTCGGCTCGCATTACCGCTTCTTTTTGTTCGAGTCGGTCGATAATGGTTTTAACAGTGGAGTAGCTGACATCCTTGTCTAACTTAATTTTTTCGTGCACTTCAGGGGCAGACGCCTTACCGAGTTGCCAAAGGATATTCATTACATCTAATTCGAATTCACTGAGTTTTATGTCGGTTGTCATTTCTTCTCTACATTTGTCGAGCTGTTATCTACAAATGTAGAGAAGAATGATTTGCTTGTCAATAAATCATCGAATTAATTTAACTAACTCAAAATCTAACGCTTCCAATAGCTGTCTTTAGAGGCAATTTTTCCATCTTTGATTTGGTACATATCAATGCCATTTAGGTCAAATTCCCCTTCACCCACAATTGCGCCTTGTACTCGGTAAGTTTGAAATACTCTGTCCTTAGTTCCAAAAAACGCAAAGTTAGTACTTTCTTTATGCAGACATTTATAATAAACGTGAAAATATAAGATTTCAGTTTAACTAAATATTTATCATGGGTGGCTTGATAAATCATACAAACCATAAAAAGCAATAACAATATTAGAGGTAAAGTAATGAGGTTAGTCTCCATTAAATCGGTGTTTTGTTTGATTCTGAGTATGATCTTAGTAGGGTGCTCAAAATCCACTACACCCGATGTGGTTTTTTACAATGGCACAATAGTCACTGTTGATGCGGGTGATGCAACTCACCAAGCCGTCGCCGTTAAAGACGGTAAGATTAGTTTTGTAGGAGACTCTGCTGAGGTACTGACCTTGGTTGGAAAGGGAACTAAAAAGATTGATCTTAAGGGAGATACCTTAATTCCCGGTTTTATTGGTGTTCATGAGCACCCAACATTAGAAGCGTTATTTGCTAATACTATTGATATCAGTGGATTCACTCATCAAACCGCAGAACAAATGTGGCAGCACCTTGAAACACAAGTGAGTCATAGTCAACAAGGTGAATGGGTGTTCGCTATGGGGATTGACTCTATATTGTTTCCTGATATGCAGTTACCCACTATGGCAGACTTAGATCGTATTGCTCCTCAAAATCCCTTGGTGCTTATTTCGCAAACCATGCATTCATATTGGGCTAATTCCCAAGCCTTTGCAGAGGTTGGAATAACTGCATCGACCCCTGACCCGGGGTATGGAAGTTACTACGGTAAAGATGAAAATGGGCAACTCACAGGATTTATTGCAGAGTCGGAAGCATCTGCACCGTTTTTAGAAGAGTTAAAGTCGCCGTTAGCAACAATTAGCAATTACGAAAAAGTCCTAGATGAATACCTCGCTGCTGGTTATACCACAGTCGCTTCCCTTGGTTACAACGTACCCACTTGGATTGCTAAATATGCTGCGTTTGATTGGTTTCAATACAAGATTAGGCAATTTTATTATCTGACTGCTAGTGAATTAGACATGCTGCCCGAAGAGCGAGAAAATGGTGATGATTATTTTAGTATTTTAGGCGTAAAAATTTGGCATGACGGTTCTCCATATACGGGCTCAATGCAACTAGAGCAACCATACACAACTAGTCAGCTAACTGAGTCAATAGGGATTGAACCAGGCCATTCTGGTGAGCCTAGGTTATCTGATGAAAAGTTCACGTCTCAGGTAGAAAAGTATTCACAGCAAGGATGGCAGTTAGCAGTGCATTCTCAAGGAGACCTTTCTAGCCGATTGGTCACTGAAGTGATGTCGAGTGTTGCAAAGCCTGAATTTAAAGAACAAAGGCATAGAATTGAACATGGACTATTAATATCCAAAGATTCTTTGGAACAAATGGCAGCCATTGGGCTGACACCAAGTTTTCATATTAACCATATTTACTACTACGGTGATGCCTTGTCAGAAGGCATTATTGGGCCCCAAAGAGCAAAAAATGTGCTGCTAGTTAAAGATGCGTTTGACCTAAATATGCACCCCACATTGCATGCAGATGGTCCGATGTTTCCAGCGGCGCCGTTTCACTTAATGCAAACCTCTATGACCCGGAAAAGTAGAACGGGCTTAGCTTTAGGACAATCCCAAGGCATTTCCTCCAAACAAGCGCTTAAAGCCTTAACCTATAATGGCGCCTGGCAACTTGGACTGGATACTAAACTCGGCAGCATTGAAGTTGGAAAATACGCGGATTTTGTGCGACTTTCTGATAACCCCCTGTCTTATCCTTTGGAGCAGTTAATAGAGATACAAGTACTTGAAACATGGGTTGAGGGAGAGCCAAAGTTTATTAAATGAAGATACTAACCAGATTTTCCGTCTGGTCTGGGGCTGGTGAGTATTGGTGCATAAATTACAACATATATGCTAAAAGCTATTGCCCATATCACAGCAGACAATACGTTTAAGTTGAAACCCAAGTAAGTCGGTATAATAGGGGAAATAAGCCTAACAATACCGGCTATTACTATCAGGCTAAAGGCATACTTCATTATCCAATGAGGAGTTAATGGCCTTCCAGAATGGCCCAATGAGATACGCGCGACCATGGCCAATATCAACGAGCTCATTGCCCCCGCGGTTAAACCGTGTAACGCATTGGATGTAGATAGGTTGACGCCTGCATAGTGTAAAGCAAACAACAAAAAGCTGATTGGGATAAACCAATAGGCCAGATGTAATGACCACACTAAAGGTGTTTTAAAGGTTACTTGAGGTCGCCAGCGTGTTGTTCGTATGAAATGGGTTAGCCCACAAAGTGCAAATAGTAAAACCATGAGGTTGCTGGATAGACGCTGTTGTAAACCGAAAAAATGTATCAGCATTATTAAGGCCGTTAAGCCAATAACGGATTTTTCCAACCAGGCTAGATTATCGACTTTTTTAGTTTGGGTGCCATTGGCTGTGAACATAGGAAACACCCGACCTGCGATAACCGTCATGATCAAAGTGATAATCATCACAGTGCTGTACATACCTTGCGTATAAAAGTGCATCTCACCTGTTATCACAAATAAATGGGTGAACAAGTTGGCGGTTGCCAATAAAAGCAGTATTGGCACAAAAATGAGGTTACGGTACTGTTTAACTTTTAACACGAGTTTTGCCATAAAATATGCCGCTAGCAGTAAAAAACTCATGTCAAAAGCAGCGGTGATCCATTGCAGTGTAAAGATATCTAAAAACATCAATACACGAGCGACTAACCACAGGGTAACAAGCACCATCAACGGTTTGCCATGGGTGGCTCGAAGCCCTGTCCAGTTTTGTACTGCGGTAAGTAAAAAGCCGACAATAATAGCTGCAACAAATCCAAATAACATTTCATGGGCATGCCAAAACGTCACTCCACCGTATGGCATAAAGTAAAGTTCTCCAGCCTGTACTAGGGCCCAGGCACTGATAGACAGTATTGAGAATATACAAGCAAATAGAAAAAAGGGCCGAAAGGCCTGTCGCCAGATAGGTGTGACTTGTTGTTCTTGATTTGGCTCTGAAATATGCATCATCGTTGCTACTCAATATTTAGCGAATGGTTAGGCCGAGTTGTTGTTGGGCGACTAAACGAATCACATAAGATAATTTAAAAAATCCAGCCAGAATAATTTGTGCTACATGCAGCAGTGTAAGCCCTAATAGCGGAAGGTGGTTATCAAACCCATAAGCCAGAACTGCACAGAACACAAACACCACTAGCGTTGTAAGCATTGAAGCATTGGCAAATTTTAGTAATAAAGCGTGATTCATAACATACCTGTAATAAGTATCTTTTAATAAGGTGCATATTAGATGTATTATATAAAACTGTCAAACAGGCTTTTAATTTAAACTAATCACTGGGTAACCGAAGAGTATTTATGCAACTAACTCGCTACACTGACTATGGTTTACGCACTCTTATTTATCTTGCTTTATTGCCACAGGGCAAACGCGCCAGTATAGATGAAATAAGCAGCACCTACGACATATCTAGAAATAATGTGAATAAAATTGTGCATCAATTAGGCAAGGCAGGGATCATCGAAACCAAAAGAGGCAAGGGCGGTGGTTTCTTTTTGAAACGTGCGCCACATGAGTTAAATATTGCAGATTTAGTGGTGTTACTTGAAAACACATTACAAGTGGTTGAATGTAAAACCCCTCAATGCCGAATATTACCTGCCTGCAAACTGAGAGGCATATTGGGCCAAGCGACCCAAGCATTTTTGGATAGTTTAAAAGCTTATACTTTGGCTGATTTATTAGAAGATGAGGCTAATAATTTAATCCAAATTTTGAATCTTCAATAAGGCTTAACCCGCCTTAGTTTGGCGTAATTAAAAGTTAGATTTAGACCAATTCAGGCGTTTTGGCGTTCGCCAATTCGAGTCATTCCGGCAGCCTTCAAAGCCGGAATCGGTTTATTTTTATCCGCACCTTAAAAGCAAAAGAATTTTTACCGCAGCGGGCACAGAGGTCAATGAAGAAAAGCAGGAAAAAACCAATTGTTATGGGGGTAATATACTAGAACTGATTGGCTCTAATGTGCCAAATGCATACATTCAAACTTTTTGTAAATCAACGTCACTGACCCCTATCGATTTGACCCCAACGATTTTGAATTCACTTCACCCACTCCCAGATGATGGAGGTGTTATTCTGCTGCATGAAATTTGAATTAAATCACACGTTTAAGCGCATAAAACCCATTAACTCGCAGTTGCCGCAAAACTTTTAATACATACCCCTAAAAGAACTCCTATTTAAACCACTTGATGCTTGTTGATTTTGAAACAATTGGGTACTTTAATGTTTTGGGTGTCTAGGTTACTTCTGTACGAGACAAGGTTTTTAAAACCGAGTAGGTGTTTGAGACAGTTAAGAGAGGATCTAATTAGGGCCAGAGAGTACACCAATAATCTCACTCTCATAATAGGCCGCAACGCGGTTGGCGAATATATATCAGTACGACCCTTAATTGTTTATCGTCAGAGTTGATGTGCTAATAAAAACAAAGAAGTTAACATCTTCTAATTGAAGGTGAAGTCAACTATTGCCGTGACGATAGTGGATCTTCCATATATGTCGAGATAATTATAGTGAATAAGGAAACTGGAAAAAATGGACACTAAAAATCACGCCAGTAAATATGCCAATTGGGAAAAACTATATAATTGGGAAACATGTAAGACTAACAGGGAAGGTTTTGGACGTTTTATAACTCATTTCCTTACTTCCGACAGCAGAGTGATTAATCTAAATGGCGTATATGGATCTGGCAAAACTGAATTCATACGACGTATATATGTTGAACTGGCAAAACAAAAGTATCCAGTTGTCTATATCGATGTTTGGGAAAGTGATTTTTCAAACAGTCCATTAGCTGTCATCTGTAGTGAGCTTCTCCAGCAAATAGAATTTATATTTGATACAAAGGCACCTAACGGCAAGAGGAAAGATAAGGATAAAGCAACGGAAAAAATTAATACTTTAAAACAGCGATTTGGCCTCTGTTTAAAGTACATCGAAGCTGGAGTGGCTTTGACAACTGAACCAGTGACCATAGGCATCACAAAAGGCTTATCTTCGGTTGTAAATGCAACTCCTGACTTAAATACTAAAACCAGCTCTCAAAAATTTGTTGAAGCTGTTCAAAAAAATCATGTAGATGCCGTTCAAGCAATTAAAGATATTAAAAAGAACATAACTTTTCTGTCTGAATTGATTGAAATCATCTATGAGTTAAATGTCCCCATAGTTATTTTAATTGATGAGTTAGATAGGTGCAGACCTACCTATGCAATAGAGATTTTGGAAAGTATTAAACACTTTTTTGATACAAAAGGATGTACTTTTTTAGTGGCTACGAACACTGAAGTATTGGAGCATTCTGTAATGTCTGTTTACGGACAGAATTTTGATGCAAAACTTTATTTGCGTAGATTTTTCGATAGCAAGATAACGCTGCCTCAAGTATCTATACTGGATTATTTGACAGCAAAAGAACTTAATTTCCAAAAATACAATGATAAAAAGCTCATACTTTACCCATTTATTGAGGATCAAAAAGCTAACATAGCTTTATTTTCGGCTCTGTTTGAAAGCAATAATCTTGAACTACGAGATGTTGATCAGATAATCAACCGATTTTTCGCTGGACTAGATTACTTTGTGACCCGATCTTTAGAATCAGATGTAGTGTTAAATACAGTCGTTTTGATAGTTGGATTGCTTGAACAACATCTAGAGAAACCTGAGGTAAGTAGCCGGACTAACATTAATTTGGCTAATACAGCACATTCATTAAGAATCAATAATGACAGCACTCAAGAGTATCCTATGAAAGATATGATTACTCACATGTTCAATTGCGTAACTTTAAAAAAGACTAAAACGCAACATACGGGCGGCGGAGCTTTAACACATTTCAATCATCAAAAAAAGTTATTAGGTATTCAGACTTTCGATTTTGCAGAAATTAGATTCCAATCCGTAATCCAAGACCCAAATGTCTTTTTCCCAAAGCTATTAAGCTATAGAGAGCAACCAGATTGTATGTATTTACTCTGGGATGACCATAAAAAGATAATAGAATTATCGGGTCATATTGAGTGAAAACGCGACCACCAAATTGCCATATTCCTACTTAGACATTTAGCTTTTTAAACCACGAAATAAAGACATAAAAAACACTGTAAGCCGTTATATGGTTTATAGGGGGCGTTTCGTACAAGTAATAGTGGGGCTAATAATCCTGCGATCATTACTATATTAATCAACATTACTAAATTTCCGATTCTATCCCCTTGAGCTTAATGGCTATTACGCGGCTTTTATCTCTTCGTCTGCCATCAATTAATAGCCTTTAGATACTAAATCTCTGTGGTGAGAAGCTTTTGTCTTTTGCTATTTACAATTTACAGTTTTCGCCCCAGACACAACAGTTAGACTTGGCCACATACTAATCTACACAACAACTGATTTAATTAAGATGAGTGCAATTCTTTAAAAGTACTTCGCCATTGCGGCAACTTGTTCTTATTACAATAGTTTTAACTCAACAGCCGCTAAACTATTCTGTTATAATCCCGCCGATTTTTTGAACAGCTTTTTAGATATTTTTTGAGACCATTAATGCCAACTATTCAACCTGCCTCTCGATCCAAACCAGTAGCCCGAATGAAAGCGGAGCGTGGTTTGTTTTCCTTCCCTAAATACTGGGCGGAATGTTTTGGGCCTGCGCCGTTTTTGCCTATGTCGCGCAAAGAGATGGATAAATTAGGCTGGGATAGTTGCGATATTATTTTGGTGACGGGTGATGCTTATGTGGATCATCCTAGTTTTGGTATGGCGGTGATTGGTCGTACTTTAGAAGCCCAAGGCTTTAGAGTAGGGATAATTTCGCAACCTGATTGGCACAGCAAAGATGCCTTTATGCAGCTCGGTGAACCTAATTTATTTTTTGGTGTGACCGCAGGCAACATGGACTCGATGATTAATCGTTATACCGCCGAGCGTAAATTACGCCATGATGATGCCTACACACCTAACAACGAAGGTGGTAAACGTCCCGACCGTGCCGTTACGGTTTATACCCAGCGCTGTAAAGAAGCCTACAAAAAACCTGTAGTTATTGGTGGTATTGAAGCCAGTTTAAGGCGAATTGCCCACTATGATTATTGGTCGGACAAAGTACGCCGTAGCGTATTGTTTGATTCCAAAGCCGACATGTTGATGTTTGGTAACGCAGAACGTCCATTGTTAGAAATGGCGCACCGCTTTGCCGCTGGCGAAACCATTGAGCAAATGCAAGATATTCGTGGTACTGCGGTTATTCGTAAAGAGCCGCTTCCTGGTTGGCAGGGGGTGGATTCAACTCACCTCGATAGCATTGGTAAAATCGATCCTATTGTTAGCCCCTATGAAATCATCGAAGATAAATGTGCGGTTTCATCTGACGCTGAAAAAAAAGCGGCTATCGAAGAGCAAAAAGCGCAACCTATAGTCGTGCAGCCGTTTACCTCGAAAACCAAAAGAGTCAAACCATGGGATAAAACCTATGTGATGTTGCCTGCATATGATGTGGTGCGTGCTGAAAAAACGCACTACGCCCACACTTCGCGGATCCTACATAAAGAAACCAATCCCGGATGTGCCCGTGCCCTAGTGCAGCGCCATGGCGATCGCATTATTTGGATCAACCCACCTGCTTACCCATTAGAAACCGAAGAAATGGACGCGGTGTTTGACTTACCTTATGCACGTGTACCCCATCCTAGTTACGGCAAAGCCAAGATACCCGCCTACGACATGATCAAAACCTCGGTGAACATTATGCGTGGCTGTTTCGGCGGTTGTACTTTTTGTTCGATTACCGAGCATGAGGGCAGGGTGATCCAAAGCCGCTCGGAAGAATCCATTATTCGCGAGATTGAAGAAATTCGCGACAAAGTCCCTGGCTTTACCGGCGTTATCTCCGATCTTGGTGGCCCTACTGCGAATATGTATAAGTTGCGCTGTAAAAGCCCTAAAGCGGAACAAGCTTGTCGCCGTTTATCTTGTGTATGGCCAGAAATTTGCGGACATTTAGATACCGACCAAACGCCTACGGTTGAGTTGTATCGCAAAGCCCGTGATGTCGAAGGGGTGAAAAAAGTCTTGATCGCCTCAGGCGTGCGTTACGACTTAGCCATTGAAGACCCGAATTATGTACGCGAGTTAGTGACACATCATGTAGGTGGTTATTTAAAAATTGCCCCTGAACATACCGAAAAAGCACCGCTAGATAAAATGATGAAGCCTGGCATGGGCACCTATGATAAGTTCAAAGAATTGTTCGACAAATACACCAAAGAAGCGGGCAAAGACCAATACCTCATCCCGTATTTTATTTCGGCGCATCCAGGTACTGAAGACGAAGATATGTTGAATTTGGCGTTATGGCTTAAAGAACGCAACTTTAAGTTAGATCAAGTACAAAACTTTTATCCATCGCCTATGGCCAACGCCACTACTATGTATCACACCAACAAAAACCCGATACATAAAGTGAATCACAAAAGTGAAATGGTTGAAGTGCCAAAAGGTGAAATTCATAGACGTTTGCACCGCGCGTTTTTGCGCTATCACGATCCAGCCAACTGGCCAATATTACGTAAAACCCTTAAAGAAATGGGTAAGGCACATCTGATAGGTAATAGCCCAAATTGTTTAGTGCCAGCTGAAAGTCGTAATGAGCTAAAAGGTCGAGATCAAAAAGAATTTGCTAAACGTTCAGGCAACAAAGCGTTTGCTAAAGGAAAGTCTGGCAACGCTTCCAGAGCGCAAAAAGGCCTGACTCGCTTCAGCGACAATCAGCCCCATAATCAAGCGGCAAAAACTGAACAAGGTAGAGGCGGAAAGCCAAAAGGTAAAAAGCGCCAGTCTCGCTAATCCTTTGATTTAGTAGTTAATTGCGTTGGTCAACTTCATCGTTCTAGTTATCGGATTGATTAGGTAATCCTGCTTTAAGTATTTACCGTAATGCTAGATATAACATTTTTGGAAAGTATATGTTTGTTAAAATTATAACCACGGCAGTTTTGATGGCCAGCTTAGCCTCTTGCACTAATACAATGCCGAAAAGAGCATCAGCAATTTCTGCTGGCGATATCGCGCCGTTAACATCCATGTATAGTTTTCAAGTGATTAATACGCTCAATAAAAATCCTGAATCTGTGACGCAATTGGCTGAGAACCTAAAAGACACTGACGTGGTATTCATCGGTGAGTTTCATTCTCATCAAGGCTCCCACTTATTGCAATTACAATTATTGGAGGCCCTATTTAAACACAACCCTAATTTGATTTTGTCGATGGAGCAATTTACTCGTGACAGTCAAGCAGTGTTAGATAAATACCTAGCAGGAGAGTATGGAGAATCAACCTTAATAGAGGATGGTAATGCTTGGCCAGATTACAAGGGGTCATATCGGGCGATTGTTGAGTTTGCAAAAGAGCATCACATTCCTGTTGTAGCAGCCAATTCACCGGCCATGCATGTTAGATGTGTAGGCAAAAAAGGACCTGAAGTGATTGCGCGTTTTCCCACTGAGCAAGCCGATTGGTCTGCTAAAGAATTGGACTTAGAGAATGAAAACTATAAAGATAAATTTATGTCTTTTATTCAGTCCTCAGGACGTAGTCATGGGCAAACCCCAGAGCAACAGCAAAAAAGCCAAATGAAAACTTATGCTGCGCAATTATTACGGGACACCACTATGGCGCAGTCGATCATTCATGCCTTAGAAACACATCCCGATGTAAAAGTTATCCACCTAAATGGCGCATTTCATAGTGATAATCGTTTAGGCACGGTTGCCGTATTAGAAGATATGCGCCCCAATCTAAAAGTTAAGGTGCTAAGTCCAGTGATGGTCGAGGATAATATGCATCCTATGGCGAGCGCCGCGCAATATGAACAAGGTGACTATATTTACTTATTGCGGCCTATGCCTGAGCGTTTTCATAATGACGATAAACGTAATGCTTCCATTCGTAAATTAATTAAACAACGCATGACAGAAACCTGCGATATTCCTTAGTTTTTGTGGCTCGCAGAGGTTCAGGCACATTCTGCCACGTGCCTGAACCAATTGATTTTATAAATGCGGACCAGCTTTAGTTAAGGCTTTACCTTCTTCATTGTCGGTGAACTTAGCAAAGTTATCGATAAAACGAGTGGCTAAGTCTCGGGCTTTTTTATCCCAATCGTTGTTATTGGAGTAAGTGCTCCGCGGATCTAACAATTGACTATCAACCCCGGTAATGCTGGTGGGGAAAGCCAAATTAAAGTAAGGCAGGGTGGCACATTGTGCATCTTCTACTTCGCCGCTTAAGATGGCATCTATGATGGCTCGGGTGTCGGCTAAACTTATACGTTTGCCAGTACCGTTCCAACCGGTATTGACCAAATAAGCACTGGCACCTGCATCGGCCATACGTTGTTCGAGTACATGAGCATATTGAGTTGGGTGCAAGCTTAAAAAAGCCTGCCCAAAACAAGACGAAAAAGTGGGGGTTGGTTCGGTAACGCCACGTTCTGTACCTGCTAATTTAGCTGTGAAACCCGACAGATAATGGTATTTGGCTTGCTCACTAGTTAAACGTGATACTGGGGGAAACACCCCAAAGGCATCGGCAGTCAAAAATATCACTTTTTTAGCATGCCCAGCTTTACTGACACCTAACACGCGGTTTTCGATATGTTCGATGGGATAAGACACACGAGTATTTTCGGTTTTGCTGCTATCACAATAGTCAGGGGTGTTGCCATTTATCACAACATTTTCTAATAAAGCGTTACGTTTAATGGCGTGATAAATTTCGGGTTCTTTTTGGGGATCTAAATCAATGGTTTTTGCATAACAACCGCCTTCAAAATTAAACACTCCGTCGTCATCCCACCCATGTTCGTCATCACCTATTAACGCGCGATTGGGATCGGCGGATAAGGTGGTTTTACCCGTACCAGATAAACCAAAAAATATCGCGGTTTCATCATTTTTACAGACATTGGCTGAACAGTGCATCGAGGCAATGCCTTGAAGTGGCAAAAAGTAGTTCATCATAGAGAACATGCCTTTTTTCATTTCGCCACCATACCAAGTGCCACCTATTAGCTGGATTTTTTCAGTCAAATTAAAGGCTACAAATGTCTCTGAGTTAATTTGGTGTTGTTTGAAGTTTTTGTCTGATGTTTTCGACGCGTTCATGACGACAAAGTCTGGCTCGAAGTTATCTAACTGTTCTTCACTCGGGCGAATAAACATGTTTTTCACAAAGTGAGCTTGCCACGCCACTTGCATGACAAAACGTACTTTTAGGGCGGTATTTGGATTAGCGCCACATATGGCATCCACCACATATAAATCGCTACTCGATAATTGTTTTTGACTGATTTGTTTGAGAGCTTGCCATGTGTCTGTTGAAATGGGTTTATTGTCGTTGCCATTTTCTGGGGTTCGCCACCATACTGTATCTTGGGTGGTAGCGTCTTTGACAATAAATTTATCTTTAGGAGAGCGGCCAGTGTATATCCCAGTATCCACATTTACGGCTCCAGATTCTGTTACTGTGCCTTTTTCGTAACCCGTAAGGGCAGCATCTGTTTCAGCGTCGAATAATGTTTCATAACTGGGGTTATGGATGATGTTTGTAATATTTTCCAACCCGATTGCTTCTAAATGGGTACGCACTTTTTTGAGTCTTGTGGCGGTTTTTTGCGAAGTAGTTAAGGTCATACTCAATCCATTATTCTTTGTGAATTTTTTAGCCATAGTAGTGATAAAAAAACATCAGTACTAGGTCCAGTGGTCTATGAACATAAGGTGTAATTGGCACTATTTTTATACACCTAAAAAAAACTCAGATCTTAAAAATAAAATTATCTTTGTCATTCATGTTGTGAATGTAGCTGTATTGAACAATAGATAAGGGTAATTGAGGAAATGGCTTAAAGTGTTTATTGAGAATGGAAATGGCGAGAGTTAACGTTGCCAGATTTGTTGGTATGTTGCTTAAAACATCCACAAAAAAAGAGAGCCCGAAAGCTCTCTTGTGTTCATTGTATGAGGCTTGACAAAACTTACGCTTTTTTAGCCGCCGGTTTAGCTGCTAATTTAGCAACCGCGTCGGTTAATGCGTCAATTTTTGCACTTAACTCTTCGATTTTTTGATCGGTATCGGTGTTGTTAAAACCAAGTTTTGAACGAACTGTTTCGATACGTGAATCGATTTCAGTTTTTTCAGCTACTTTAGTTTTCACTTCTTCCACTTTACCTTTGCCTTCAGTTTCAAGCTTTTCGCCTTTAGCAACCAGTTCGGTAAACAATTTATTTGAATCAGTTGAAAGGGCTTCAAAACGACCTTTCACTTCCTCATAACCTTTACCGTAAGCACCAAGACCTGCTAACCAAACTTTACGAGCCATATCTTCTGCAGAGGCGGCTTTCTCTTTAATCATGTCGATGTTGTTCATAATTTTTACTCCGTAGCTATTTAAAATTAAACGTACTGCTTCGATGGAATGGATATTACGGATTAAAATTAGAAATCGCATACTAATTAGACAATTTCTCTAAAATTAATTATAAAACCTCTTCTAAGTAAGCTTTGAGTCTAAGTTGTTCAAAAGCGGAAGAGGAACGCAGCAAAATTTAAATTGTGGCACTAATATTAATTCTCTATTTAACTCTAAAGGACATTTCAATGCTTAAACGAGTCAAATCAATAATGGTGTTAACCGTTGCTTTATGGGGCTTTGTTGGCGCTATTCACAATCTAGTTGACTGGAGTGGCACCATAGCCGCGGTATCTGCGGTGACCTCTATGATCACTATTGATGGTGGGGCCGATGGTTGGCAAGCTACGTCAAACCTGTTTGTCATTTGGGTTGGTGCGCTATTTATATTGTTGTCTAAAATTTTAGCGGGTGTGTTGTGCAGTATAGGTGGCATTAAGATGTGGCACGCACATGTCTCTGATAATGCATACCTTAAGGCTAAAAATCTCGCCTTAGCAGGATGCGGGGTGGCGCTAATCATGTTGTTTGCTGGTTTTATAGTAATAGCCGAAAGTTGGTTTGAACTATGGCGCTCCGAAACAATGCTTGGCCCAGTGCTGCAGTCTGCTTTTAGATATGGCGGCATGATTGGTGTCATTGCGTTGTTTGTTGCAACCAAGGAATAAAAGTTTCCTTTCGGTTAGGGTTTGAGTTCGATATGTTACTTGGTTTTTCTCTATTTGGGTGGCTAACAGTCAGTATCCAAGGGGGAAGTAGAGCCCATCCAATTTGTTACACGTTAAAGCGCTATGTTAAATCAGCACTTCGAGAGATATTGAACTTAGCTTTGCTGGCCTTAATTTTGAAGTTCTCTAAGTTGTAGCCAGCAATCCTTTGTTTGACATCATCGAAATTCATCAATGACTATCGTTCATTAACCGTTTGGTAATTGTCTAACCGCAAATGTGCAAACAATGTGCAAGCTGCGATAAGCCAAGAACTAAAATTTTACCCTTGTGTCCCACCAGTAATTATTCAATAGACGATTTATTTATCGAACGCGATAAGAAAATAATAGTAACTGGAGAGACAATGAAGTTTAGTAAAGTGGGCCATCCTTTTTATCAATCATTAATGTTATGCATTAGCCTTTCAATGTTTGTGTTGTCGGGATGTTCAAGTAGTGACGATAACGGCACGGGTTATGTGAAGTTTTATAACGCATCACCTAATGCTCCAGGAATTTTTCTAACGGTAGATGAAAATCTTGATGATGATGACGACGACGAAATTGAAGTCACCTATAGCGCGGTCGATTTTACTGAAGTCAGTGGCAATAACGCGCTTGATACTGATACTTATTTTATTGAGTTAGCTTGGCAGGACGAAGAGAGCAGTGACAGAAGTGATCTAGAAATAATTTACGAAGACAGTGCAAAAATCCAATCTGATACTATCAGTTTTATTGCGCTAACAGGTGATGTTCGTGAGCCAGAAGTACTTCGTTTTGATATTGATGTTGTCGATGATGATGATGATGACGACGATGACCTGTTTAATGTTCGTCTATTAAATATTCATGCCGATATTCAAGACGTTGATGTTTATGTTTCTAAAGACAACGAAACCTTCAATGAAGCTGAATTTTTAGCTACGGCAAGTTATCAAGACTTGTCAGACAATATGAAACTTGAACAAGATCAATATATTTTTTACATCACTCTGCCCGGTAGCAGCGATGTGATTTTTACCTCGGTCGACCAGTCTTATTCGGTAGTCAGCCAATATATCATTGTGTTACGAGATAATACCGGTGTTGGGTCTTCCGATTTCACTATCGACAGTATCGGAATTAACGGCATAACAGAGTTGCAAGATGTTGATTCTGAAGCTGAATTTGGTTTTTATAATGCGATATCTAGCAACGATTATTTGCCTGATTACCAAGGTAAGATTGATATAGACGTTAGAATTGCTGATACCACTAAAGTCAAAATAGACGACTTGGCTAAAGGAGAGTTTAGCGAGTCGACTATCACGTCTAATGGTGATTATGCCTTCGATGTACTTAATTCTGAAACCTCTGAGTTATACATCAAAGATGCCCTACTAAGCCTTCAAGAAAACGCTGATAACACTATTTTCTTATATGGTCGAAAAGATGCGATTGACGAAGATGAAGATGGTGATATTGACGAAAATGGCGATGGTATCGTTGATGACTACGAAATTGTGGTTAAGTCTTTGACTCTTACTAAAAGTAGTAGCTCGAGCATATACAGTCATGGTGTAAAGGTAGTGAATTTGGCAAATTCCGAAGACTTTAGCCGCGTGACTTTTTACTTTGTTTTAAATGATGAAATTATATCTACCGCAGATAATTTGTTATCTGTATTACAAGAAAACTCAGGCTCTTTGACCTTGTTAAATAATACCTACGATATCTATGCAATTGCGACCATAGACGGTACTGATATTGTCTTGGACAGTATGCAAATGGTATTGAACGAAACTAGCCAAGAGCAATACCTAATATTTGAACAAGATGAGAACGCTTCATCAGGATACAAAATGTTATTGGTTGACCAGAAACGTGTCGATTAAACCTTTCTAATTATTGCCGAAGCGATGATGCGTGCCTTGTCCTTCGCTTCGGCCATTCTATTTTTCTATTTATTACGTATGCAACTTTTAGCGGCGAACGCGTATTTGCGTCATGAACAAATGCGCTCGTTATAACGCCACTCGCTTGTAGTGAGCTCCAGTAAAAATAGAAATCAGCAGGATTTCCAATGAAAAAACCAATCATTACTACTAGTTTCACCCTTTCAATTTTCGCTGTCTCAATGGTTCAGGCTGCGCAATACACAATTGTTGAATTGCCAGTTGCTGAATTGGGCAATAGCACCTTCCCAGTCGCAATCAATAACGTAGGTGAAACGGTTGTGAATATGGAGTTGCAATATAATCCCCCCATAGATACAAGTTTAATCGACTTTGACTCGGCAGAGGTGATCGCTGGATTAGATAATTTAGACGGTGTTCGAGGTGGGGATTTAAGTGATATTGATTATAACTGGCTGTATAGCTACGTATCGTCCTATTCACAAGATCAACAGTTTCAACAAATCGCCAGTTTAAACAGTTATATCGCAACTGAAACATACAGCGACCTACTGCGTGGGTTCGATACTATCGACCCTAACACCGGTGACTACAGAAACAGCGCCACCACACAAGTTAGATCTATCAATAATTTTGGGTATGCGGTGGGTAATAGTCAGGACGGTTTTTACATCCTAACCTATCTTAATGAATACTTTTATGATGTAACCTATGTACTCAATGATTTCTACTCACGAGCCTTTGCCCAAGTTGATGGTGAGGTAACAGAACTACCGCCACCCGACATCACTGCTGGTGGTTTAAGTGATGCTTACGATATCAATTCTAGCAACCAAGTAGTGGGATATGGTACAACCGAGTTTGTCTCTGACACCTATGCGACAGAAGAAGAAGACTGCGCTGACCCAACAGAAAGGGGCGATGTGCCACAGGAGTCTTGTTTACGAACTCTGAGTATTAGTTTGTTTAACAATTCAACTTCGGTAGCGCAGCAAAGAGGTTTGATTTGGCAACTCGACGAAGACGGAGATTTAATCGATACCTACACATTAGGCATGTTAATTGAGCTTGACGATTCTAACAACACTGCATACAAAAGCACGGCAGTGGCAATAAATGATTACGGGATTGCTGTGGGAGAATCCCCTAATTATTATCTTGATACAGACTCTTTGACTACCGCAGCTGCAATTTATATTGGCGATCAGGTGTCGACCATTAATCAAGATGATGAAGTGTTTACGAGTACGGCGTACGATATCAATAACGATAATATTGTAGTCGGGCATGTGACCAAAAGTGTCAATGGCACCACTCGTTCTAAGTTTTTTATACATGACATCGAAGCTGATTTAACGCTCTACCCAGATGATTTTTTTGCAGGTTCTTCTAGTGTGGCCAACTCGATTAATAACGAAAACTTTGTGGTAGGTTATGGTGAGTCTGAAGCTACGCTAACAGAACGCAGAACAGAAGGGTTCTTATACGATTACAAAAACGATATATTTCAAGGGCTTAATTCATTAACTGAATGTAATTCTGATTACGATATCGTGCAGGCAAATGCTATCAATGATAATAATGAAATTGTCGCAACCGCACTGATATCTAAACCACAAAGAAATATTCGCGGGGAAATCATTTTGGATGAATTAGGTGGGCAAACTCTGGTTGATAGCGTAGTTGCGGTAAAACTTATTCCTATCGCAGGTGGCTCTATTGATAACTGTGATGTTTATGAGGTAGAACAAGTACGCCAAGGTGCAAGCATGCCTTTATTCCTAAACTTAGGGTTATTTCTGTTGTGCCTTTTTAGATTAAGGGCCAAACAAGGGGAGTAGTCTTCTTGATTGGGTTTCAATATCGATGCCCAGCCTAGTTAGCAAATCAGAACTTCAAACGGATGCTTATACCAATCGATCCTAGCAATTGATCGCTCAGCGAGATTTAAAATCACCTAATCAAGGCGCTCGAATGAAGCAGTAGTTATTCTATTGTAAGTTCGAGCAACGCAGAGTAGGTGCTTTTAAACCTCGCCCAAAGGGAGAACACCAGCGACTAATTGATAAGATGAATTGGTATTAGCTAAAAGTACTATTTGTCAGCAGTGCAATCAGCCAAGTCATCCGTAATTTAGTGAAAGTTCACAGTGCATTATTTTGTTGTGACGCTATATCTTTGCAAAGTAACATGTCAGGGATTTTCGCTGAAGCGCCGTTGTAAAAGCCTATTTCTTTCTCAAACTCCGCTGGGTTTTTAAAGGTACCAAACAAGATGTCGAAGATTGGTAAATCTGAATAATTGTATGCGTGAACACCTTTAGCATGGTGCACTGAGTGACTTTCTGGGCGTTGTATAAAGTAGCCTAACCATTGCGGAGTTTTTATATTGGTATGTTGAAATATTACCAAAAACATTGTGATGAATAAAAAGTATGTGGTCGTTTCTGGGCTAACGCCAACAATCAACGCTAAGCTTAAACTGCCCATCATTGTAAAACCAATCATATCTAGCGGACTAAAGTAAAACGCACCAAGAGTATCAACTCTTTCAGCGCTATGATGCATTTGATGGAAGGAACGCCATAACCAATTCGTTTTATGTAAACTGCGGTGCCAAACATAAATAAGTAGCTCGAAAACCAGTACCGCGACAAGTGTACTCACGTAAACGTTCATTGCCGTAAGGTCGAAAAGTTGATATTCGATCAGATATTTGTCCCAAAAAAGCGGTAAATAAGTGGAAAGGTAGAAGTAACCTACAAAGAAGATTAACGCTCGGGGGACCCATCCTTTTACCGTTGTTTGCTTACGGCCAGGTGCTATGACTTCGAGTAACATTAGCGCAAAGAAAAGTGCAATAACACCCAGAGATATTGGGTCGAGTAAGATTTCAAGTGGTGTTGGCATGGTTAAATTATCCTTAAAATAAATAGTGGTTGTTGTCAGTGTGAGTATCGATTGTGGCCGTTTATTTACCTGAATTTTATGTAACAATTAGCTAATTATTGGGTAACCTTATGGGCCAATTGATTGCCATGCAGTGTTGTTTGTGCAAATGTAAAGTCTTGAGAGACATGTATGAAATATCTAGTAGCAGACTTCGAAATTGACACCACACAGTTCCAAATTACTTTTGGCACAACTGCGATTTCTGTTGAGCCAAAAGTGTTCGACTTACTGGTTTATTTGATCGAAAATCGCGGGCGCTTGGTAACCAGAGATGAGCTATTTGACAAAATTTGGGCTGGCCGTGAGGTTTCTGACACCACTTTAAGCAACCATGTTAAAAGTGCCAGAAAGGCGCTGGGTGATAATGGTGATTTGCAGCAAGTTATAAAGACTGTGCGAGGACGAGGCTACCAGTTTATTGCTGAGGTGTTGGAGTTACCTTCAGCTAATCACGCTCAAAATCAACCTTCCGTTGCATTAAACAAACTGGGGAGGTTACCAAAGCTTGCATTTGTTTTTATTGCTTTGATGCTGCTAGTCATCGCTTTTTGGTGGCCAACTGGAACGACTCAGCTAGACGTTGAATCAGACACGCGACCTTATATCCTGGTCGTACCCTTTAGTGTTTCTGGAGGTGACAGAGAAAAGTGGCAACCCTTTGCTGATCAAATCACCCGCGAAGTCATCTTAAAGCTCCGACAAATTTCTGGTTTACGGGTAATACCCGCTTCTTCAGCTTTTACGTTTAAACACAATAAATCACCTGAATATATTCGCAAAAGACTTCCCGAAGTTGACTATTTGTTGGATGCAAGGGTGAGCGTTGATGTTAGCCAAAGTATTCAAATTACTACTGAACTAGAGAGCTTAATTAAAGACGATTTAATATGGAACGATCACTATCGAAGCCGCATTGATAACACTAACTTTTTTTCGGTTCAAACTGATATTGCTGCTTCTGTCTCAGACACTCTAAAAGTTGTCATATTAGCAAAAGAACAAAGTGCCTTGTCAGAATTACCCACCACTAATTTAAAGGCTTACGAGCTCTATGTAGCGGGCCAAAAGCAGTTAAATTTGTTGACTTATGACTCCTTAAAACGCTCGATTGAATTGTTTTCTCAGGCTATAAAATTAGATCCTCATTTCGAGGCGGCATATGTCGCTAAGGCAGACGCGTTTCGTATAATCATGTCCTATTTTGAGAAACCTGTGGAGGTTTTACCCGATGTTGTTGATTCTGTTCTAGCGGCACTTGAAATTAGACCGGATTCAGCTGAAGCGTTATCGTCTTTGGGTTTGGCTTATGTATTTGCATGGCGCTGGGAAGATGCGTGGAAAGTGCTCAATGCTGCTCGCAAAGAAGATCCAAATCTTGCGCTAACTGAAGTAGGTTTTGCACTTTATTATTCCGGAATTGGTGATGTAGAAGGGGTGTATCGGTCTCTGGAAAAAGCCAACCAACTTGACCCATTAAACATCGAGCTTGCCGATTGGGGACACTGGGCGTTAGCAATGATAGGAGAAAACTCAGCCGCAATACAATGGGCCAAAAATCAAATTCAACTACACCCAGAGGTGGGGTTGATATACAGTGGCGCCAGTGTTTCTGCTTCAATTGCTGGTGATCATAAACGTGCAATTTCACTGGCTCAAAAAGGGGTGTTGCTCGACTCAGGCTCTGCGTATTCTTTGCTCGCATTGGCACAAACTTATGGTCATGCTGGTGAGTTGGATAAAATTCCCCCATTGTTAATGCAAGCCCAAAGCGCGGGGAGTTACTTATGCCCTTACGAAACAGCTATCACTTATTTATTGCTCAATCAGACTGACAAGGCATTTGAGTTGTTCAATGAAGCCATTGCTTACCGTTCTAATTGTTTGGTTTTTACGCGTTTTGATCCACGATTAAATCACATAAAAAGTGACCCTCGTTATTTAGCCTTGTTAACACGAGTGGGTTTAGATGATGGCGCAGTTAGACAATACTCGCGTTAGTTACCTCAAACCGAAATTCAACGTTCGATCTCTTTAATTAGTGTCAGTATATTATACCAATCCATCCTAACAATTGATCGCTCAGCGAGATTTAAAATCACCTAATCAAGGCGCTCGAATGAAGCAATAGTTATTCCATTGTAAGTTCGAGCAACGCAGAGTAGGTGCTTTTAAACCTCGCCCAAAGGGAGAACACCAGCGACTTTCACTCTTCGTTCTAGTCCTTTGAAATGGGGTAGCCATTCCTGCAGGACTACGCCTCGATTGAAAGTCGCTGGTGTTCTCTGAGTGACTAATTGATAAGATGAATTGGTATTAGAAGCAGTTTTCTGGAAAGTTATTATTGACTCATATTGTGTATTTGCGCCCTCTGGTGAGCAAATACACCTCCCCCCATCGCTCCTGCCAAACATTGACAGACAAAACCAAAGGTACTTCTGGTGCTGGCTAAAAGACTAATATCTAAAATAGGGTGCATCGCAAAAAGCGCCACAGATACACCGACCCCTCCCGCCAAAAAATACATAAGGTAAGGCGACAATTTAAAGCGGTTAATTATTGGTTTTGCGACTACAAACGCGATGAGAAAACTAGACGCTATGACTACTCCATAGGTAGGGTACAAGCCTAACAAATCATCCAAACTCATACTAAGTCGATCGTTAAATGATATAACAACACCTAACTTGCTCAACTCAGCCATCACAAACTGGCTATGAAGTAGGCTTGCCAAAATAAATGCAAAAATCACAGCCACAAGAAAATGAGTACAAAGCCTAAGGTAAAAATTTAGTTTCATAAGATACTACTTATTTTATTGTTAACGCAGAATTAGGAATTGAGGGGATAATGAGGGAACTGGATGTTAATATCAATAAAACTATGGTTCAGTTACCGAACCTAATTCTAAACTAGAGATGACACATATTATGCAATATCGAGGTTTCATTTTTGCGTTGATTTTACTTTTGATAGTAAGTTTGAATGTTGTGGCAGCATCGCAACCACAGTTCCCTCGTCATCAAATCCACGAGATAGCTAAAGGCATAAATTATCCTTGGTCCATTGCATTTCTGCCAGATCAAAGTGTATTGGTAACTGCGCGTAGTGGTCAATTATTACGGATCCGCGAAGGGCAATCCCCAGAGCTAATTGCTGGCTTACCAACTGACATTTATGTACAAGGGCAGGGGGGATTATTAGATGTGGTTTTGCATCCCAATTTTGCATCCAATGGTTGGCTGTATCTTTCCTATTCTATGGGGGAGCATGACAAAAACGCTTTGCAAGTCATGCGCGCAACACTCGTGGGCGATCAACTAACTGAACAACAAGTTGTGTTTACGGTTTCACCTTATAAATCTACACCAGTGCATTTTGCTGGTCGTATGACCTTTTTGCCCGACCATACCTTATTAATAACAAGTGGTGATGGATTTGATTATCGAGAACATGCGCAGAAACTTGATAGTTTATTGGGCAAGGTCATCCGCATAAACCACGATGGCAGCGCTCCCGCAAACAATCCTTATTTTAGTAAAAATACCGATTCGTTAACGAATTATATTTTTAGTTATGGACATAGAAATGCTCAAGCGATTGTGTTTGATCCTGTGCGCCAAGTGATTTTTTCCAATGAGCATGGGCCAGACGGAGGCGATGAACTCAATATTATTCAAGCGGGGGTAAATTACGGTTGGCCGGTGATTACCTATGGTAAAGATTATATAGGTGGCCGCATTAGTCCGTTTACAGAATACCCGAATATGCAGCAACCTTTTATCGATTGGACTCCTTCAATTGCGCCCTCAGGTATGGCGGTTCACGGTGGCGAACAATTCAAGTCATTGAATGGCGACTTATTAGTGAGTGTGCTCAAATTCAAAGAGGTACGCTGGGTGCAAATGGATGGTTTGAAAGTAACTGGGCAAGTATCGTTATTCAAAGAACTTGATCAAAGAATTCGAGATGTGCGCGTTCATCCTGATGGTTCTATCTATATTTTAACCGATAGCGTGCAAGGCAAGGTACTAAGAGTTGTGCCTAAATAGCGCGAGATTTGCTCAAAATATGTATTTTTGTTAAAAAACTGTAAATTTCAGTAACTTATAACTTAAATGAATACTGATTATAGATAAACAAAGCGAGTTCACAATTCCACTTTTTAATAATAACCCTTATAATAGTCAGGTTTTATTCCTGCTTATGTAATTAATGTTTGTTTTTACAAATGATGCTTAGTTGCTAAAAATTAAGTAGACAGTCGCAAAATTTCACCCTGCTAATTACCCTACTATTAGCACGTTATAACCCTTGGGAGTTGTATATGAGTTTGTTTTTAGAATACCTTGAAGAAATCGAAAATCGTAAAAAAGATCTAGGATTGGCTCCCAAGCCAATTGATAGTGCTGAATTATTAGCTGAGATTATCGAGCAAATTAAAGACTCGGGCCATGAGCACAGAGATGTATCGCTGAATTTCTTCATCTATAACACCTTGCCAGGAACCACTAGTGCGGCGAGTGAAAAAGCAAAATTCTTAAAAGAAATTATCCTTGGCGAAGCCGTTATCGCCGAAATTTCAGTTGAATTTGCCTTTGAATTGTTATCGCACATGAAAGGCGGCCCTTCAATCGAAGTGTTACTTGATCTTGCATTAGGTGATGACGCAGCATTAGCGACTAAAGCATCTGAAGTATTAAAAACGCAGGTATTTTTATACGACGCAGATACAGCTCGCCTTGAAGCGGCTTTTAAAGCAGGCAATGAGGTAGCTAAAGAGTTGTTAGAAAGTTACGCTCAAGCTGAATTTTTTACTAAGTTACCAGATGTAGCTGAAAAAATTGAAGTGGTCACTTATATAGCGGGTGAAGGTGATATTTCTACTGATTTATTATCACCAGGTCATCAAGCTCACTCTCGAGCAGACCGTGAATTACACGGCCAATGTATGATCACTCCTGAAGCGCAGCAAGAAATACAAGCATTACAAGCTAAACATCCAAACGCAAAAGTGATGTTAATCGCTGAAAAAGGCACTATGGGTGTAGGTTCATCACGTATGTCAGGTGTCAACAACGTTGCACTTTGGGCCGGTAAACAAGCGAGTCCTTATGTACCCTTTATTAACATTGCGCCAGTAGTTGCTGGTACCAATGGTATTTCTCCTATCTTCCTGACTACCGTTGACGTTACTGGCGGAATTGGTCTTGACCTTAAAAACTGGGTTAAGAAAGTTGATGCTAACGGCAACACAGTGGTTGATGATAACGGCGATGCAGTGTTGGAAGAAGCCTATTCAGTGGCGACTGGAACCATTTTAACCATTGATACAAAGGCCAAGAAATTATACAACGGCGACAAAGAGTTGGTTGATATTTCATCTGCCTTTACTCCGCAAAAAGTAGAATTTATGAAAGCCGGTGGTTCTTACGCCGTGGTCTTTGGTAAAAAATTACAAACCTTTGCTGCTGAAACTTTAGGTATCGAAGCGCCAGCTGTCTTTGCACTTTCAAAAGAAACTTCAATCGAAGGTCAAGGTTTAACCGCAGTTGAAAAAATATTTAATAGAAATGCGGTAGGCGTGACTTCTAAAAATGCCTTACATGCTGGTTCTGACGTGCGGGTCAAAGTGAATATTGTGGGTTCACAAGACACCACTGGCCCTATGACTTGCCAAGAACTTGAAGCAATGGCTGCGTCAACTATCTCTCCAATCGTTGATGGTGCGTACCAATCAGGTTGCCACACCGCGTCTGTTTGGGATTCAAAAGCAAAAGCGAACATTCCTAAACTAATGAGTTTTATGAACGCATTTGGCCTTATCACAGCACGTGATCCTAAAGGTGTTTATCCTGCAATGACTGATGTTATTCATAAAGTATTGAATGATATTACTGTGGATGATCGCGCAATTATCATAGGTGGTGACTCTCATACTCGTATGTCTAAAGGTGTCGCATTTGGTGCTGACTCAGGCACAGTAGCCTTAGCACTAGCAACAGGTGAAGCGGCCATGCCTATCCCTGAGTCTGTAAAAGTAACCTTTAAAGGTGAAATGAAAGGTTATATGGATTTCCGTGACGTGGTGCATTCCACACAAGCGCAAATGCTTAAGCAGTTTGGTGGCGAGAATGTGTTCCAAGGCCGTGTTATCGAAGTACATATTGGTACTTTATTAGCCGACCAAGCATTCACCTTTACTGACTGGTCAGCAGAGATGAAAGCCAAAGCGTCTATCTGTATCTCTGAAGATGAAACCTTAATTGGCTCGTTAGAAATTGCTAAAAGCCGTATCCAAATCATGATCGATAAAGGTATGGAAAATCCAGCTAAAACGCTACAAGGTCTTATCGATATTGCTAATAAGCGTATTGAAGAAATTAAGTCAGGTTCAGCTCCAGCGCTTACTCCAGATGATAATGCTAAATATTACGCTGAAGTAGTCGTTGATTTAGACCAAATTGACGAGCCAATGATCGCCGATCCAGATGTCAATAACGACGACGTATCAAAACGTTATACCCATGACGTTATTCGCCCTGTTTCGTACTATAAAGGTAAGCCTGTTGATTTAGGTTTTGTTGGTTCTTGTATGGTGCATAAAGGTGATATGCAAATCATTGCGCAAATGTTCCGTAACATTGAAAAACAAAACGGCAATATTGAATTTAAGGCCCCATTGGTTGTTGCTCCGCCAACTTACAACATTGTTGATGAGCTTAAAGCTGAAGGTGACTGGGACATCTTGAAAAAGTATTCTGGTTTTGAATTTGATGATGCTAACCCTAAAGGTGCGGCACGGACTAAGTATGAAAACATCATGTATTTAGAACGCCCAGGTTGTAATTTGTGTATGGGTAACCAAGAAAAAGCCGAACCAGGCGATACGGTTATTGCTACCTCAACTCGTTTGTTCCAAGGACGTGTTGTTGCGGACTCTGCGGACAAAAAAGGTGAGTCATTACTAGGCTCTACTCCGTTGGTTGTGCTTTCTACTATGCTGGGTCGTTTCCCTACTATGGACGAATATACTGCAGCGGTTGAAGGTATTAACCTGACTGATTTTGCTCCACCTACACATGCATTAACGTCAGCACCAGCGGTTGCAGTTAAAATTGCTGATCCTGTTTAGGAAATACATTTCGTAAACTAAAAATATTCAGGGTTACTGTTTTAGTTAATTGAGAGGCCACTCTCAATTAACTAAAACGTTTAGGTAGCCCTTTGTTATCCAGAAACTAATTTGCAGCTCAAATTTCCCCTCTTATTTTTACACCAAAAATATCATCAAATAAGCAAATATTGATAGAACGCAATCTTAAGCTTTGTCTAATGTACACTTTGTAATAATACCCCTTATACTTGTGAGGTTAGATTCCTATACCCAAGATATCGTAACGTTAATGGGTCAACTTAGAGGATAAAATTGTGCTAGAAGCCTATCGTAAACACGTTGCAGAACGTGCCGCAGAAAATATTCCACCTAAACCACTTAATGCAGAACAAGTCGCCGGCTTAGTCGAATTGTTAAAAGCGCCACCTACAGGTGAAGAGGCAACTTTATTAGAGCTGTTGTCTGAACGGGTACCGCCGGGTGTGGATGAAGCCGCTTATGTTAAGGCTGGGTTTCTAACCGCAATTATTGATGACGAAACCTCTTCTCCTCTGATTTCAAAAGATGCCGCAATTCAACTGTTAGGCAATATGCATGGCGGTTATAACATTGTCACTTTAGTTGCCGCCCTTGATAATCCAGACTTAGCAGAATTAGCCGCTGAAGAATTGAAACATACCTTGTTAATGTTTGATGCGTTTCATGATGTTGAAGAAAAATCCAAAGCTGGTAATGCTTACGCAAAAGACATCATTGAATCATGGGCTGACGCAGAGTGGTTTACGTCGCGCCCTGAAATGCCAGAAAAAATCACAGCGACTGTGTTTAAAGTAACGGGTGAAACCAATACCGACGACTTGTCTCCGGCGCCTGATGCGTGGTCTCGCCCAGATATTCCTTTACACGCCCGTGCCGCATTTAAAATGACCCGCGACGGTCTGGAGCCCGAAAAACATGGCGAAGTAGGACCACTAAAACA
The DNA here is from genome assembly GCF_039964565.1 of Paraglaciecola sp. GTDB lineage: Bacteria > Pseudomonadota > Gammaproteobacteria > Enterobacterales > Alteromonadaceae > Paraglaciecola. The sequence goes on from NZ_JBDVXF010000042.1 coordinate 37,546, forward strand.
AATCGAAGATATGAAAGCCAAAGGTTATCCTGTTGCTTTTGTAGGTGACGTAGTGGGTACGGGCTCATCTCGTAAGTCAGCCACCAACTCAGTGTTGTGGTTTTTTGGTGAAGATTTACCGGGCGTGCCTAACAAACGCGGCGGGGGGATATGTATTGGCAGTAAAGTTGCGCCCATTTTTTACAACACAATGGAAGATGCCGGAGCTTTAGTATTTGAAGCCGATGTTGAAAAAATGAACATCGGTGATGTGATTGATATCTTGCCGCTTGAAGGCAAAATTACAGACGCAACAACAGGCGAAGTATTGGCTGAGTATCAATACAAGTCTGAAGTTTTACTTGATGAAGTGCGCGCTGGTGGACGTATCAACCTTATTATTGGTCGCGGCCTGACAGAAAAAGCCCGTGAATCTTTAGGACTTGGCCCCACAGATTTATTCCGCAAACCCGAGCAACCAGCGGATACAGGCAAAGGTTATACCTTAGCGCAAAAAATGGTTGGCCGAGCATGTGGTGTAGACGGTATTCGCCCAGGCACCTATTGCGAACCCAAAATGACCACTGTTGGATCACAAGACACCACAGGTCCTATGACTCGAGACGAGCTTAAAGACTTAGCCTGTTTAGGTTTTACTGCAGACTTAACTATGCAGTCTTTTTGTCATACTGCAGCCTATCCTAAGCCGATAGATATCGAAACTCAGCATACCTTGCCAGATTTTATTATGAACCGTGGCGGTGTTTCATTGCGTGCTGGTGACGGTATTATTCATTCATGGTTAAACCGAATGTTATTACCCGATACAGTGGGAACCGGTGGTGATTCTCATACTCGTTTTCCGTTAGGTATTTCTTTTCCTGCTGGGTCGGGATTAGTGGCTTTTGCCGCTGCAACAGGTGTGATGCCGTTGGATATGCCTGAATCAATATTGGTGCGTTTTAAAGGCGAAATGCAACCTGGCATCACTTTACGTGATTTAGTTCATGCCATTCCTTTATACGGAATTAAACAAGGATTATTGACCGTTGCTAAAAAGGGTAAAGTGAACGCCTTTTCAGGGCGAATTTTGGAAATCGAAGGATTAAGTAACCTAACGGTAGAACAAGCCTTTGAGTTATCTGATGCATCAGCCGAACGTTCGGCAGCTGGTTGTACAATTAAACTTTCACAAGAGTCTATCGCCGAGTACCTCAATTCTAACATTACTATGTTACGTTGGATGATCAACGAAGGTTACGGTGATGCCCGCACATTAGAGCGCCGTGCTCGTAAGATGGAAGAGTGGTTGGCGAAACCTGAATTGATGCAAGCTGATGCGGATGCCGAATATGTTGAAACAATCGAAATTGATTTAGCGGAGATTAAAGAGCCGATTTTATGTTGTCCTAACGACCCCGATGACGCCAAAACCTTGTCTGATGTTGCAGGAAACAATATTGACGAAGTCTTTATTGGTTCATGTATGACTAATATCGGTCATTTCCGTGCGGCGGGTAAACTGTTACAACAGTTTGATGGTACCTTACCCACACGTTTATGGATGTCACCCCCCACTAAAATGGATCAGGCGCAGTTAACCGAAGAAGGCTACTATGATATTTATGCCAAATCTGGGGTGCGTCTTGAAATGTCTGGGTGTTCACTCTGTATGGGAAATCAGGCAAGGGTAGAGCCTAATTCCACGGTTTTATCTACATCTACACGTAATTTCCCGAATCGTTTAGGAGACGGCGCAAATGTATATTTGTGTTCAGCGGAGCTGGCTGCGGTAGGAGCAATTATGGGGAAAATTCCTTCAACTGACGAGTACATGTCTTATGCTAGTAAGATTGAGTCTATGTCTGCTGAGGTATTTAGGTACCTAAACTTCGATCGTATGGACGCCTTCCAAAAAGCGTCAGAAGCTGCCAAAGCCAACATTATTCCTACCCTGAGTATCGCGTAGTATCTAACCTGGCAGCAAAAACCGGTATTGCCTCTTGGGAATACCGGTTTTTTTATGTTTACTGTTACTTATCTGAACTTTTCATTATTTTTTCATTCAGATGATTAACTATTTTTGATTGGGAATAATAATGCGACGTTTTATCAAAATTGGATTACTAGTAGCCGTAACCATTTCATTTATTGGTTGCACTAAAAGTCACGTTAGACAATTTGTTGGCAGCGCAGTGGCCGATGGTGCTGACACCGAAGTGAAATATAATGCACTTGAATGCAAAACATTGCAGCAGCGATGCGTGCAAGGTGATTTCCAAGAATGGGAAACCAGCAACAAAGAGATAGGTTGTTCCTGTAAAAGATTGTAATCTATTCACCTAATTTTTATTAAGTAATCTTCATCATGACTATTTTTCGTTTTCCGCTGGTATTTATATTTTTAACCCTTATTGCGTGCCCACGTTTTGCAAACGCTGATGATATGGTTTTCAAGCAGATTCAGGTTAAGGTGCAGCAGAAAATGTATCCACTGGAGTATGCCAATACGTTTGAGTTGCGGGCACAAGGTTTAATGCACAGAGAGTCTATGTGCAAAAACTGCGGCATGTTGTTTAACTTTGAACAACCCAAATATGCTGGCATGTGGATGAAAAACACTCTTATTCCATTAGATGTGGCATTTATTCGAGCTGACGGAAAAGTCACTGATATTAAGGCTATGCAGCCCCATGACTTATCGACCACAAGTTCTTCACAGCGGGTGCTATATGCGTGGGAAATGAATCAAGGATGGTTTGCAAAAAACGGTATCCAGGTGGGGGATACCGTTATGATCCCTGCTAACTAAAGGCCAAAACTTACAGTTTTGGCGTTAATCTAGCGTGAGTGAGTTGCTCAAATTCAAAAGCCGCTTGCACCAGCACCGCTTCTGATAATTTGGCGCCCACAAAGCTAATGTTGACAGGCATATGTTTTACTTTCCCCATAGGTACAGTGATGTGGGGATAGCCGCTCACTGCAGACGCCGAGCCTGCTGACCCCATATAGTTGTCACCATTAATGTGGTCTATTTTCCAGCCTGGTGCCGTAGTTGGAGCAATTAAAAAATCCACTTTATGTTTGGCTAAAGTGGCATCAATGCCCTGGGCACCTGTGATTAGTTTGCTATTGGTAAGTGCGTCTAAATAGGCCTTTTCGTTTAGATTAGGTGCGGCTTGTGCCGCGATGAATATTTCTTGCGCAAATTCTGGCATAGTGCGGGGCGCAAACTCGATGTTTTTGGCAATGGCGTCTTCAAGGCTCTTCAATGGTGCTTTAGATTGTACCAAATACTGATTAAGATCTGCTTTAAACTCTGCCAACAAAACTGTGTATTCGGCGTCGCCCCATTCCCCTTTAGTTTCGATATTTGCGTTGTCCACTATGATGGCTCCGGCTTTTTCAAATATAGCTAGTTGCTGGTTAAATACTTGATCTAGCTCAGGGTGATAACCCATCATATTGCGCATCACGCCTATTCGTTTACCTTTGAGCTCACCTAATTTTAGGTGCTGTCTTAGACTCATTGGCGGCAAAGCGGCTTTGTCGGTAGGATCTTGGCCCATCATGGCTTCTAACATAATGACTGAATCGGTTACCGTACGGGTCATGGGACCCGCAGTATCTTGAGAATGGGCAATAGGAATAATACCGCTTCGGCTTAATAAACCTAAAGTAGGTTTAATACCCACTATGCCGTTTACCGCAGCAGGGCAGGTGACTGAACCGTCGGTTTCGGTCCCTACTGCCAATAACGCAAAATCGGCCGCAATAGCAGCGCCAGAACCCGCACTAGAACCACAAGGAGAACGAGTAGGATCGTGTGGATTCAGGGTTTGCCCATATAAACTGCTCCAGCCGCTTGAGGATTTTGAGGACCGAAAGTTGGCCCATTCAGACAAGTTTGCTTTACCTAAAATCAATGCATCTTCTGCAATTAAACGCGCTACTACAAAAGCATTGTGCGTAGGTTTATGTTCACGCATGAGCCAAGAGCCAGCACTATTCACCATACCTTTAGCATCAATATTGTCTTTCAGTAATACAATCGCCCCAAACAAAGTGCCCAAAGGTTTTTTGTCATCTAGTTTGTTTTGTATTACGGCGATTTGTTGCTTTAAGGCGGGGTTAATCTCAGCAACAGAGTTTATTTTGATACCCTTGGCGTCGTATTTATCAATGCGATCCAGATAGTAGTCAACTAACTCGGCCAAAGTGGCGTCGCCATTGCGCAACAGCATTTGGGTTTTGGCCAGAGTTAAATTAGAAAAATCGGCCTTATCGGCAGAATTAATAAAAGGCGCGACACACCAAAGGGATAGCGCGAGTAATAAAGACAAAAAACAACGCATTGCAGCTACTCAGTAAATTAACGAAAGGGTTATATTGCCGAAAGTCTTCTCAAATAGGTAGCCTTGATAGCGCTGTTTTCAATAGCATCATCAAAATAGGTGATTAACTCGAATATACTATTCCAAAAAAGCTGATTAATACTCTAATTTTTGTTTTTTAATTATAAGTGAAAACTGTTATTTTGTGAGCAATAAGTTTGAGTTTAACGAGTGAAAAAACAGTGAGTAATAGCGCGATCCATAACCTGAATGTAGCTAAATTTGGTGGTACTAGTGTGGCAAATTTTGCTGCAATGGAAAACTGCGCCAGAATCATTCAAAACAACCCGAACACAAAAGTAGTAGTGGTCAGTGCCTCGGCCGGTGTCACTAATTTGTTGGTAGATATAGCCCATACGGCTATGTCTAAGGAACAAATAAAACAAAAGCTCATCGAAATCGAAAGTATTCAACACGCTATTTTACATGCCCTTGAAAATATCGACGAAGTCGCACCAAAATTACAGCAGTTGTTAGACTCATTATCTGATTTAGCCTTACACGAAGAAATAATCCATCGCGCTGATTTAAAAGATGCATTGTTATCCCATGGCGAAAGAATGTCGTCACTGTTGTTTACTGCGGTTTTGAACCAAACACAGCTAAAGGCTGAAAACTTTGATGTACGTAACGTTCTCAAAACCGACAGTGAATTTGGGCAAGCGGTACCTGATCTACAACAAATTGCCACGGCATCCAAACAATTGATGTTGCCTACTTTGGTGGATACTGTTTTAGTAACCCAAGGGTTTGTGGGTTGTGATCAGCAAGGCAATACTACTACCCTTGGGCGTGGTGGTTCGGATTTCACAGCGGCACTTTTAGCTGAAGGCTTAGGCGCGCAAACTTGTGAAATATGGACAGATGTCATTGGGGTGTATACCACTGATCCTAGGATCACCGCAGCAGCACGTCCGCTTCCTGAACTCAGTTTTGAAGAAGCCGCCGAAATGGCCACCTTTGGTGCCAAGGTATTACATCCAGCCACAATGGAACCGGCGCTAAGACAAGACATCAAAGTGTTTGTTGGCTCAAGTCGTGAGCCAGAAAAAGGGGGCACTTGGATTGTACGAGATTGCAAAGTAGAACCTTCTTACCGCGCGATTACGCGCCGCAAAGAACAAGTTATGGTAACCGTTAAAACCCCAAAAATGATGTATGCTCAGGGGTTCTTGCAAAAAGTATTTACTATCATTGCTGAGCATAAACTCAGTGTTGACTTAATTACCACATCAGAAATTTCTGTCTCTTTTACTCTAGACAACCCCGCCAATTCTGTACTGGAACGACTAAACCAAGAAACCATAGAAGAACTCGCGCAATTTTGTGACGTGCTGGTAGAAGAAAACTACGATTTAGTTACGGTAGTGGGCAATAATATGCACAGTGGAGCAGGGGTTTCTAGCAAAATTTTTGCTGCCGTTGCCGACTACAACTTACGCATGATTTGTTATGGAGCCAACCCTCATAACTTGTCTTTATTGGTCAGTGACAGTGACAGCAAAGATGTTGTGTGTGCGCTGCATAAGTCTTTGTTTGAATAAGTGAAACATCAGGCTTCGAAGGCTGCCTATTGATTTTTGCCGTACTAAAAACATCACAGATGCTTTTAGTACGCAACTTTCCCCTCTCAAAAGCGCTATTCTTAATACTTACACATCCAATAGTGCAGTAGGATTTACCAAGCTCTCCATTGTATATTCTTAGAATTTACAAGAGTTATATTTCCATTTTTATAATATATGTCTTGATAAAAAGGGGATGGTGATTAGTTTTGTCGTTTTATTCGGGTTCTCCGGTGCCGACAAAACCGTACATGCGAGAAATTAAGTGGTTGTGTTTTTCAACGAAATATTGACCGTGTTGGACTGTTTTCGAGCCATCTGGTCCTAAGCCGCTAAAGGCAACGGTGGCGCGTGTCATTTCACCTATGGTATCGCTCTTGACTACATTTGCTGACCAACCCGGAGCATTTGCACTAAACATGCCTACATATTCGCTTAACGCGTCTATACCCACTAGTGTATTTGGCGTGCGAGGATCGTTGTACTGTATATCTTTCACTGAAGATTGGGTTATTTTTTCAAGGCGCTTTTTTGCATCTTCAATTTGCCATGCTTCAAAAAATATAGAGATTGGGTCTGACATATTTACATCCAATTTGAGTTGAGTGAATCCGGAGTTTAGAACGTTAATCATCATGTAAAAAGTGAGTGTATCTTAGTTTCGTTTCAGGTGGTAATTTAGTCGAATCGTAGTGAACAAGGCCAAGCAAACTAATGTTGATTGTCGCAGCGTTGTTTGAATGAGTCTAAATGTTTAATGAGGCAATATGACCAAAACTTACTTATTTGATTGGGGCGACACACTAATGGTTGATTTCCCCGAGCAACACGGGAAAATGTGCAATTGGCCTAATGTTCAAGCTGTGGATGGGGCCTTGGCGACACTCAAAGCACTATCGAAACAACATCTAATTTACGTCGCTACCAATGCAGCGGACTCTAGTGAACAAGATATTCAATTCGCGCTTAAACGAGTAGGATTGTCTTACTTTATCAATGGTTATTTCTGTAAAGCTAATCTAGGTATAGGTAAGGGAACGCCAGAGTTTTTTCATAAAATAACTGAACGACTGCGCGTCAAACCCCAATCAATTATTATGGTGGGTGATAGTTACGATAAAGATATAAAACCAGCAATCTCTGCAGGCATCCAAGCCATTTGGTTTAACCCTTCGATAACCAGTACCGATGCAACAAAGGGTATAAAACAAATTCACCATTTGTCCGAGCTTTGTAGATAAAACAAGGTTTTCAGCAAGGGCCCTATTAACATGGTGGTTACGGAGATTATTGAAAAATAATGTCTAGTACACTCGATATTTAAATTTCAAGTATTAGCAATTATCTACAAAAAAAGACATCAAGTTAAATTCACGTCTAAAACCTATATGGCATGTGCTATGGGTGATGCAGGCTAAATATGGTTGTGCTTTAGATAGTATTTTCTAGTCATTAGCTTGACGTAGTTAAGTCGATGTTGAGAAGCTCCCTACAACTTTTCCCTTAGATTACCATCCCAAGCCATAGTAGTATTGTGTCCATAGCGAAACGTCTCGCTACTAGAATAATCATAAAAGGATGATTTAATGAATAAGAAAACCTTAACAGGGTTCATTGTAATCTGTTGTAGCCTTATGTTAACGACATTTGCGCATGCTGCAGATACTAAAGAAGCAGATAAAAGAGCCGAATATATTCGTTCACATTACGCAAAATATGAATATCAGATCCCTATGCGTGATGGAGTGAAATTGTTCACTTCGGTTTATATCCCCTACGACAAAGCAACTCAATATCCTATGATGATGCAACGCACGCCTTACCGTGTTGCCCCTTATGGTGTCGATAAATATAAAACCAAATTAGGGCCAAGTGAGATTTTTGAAAAAGAGGGCTTTATCTTTGTTTTTCAAGATGTGCGCGGCAAATTTATGTCTGAAGGTGAGTACGTCAATATGCGTCCACAAGACGCAGGTGAAAGAGGTGGCAAAGCCACCGATGATGCCACAGACACTTACGACACTATCGACTGGTTAGTAAAAAATGTGCCTAATAACAACGGCAAAGTAGGCATGTGGGGTACCTCATATCCAGGGTATTACACTTCTGTTGCGGCTATTAACAGTCATAAAGCGCTTAAAGCTATTTCACCTCAAGCACCTATTGCCAACTGGTTTTATGATGATTTTCATCGAAATGGTGCGTTTTCTACTCCAATGGCATTTATTTTCTTCGATACTTTCGATAAACAACGCGAAGGACAGTTTGCCTATTGGCCAAAAGGAATGGATTCGGTTACCCCTGATGGTTATGAATTTTTCCGAAATCTAGGTCCATTAAGTAACGTTAATAAAAACTATTTTAAAGGTGAACGACCTTTTTGGAACGAATTAACAGAACATCCAAATTATGATGAATATTGGCAAGCGCGTAATGTATTACCTCATCTTAATAATGTAAAACCAGCTACGTTAGTCGTCGGTGGTTGGTATGACACCGAAGATCTTTATGGCCCTTTGGCCACCTATCAAAGCATGTCGAAAGCGAATAAAAAGGACAACGTCCATCTCATTATGGGTCCTTGGTATCACGGCCAATGGAATGCCAAAGATGGCAGTAAAATGGGTGAAGCGGAATTTGGATTTAACACTAGCGAATGGTTCCAAGAACGCATTCTTTTACCCTTTTTTAAAGACAACTTAAAAGACTCAAAGAAAGGTAAAAAAACCAAAGTTGGATCTTTGGCTCAAGCCACAATGTTCGAGACGGGCGCGAATCGTTGGAGAGAGTTCGATACTTGGCCTCCTAAACAAGGTAATGATGTGGTGCTGTATATGGGGGCCAATGAAAAATTACTTGAGAAAAAAGAAGCTAAAGGTGGTTCAAGCGATTACATAAGCGATCCGAAAAAACCCGTTCCCCACTCAGATAAAGTGAGTCGTGGTTGGGATCGTCCGTATATGGCCGAAGATCAACGTTTTACCGCGCGTCGTACTGATGTCTTGGTGTTTAACTCTGAGGTGGCTACAGAAGATCAAACTATAGCAGGTGCCATTGATATTAATTTATGGGTTTCTACTGACCAAAGTGCCGCTGATTTTGTAGTGAAATTGGTAGATGTATTTCCTGGCATGGATGAAACCAGCAATAAAGTTGACAAGAAAACGGGCAATCGTCATGAACTAGTGCGTTGGGGTATCATTCGTGGGCGCTTTAGAAACAGCATGAGCACGCCTGAGCCCTTTGAACCTAATAAACCAACCTTGGTTAAGTTTGAATTGTACGATGTTTTACATACCATCAAACGTGGCCATAAGTTACAAATTCAGGTTCAAAGTAGTATGTTTCCATTTATGGACATGAACCCGCAGAAATATGTCGATAATATCTTTAATGCGACAGAAGAAGATTATGTTAAGGCGCAACATAAGTTGTACCACAGCGAACAATATCCAAGTTCGATATCGTTTAAAGTAATAGACCAATAGGCATAGTCACTATCGCAATAACATAAAAACAAAAAACGCCTGAATAGGCGTTTTTTTTAAGGGCTAGATCAGTGTCAAATTTAATCTAGGTGATACTTAGAAACAGACAAATCATCCTCTCTCAATACCATATTCACTCAATTTTTTTTGCTAAGTGCTCGCCATTTTGATGTAAGGTTAAACTCTCTACTGTGCCATCTTTGAGCGTGTTGAACGTGAGTTTGATATCAGTGTTTTTGAGCATTAATTGATTGATACCGATGGCAACCAATTCAACTTTTTCTTGGCCAGTGGCCTGGGTATACATTTTGTTATCTTCGCTAAAAATATTGATATGAAAAGTAGGGGCAAGTTGATATTTGCCCACATAAGTCGTAAATACCTTGGGGTCCAATTTGATTTCATTAAACGTAGCAATAGGTTTATCGGTTTTTAGCCAAACTTTCGCTTGCCCAGTACTGTTTAAGGTCACTGAATTAATCTTTGCTGCGTTATCGCGATTGAAGGTTAGTGTGACAATACTGTCTTCAAAGAAAAACTGGTCTTTGGCAAAAGGGAAAATTTTATACCGGGTACCACCACTTCTTAAGGAATAGAGTTGGCCATCTTCAAAGGTAAAGGTTCGCAAATCATCAGGGGCTTTTTCGTATACACCTTGATAGGATTTTAATAATTCATCATTGAGATTGACTTTTTTCCAGTTGAAGGGGTTATCGATGGCAATGGCTGCCATTTTGTTTGCAGTATCACCCGGAGCATTGCAGTTACAGTTAGAAAAGACTGCGACAAATACCTTTTCTTCAGGTAACCAAATCGAAGCGGTTAAATAACCGTTAATGCCACCACCGTGTTCGATCATGGGTGAGCCTTGAATGTTGCCAATAAACCAACCAAAGCCATAATCAATCTTTTCACCGCTGTTTAGAACGCCCATTTGATGGGCCATTTTTCGGCTTGTTTTGTTAATCACTTTATCGTTCATAATAGCTGTGTACCAAGCGTATACATCATCTACAGTGGATAACAGTGATCCTGCAGCATAAGGTTGAGTCATGCTTAAAAAGTCAGCGTTTATATAGGCATCATCTGTTTTGCTGTAACCATAAGCACGATTTTTGATGATCCTTGAAGTTGAGCCATAAGATGAGTTGCTTAAGTTCAAGGGTTGGAACAGGTGATTCTGAATGTAATCAGCATAGGTTTCACCAGACACCAATTCAATAATGTGGCCTAACAAGATATAACCAGAATTGTTATATCTAAATTGCTCACCGGGAGCAAAATCCATTGGTTCATGTTTAAAGTAATCAATGAGTTGTGTTGGGGTGAAATCTCTTTTGCGTTCCTGTGCATCCCATTTTTCGAGGCTAGTATAACTTTTAATCCCAGAAGTGTGATTCAACAGATGTTTGATTGTAATAGTGTGACCGTGAGTAGGGTAATCTTTGATGTACTGCGTTATGTCAGCATCTAAGTCAATCTTGCCTTCTTCGGCAAGCTTTAGGATAGCCACGGCGGTGAATTGTTTACTAATTGAGCCAATGCGAAATATGTTTTCTGGCGTCATTTTGACACCTAATTCTAAATTGGCCATGCCAAAGGCCTTACGGTATACCGTTTTTCCATCTTCGACGACTAAAGCCACACCTCCAGGACCATCAGCTGTGAATAGATTATTAAGTAACCTATCAAACTCACTCGTAGTACTTTTCGCTTGTCCCGTCAGTGAAAATGTAATCAAACATAACGTCAAAAAATATTTTTTCATGTATCCCTTCATCCTTTATTTATCAAATTAGCTAGAAAAATAGTAGGCCAAAACTATAGTATAGAAAATCGCATATATAGGCGTGAAACATTCAATATTTTGGTTTACTTGATTATCACCATAAATGACCCTTTCTCTTTCGCTAGTGAGTAGTTCATATCACTCAATTGAGAGTGATGGAGAAATCACTCCACCACTTCACTATTCAAAAGGCTGAGTTAAACCTAATGATCTTTAGCGGGGTTTAACAATACTGGCTCACCAAACCCTAGCGCTTTCATCCGAGCTAGTTGTGTATTGGCATCACCTACAAACAACCAGATCATTTGATTGGCTAACAAATACTTGTCAGCAAGCGCTTTGACGTCTTTTACCTTGATGTTGTTGACTGTTTTTTCTCGTTGTTTAACGTAATTCTTTGGCCAGTTGTATTTACTAATGTTATTTAATAATCCTAATTTCGCATTGGCTGTTTCGAATGCTCGAGCGTTACTTTTGATCAAGAAACTTTTACTGGTGGCAAGGTCTTGCTGTGAGTAATTTTTTCCGTAGTTTTCAAGGATTTCTTTGATTAACTGCGCAGACTCTAAGGTGACGTTTGAACGTACTTGGCTAAAAATTCTAAAGATGCCTGGATCTTTGGTGCCAGAGAAACCAGAGAAAATCCCATAGGTATAACCTTTTCCTTCACGTAATTCTTGAGTGAGTTGCGAAGCAAAACTGCCACCCCCAAGAATGTAATTCATAATAGTCGCAGGATAGTAGTCTTTGTCTGTTGTGGCCAATGCGGGATAGCCAATGTTTACTACTGTTTGTTTAGCTCCTGGTATATCGTAAAAATACACTTTAGATTCGGAAGGGCGATTCGCTGTGGTAAGTTTAGGCAGAGTGACTTTAATCGCAGGCCATTTGGCTCTTAATGTCGACAATGATCCTAGTACCGCTTTTTTAGCAATCGCCCCTACCACATGAATTCTAGTTAAATTAGGTGACAGATTGTTTTGGTAAAAGCTTTGGATATCCTCTAAAGAAATTGCTTCGACTGCGCTTTTGTTTCCCAATATGTTTTTTGAACGGATGTTATTTTCACCATAGATCAATTCGTTAAACGTATTGTTTGCTACGCTTCTCGGATCTGCTTGTTGCTGGCGAATTTGCGATAATGTTTGTTGCTTAATTAAAGCAAATTCTTTTTTGTCCCAGCGAGGTTCCAATAGGATTTCTGTAACTAAGTCCATGGTTTGTTGATAGTTTTTAGCTAGGGTATTTACCTTTATGCGAATGTCTTCTTTATTGGCAGATACAGAAATGGATGCACCTAGTTGTTTAATGGCATTTTCTAGGGCTTCTGGTGATTTATTTTTGGTACCACTTGTGAGCATTTGTGCAAGTATATTAGCCATGCCCACTTTGTTTAGGGGCTCTAATAATTGCCCGCCGTCTATGACTAGCTCAACGTCAACCAGAGGTACTTCGTGTACTTCAATGCCAAGTACTTGGATATTGTCAAGTTGCCCTTGCCATATATCTGGCACTATTGCATCCGCTGACTCACCATAATCGGGTTCTATTGAACGATCAAATGTAGAAGGTGTTTTGGTGTAAGACGCTACCACATTAGGGTTAACCTGCTTTTCTGCTCCCTGAACCACTTGTTCTTCGGTTACTTTAGCTTGAGTCGAGCCTTGCACCGCTAGTCCGAGTTTTCCTTTAGGAACAAAACTAGTGACTACATAGTGTTTGTTTTTAATGTATTGGTTATACACTCGTTTTACATCTTCAGCGGTGACACTGAGAATGGCTTCGATTTCTGTTGCAGCGTAGCCAGGATCACCAGTATAAATGTTGTAGTAAGCTAATTGCGCACCTTTACCTAGTACACTCGATAGTTGATTATAAAAATTGGTTTCTTGGGTGGCGAGAATTCGTTGCAAATTTTGCTCAGAAATCCCGTCTTTCTCGAATTGCTTAAAGGCTTGATCAATACCACTGTTCACTTGGTCTAAATCTATATCGCCATAAGCTCTGGCAATTAAATAAGCTTGACCAGCTAGTTCACTGGTTTGATGATAAATAGTGGCACCAGGCACTAGCTGCTTTTCTTCAACTAGCACTTTGTAAAGCGGTGCAGATTTCCCATTGGCTAGGTACTCAAACAATACGTTTAAAGCATAAGAGTCAGGGTGGTACTGTTCTACTGTGGGATAAGTGCGTGTGAGCTGTGGCTGGTTGGCAAAGTTGTCTTCATGGTAACGTTTTTTAGTTTCCGTTAATTTTGCTGCACGTTTTTTAAGAGGTGTGATTTTTTCGCCAGCTTTGATTTCAGAAAAATATTTTTCTACCCACTGTTTTGCCTGCACGGGGTCAAAGTCACCAGCCAGCGTTAAGGTGACGTTATTCGGCACATACCAACGTTTAAAGAATTGTTTGACGTCATCCAAAGTGGCAGCTTGTAAATCTGCAAGTGAGCCAATTACTTGCCAATTATATGGGTGATCTTGCGGATAAAGATTCTGATCGATGACATACCAGTTGTGGCCATAAGGGGCGTTATCACTGCTTTGGCGTTTTTCGTTTTTGACGACCTGTTTCTCTTTTTCTAAAACGGGCACTGTAACTGTATTAATAAACCAACCGAGTTTATCGGCTTCTGCCCAAATCATTTTTTCTAGGGCGTCTTTTGGTACGGTTTGTAAATAATTGGTTCGGTCTCTAGAGGTGGAACCGTTGGCCCCAGAGCCACCAATTTTGGCTGATAGTTTATCTAAGCCGCCTTTACCTAAGTTTTCTGATTCTAAAAACAACAAGTGTTCAAATAAGTGAGCAAATCCAGTGCGTCCAGCTATTTCTCGAGCTGATCCTACGTGGGCGGTTAAGTTTACTGCTACAACCGGATCAGAACGGTCAATGTGAAATACCACTTCTAGGCCATTGTCTAAAACAAACTTCTGGTAATTGACCTCAAATTTCGGGTTTTTAATGGGTTCTTGCGCTGATATGCTGTGAAATGTAGTAAAAGTGCTAGTCAATAACACTAGGTAACAAAGTGCTTTTTTCATTTTGAGCCGTCATTAAGTGGAAGGAAATTAACCTTCAGATAATTGCATACTTAGGTAAGGACTGAAAGCTTTGGGTTGTTCAGTGGCTTCATTATATTGTTACATTGAATGTCAGCAAATATGATGCTCATTACGTGGTAAGTGAGAGTTCGACTAATCGATGTAAGTAGCGACTAGCCGAGTGTAGACTCTTAATATTGCTGGTTGGTCGATGGCGTTATTTTATTTCGCACCGAAGGCTGTAATTAGTGGAGTAAGCTGTGCCTCAAAATGTTTCCATTGTTCCCTAGCACTCGAGTTTATCGGCTGGCGGACCTGCTCAGAGCTTGGGGTTTTAATGGTACGTTTTGTTTTGTGAAAATCTAAACAAGATGCTTCAAAGGGCAACTGGCAAAAGTCTAATAAACGTCTCACTTGGCCTTCTAGATCATCAATTACGTCTTCGTGCTGCACTTTTAATACGTAGCCCGGTAACACACTGTTCCAATGATCCATTAATGACAAATAGGATTGATAGTAGTGGATCAGATTGTCTAAGTCATAAGAAAACTCTTGTCCTTCAGCAAACAACTGTTTGTATCCACTAAAGCAACAGGCTATGGGATCACGTCTAGCATCAATTATCTTGGCTTTGGGAAGAATCGATTTTATCAAACCAATATGCATAAAGTTATTAGGCATTTTATCGATGAAAAATGCTGCTCCTTGACGATAACACCGAGTATCAGCGATAAATTGTTTACCGAAGCGGGCGAAATATTCGTTGTCTAATTCAGCCACTATTTTGGGATAGCCGCTTTTACTATTTCTTAACCTCGCTGCTAGTCCTAATACATTATGTAATTCCATAGTGCCGTCTACTTGAGAATGTGAGGCTAATATTTGTTCTAGTAAGGTGGAACCGGCTCTGGGCAGGCCCACTATAAAAATAGGATCCGGGCTTTGATCGCCAAGATCTTGATAAGTTTTAAAATAATCAGCCGTGAAAACAGATTTTTGCGCCTCAACTTGTTCACTTACTTTGACTTGTGAGTAATGACTGCGCTGATTTTTTGAAGCATTACCTTTTTGGTAATAACTGAAAGCAGTATCGAATCGTTTGCGATCTTCATAAGCTTTAGCCAAAGCGAATTCAAGATGAGCCTTGTCGTCTTGTTCAATATCGATTTTATCCAGTTGAGTCTGCATCAAGGTTAATTCTTCGTCGGTAAATCGATAGGTTTTAGTATTGGCTAAACTCCAGAATGCATCACCGTAGTCGGGGCGAATTTTGTAAGCTTGTTGATAAGCTGCTATTGCCTGCTCAATATTGCCGTTTGCTTTGTAAGCATGTCCAAGAAGCAGTTGTATGCCTGGTAGGTCGTTGCGGTCACCAATAATCTGTTGATAAAGCTCGATGGCCGGTTCAACCTCTCCTATTCCCACCATAGCGCCAGCTTTTGCTGCAAGATATTGGTGATTACTCGGGTGTTCGTTTAGTAACTGTTCGGCCTGTAGTTTGGCCTGCTCAAATTTACCTAGTTTAGATAATAATTGTACGTACTCAGCTCTGGCTGCTTCATGGGTTGGGTGGATCTCAACGCAGCTTTCTAGTAGAAACTCGGCTTCATGATACAGTTTTAACTTGATGCCAATTTCACCTAGCAGCAGCATGGCTTCAGCATGGTGTTTGTGATTTTGCAAAAAACGACGACATACGCTATCGGCTAGACCTAACTTACCTTCGTACATAAGGTCTCGAGCGCCACGAATTTCTACCGGTAATTGCAAGAGGTAGGCGATTTGCTGACTAGCAAATCTTTCCCCCGCGCTATGATTCAATTCAGCATATAAAGGGGCTAACTTCTGCCAGCTGGATAATAATGCTGGATTAAGTCTAGTGGCTTTGGCAAAGGCTGCAGCTGCGCTGGGCTTATTATCAGTACTTAGAAATAGATAACCATTTTCTTGGTGGGCGCGAGCATGATTAGGATCTGCAGCAATGAGTGTTTTGAGCGTTTCGGTTGCTTCGTCTATCAGCCCTTTGGTACGCTGGGCAACGGCCAGCATATAGTATGCTTCGATTTTTTCTTGAGTATCTTTTGGGTTTTCTAGTACTCGCTGGCAAAGTGATATGGCGTTGTCACTTTCGCCTGCTTGTAGCGCTCGTTTAATATCGTCAATCTTGATGTGATTTTTGCTGTTGTCTTCGCCAACGTTTGTTACCACGCGTTTCCTCCAGAGGATTAAAATTTTTGGTCTACTCAGACGAGAGTTGTCTACGGGATTTTTCACTACATAAAAAATAAAGGCAAGCTAAACGCTTGCCTTTATTAGTTGGGAAATACACCCTATAACACTATCCTAATAGAAATCGTAAGATAGTCTTAGTCCTAACGTACGAGGGCGGTTGGTGACAACTTTTGGCGTAAACTGCTGTGTATCTATATAAAGCACAGCACTTTCGTCAGTGAGGTTATCGATGTACAACTCAGCTTTCCAGTCGTCTTTAGTGATTCCAACAGATACGTTGGCAATGGCATAGCTCTCTTGAATGTAACGTCCACCTTGGAAAACATCACCATTCGAGTCTGTAAATGAGGTGCCATCATATGTGGCGGCTTCATTTTGAATCGGTAAGCCAGAACCTGTTCCGTAGATTAATCGTGTCGCATCTTCAGTTACATAGGCATCCATCGACATTCCAGCTAAACGATCACCTGTGTAACTTACTGAAGCATTCAAATAACCATTGTAACCATCATCAAGCTCGAAATAATAACGTGCACGTATATTACCCGAAAATTCAGCTGAATAAGGTAGTTGTGCGCCTACTCCCGGTGCGATGCCTGCTAGCTCAGCGTTAACTCGAGTTAATTCTGTATCGAGCACACTAAACGCCGCATTGATTACTAAGTTGTCTGTTGCCAGCCAAGTGATATCCGCATCAATGCCCTTTATCTCAGCATCACCCACATTATCGGTAAATACTAAAAAACTGATGTTAGTAGGGTCATAACGTGATGTTTGTAAGTCAGTAATTTCAGAATAAAAAGCAGTCGCATTGACTCGTAAAATACCGTCTAAAAAGTCACCTTTCATGCCTATTTCGAAGTTATCTAGGCTATCGGTAGTGGAATAAACCGGTATTCTGAACCCTTCAAACGCACCATTTTGATTACTCGCAAGATCACCACCTTGGCGGTTGGTAACAGGCGGTCTAAATCCTTCTGAATAAGTCGTAAATAACAATACGTCGTCATTGACTTTGTAATCTAATGAGGCTTTGAAGATAGTATCGTCAACAGTTAATGTGCCGCTATCGTCTAATAAACTGACATCTAATTGACCACTTGCAATGGCCGCTTGGAGCACTCCTGGGCCATCACCACCTGTTGCTAAATCTAACTCAGCAGGATCTTGGCTTCCAAAAGCGCGAATTCTGCGGGTCACATCTGTGCTGGTTGTTGAACCTTTGAAAATATCATCAATTTGATACCAACGAGCGCCGAAAGAAGCAGTGAGTTTATCGGTAAGATCGTATTCAATTTGACCAAACACTGCCACTTGTTCAATGGTGTGGGTCACATCGTTAACAAAACTAATGCCTGACTCGAACGGTCCGCCGTCAGAATTAATTCCTTCACTACCTGGAAGCGTTCTAGCCAGATTAGGAAATTTTTCTGTACTGGCAATTTTGAATTGACCAACGGTTGCAACTTCTTGATCATCATAGAAAATACCGGCTGTAACACGCCAAGCATTGTCTACATCTGTATTGAAACGCAACTCGTGAGTGATACGCGACGTATCTGTTTGTTCTTTGTAGTACTTAGAGGGGTCTAAGCAAAGCTCATCTTCTACTGCAACCGAACCACCGTATTGGCAAACATAATATGCTGAGAACAAACCGCCGTTGGTATAACCGGTGTAATCGATAGTAGAGCTAATTTCACGATCTAGATAACCACCCGTGTAAACTATATCAAGCTTGTCTAAACGACCTTTCAAAGTCCAAGTGGTGAGTCCAAATTCATCATCATTGTCTTCAGGTGTAAAACGGTTGACCGAACTTTCACCTTCAAGGTTAGGATCGTAAGAAAACACACCTTCGGTCTCAAGAGACTGAGCGGTGTGCTGCACCAACAATGACCAATCGTTATTGATCAAATAAGACATACCAAATCGAACACCCGCATATACAGCGTCGTTAGTATCATCTTCTACCAAGATGCCATTTTCAGGTGAAATAATAGGAGTGTTTTCAGGGTCGTTAAGCACGCCACCTGATATTCTGTCAATTACAACCGCACTGCCAATATAACCACCTTCACCAGGCTTATTGAGGATATTATCAATCC
This sequence comes from Paraglaciecola sp., assembly GCF_039964565.1. GTDB lineage: Bacteria > Pseudomonadota > Gammaproteobacteria > Enterobacterales > Alteromonadaceae > Paraglaciecola. Next base: position 56,139 of record NZ_JBDVXF010000042.1, read on the forward strand.
ATCCGCCTTGTTTATCATTGTAAGCTACAACGCGCAGGGCCAATTCATCAGTAGGCGTAAAGTTCATAAAGGCTTCGACGGAATTGCTCATTTCGCCGCCTTTAGTGCTACCAATATTTACATCCATACCAGCAGCAAAACCTGTGTGATCCGGTTTTTTGCTGATCATGCGCACTGTACCTGATTGCGAACTTGCACCAAACAGGGTGCCTTGTGGACCTGGCAATACCTCGATTCGCTCCACATCAGCTGCATACACATCTAGATTTCGGCCTTGCATGGAGACAGGTTGTTCATCTAGATAAAATGCAACAGAGGGCTGTAATGCCTGTACTGAAGATACCGATATGTTGGTTTGTGTGGTGGCGGCACCACGAATATATATTTCATTTTGACCGGGACCTGTGCCCTGGAAAACGACATTTGGAAGAAATTCTACGTAGTCGTTAAAGCTTTCTACGCCTAAATTTTCCAACGCTTCGCCGTTCAAAGCAGAAACCGATACGGGAACATCTTGTATCGATTCAGTTCTTTTGGTTGCGGTAACTTGAATGGTTTCTATTTGTGCTTTTGACGTTTTCTCTTGCGCTATCGCAGGATTGATAGCGAGTGCTGTGACTATTGCACAACTTATTTTTGTTCTGTTCATGTAATAAGAACCTTTTTAGCTTATGAATACATTGTTCAGGGAATATTTTTATTCATTGCAATATATGCAAATTTTAATTTCAATACGAATTTTTATTAGTGTCTCGTTGATTAGTGTACCAGACTCAGGCCGCGATTTCTAAAGTGATTCCTAGTACTTTAGTCGCGAATAAGGGGGGGCAATACTTAGTAGTCTACATATATTCAAGTTTTAAAGAGGTTTCAGATGGGGTATATTTCCCGTTAATAATTAGATTTACAGGCTGTCCTAAGTGGTCCTAACTCGAATAGATCAATACCTCAATCGCCCCGTTTTTTATCTTTCTTCACTTTCAATTCTAGTTTTAGTTTTATTTGCGTTGATTGCGCCACAAGCGGCGGATGTATTTTTTACTGATTTACAAAGTACCATTATCGAAAACGGTAGTTGGTTTTACGTGGTGTCAGTAGCTATCATTCTTCTCACCGTGTTGTATGTTGGTTTTTCTAGCTTTGGCGAAATACGTCTAGGTCCAGATCATTGTAAGCCTGATTTTACACTGCCGACCTGGCTCTCGATGTTGTTTGCAGCAGGAATGGGTATCGGGCTCATGTTTTTTGGTGTAGCCGAGCCCGTTATGCACTTTTTGTCACCCCCAACAGCCGCCGAAGGTACAACGGAAGCCGTGAGAGAAGCCATGAAAATGACCTTTTTTCACTGGGGGTTACATGCTTGGGCAATCTATGCAGTTGTAGGATTAATCTTGGCTTATTTTAGTTTCAGGTTAAATTTGCCGCTCACATTACGCTCCGCGCTATATCCGATGATTGGTGACCGTATTTATGGCTGGGCGGGTCATACTGTGGACATTCTAGCAGTGGTTAGCACCGTTTTTGGTATTGCCACATCTTTGGGATTGGGCGCCGCTCAGATTAATTCAGGATTAAACTACTTATTTGATCTGGAAGAGTCAGTACCAGTGCAGATTTATTTGATGATTGGCATCATTGCGGTGGCAATTGTCTCGGTGGCGACAGGGCTAGATAAGGGCATTCGACGCTTATCAGAATTGAATATGATTTTGGCTATTGCATTATTGTTATTCATTTTGATTTTGGGCCCGACTGTGTTTTTACTGGCCGCTTACGTGCAAAATACTGGGGCTTATCTGTCTGATATTGTGCGAAACACTTTTAACTTATTTGCTTATGACAAAACGGATTGGATTGGAGGATGGACCATCTTTTATTGGGGATGGTGGTTAGCATGGGCGCCTTTTGTTGGGTTATTTATTGCGCGTATTTCCCGCGGACGCACGATTCGTGAGTTTGTGATTGGGGTGTTAGTTATCCCCACTGCTTTTACTCTTTTTTGGATGACAGTGTTTGGTAACTCGGCCATTGACCTAATTTATACCCAAGGGGTAGACAAATTAGGCGAGATGGTAAGCACTAATGCGCCAGTGGCGTTGTTTGTATTTTTGGAAAACTTTCCATTTCAGCAATTGTTAAGTTTTATTGCAACCTTGATGGTGGTGGTGTTTTTTGTTACTTCATGCGACTCAGGGGCCATGGTAGTAGACATGCTTTGTTCGCACGGAAAAAATGATACACCAGTTTGGCAGCGTATATATTGGGCCGTTGGAGTGGGCTTGGTTGCCGCAATATTACTGACCGCGGGTGGTTTAAATGCGCTGCAAACCATGACTATTGCTACGGCATTGCCCTTTGCGATCATTTTATTGCTTGCGTTAGTGGGGCTGATTAAGGCATTGCGTATTGAAACTCATAAAAAGGCGAGTTTGGCTATGAACGTGCATCCACATCCACCTACAACAGATAGCGGCTGGGAACAGCGACTTTCGGCAATCATACAATTTCCTAACAAAACTGCGGTCACCCAGTTTATCGATGATACAGTGCGCAAGGCGCTAGAGAATGTGAGTAAAGAGTTGGCTAATAATCAAGTTGAGTCGGAGATAATTAGCTCAACTGATATGTTGAGCTTGAATGTGCAGCACGGCAGTGAATACGCTTTCTCATATGGCATAAAGTGCCAAAAATACCTACAACCTAGTTTTTCACCAGATAACGAAGAATCTCAAGAAAGTGCCGATGATCATACCTATTATCGTGCAGAAGTACATTTGATCGAAGGCGGCCAAGACTACGATATTATGGGGTGGTCGAAACAAGCAGTAATTAACGATGTGATTGATCAATACCATAAACATTTACACTTTTTGCATCTATTACGTTGATATACAGTTTGGCTATTTGTTAGCAGATAATAGCAGGCAATGAACCATAAAAAGCATCGGATCCTCGATGCTTTTCAGTATACTCGGGGCATAGAGTTAACCCTTTGAAACTAAGGAATAAACGTGCGTATTAAGTCGCCCCAAGGTATTTTGTCTTTAGACAGTATTCTACCCGAAGAACCATTATTGATGATGGGGGCGGGGCCAGTTCCTATTCCGGCGAGAGTGGCAGCGGCCAATGGTATCGTAATCAATCATTTGGGCGATACCATGGCGCAGATTATTGAACAAGTTAAGTTAATGTCACGTTATGTGTTTCAGACAGAAACTGGGCATATATTAGGTGTGGCAGGTCCAGGCTCTGCTGCGATGGAAATGGCTGTGGCTAACTTAGTGGTACCAGGCAGTAAAGTACTGAGTGTATGCAATGGTTTTTTCAGCAACCGTCTAGCGGAAATGTCTGAACGAGTTGCAGCGAATGTTATTCGTTTGGTTGTAGAAGAAGGTCATAGTGCCGACCCTGCAGTCGTCGCTCAGTATATTGAGCAGCATCAGCCCCAAGTTCTGACTATAGTGCAAGGCGAAACCTCAAGTACCGTTTGTAATGCCGATTTAGCAGCAATCGCAGCAGCAGCAAAGGCCCACAATTGTTTAGTGATTGTTGATGCGGTTTGTACCCTAAGCACCATGAAGTTTGATATGGATGAATGGGGTATAGATGCAGTGATTACCGGTGGCCAGAAAGGATTATCTTGTATACCAGGTGTATCTCTTATTGGTTTTTCTAGTCGAGCTTGGGACCACATTCAGTCTCGCACAGATCAATTGCGACATTGGTGTTTAGACGCTAAATTGGCCGACCAGTTCTGGTATAAAAAATCCTATCATTATACCGCGCCTGTTTCTGGAATATTGGCGATACATGAAGCGTTAAGGTTGGTGTGCACAGAAACCTTAAGCGCTAGATTTGACAGACATCTTAGAAGCTCACTAGCATTACAAGCCGGTATTGAAGCAATGGGATTATCCCTATACGTCAAACCAGACGCACGACTCAATTCTGTTGTGGGTATTAGTGTCCCCAGTGGAGTGGACGCTAAACAATTACTTAGTACTATGTCTAGCCGTTATAAAGTAGAAATTTCTGGCTCCTTTGGGGCAAACATTGTGCGTATTGGGCAAATGGGTGAACAATGCCGTGCCCATAACTTATTCCGAACTTTGCATGCTTTTGGTGCAAGTTTTAATCTTTTGGGGCAAAAACTAGACTTACCAGCGGGTATGGCGGCACTTGAAGGTGCATTAGATCAACAAGGGTTTGTGGACCAGATTTAACCGTCAAAAATGCATATTTTTATGCAAGTATTCGACTAATATTTCGCCCGCTTCAGAAATATGTTGTTTTAAGATATTTTTAGCTTTGCCTAGTTGTTTGGCTTTGATTGCGTCTAATAATTGATAATGCTCTTGTTGGCTGGTTTTTTCATAATTTAGTTCAACTGAATGAAAACCAATATATCTTGAACATAGTTGGTGTAGGTTGCGGATATTGTTGAACAAAGCAGGGCGGTTGGCGGCTTGATAGAGGCACCCGTGAAACTGCCAATTGAGATCGCCATGTTTGCTAATGCTTAACTTGGGTTGGTCGAGTTGTTCTAGGATATCTGTGGCTTGTCCCAATATTTGGTGATTGAATTTTGACATCGCATGACTAAGAATAAGCGGCTCTAAGTACATCCGCATCATGTATAAATCTTCTGCTTCGGTGGCGCTTAACGGATGCACCATCACGCCACGTTTGCCACTTTGTGCTAGCCATCCTTCATTTTTTAAACGCTGTAACACATCCCTAATCGGTATGCGGCTCACCCCATAGTCTGACGCTAATTGCTCCTGTTTTAAGGGGGTAGCGATTGGTAATTTGTTATCACGAATGTCTTGTTTTAATTGCTGATAGAGTGCTTCAGCCGGTTGTCGTTCAGTCATTGGTTAGGTTCTCGTTACTCGGCTTATGGCAAGTGTGGCAAGCCCAAATGTAATGCCCCAAAATGCTGATGCAATATTAAAAAAAGATACCCCGGAAGCCGTCACCAAAAATGTAACTAAGGCCGCATCGCGGTAATTGGCTTGTTCAAAAGACGATTGTAAACTTGCGCCAATGATGCCCAATAACGCTAAACCCGCTAATGCAGAAATCATCGCTGCTGGAAAAGCCGCAAATAAACTGACTACTGCTGCGCCACAAATACCTGCCAATATATTAAATAAGCCAGCGAATACACCGGCAACATAACGTTTATCTGCATCAGGATGTGCCTCTTCGCTGGCACAAATTGCTGCTGTGATGGCTGCCAGGTTTAATGTAAAGGCGCCAAAAGGTGCAAATAGCACATTGAGTCCGCCGGTCCAGCTGAGTATTGGAGAGACGGGGGCTTGATTGTGACCTGTTGCCCTTAGTATGGCGATGCCAGGCACATTTTGTGATGTCATGGTCACTACAAATAAGGGTAAACCTACACCTATCAATAAACTTAAATCAAATTCTGGCATTGTCCAAACCGGCATCGAGAGCTCCCATCTGACTTGTTGTAAACCGATTTGCTCAAATGTGAAGGCATATATAAACCCGGCTAGTAGTACTATCATTATTGTGTATCGCGGTAACCATTTTTTGGCGAACAAAAAAGTCACCAACATGATCCCTACCATTAGCGGCTCGCTTTGCAACGAGGTAAAAATACTTAACCCAAACTGTATCAATATGCCTGCCAACATCGCAGAAGCGAGCGGTAGAGGGATACGCTTGGTAAGTGCGTCAAACCAACCAGACAAACCCGTCAACAACGTTAAAACACCCACAAATACGAAAATACCTATAGCTTGTGCAATGCTGTTACCACTTAGCGTTGTTGCTAACAAAGCAGCGCCTGGCGTAGACCACGCAATGATGATCGGGCGTTTGTAGTATAACGATAAACCTAAACAACCCAACCCCATACTCAAACCTAGTGCCCATATCCAAGAGTCAATCATTTCTTGGCTAGCTCCAGCAGCAATTGCGGCTTGATATACTATTACCCAAGCACTGGCATACCCGACTAACACAGCGATAAAACCGGCACTGATAGCTGAAAAGCTAATGTCAGAAATAAACGTTTTGAAATTCATTTTTGTATTCAATTTTAAAAATGTATACAAAAATAACATGGCTGTGAAAGTTTTCAAAGTGTATCAATGCATTACTCACTTTTTTCTTTGTTATTTAACAAAGAATTATAATACCAATCCATCCTAACAATTGATCGCTCAGCGAGGTTTAAAATCACCTAATCAAGGCGCTCGAATGAAGCAATAGTTATTCTATTGTAAGTTCGAGCAACGCAGAGTAGGTGCTTTTAAACCTCGCCCAAAGGGAGAA
>NZ_JBDVXF010000043.1:0-309497 GCF_039964565.1 Paraglaciecola sp.
TACCAATCCATCCTAACAATTGATCGCTCAGCGAGGTTTAAAATCACCTAATCAAGGCGTTCGAATGAAGCAATAGTTATTCTATTGTAAGTTCGAGCAACGCAGAGTAGGTGCTTTTAAACCTCGCCCAAAGGGAGAACATCAGCGACTTTCACTCTTCGTTCTAGTCCTTTGAAAGGGGGTAGCCATTCCTGCAGGACTACGCCTCGATTGAAAGTCGCTGGTGTTCTCTGAGTGACTAATTGATAAGATGAATTGGTATTAGCTGAGCTACGGCATCATTTCCGATAAATTTAAGTGAGTTGAATAGCCAACTAACTAGGTTTGAAAGCCGGTTATGTAGGTCTAAGATACTTATTTGAAGCACTACTGGGAAGGGGGTTACATTTTCGTCAAGCTGTTTTATTAAAGTGAAAGCCTCACACAGCTGGAGGCAAGGCTTTCAATTAACTCATTATTTTATTTCGATTAGTTCAACTTCAAATAACAAAGTGGCATCAGGGCCGATAGTTGGACCGCTACCTTTCGCACCGTATGCTAGGTCCGATGGGATAGCCAGTTCAAATTTGTCACCTACATTCATAAGCTGAAGGGCTTCTACCCAGCCTTTGATTACGCCTGTCACTGGAAATTCAGCCGGTTGTCCTCTTTTATAAGAGCTGTCGAATTCGGTACCGTCAGTTAATGTACCAGTGTAATGAACTACAACAGTTTTATCTGACGTAGGCATTTCACCGTCACCCGCTACGATTTCTTTATATTGCAAACCGCTTTCAGTTACGACAACGCCTTCTTTTTTAGCATTGGCTTCAAGATAGGCAAGGCCCGCTGCTTTATTCTTAGCGCTGGCTTCTTGTTGCGCAAGTAGTTGTTTCTCTTGGGCTTGTTTCTGAACAGTTGCTACTGCTTCTTGAATTTGCTCCTGAGTTAAACGTGGGTCTGCACCAGACATTACATCATTAACTGCCAAAACGAAGGCGTCAACATCCAAAGAAAGTTCATCGTTTTTAAATTGACCCGCTAAGTTTGTTCCTACTATATAGCTTAATTTTTGCTCAAGCGTGGTTAAGGCGGTATCAGTTGCAGCGTCGCCTGCAGCCTCAGGAGCTTCTGCTGTTTTAGATTCTGGTGTTGCTGTTTTGTCGTTGCCACATGCAGCTAAAAATAAAGAAGATGCTGTCAGAAAAGCAAGGGTGTTTAATTTCATGTATTTTTCCTATTTTGGGATGGGATTAATGGGCGTAGATAAACTGACCTATTAATTTAAAATCATAAAGAGCAGAATTATTTATGTCATAGCTACCATATGGTGCCGAGTCACAGTATTCAAGCCTAAAGGGAAGATAAGATCAAAAAAGCCCCATTAATTCATATTAATAGGGCTTTTAAAATCAATTAAAGAATTTACTTCTTAGCAGCTTCACGTTCTTTGGTTTCTGCAATTACTTTCTCTGACACATTTTGTGGACAAGGATTGTAATGAGAGAATTCCATTGAGAACTGACCACGACCAGAAGTCATAGTACGTAAGCTTCCGATATAACCAAACATTTCTGCAAGTGGGATATCAGCTTTAACACGTACACCTGTAGCGGCAGCTTCTTGATCTTTTATCATGCCACGACGACGGTTTAAGTCACCAATAACGTCACCAACGTGATCGTCAGGCGTAAACACGTCAACTTTCATGATAGGTTCAATCAACTGAGGACCAGCCTTAGGAATTGATTGACGGAACGCGCCTTTAGCAGCAATTTCAAAGGCAACGGCTGATGAATCAACTGCGTGGAATCCACCGTCGAATAATTCAACTTCAACGTCTAGTACTGGGAAGCCAGCTAGAACACCAGTATCCATCATGCCAGCAAAACCTTTCTCGATAGCTGGGAAGAATTCTTTAGGTACGTTACCACCAACAACTGTTGAGGTGAAAGTAAAACCAGAATTTGGCTCGCCAGGCTTGATACGGTAGTCGATTTTACCGAATTGACCAGAACCACCAGACTGTTTCTTATGAGTATAAGAATCTTCAACTTCTTGAGTGATAGTTTCACGGTAAGCAACTTGAGGTTCACCAACTACTAAGTCAACACCATAGGTACGCTTAAGGATGTCTACTTTGATATCTAAGTGAAGTTCACCCATTCCTGAAAGGATGGTTTCGCCTGAATCTTGGTCAGTTTCAACACGGAAAGTAGGATCTTCAGCCACCATTTTACCAATAGCGATACCCATTTTTTCAGTTGAACCTTTATCTTTTGGTGTAACAGAGATAGAGATAACTGGCTCTGGGAATACCATAGCTTCAAGGATGATTGGATCTTTAGGATCACACAAAGTGTGGCCCGTTTGAACGTTACTCTTCATACCTACAATCGCGATGATGTCACCAGCTTGAGCTGAAGATAATTCATTACGGTCGTCAGCTTGCATTTCACACATGCGCCCAATACGCTCTGTTTTACCAGTCGCAGCATTTAAGATTGTGTCACCTTTCTTAAGAGTACCAGAGTAGATACGCACGAAAGTTAGTGCACCAAAACGGTCATCGGTGATTTTAAAGGCTAATGCTTTAAAGGTTTCTGCAGGATCAACAAGTGCAAATTTGCCAGTAGGCTCGCCTTCTTCATCGGTAAGAGGTTGAGGATCAACTTCTGTAGGTGAAGGCAAGTAATCAACTACAGCGTCAAGAATAAGTTGAATACCTTTGTTTTTGAACGCCGAACCACAATAGGTTGGGAAGAAGTCCATCGTACGTGTACCTTTACGAATACAGCGTTTAATGTCTTCCATTGAAGGCTCTTCACCTTCCATGTAAGCCATCATTAGGTCATCGTCTTGCTCTACAGCAGTTTCGACTAACATTTCACGATATTCTTCTACTTTATCTACCATGTCCGCAGGAACATCTTCAATTTTGTAGTTTTCTGGAAGACCAGTGTCATCCCAGATGTATGCTTTGCGAGTAAGCAAGTCAACCACCCCTACAAAATCATCTTCGATTCCGATAGGTAGAACCATCACTAGTGGGTTAGCAGCTAGTACGTCTTTAGTTTGTTTAACTACGCGGTAAAAATCAGCACCCATACGGTCTAATTTGTTTACGAAGATAATACGCGCAACTTCTGAGTCGTTCGCATAACGCCAGTTAGTTTCTGATTGTGGTTCAACACCACCAGAACCACAGAATACACCGATACCGCCATCTAGCACTTTAAGTGAACGATAAACTTCAACTGTGAAGTCAACGTGCCCAGGAGTATCAATAACGTTGAAGCGGTGATTGTCCCAAAAACAGCTAACAGCTGCTGACTGGATAGTAATTCCGCGCTCGGCTTCTTGTTCCATGAAATCGGTAGTAGATTCACCGTCATGTACTTCACCAGTCTTATGAATTTGACCAGTAAGTTTAAGGATTCGTTCTGTAGTAGTTGTTTTACCCGCGTCAACGTGGGCAAAAATACCTATATTTCTGTACTTTGCTAAATCTGTCATTGTTCCAACTTCAGTCTGAGTAAAATTTGCGCGGGATTATACAAGAAATTTTACGTTGATGTTGTTTTTCTTTTGTATAAAAATCAGCTAAATAGAAAAACTTACTTTTTAGTGGGCTTGCTGGGACGAAAATATACAAGGGATAGAGGTTCGCCTTTAAGTGTAAAAATGAAATGAATTTTTAGGTTATTGGCATGACTCGATTTCGTCCTAAACGTTTAGCTTCATAAAGTTGTTTGTCGGCTTTTTCAATAAGGGCCAGTGGATTCATGCCTTTAGTCAGTTCAGCCACCCCTATGGATGCCGCGATGTCGCCTAATATCTCGCCACTTCGTTTGTCTTTTACCCCTATTTTTTCAATCGCTTTACGCATTGATTCGGCTAATCGTCTTGCTTTAACTAAGTTTGAATTAGGCACAATTATAGCGAACTCCTCTCCGCCAAAACGGAAAGCTTGAGCACCATCCCGACAACCGGCTTGGAGTTTTTTTGCTGTGGCTTTCAATACTAAATCACCCATGACATGGCCGTAGTTATCATTAATTTTTTTGAAGTGGTCGAGATCAACCAATAATAAACATAAATTGGGTTGTAAAGACTGAGTCGCTAACTCTTCGTCGAAATAACGGCGGTTACATAAACCAGTAAGAGCATCATATAAAGCCTCATGTTGACTTTGCTCAAGTTGACCTCGTAGCGCTGCAATTTCTTTTTGTGCCTCGGTTAAGGCTGCGTTAAAACTAATGGTACTTCGCCGAATGTTTTGTGTATCTTTTACTAAATTGCGCACTAAGGCCATTACTTCATTAACCGATAGCCCTTCTTTTTCTACTTTCGCGAGGTCATCAACACATGTGTCCATCGTTTCTTTAAAACTAGTGGTTTCTGAGCGGGTGTCTTGCAACGATTGAGATAATTCAACTAGCATGGCTTCCACGGATTGGCGCAAATCCCAGGCCGAGACTTCTTCAGTTTCTGCTAAATAAGTGCGATACAGTTCCTTGGTTTTGGTCTCTGAGAGTTGTAATTTGTTTTCTATTACATAATCGACTGCTGTCTTTAACTCCGGTGATTCGTTGGCAACGTAGGTATACCAAAGTGCATAATTGGTAGGGATGGCAGAAATCTTATGTTTCAACAAAAGTGGAATAGTTTGTTTTAATGTGGCGAAAGATTTTTCTAAATTATTGTCTGCCATTAAATAAGTCCTTTATCTACAGTATTTTTAAGAACCATTAATATATCTAAGGATATAGGTTTATGCGCTTATTTTTACATGTTGTCGGTGTGAAGCTTAGATGTCGATTAACAATCGCTTAACTTGACATGATACTAACTCATCTTTAATTTAAAAGTCATCTATTGTGCTACTGGTGTGACAGTTTTTATGGGCCATTTTAAAGTTGTATTCGTTTACTTTGTTATTGCCTATAACAGCTATGCACAGGATAAAACAGACGGCAACGAAGTAGTTCAAGCACCGATAGAGCCTCTGCCAGTCCATTGGCAACAGTCGCGAATTAATGAACCCGTTTTTGATGGTGTTGTGCATGTAGTTGAAACGGGGAAAAAATATAAAAAAACTATTATTTTAGTGCACGGTCTAGGATACAGCGGACTACGTGATTGGCTAGGTGTGATTCCGCAACTAGAATCTGAGTATCATGTCATCGCGTTGGATTTGCCTGGATTTGGGGAGTCCGATCCCACATCGCTGCAGCTAGCACCACGACGTTATGCACAATTACTCAAGTGGTTGATCCCCCAGTTTTCAACACAACAAGTAACATTAATTGGTCATTCAATGGGAGGGGCAATCAGTTTACGCTTTGCGTCAGAGTTTCCTGAAATGGTCGAGCGCTTAGTCATGGTAGATACCGCTGGGGTGCTGCATCGCTCAGTATTTGTGCGGCATATGACACAAATGCCGGATCGGTATGAGTGGTTAGCAAAATACCAACAGCAGTTTGATTTTGTCGATACGGCTGTCAGTAGGTTTAATCGGTTTATTGATAGAGTCAGTGGGTCGATGCTTAGTCGCTTAGATAGACTGCCAGATCCTACTCAAGTACTACTAAGCAATGAATATGCGCAACAATACGTATATAAGGATCGCCCTACCTTAAATGCGGCTATTGGGCTTATTAACGAAGACTTTTCGCAGGCCTTGGATAGTCTTGCGGTGCCAACGCATATTATTTGGGGGGAGTTTGATAGAGTTGCACCGCTTAGAACAGGAGAAATACTCCAGTCTAAAATAACCCATGCTGAGTTAAATATTATCCACGAGGCTGGCCATGTGCCAATGAAGGATAAGCCTAATGAATTTATGCGCAAACTAAATTATGCGTTAAATAGCCCTCCTTCAAAGAAACAAAATTCAAATACTGTAGAAACTAAGCAATTACCTACTCTTACATGTAATAACCAAAATGAACGGTCTTACAGTGGACACTATGCTTTTGTTTATATTAGCGGCTGTAGATATGTCACTTTGTCTGACCTCTATGCCGAGCAGATTTATATTGAAAACTCAGAAGTTACTATGCAGCATGTTGTAGGTAAGTCAGACAGTTTAACTATGGAAGTGATTGACTCTTTTGTCACTATGACAAACGTGCGATTACAAGGAGAGACTGCGTTGAGAGTTAAGGGCAGTACCGTTGACGCGGCGGGTTCTGAATTCACAGGTGCAACTCTACCTATTCAAGTGGTGTCTGATTCGCTTATTTATTTGTCAGTAAGCAGCCAACACTACAAGGGTGAATTTCAATATCTACACGGAATGTCGCAGGGAAATAGTTACAAACTGAGGTAAATATCAAGGTCAATTATCAGTCTACAAGGTGGTTGCTCTTAAATAATAGGAATGCACAACAAAAAACAGTTATCATCGTTCTATATACAATTACCCCTAACTTTTGGAGAAAGCAATATGATGAAAAAAGCGTTAGCGATAATAATAATAGGTTCAGCTATGTTAAGTACATTTTCTGTCGTTGCAGAGCCGGCCAAATCGGCTAAACAAGCCAAAGATGTCACAGAGTTTAGACAAGCAATTTTTACACTTGTTAAAAGCAATGTTGGTATTTTAGGCGCAATGAACAAAGGTGCTATCCCATTTGACGCGGAAACTATGCAAACAAATGCGATGCGTATCGAACAGTTATCTTTAATGTTGCAAGACTATTTTGCAACCGATACATCTGGTTTTGATGTTGATACCGCAGCCCTAGATAAAGTTTGGAAAAACAAAGCCGACTTTAACGACAAAATAAATGCTTTAACTCTTGCGGCAAACAACTTAAACAAAGTAGCTAAAGCTGGTGATGCCAGTAAATATAAGCCTGCTATTGGACAGGTTTTTAAAAGCTGTAAAGGTTGTCACGATAACTACAAAGCAGACTAAGCTTTGCTAATGGGTTTGCAGCACAACTGCAAACCCATTGATTAATAGTAATATCCGTCATCTATTGGAGGCGGGTTTATTTCGACTAGCCAATAGATAAATACCGCCACTAAACACATGATCACAATCGCTTTAACAAGTTGAGAGTGTGAAATACTGTCTTTTGTTGAGACTGTTTTTTTACCGTCTAACATGGGTTTTATTAGATTGTGTTTCAGATAAAACAAATACCATCCAATCGCCACCAAATGTAATCCAATGATAGCTAATAAAAGATCGAAAATATTATGGTGTAACCACTGCATCCATTGTTGTAAATCATCGCTAGCACTGTCGTAATAAGGACCTGTATATAGAATGTCGTCTGACGTAAATAATCCACTAATGGCTTGTAAACCCACTAAAATGATCACCGCAGGTAATATCAGTCCACCCACAGAGTTGTGACCGATACTGAAGGCATGTTGTTTTGAGGCGATGCTTTTTAAATACGCCAGCATAGTTTTAGGACCTGCAATAAAACTACTAAACTTAGCGTATTTAGTCCCCAAAAATCCCCAGATAAGCCGGAATATAATGAGCCCCAGCGTAAAATATCCAATATAGAAATGGATATCCATGGCATCTTCCAAAACTTCAGCTGTTAGCCATTGCCCAAATAAGCACAACACTAACAACCAGTGAAATAATCTTACGGGAATATCCCAAACTAAGTTTCTTTGCATATTTAGAGATTCTTATTTTTCAAATTAGGTTATTTAAACACAATACCTTAACAAAACGTTGCTAAGGTATTCTAGAGAAATTAATGCACCCAATGATGCTTTTGTGCCTTAGCGTCTATGGCTTGTTGTGTCTCTTTAGGCATAAACAACTGATTATTGTTTTCAAAGAAAAACGCTTTACGTTGCTCTTTCTTATCCACTTCATTCATGGTTGCAGTCTCATAAACACGGCCATTTAAAACCGTGTATTCAACAAATTCACTACGAGTGATATCTTTGAGAACATCACCGTCAATAACTATCAAATCGGCGATTTTCCCCACTTCGATACTGCCTATTTGTTTGTCCATTCCTAAATGAGTGGCGCCGTCTATTGTGCCACCTCTAAGCGCTTCCCAAGGTGTAAAACCTCCTTGATTCATTATCCATAACTCCCAGTGAGAAGCTAATCCCTCACGCTGACCATGTGCACCTATATGTACACTTACGCCATTATCACGTAAGGTTTTCGCATATTCAGCCACAGTGACATGGTTATATTGGTTTTCTGGAGCGGTAGGGCGTCGTATCGAACGTTTGTCTACCAAAAAGCTAGGTGTATAGCGCATTAAACGTGGATTTTTCCAGACTTCGGTTTTGTCGTAAAAGTACTCTTCACCCATCATTCCACCATAAGACACCACAAACGTTGGGGTGTAACCAAATTTAGTGGCTGACCATAACGCCGTTAAATCATCATAACCTTTGGCAATAGGTAATGAATGTTCTAAACCAGTGTGTCCGTCCACTAACATTGTTATATTTTGTTGCAGTTTACCGCCGCCTTCTGGCACTACCATCATGCCTAGAGCTTTTGCCGCAGCTAAAACCTGTTGGCGGGTATCCCGTCTTGGTTGATTGTAACTTTTAACAGAAATAGCACCTGTGTCTTTTAATCGTTGCATGTGAAATAAAGCATCATCGTAACTATTGATAATTGCTTTGTACCCTAAGCCTTCAGCACCGTATAAAATAGTACCAGTTGAATAAATGCGTGGCGCCAAGATTTCTCCGGCTTTTTGTAATTCTGCCGCAGAGAAAATTTCTGTGGTGTCATTAGACGGATCGTGAATAGTGGTCACCCCAAATGCTAGATTTGAATACATGCTCCAGTTTTGCTGAGGTATAATTTCATAACTACCCTGTGAACCATGAGCATGTGCATCGATAAGCCCTGGTAGTATGGTTTTTCCCTTAGTATCAATCAGTAATGTTTCATCGGGGATTGATACTTCACCCGATTTACCCACTTCGATTATTTTATTGTCTTGGATTAACACTACGCCATTTTCTATCACTTCACGTTGTCTATTGGCGTCTCTCATAGTAACGACAGTGCCACCGACTAATGCTTTATAACCTGATGGTTTGTCGGATTTATGTTGGAACGATAAATTAATTCCTTCAGTGACTGGCTCAGGTAATTTATCTGGCGCGCCTTCTAAAAACGCAAAGGCATCTTGTAACTTGCGTTCATAGAAAATTGCACCGTGGTACCAACTCACAGCTTGGTTATCGGCGTTCCAAGTCAGAAATTCTCCAGCGCGGCTCGATATTTGTTTAACTGGTAATGAAGACATTTTCGGGCCAATTTTGACGCGTTTACCTGTATCGACAAACGGCGCAATATAGGCATTGTATTGATAGACAAACGCGACCCATTTTTTGTCGTGTGAGAGGCGATACTCCGTGACTTCATTGGCACCATACAAATGTTCACGTTTATCTTCGCCGTTTAAGTCGACACTCACAAGCTGGCTTTCCGCATAACTACTTCCCGGAACTGAGGTGGTTAAATACACGCGTTTATTGTCACCAGAAAAATGAGGAGCAGAGCCAGATTTGGCAATACGTTTATTGGTTTTGTTTTCTACATTGAGTACGTAAATTCCTGGGTCGACAGAATATTCAGGGCTAAGTAAGTAGCCGCCCGTCACTTTTTTATAGGTAACTAATTTACCGTCGATGGAAAAAGAAGGAGAAATGTAATGACCTGGCGTGGTGGTTAATGTTTTACCTTTTCCTCCTCGGGCTCGCACCATTTTTATACTGCCTAACTTCTGGTCGTGCCAAGTGGTGTAAAGGATAGACTTGCCATCATTGGAATAGCGAGGGTAAAGCTCTTCATGATCGTTTTGTTTAGTTAATCGTTTAGTTTTACCTGACTTAATATCTTTAACGTAAAGTTTACCTAAAGCTTGAAATAGTATGCTTTTCCCATCGGGAGATTTTTGGGCCCAACGGGTCATTTTTATAGGGAAATTATCGGGAGCAACATCTACATCAAAGCGCACGGCGTCGGCGTATTGTAGTTCAGTTTGAACATTCACCTCTATTGTGGCCACAGATAAGTCTTTAACGTTTAATTTATGGAAAGTACCCGCTGTCCAGAAAACGATATGTTTAGAGTCGGGAGTCCAGTCAAAATAAGCAAAATAGCCCTCAGAGCCAAATCCCTCCTGCATGTCACGTTCGAGATCCATGTATAAAGGCGTTTCCATACCTGTGGTTAAATCCTTTACAAAAAGTACGGTTTTTTCTTTTACTCTGCGGATAAATGCGAGGTGTTTACCATCTGGAGAGGGAGTGGGAACCACCGCTCCACCTGTGCCACTTACAAAACGCTCTTCTTCACCCGTTGCTAATTCGTAGCGGGTAATGGCAAAAATGCCTTTTAAGGGGTCACGATTATAACTAAAGGTGCTTCCAGCAGTTATGTCTTGGGTGAAATACAAATATTTTCCGTCAGGTGAGAAAGCCGGATCGGCGATATTTTTTTGATCTTTTTTACCATTTACTCGCTTTTTAATCGGCAAACCGTCGCCGCCACTATGATGATAAAGCCAAATTTCTCCAGCTGGGATGCTTCGACTCGACATTATTCCTTTGCTTACTGCTATGTATTGACCGTCTGGGCTCCACTTGGGGGAATGGATAAGGTTATGCTTTTCGATACTGAGTTGTTTTAAGTTGGTACCGTCTTGGTTCATTACCCAAAGGTTAGATAATCCGCCACGGTCTGAGATAAAAGCGATTTTCTCTCCATTGGGGCTAACGGCAGGGTGTATATTCCACGCAAAATCTTGAGTAAGGGCTTTGGATTTTCCACCTTTTATATCAGTGATATAAATATCTCCAAGCATATCAAACACTATACTTTTACCATCAGGAGCGACGTCTAGGCTAGACCAAGTAGTTTTGTTTGTATCGATAGATACCGTTGCTAAATCAAGAGGTGGATTTAGGACATCCCAGTCTTGATTTTGTTGCGCTGGTTCTGCAGATAATGATTCTTCATCTTGTTCGGTTTGGCTAAATGTCAAAAATGAAACGCATAATGCAGAGGTTATTCCGGCCGCACGCAGCAGGTTTTTGTTGAAGGATGACATATTGAATTCCCTAGTTTTTATAGATTCTTTCGTGGGTTTATATTGACGTTAAATAAATGTCGTGGAATCAAAGTACAATATCACTATGGCTTTTATCTACAAGTGAAGGGCTTGAAAATGTCTCAAACTGATTTAAGCGCGCTGTATAGGATCCAGCACAGCCCATTTTGTTCTGATTTAACACCCTAAACATTGATAAAAAACACTATTTTATAGGGCGGTAACAGTGCATGTATAGTGAGTCAAATAACTATCCGGTGCCGCTAATAATTTGAATTTGCGGAATATCTGTATCACCTTTAATTACTTTTAGAATCCCGTCTTGGGTGAGTGTTCGCATGCCGTCAGCCATAGCTTGGTCTTGCATGTCATGTACTGACGCTTCTTTATATACTAAAGAACGTAACTCTCCAGTCATGGATAATAATTCATGTACGCCGGTTCTGCCTCTATACCCAGTATCGCCACACTCATCACAACCCTTGCCTCTGTATAGCATGAGAGGCTCTGGTAGATTAAGCTCTTCAATATATTCTTCGCCATATTGACGATTAATAAAGGCTAAGTCCGTTTCGCTTGCTGGGTATTTTTCTTTGCAGTTCGGGCAAATTGTTCTGATCAATCGTTGCGCTAAAATACCCACACATGCGTCTGAAAAGTTGACAGGATCAAGCCCTAAGTCTAACAGCCGAGAAATAGTTTCTGGAGCAGAGTTGGTATGTAGTGTAGAAAATACTAAGTGCCCAGTCAGTGACGCTTCAATACCGGCATGTGCGGTTTCTTTATCACGCATTTCACCAATCAGTATTATGTCGGGATCAGCACGTAAAAAAGCGCGAAGAGCATTGGCAAAAGTAAAGCCTATTTTGGCACTGACCTGAACTTGTTGTAAGCCCGGCTGGGTTATTTCAACAGGGTCTTCCGCAGTCCAAATTTTCTTTTCTGGTGTATTAATATGGCCTAGTACCGCATGCAAGGTGGTTGTTTTACCCGAACCAGTCGGTCCTACTACCAACATAATCCCATGGGGTTTTTGTACTAGTTCAAGAATTTTTTCATGATTTCGTGGGGATAAGTTTAATTTGCTCAGTGGCATAGCACCCCCGGCAGCCAGTATCCTCATTACCACGCCTTCACCTGCTATGGTGGGGATGGTCGCTACCCGCACTTCAATAAGTTGCCCCGACATTCTAAACGATAATTTACCATCCTGAGGTACACGCTTCTCTGCAATGTTCAGATTTGACATGATTTTAATACGAGCAATAACAGCACTGTGATGAGATGCAGGCACTTGTGTGACATCCCTACACACTCCATCTATGCGCATACGTACTCGGGTTGGCGCGTTTTTTTCGGGGTCAACATGAATATCCGATGCATTAAGACGTTTGGCATCATGTAACACTCGACTCACTAGCCTCACAACAGCAGGTGCATCGTCTGACATTTCATCAGTTTGTTCGTCTAATTCGTCAGCACTGGTACCAATTTCATCGAGGATCTCATCCATTGCACCAGGACCCGCACCTCCACCGGCGGCTTCCCCTAAATATTGCAGAATAATATTAGGCAAACTCACTGATATTTCGTAACTATCTATCCCTAAAGCACTTTCAATTTCCATTAGTAAAGTGGCGTTATTAGGCTCAGACATCAACACAATGGGATTTTCATTTACATCAGCTAATACCGCTACAAAATTGCGCTTTAAGTAAGATAAATTAAGCTTACTGTCGCTTTGATACAAATGATATTTATCAGGTAAGTAGGCTAAATAAGGTACTTGGAAGTGAACCGATAAAGCGTTACCTAAGTCATCTTCTGGTACTCGGTGTTCAGATGTTAAGCGTTGTACTAACTGGCGACTATCATGACTGGTTTCTTGTAGCTTTTTTAATTCTTTGTCAGCGATAAGATTGCGATGCACTAAATAATCAAAGGGTTGACTGGTTCCACCTAATTCATAACGAAACTTTCTTCCCATAATTTCTGCGATAGCATTGGCAAGGGCAAGGTCATCTTCTGTAAAGGCAGCCTCTTTTTTATTGATGATCTGCATCACGCCCATCAGTACACCTGAATCAAGGATAGGAATGCAAATAATGTTACGAGTCTTAAAGGTTGAGCCTTTGTCGAATTTATCCGCAAAGTTAAGGCGCTTATGAATACTCGCTAGTTCTTCTTTATTATATGGGTCGCTGATTATCAGAGGTAATTGACTCAACGCAACATAGCCAGCAATTGACATAGGGCTAATAGGTACTTTGATTTCCCGTGTTTCTTTACCTGTTTTAAAGCGCGCTACTAGGTCTTGATGCTGGCGACGACGTTGAAAAATACTCATACGTTCGGCATCAAATAAACCCAAAATAAAAGGTTCCAACTTATGATACGCATCCATAAGAGAGGGATACGTCTTAAGTAGCTGATTGATACGATCGAGATGATTTTGGTTAACGTCTGAGTTCATAAATTTTTTCAGTGTGCGTCTTTGCTGTTTTTCTTATAAGTATTTAAGCACTTACTATAACTGAGCATTCACTTACAGCAAACTACTTCTACTTTATTCTTAATTATCCGATACCATTGCTTCGCACTAGTTCACGCATTAATGATTATTTCAAAAGCGTTGAATACTCCAACTTAGTGCAATAAGCGCTATCATTGCTGAACCAATTTTGACTCCATAGTGTTGATACCAGTTTCGTTTACTAGCCAAAATTAGTAGCGGTAACACTATTATCAGAATCATAAGTTGCCCCACTTCTACGCCTAAATTAAAAGAGAGTATCGACAATAATTTTTGATCTCGGGCTAACCCTAACTCACCTAATACTCCGGCAAACCCCATGCCATGCAATAGACCAAATGCGAAAGTAATCCAGCCAAGCCTAATAATAATCGGCCAAATATTATTCAGCGCCGTCAGCAAAACTGAAATTGCAATGCCTAGTTCAACCCATCTACTATTTGGCACTATTAATTCCATTGCCGTCGCGGTGAGTGTAAGTGAGTGGGCTAAAGTAAATGCAGTGACTATCCAAGCCGCGTTTTTGTATACGCTCCTATTATTGGTTGCTTGTTTCCAGTGTTGTTCTTCACGACTTAAAGCACAAGTTAGTAATAAGGCTATGAGAAACAAAATATGATCTATTCCCATAAAAATATGCAATACACCTTGATAAACATAAAGTGTAAAGGTTTCCCATTGAGAGGCTTGGGTAAAATCGACCACAAAACTCTGGTCATCTTCTTTAATAACAGCACTTATAAAACTGTTGTTATTTTCGACGTTGATGAGCAGGCTATGGGCGTTATCTTCTTCAAAAATGGCACTGTAGTTTATTGTCAGTTGCTCTGATTTAATTGGGCATGACCAATTAAAGTCAGCAACCATATAATGTTCATCAAAGTGTTCGCTGACTTGCAATGGCGGTGTAAAAGTGATGACACAGTGACTTTGTTCAACCACAAAATGCATGTGTTTCTTTAAGTAACTTACGACTGCAGTTTGTTGACTTTGGATTTCCGCCAATAATAGTTGCTTAACAGTATTGTCGCCCAAAGCAAGACTTGTTTCTAAATCAGACCATCGAAGCTGGATTTGTCCTTTATTAATCTGCATATCCTTAGTATCCAGATTGAGGTAGCCCGTACTTGTTTGATGGGCACTGGCATAACCTGCTACAAGTATCCACATACTAGCGGTGATATAACGAAAAACAGCGCTAACTGACAATGCGGAGTGTGGATACTTCATTGATATTGGTTCCTTTAAAAACAATCTGACTACTGGTTAATCTAGCTTAACTTCATTTGCTACCATTTCAGAGCAGTACGCGATAGAGCTGAATAAGACGATGCGGCGAAACTAAGTATGATATCTGACCTAAAATCACAAAACATAATAAATAATTAGGTGTCATTCGAAAACCTAGGCTGAGTAACAGATATTGATTTAAATAGGATAAGCCAATAAGGCGCGTTACGTATTTTCATTACTTAAGCGGTTGCATTCTATTTATTGGTATGTATAATGCGCGCCCACTGTCCCACTAACTTGTTAGTAGCGACGTGATTAACGGGCGGTTATCTAGGTCAATTAGTGCTTGTCACTACTTTAGGTAATCTCTAGCAACAAATGTTTACATAGGTTGCACGTTGATACTAAAACAGGACCCCAATTGGGGGTTAGCAGTTTACACACATCCTCCTATCAATAGTAATTGATGGCGTGGGTGATTTTTTTTGTTCTTTCGGTTGGAGCTTAATCGATGCCAAATCAAAGAATTCGTATTCGTTTGAAAGCGTTTGATCACAAGTTGATCGATCAGTCTACGGCTGAAATCGTTGAAACTGCGAAACGTACAGGTGCTCAGGTTAGCGGTCCCATTCCTCTACCTACACGTAAAGAGCGTTACACAGTACTTACTTCACCTCACGTAAATAAAGATGCACGTGATCAGTATGAAATTCGTACACATAAACGTTTGGTGGATATCATTGAACCTACTGATAAAACAGTAGATGCGTTGATGAGATTGGACTTGGCTGCCGGTGTTGATGTTCAAATCAGCCTGGGCTAACAAGAGAGGGTTTTAACATGGCGATTGGTCTTATCGGTCGTAAAGTAGGTATGACTCGCATCTTCACTGAAGATGGTGTGTCTATTCCTGTGACTGTGATAGAAGCCACCCCGAATCGTGTTACTCAGTTACGTACTGAAGAAACCGACGGGTACAAAGCGCTTCAAGTAACAGCTGGCGATAAAAAAGCTAACCGCGTAAATAAAGCTGCAGCAGGTCATTTTGCTAAAGCTGGCGTGGAAGCAGGTCGTGGGTTGTGGGAGTTTCGTTTAGACAACAATGAAGGTGAAGGCATAGAAGTTGGCAGTGAAATTACTGTTGAAATTTTTGCTGAAACTAAATTGGTTGACGTTGTCGGAACTTCTAAAGGTAAAGGTTTCCAAGGTGCAATTAAGCGCTGGAACTTTAGCCACCAACGTAACACACATGGTAACTCATTGTCGCACCGTGCACCGGGTTCGATTGGTCAAAACCAATCACCAGGTAAAGTTTTCAAAGGTAAGAAAATGGCCGGTCAGATGGGTAACAAACGCGTAACTATGCAGTCTTTGGACGTAGTGCGAGTAGATGCTGAGAACAACCTTTTATTAGTTAAAGGTACAGTTCCTGGTGCTCCTGGCGGCGATGTCATTATCAAAGCTGCTATCAAAGCGTAACGTCTGGGGAGTTAAGTGATGGAATTAGTATTGAAAGACGCTAAAGGCGGTCTTGAAGTATCCGAAGCAACTTTTGGACGTGATTTTAACGAAGCTCTAGTACATCAAGTAGTAGTGGCATTCGGTGCTGGAGCTCGTCAGGGTTCTAAAGCGCAAAAAACACGCTCTGAAGTACGCGGTGGTGGTGCCAAACCTTGGCGTCAAAAAGGAACTGGTCGTGCCCGTGCTGGTACAATCCGTAGTCCTATCTGGCGTTCTGGTGGTGTAACTTTTGCAGCGAAGCCTCAGGATCACAGTCAAAAGGTTAACAAGAAGATGTACCGTGGTGCGATACAAAGCATCCTTTCTGAATTGGTACGTCAAGAACGTTTAATCGTAGTTGAAAAATTTGCAGTTGAAACACCGAAAACTAAAGAATTAATTTCTAAGTTGAAAGAGTTTGAACTTAAAGATGTACTTATCGTGACATCAGAAGTAGACGAGAATTTATTCTTATCTGCACGTAACTTATATAAAGTTGACGTTCGTGATGTTCAGGGCATTGACCCAGTAAGTCTTATTGCATTCGAAAAAGTATTGATGACTGCTGATGCAGTTAAACAATTAGAGGAGTCGCTAGCATGATAAATGAAGAGCGTCTACTTAAGGTGTTATTAGCACCACATGTTTCTGAAAAAGCAACGCTATCTGCTGAACTAAACAACACTGTTGTTTTGAAAGTAGTCAAAGATGCGAACAAAGAAGAAATCAAAGCAGCAGTTGAAAAATTGTTTGAAGTTGAAGTTGATTCTGTTCGTACCCTAAACGTGAAGGGTAAAACCAAGCGTCACGGTGCATCTTTTGGCAAGCGTAAAGACTGGAAAAAAGCCTACGTTGTGCTTAAAGAAGGTCAAGACATCGACTTTGCTGGCAGCGAAGGTTAAGAAGGGGATTAGATATGCCATTATTGAAAGCTAAGCCGACTTCAGCTGGTCGTCGTCACGTAGTTCAGGTTATTAACCCTGACCTACACAAAGGCGCACCTTATGCTCCTTTGCTTGAAAAGAACAGCAAATCGGGTGGTCGTAACAACAATGGTCGCATTACCGTGCGTCACATTGGTGGTGGTCACAAGCATCATTATCGTGTTATCGATTTTAAACGTAACAAAGACGGCATTCCTGCCAAAATTGAGCGTTTAGAATACGATCCAAACCGTTCTGCAAATATCGCTTTGGTATTATATGCAGATGGTGAGCGTCGTTATATTTTGGCTCCAAAAGGTGCTAAAGCGGGCGATGCAATCCAATCAGGTTCTGATGCACCGATCAAATCAGGTAATACTTTACCAATGCGTAACATTCCAGTAGGTACTACGGTACACGCTATTGAAATGAAGCCAGGTAAAGGTGCTCAAATTGCTCGTTCTGCAGGTACTTACGCTCAGATACTAGCGCGTGCCGAGGGTTATGTAACTCTTCGTTTACGTTCTGGTGAAGTTCGTCGAGTATTAGCAGATTGCCGTGCCACCATTGGTGAAATCGGTAATGCAGAACACATGCTACGTTCACTTGGTAAAGCCGGTGCGAACAGATGGCGCGGTATCCGCCCAACTGTACGTGGTGTTGCCATGAACCCTGTTGATCACCCACATGGTGGTGGTGAAGGTCGTACCTCTGGTGGCCGTCATCCTGTTTCACCTTGGGGCGTTCCAACTAAGGGTAAGAAAACACGTAGTAACAAGCGTACTGATAAATTAATCGTACGTCGTCGTAATAAGTAACAGCGAGGATTCACCATGCCACGTTCTCTCAAGAAGGGTCCATTTATAGACCTACACTTGCTGAAGAAGGTTGAGGCTGCAGTGGAGAAAGGCGAGAAAAAACCAATTAAGACTTGGTCTCGTCGCTCTATGATCATCCCAGATATGATTGGGTTGACCATTGCGGTCCATAACGGTCGTCAACACGTTCCTGTATTTGTCAGTGACGAAATGGTCGGCCATAAATTGGGCGAATTTGCTCCAACGCGTACTTACCGTGGCCATGTCGCGGATAAGAAAGCCAAGAGATAGGAAATAGATTATGGAAGCTTTTGCTAAACATCGTCATGCTCGTACCTCTGCTCAAAAGGCTCGCTTGGTAGCAGATCAAATTCGTGGTTTACACGTTGAAAAGGCCCTTGAAGTTTTGGCTTATAGCCAAAAGAAAGGCGCCGATCTAATCAAGAAAGTATTAGAGTCAGCGATTGCGAACGCCGAACATAACGAAGGTGCCGATATCGACGAATTGTCTGTATCAAAAATCTTTGTTGACGAAGGTCCAACTATGAAGCGTATCAAGCCAAGAGCCAAAGGCCGTGCTGATCGTATATTTAAGCGTAGCAGTCACATCACTGTTGTTGTGTCTGATAACTAGGAGAAAGTAATGGGACAGAAGGTACATCCTACAGGTATACGCCTGGGTATCAGCAAACCATGGACATCTACCTGGTACGCTAATACTGCAGATTATGCAGATAACCTGTTTAATGATCATCAGGTACGTCAGTATCTGACTAAGGCACTTAAGAGTGCTTCACTTTCGAAGATCGTTATCGAACGTCCAGCGAAAAGCATCCGTGTAACTATACACACTGCTCGACCTGGTGTTGTTATCGGTAAAAAAGGTGAAGACGTTGAGAAGCTACGTAAGTATGTATCTAAGCTAGCCGGTGTGCCAGCTCAGATTAACATTGCTGAAGTACGTAAGCCTGAATTAGACGGACAACTTGTTGCAGATAGTATTGCTAGCCAATTAGAACGTCGGGTTATGTTCCGTCGTGCTATGAAGCGTGCAGTTCAAAATGCAATGCGAATTGGTGCTAAAGGTATCAAAGTACAAGTAAGCGGCCGTTTAGGCGGTGCTGAAATTGCACGTGCCGAGTGGTATCGTGAAGGTCGTGTTCCATTACACACTTTCCGTGCTGACATCGACTATGCAACGTCAGAAGCTGATACTCAGTACGGTATCATTGGTGTAAAAGTATGGATCTTCAAAGGTGAAGTATTAGGTGGCATGCCACTTACTCACGAGCAGCCAGCTGCCGCACCTAAGAAGAAGGGCCGTGCTCCTAAGCGTGAGGGCTAATTATGTTACAACCTAAACGTATGAAGTTCCGTAAAATGCATAAAGGTCGTAACCGTGGTTTTGCTGCGGGTGACAGTGTAAGTTTCGGAACATACGGACTAAAATCCGTAGGACGTGGTCGAATGACTGCGCGCCAAATCGAAGCAGCTCGTCGTGCTATGACACGTGCCGTTAAACGTCAAGGTAAAATTTGGATTCGAGTTTTTCCTGACAAGCCAATTACTGAGAAGCCTCTAGAAGTGCGTCAAGGTAAAGGTAAAGGTAACGTTGAATACTGGGTATGCCAAATTCAGCCAGGTCGTGTTTTATACGAAATGGAAGGTGTTCCAGAAGAAGTAGCACGTGAAGCGTTTGCATTGGCAGCCTCAAAACTGCCCTTTAAAACAACTTTCGTAACTCGGACGGTGATGTAATGAAAGCCACAGAACTGAAAGAAAAAAGCGTAGAAGAGTTGAACGCAGAGCTATTAAATTTGCTTCGTGAACAATTCAACTTGCGTATGCAAGCGAGCACAGGTCAGCTTGAAAAAACTGACGGTCTTCGTAAAGTGCGCCGTTCTATCGCGCGTGTTAAAACCATTCTGACTGAAAAGTCTAATGCCCCAGTAGGAGCTTAAGATGACTGAACAAACATTTCGTACAGTACAAGGTCGTGTGGTTAGCAACAAAATGGACAAGTCCATTACCGTTGCAGTAGAACGTAAAGTGAAACACCCAATTTATGGTAAGTTCATTAAACGCACTACTAAGCTACACGCACATGACGAAACTAACCAGTGTAACCAAGGAGACGTAGTCACAATTCGTGAATGTCGTCCTTTGTCTAAATCTAAAAACTGGATGTTAGTTGACGTTGTGACTAAAGCTTAATATAAAGTTTTAGGTAATAAATTAAAAAGGTGCTTATCGTAAGATAAGCGCCTTTTTTTGTGTTGCTAGCGTTATTCTGCGCTTATTGGATGTCCCGTTTAGGGCAAGTAAAGCAGACAAGGGTTATTGAACAAATAACTAATGTATGCCACGTTATCGTTAATATCGCCATGGATTATTTGGGAAAAATGTCGTGATAAAAGTGACACATATCGGTGCTGGTTCATCAATGATTGCAGCTATGTGTTTGTGTCTGGGTTACGTTGTTTCCTTTATTATCGTACCTGACTTTATCAGTAATTCTGATGCCCGCGCTGATTCGATTAGGCAGCATGGTTTGCTTATACAAGCTTATTATTTTGTTGTGTGGATAGTGTTTGCAGGAGCGGTGTTATTAAGCAACTATGCTCTACTCTATAATGAAAAAAGATCTCATAGTGTTTATGAGAGCCTAATCACCTTATCGTGTTTTGTTGCTGCGTGTTACTTTATTTCAATTGGATTGATTGAAATTTCCTCCACTTTCATAGTCAATAACGATGTTAATACCCTAAGTCAAGCCTCTGAATTTAGAGAATACTTTGCTTTCTTGCTGAAATTTAGAGGTAGTACCGAGTTTGCGGGTGACGTGTGGTTAATACTTATTAATAGCTATTTGTTCAAAATGAAAACAACCTATAGAGTGCTTGCTATATGGGGTGGATTGGTTGGGGTTTTAGGTATGATGTTGCTTCATCCTGCCTTTTATTCGATTGCAAACCTTTATCTTATCTTGTTTGTTGGCTGGTTTTTGGGTATTGGTTTTCGGATGCTGAGGTAAGTTCGTTATGTTCCCAACGGCTATCAAACTAGCGGCTATATCGCCTTGCACTTGATTTGGTTTAAATATTCGATTTCCCCGCTTTGGTCATGTCGTAAATAACATTTTTTATCATAAAATAACAACGACAAAGTTATTGCTGCACGTATTTCACGACCATTTAGCAGGTCCCCCTGACTGTTTTGAGGTGGAATAGCCTCAATATAAACGGTGCTATTATTGGTAAAAACGTTATCGGCGAGCTTAATAGTCTGACTGTTTAATAAGTCTCCGGCGGCTTGCTCAAGTACTACTCGACTGGTAGGTGATTGTTTTTCGAGTAACGCTGCTACGAAATAGTGTGACTGCGTCATATTGCAGCCAACTAACATAATTGCAACAGTTACTATTAATTTGAATTTTTGAGTTATCACAAGGCTGCAGGTTCTGTAATGGGTGTTAGGATCTTGAGGGAATCAATAAATATGTTGGGGGTGTTAATCGCTATACCTGTTGTTGCTGAACTGTTTTTCTCGAGAGCGTTATTGGCGGCTTTAGATAGGGGCGGACAAAGTCCAGTTTCGGCGTAGCCAATAGCCGATGCCAATAGCGCCTCATTTTTATCACCAAGTGCTTCGGAGAAATCATCTGCAACTGAACAGCCGGGTAATTGGTCGTCGAATTTTGGACTAACAACCGGGATAAAACCATCGGAATACTCACCAAAACCCTTAGCATTAACACCTTGAAATTGAATCGTGAAGTAAGTGGTACTGCAATTGTCCGTTGCATAAAATCCAAAGGGTTTACCACATGTTGTATCGCCGATTAATACCACCTCAACATCTATGCCTCGTAAACCATTTATGACGGCTTCACTAGCAGAACAAGTGTTGTCTGTCGCCAAGATGAATACTCTAGTTACCTCTACTGACGGTAAAGTGTTGTTTGTTAAAGTGTTCGACGTCCAGTTTATTTCTTTAGAGTAAAAAGGCGTAGGTTGTATCGTGTTGCCTGTAATTGGGTCTTGGGTAGGGTATTTATCATTGAACTGTAAAGTTTCAAAATCTTGATTGTTAGTTTGGGCACCGCCAGCAACCATATAAGCGACTTGCGAAGCCATGGCTAGCAGACCCCCACCGTTATACCGTAGGTCGATTATTAGTTCAGTGACACCTTGATCTACAAATGTTTGAAAACCATCAATAAGTGCATCTTGAGCTGTTCTGATGAACGAATTGAATTGCATATAACCAATTCTGCCAGCAGCAGTGTTGAGTACCTTAACATTTTGAACAGGACTTAATTCAATATTGGCCGATGTTAAATTCGTTTCTAACACTTGATTTCCAGCGCTATCCGCAAATACAAAATTAAAAGTTTGCCCGGCATCCACAGGACTTAAGGCTGCATTGATTTTATCTACATCAAGCTGATTGGTTGCGTTAACAAAATCAACACCATCGATTGTATTTAATTCGTAACCCCGACTGACACCAGCTATGGCTGCAGGTGAGTTTGGTTCTGTGTAACGAACGATTATACGTCGCGGTGAACTAGTACTCAGGTATTCCCAGCTGATACCATATCCAGAAGTCACCCCACTTTGGGTACGCTTGTTGTATTCTTGCGTAGATTGCGAAAAATGGAAATTATCTTTATTGGAACCGCTTATGGTTAATTCATTGGTTTTTAGCTGACTAAAATAGTCTGCGACAGAAAAATTCGACGGGTTGTTATCATCCACTTCGCTGTACCAAAGGTAGGTATCTTCAGTCCAAGAACGAAGCCACATTTTTTCATGCATAGCGGTGCCTTGAGAGTCCAAGAAAGTATCGCCATTACTATCGGGGCCTGTCCTTGGAGCAGCACAGAGGTTCTTGTAGTTTGCAACTGCTGCATACTGGCCAGCTACCCACTCTGGCTCATTTGTATTAGGGAGAGGCGGCACGCCCGAATTCGAATCACCGCCACCGCAAGAGGTTAATATAAAACTCATGGTTACAATAAAAATCGCTAATGGTGTTTGGTTCATAGATACAGTTCTTCTTACGGATAGTATTTTTAACAAAGAGTTTTAACCGACCAAATATTCGCTCAATTAGCTGGTTTCGATTTAATCGCAGAGCTTGCGAATTGCGTACCGAGCAATGACAGCAAACAGTATGCGGTGAAGTAATAGAAGCCTTCTCCAGCGGCAGATAATGTTTGGGTACTAATGTCCAACGCAAATTTAAAACCAAACACGCTGAATTGTTCAGTGGTAGAAGTATCAGCATGGTTGGTAGACATTATGGCTAAAAATATAGCAATGACAAACACATCGGCCATAGACCATTTACCAATTGAAGCGACAAAGTTAATCAGTCTTTTTTCAACTTGTAGCGACTTATTAAAGTAGGCAAAACATAAAAGCAGAGTTTTTAGTAAAGGAATGCACACTGAAAACACAAATATCAATATGGCAACCAATAAACGCTGGTCGTCCCATAATTCATTAATAGTCGCCATAATTGACAATTCCTTGTCTATTAACGATGACTTAAGATCTGAGCCGCTTAACGTAGCCGCCATTTCCATATTAAATGAAAACATGGTGAGTAAAATACCAGGAAAGAAAAACCCTAGCGCTGCAATGTTTAATGCAAAACCGATGTGCTTTTTATACATTTTCAAACAATGCTTCTACACGTTTGCGAGTATCTTCAATGGTTTTAACATCCGCCGGTGCGATAAAAATTGTGTCATCCCCAGCAATAGTGCCTAGTACGCCGTCTTTTTTACCCAATGAATCTAACAAACGAGCAATCAACTGAGCTGCCCCTGGACTGGTACGAATAATTACCATCACATTGTTGTGCACAATATCAAGTACCAACTGCTTAAGCGGGCTTTTTGCGGTTGGCATGCCCATCTCAGGAGGTAGGCAATAAACCATATCACCGCGGGCATTACGAGTGCGAACCGCGCCAAATTTGCTTAACATCCGAGAGACTTTGGATTGACTAATATTGTCAAATTGTTGGGTTTTTAGCGCTTCGACTATATCGCCTTGAGACCCAAAACTTTCTGTTTTGAGAATATTTTTAAATGCTTTTATCAATGCGTCTTGTTTATTGGTGGCCATATGTAGCTAATTGCTTGGGTTGATGGAGGTATTTTGCCGTATTGCTTGGGTTTAAGCAATTTGCCAGCTTAAAGAATGTAAAGAGTATATGATAAAACATAGCTGCCTGTTAAATCTAACCAGACCCTAGTATAATCCCGCGGTCTAAAATATTGACCAACAATTATATTTTACAAACCATGTTAGTTTTGATTATTGCAAAGCAGCAAGCTTTTCACAGGAGAGAATCATGAAAATAGCCGTATTAGGTGCAGCCGGTGGTATCGGTCAAGCGTTGTCATTATTATTAAAAACTCAATTGCCAGCTGGCTCAGAGTTGAATTTGTATGATGTTGCTCCAGTGGTTCCTGGTGTAGCGGTAGATTTAAGTCACATCCCTACTGATGTGAAAGTACAAGGTTTCGGGAAAGAAGATTTAGCTGATGCATTGAACGGTTGTGACATTGTGTTGATCCCTGCAGGTGTACCTCGTAAACCAGGTATGGATCGTTCTGATTTATTTAACATCAATGCTGGAATTGTTAGAAATTTGGTTGATGCCATTGCTGATAATTGTCCAGAAGCTTGTACTTGTGTAATCACTAATCCAGTTAACACTACCGTTGCTATTGCCGCAGAAGCGTTAAAAGCAAAAGGTGTTTACAACAAAAATAAACTTTTTGGTGTGACGACTCTTGATGTTATTCGCTCAGAAACTTTTGTGGGGAACCTAAAAGGATTAAACCCTGCTAACGTACATGTTCCTGTGATTGGCGGACATTCTGGTACCACTATTTTACCTCTTTTATCTCAAGTAAAAGGTGTCGATTTCACTGATGAAGAAGTCGCTAGTTTAACTACTCGTATCCAAAATGCGGGTACTGAAGTTGTTGAAGCAAAGGCTGGTGGCGGATCTGCTACACTTTCTATGGGTCAAGCGGCTGCAAGATTCTGCTTATCTTTAGTAGACGCTATGCGCGGTGAAAACGTAGTTGAATATACCTACGTTGAAACCAATAGCGACGATGCTGAATTTTTCTCTCACCCAGTACGTTTAGGTAAAAATGGAGTGGAAGAAATTTTATCTTACGGTGAGTTAAGCGAGTTTGAAGAAAACGCTAAACAAGCAATGTTAGATGGCTTACGTGGTGATATCGCTTTAGGTGTTGAGTTCGTCAAAGGTTAGTTTTAATTGACCTGCTATTGTTAAGCAATAAAAAATCCCCTTGAAGGTGAAACTTAAGGGGATTTTTTTATGTTTAAAATTGAATTGCTTCTCAATGCAATAGTCGTTGTTACGCTGCCGCTACAGGGCGACTCGGGACCGTCTTATTGGTTTGGATTGGTCTGGTTGGTTTCGATTGTCTCGCTAAGGCTGATGCTAATTTTCCGCCACTTTGTGGCGACGGAGCAGTTAATTGTTTTAACTTAGGTTTAGGCAACTTAGCTTGGATACATTCTCTAATGTCCTGAGCTTTGTAACCTGAACGCACTTTAATTCTCACGTGTGGTATATGTGCAGCATCGAGAGCACCGCTTACATAAAAATCTCGCTGGCTCTTGTAGCCATCTTTGCCACTATTGTGGACTAAATCTATTGCCAGTATTGGTGTCATATCTTTTTTGGAGCAAAGCACAAAATCCAAATGTTTGCTGCCGGCTCGTGAAGCGGCATTTTTGCTAGTTTTTTTATCGGCATTTTGGTGGATGGTTAATATATCGCTCATTTTCACTCTGCATAAAATACGAAACTCATTCCCTACAGCTTCTTCAATAAGCTCTAAAAAAGTACGCTCAACAGGAGTGAACAAGTTGCCTTTCTTTCTAAAAGGAAAGGTTAAACCTGGTTCATTAAGTTTCATTGCGCCTACTGCTACTATGATAAGTAACATCATCAAAACAATTGCTAGTTCCACTTTACCTCCAAAAGCCAATGTCGGAAAATTGACTCGGTGTTAATCTTTCTCCTAGCTAAGCAAAGAAAGTGCCAATGAGTGGTAGGTAAGGGGTCTTCAATGATGTGGATGAGGAGTGGGTCTAGATTTCCGTTGTTTTTAACTTTAACCAGCAGATTTTATTAGGATATCTATTTGACTACCTTGGCCATCTTTGGATATCACAACTATTTGTTGTCCATTTGAATATTGCAGCACTATACGGCCATTGAGCATTTTCTCTTGTTCAGCTTGTCCCATTTGGTTGATATAAAAATCCTTCGTGCTTTGCTGATCACTAATTGCAAAATAGGACATGCTTGCAGGTAGCCCGTGAGCAAATAACTGACAAAATTTGGCGTTGGGATATAGAGGTAAACTAAAAAAATCCGCCGGGCACATCGGGCTAGATGATTGGGATGTACTAGTCGATTCTGAATCACTAGCGGTTAGTTTTTCTGGCGTGGACGGCTGTGATTCCACCACCTCTGACTGTGCTTGCAACGCCACGGTATCTGCTACTGCATAGTCTTGAGCCTGCAATGTTATGCTTGTCACAGCAGTCAACAAGATTGAACTTTTCAATTTAAAATTTAACAAACAACTATCCCCGTGTTAACGCTTGTGTTTACTATAGAAGTTCATAACCTTAGCGGCAAGGCAATTCAGGTGAGCAAAGGTATGTTTGCCCGTGAATGAGTATAGAAATGATAAAATTTTGTTTAGATTACTTACGGCTGATACTTTTTTGCAGCGGACTCTTAATGGGTATTCAGATTCCTGCAGTGGTCGATCAATATGAAAAACGTGTTGATGCCCGTTTATCAGAAGCTTTAGACATTTTCGCTGGATTCCAACAAACAGCTGACCGTTATTTTGGTGGTAACGTAGAAGATCTCGTTAAACATTATGAAAGTAGCGAAGACGTTGTTTTTAATGATGACGCTCGAAACATTCGTTTTATCTCCGACCGAGTGGCCACATTACAGCAAGAAACACAGTCTCTGCAGCAGCAAGCACTTTGGCGAGTGCTGCATGTTGTTACATCAGCAGATAAACAAATTATTAATGAAACCATGGAACAATATAGCTATATGATCCTTATTGACCCCCAAGCTTTGATTTGGGGCATTGTATGTGGTTTTTTGATTACTATTGGGTTAGAAGCGTTGCTGCATTTTTTCGGCTTTTGTTTGTTGTGTTTTCGCCCCCATAAACACAGGACTAATAATTGAATTTAAACCAATACCGATAAAGCGATACGGAGTCCCTATTCCAATCTAGCATAGTGACTAGCGGTTTTTAGCATTGTTAACCTAAATAAGCTGAAATTCAAAAGTGATGAATTACTAATACTTTACTTCAGGGTCTTGACTAACAACCCTCGCTCCCCCACATCGATTCATAGTAAACATTTAAATTTGCGCTAAATAAAATGGTGGCTCTATGAATAAAAATTTAACTATCGATATTGTGTCAGACGTATCTTGCCCGTGGTGCATTATCGGTTACCAAGCATTGAATCAGGCTTTGTCAAATTTAGCCCCAGATATTCAAGCTGATATTACTTGGCAACCTTTTGAACTTAATCCTCAAATGCCAAAAGAAGGACAAGAGATCACTGAACATATTACCCAAAAGTACGGCATCAGCGAGCAACAAGCTGAAGAGAATCGCGCGGCAATTAAAGAGCGTGGCCTATCTGTGGGGTATGAATTTGGTAACCGTGGAGGAGGTCGTATTTATAATACTTTTGACGCACACCGTCTCTTACATTGGGCCCATGAATTAGGCAAACAAACTGAGCTCAAATTGGCGTTGTTTAATCTGTATTTTCAACAAAATGGTAACCCCAGTGATCACCAGCAATTGTTAGCTGTGGTCGAAAGTGTTGGGTTAGATGTGACAGAGGCCAAACAAGTTTTGGACTCAGATAAATTTACAACAGAAGTAAGAAAACAACAGCAACATTATCAATCAGCTGGAGTGCATTCGGTTCCGGCTGTGATTGTGAATAATAAACACTTAATTAGTGGCGGTCAGCCTGCAGAAGTTTTTCAAGCAGCCTTGAAACAAATAGCAACTGAATAACGGATTTTTAAGGTTACATGGTTTGCTGAATTGACTCTAATTACCCATTGGTCTCATGGGTAAATAGAGTCTTTCAGTGTATTTACGTTACTTGGTGACTGGGAAACCTCTGTCACGCATCAAAGCTTCAACTTTAGCATCACGTCCACGGAATAAACGGTAGGCCTCAGCCGGCTCCATTGCATTGCGGATAGAAAACAGGTGATCAACCAATTTCTTACTTAAGTCTTTATCGTAAAAGCCCCCCGGCGCCTCTGCAAACGCCTCAGCCGCGTCAGAAGTGAGAACTTCTGCCCACATATAGCCATAATAACCCGAAGAATAACCTTCACTAGAAAACACATGTCCAAACTGAGTACTGCGATGACGCATGACTACTTCTTTTGGCATTCCAAGCGCAGCTAATTGTTCTTTTTCAAAGGCCTGAGGTTCTATTTTGGCAGGATCAGTCGTGTGGTATAACAAATCCATAATAGCGGAGGCCATATACTCGGTTGTCTTGAAACCTTCATTAAAGGTGGCGGCTTTTTTGATTTTGGCTACCAAGTTAGCGGGGATGGGTTCGCCAGTTTTGTAGTGGACTAAATAGTTATTAATCACTTCATCTGTGGTCAACCATCGCTCTAACAATTGCGATTGAAACTCAGTGTAGTCTCTTACGCCAGAGTGGGACGTTGGGTAAGCAACGTTAGCTGACAAGAAATGTAAGGCGTGACCAAATTCGTGGAAATAGGTTTCGGCATCGTCCCAAGAAATCAGGGTGGGCTGACCTTCAGAACCCTTAACAAAATTAGAGTTATTTGAAGAAAGGACCGTCTTCTTTCCATCAAATGTTGTGTGGCTTCTATAGGTTGTCGCCCAAGCTCCGGAGCGTTTACCTTTACGGCCAAATGGATCAAGATACCAAAGTCCAATGTGTGCTCCTGAGGTTTTATCTTTCACTTCCCAGACTTTAACGTCTTCATGAAATACCGGTACCGAACCTTCGGGCACTGGAGTGAAATCAAAATTAAATATGCGACCCGCGACATAAAACATTGCATCGCGCAATTTATGCAATTGTAGATATTGTTTGACTTCATCAGAATCAAGTGAGTATTTGTCTTTGCGAACCTTCTCGGCATAATAGCGATAGTCCCACGGTGCGATCTTAAAGTTAGCGCCTTGTGCATCTGCAATCTCTTGCATATCTGCCACTTCTTCTTCAACACGGGCAATGGCCGCTGGCCATACTTGTTTCATTAAATTCATGGCATTTTCTGGATTTTTTGCCATGCGGTCTTCTAAGCGCCACTGTGAATAGTTATCGTAACCAAGCAGTGCAACACGCTCATCACGTAAATGAAGGATTTGTTTAATGAGCTCGTTATTATCGAATTCATCACCATTATTTGCGCGGCTGTAGTAAGTTTTCCAAACCTTTTCTCTTAGTTCTCGTTCGTCAGAGTAAGTTAAAAATGGATCCATAGATGAACGAGAGTTAGTAATTGCATACTGGCCTTCCTTTCCTAAGGCTTTTGCGGCGCTAGCAGCAGCTGAAATTAACGATTCTGAGAGACCCGCTAACTGCTTTTCACTTAAAAACAATGCGTAATTCTCTTCGTCAGCGAGTACATTATTGGCGAACTGTGTCTGTAGTCCTGCTAATTCTTGGTTGATTTCAGCATAACGTATTTTCGCTTCACCTGATAACGTTGCGCCATTACGGGCATAACTATTATATGTAAGCCATGTGATCCGCTGTTCTTCAGTGTTAAGGGTTTTTAGTTCAGCACCTTGATACACGGTTTTTATCTTTTCAAAGAGCTTTTTGTTACCTGTGATGCTCGAATTAAAAGCAGAAATTTTTGGCACCATTTCTTTTTGGATCGCTCGAAATTCAGGGCTGTTAAGGTTTGATCTCCAAATTCCCCAGTATTTATAGACTCTACTCAAATCGCGGCCTGATTTTTCTAACGCGACTATGGTGTTCTGAAAATTAGCGGGTTCAGGGTTATTAACTATGGCCTCGATTTCAGCCAATTTGAGTGCCATGCCTTTTTCTAAGGCAGGTTTAAGATCCGCTAAGCCCATCTTATCAAACGCTGGTACACCGCCATATGGCCCGCTAAATTCTGCTAAAAGTGGATTGTTTTGTTCAGCCTTTATTTCGACTGTGGTTTGTGCTGTTTCAGACTGTGGAGTGGGGTTTTCGCTACACGCACTTAAAGTCATTATCAACGCACTACTTAATAGCGTTGCTAGTTTAGTATTCATGATTTTCTGCCTAGTAAATTATTATATTTATGATTTTTCGTTAGTTTCTCTCTAAGAAGCGAAAG
This sequence comes from Paraglaciecola sp., assembly GCF_039964565.1. Taxonomy (GTDB): domain Bacteria; phylum Pseudomonadota; class Gammaproteobacteria; order Enterobacterales; family Alteromonadaceae; genus Paraglaciecola. The sequence continues at coordinate 30,530 of NZ_JBDVXF010000043.1, forward strand.
AGTGTAAAGTTCTGGCATCAAACTACAAGAGGGATAAGGGCTCATCGGTTTAGTTTTTTTATTAAATTTCGTATGTTTTTTTATACCTAACTAGCCTTGGGTATACGGAAGTTATACCTAAACTAGGTACAGTATAAAGGTAAAGAAAGTCCAATTTGAGCCTTGAAATGAAATCAGTCTTAGTTGCAGCATTATTACTACTGTCTAGCCATTGTTATGCTAGTTCAGATGTATTGGCGACTACCTTAACTTGGTTGAAGACTTGGTCTCCAAAAAATATTGAATTTAAAACGGCAAAGTCAGCCATAAAATTTAACGGTTGTAGACAGAAAGAATACTTAGCCGCTTTTAACCAGCCATTAACTGAAAGCCTTACTCTGGAGATGGCAGTGGGGTATGCCAAAGGCAAACATTCATGGGGTGTGTTTAGTCAAAAAGTATCAGTTAAAGAATTTACTTTTGTTCCTAGGTATCATGTTAACGAAAGGGTCAGTATTGGTTTTGGGGTCATCGCGCAATCACAAACCGAATTTAAAACCAGTCAGGGAATTGAACTAAATTTACCCAAAAATACAGAATGGTTGTTCAGCACTCGAACTAATGGATTTGCTAACAACCATTATTTGGAATGGTCGATATCTAGCCAAAAATGGCAAGCTTCAAATGATTTTGGCGGTTTATTCGAAAACCGCACAACTAACCATAAAGTAGTCTTGAGTTATAATGGCTATTTCTAAAAGAGCACTGCCACCACGTTAGGTCATCTTCTTATACTGCTGCACCTTGAGCGCTGCTGGCTCCTAAATGCAGTGCGTCACATAATCTGAGAACTGTTTTTCTATCCACACCGTTTACTTCTGTAATACATGTATTTTGAAAGTCTGATAACGGAAGCACGCCTTCATTAACGACTAAATGTTGCTTTATTAGCTCTCGCAATACTAGGCCATGTGTCATGACGATTAAATTTCCCGACATATTTTGATAAGTGTCTAAAATGCTTTGCCATGCAAGACTTACTCGTTGTATGAATTGTGGGTGAGTTTCTCCGTTGGGTGGCGCGTAGTTTTCAGCAAAAAAGTCTGCATCAATATCAGCATAGGCTTTGCCGCGTAGATCTCCAAAACTTCTTTCTCTGAGTAAGGGCTCAAGAGTAAAACTTGCCGAGGCCATTGCTCGCATAGGTTCAGCCGTTTGTTGGGTACGTATGTGATCGCTGCACATTATGCCTTGGAAAGGAATGTCCGTAAAAGACGCGGCCAGTAACTGCGCTTGCCTGTGTCCTTCAGTCGAAAGAGGGGTGTCGGGTGTTTGTACAATTCTGTCTCTATTGCCATTAGTTTGGCCATGACGAATGAGGTAAATAGACATCAAGCAAACACCACGGTTTTGTTCTTATGAATAATCACTCGGTCTTCCAAATGATAACGGACACCATTGGCTAGAGCCGTTTTTTCACAGTTTTTGCCCTTGCGAACCATATCCGCAGAAGTATCGCTATGGCTAATTCGCATCACTTCTTGTTCAATGATTGGCCCTTCATCTAAGTCACTGGTGACATAATGGCAGGTAGCGCCAATGAGTTTTACACCGCGATTATAGGCTTGCAGATACGGTTTAGCGCCGGCAAAAGAAGGTAAAAAGCTGTGATGGATATTAATTGCCTTTCCAGCCAACTTTTTGCAAAGGTGATCAGGAATAATTTGCATAAACCTAGCCAGTACTGTTAAGTCTGCATCATAGGCTGCTATGAGTTTTTCAATTTCTGCAAAGGCTTTTTCTTTGGATTGATCTTTAAAGTCTACCCAATGGAAGGGGATATTGTGCCAGTCAGCAAATTGTTTCATTTGAGGATGATTGGCAATAATACACGGGATATCGCATTGCAATTCACCACTATGCCAGCGATGTAAAATGTCCATCAAACAATGGGACTCATGGCTGGCCAGCATCACTACTTTTTGCTTTTTATGAGAATCGGCAATTTTCCAATTCATTTGAAATTTTTCAGCAATAGGTTCAAAAGCTTGCTGAATGCTGCCCATGCTCATATTGATAGATTCAGCTTTTATCTCATGACGCATAAAAAATCGCCCTGTTTGCTGATCGGTATGGTGGTTCGCCTCTACAATAGTGGCATTTTGCTCTGCTAAAAACTGACTTACGGCTGCGACTAACCCTACTTGATCTGGGCAATCTATTACTAATCTAAATGTTTGCTGCATATTTTTTGACATATTTCCGATAACTTGACCCTATTGTTGCTCGCTACATACACAGGCGTAAAGAACAATTACTGCTATTTCAGAATCAATAGTAAAAAGCGCGAATGCCGTACCGCCATTGTTTTTCACAAAATTCATGTAAACGCGCCGTGCCTAGAGGTGACCGACAGCTGTTTATCGCGACTATTTTATTCTTGGTGTTCACCAAGAGACTAATCAATATCGAGTGATAGTTACTTAACCTAAAGGCCAAGATTGTTGGATCGGGTAATACACTCCCTGCTCACTGGGTTTTGACGCAAACAAGTGAAATTCATTTGCTCGCCACTGAAAGTCCGCAGTCGCTGAGAATATCCCTGGTTTAGTCTTACATTTTCGCGCTAATGTAAGGTGTGCTGTGTAGTGTTGTTGCTGCAATCTAAGACCAGCCACTTGTGCTAGTTTGTTTGTTTCTGCCACTAGACTTAAATGTTCTGTTGCGGTTTTTTCGCAGCCTAACCAAAACGCTTTGGGTTTTGACCAATAACCCAAATGGTTAAGGGAAACATCAAAGGCTGCGATTTTAGGCATTTTATCGACAAGGCGAGTAAGTGAATGAAATTGCTCAGCCGTTATATCACCCAAAAATGCCAAAGTAATATGAAAGTTCACAGCAGGCACTGGCGCAAGTAATTGGGGGAAGGCTTGGTTGCGCCAAGCTTCAATTGCTAATTTAGTTTCTGCGTTAGGTTCTAAACCAAAAAATGCTCGCATACTGCTACCTCTAATGTTTGGTATCATCTCGAAAAGATATTTTATGCATCAGTTTTAGCTGAGCTTCACCTCAAACTCAAAGAGATTTCATTTGCTACCTGTTGAACATATTTTACCGGCGCTACATAAACAGCTTAGTACTGGTGATGCCATTGTTGTGGCCCCTCCCGGAGCAGGAAAGTCTACCTGTTTGCCTTTGTCTTTACTTAATTTAACCGTGTTCAAAAATAAAAAAATTATTCTATTGCAACCAAGGCGTATCGCGGTAAGAAATATTGCGGCATATCTAGCAAATCAATTGGGTGAATCTGTAGGTAAAACTATAGGTTATCGGATAAAAGGGGAGGTAAAAGTAAGCGCTAACACACGCTTGGAAATAGTAACTGAAGGTATTTTAACGCGGATGTTACAAAACCAACCGGAGTTACCCGAAGTAGGTTTGGTGATATTTGATGAGTTTCATGAACGTAGTGTACATGCCGATTTTTCTCTGGCTTTATGCATTGAGGTGCAACAAGCGTTACGAGAAAATTTACGTTTGTTGGTGATGTCTGCCACCCTCGATGTTGCGCCGTTACAAAAATTATTACCCGCCGCAAAATTGTTAGAGTCACAAGGAAAAAGTTACCCGGTTGATGTTATTTACCACCCAAATAACTCTCACTCAGCACTTTTTGAAAAAGTCAGTCGGCTGATCATTCAAGTGTTTTACAAACACCAACATGATTTTCTGGTGTTTTTACCCGGTGCTTTTGATATCAACAAAGCTGCAGAACGCTTGAGTCAACATTTTGGAGCTGAGGTTGAAATCTTAAAGTTGTATTCTGAATTATCTAAAAGCGAACAGCAACGGGCACTACTACCTCATCCATCGGGAAAAAGAAAAGTTGTGTTAGCAACCAATATCGCAGAAACCAGTCTAACTATTGAAGGTATAGAAGTGGTTGTTGATAGTGGTATTGAAAAGAAGGCGTCCTTTCAGTTAAATCGTGGCATTTCACACTTACAAAATCAAAAAATATCACAGGCGTCTGCGACTCAACGAGCGGGTAGAGCTGGGCGTTTAAAAGCTGGAAGTTGTTATCGTTTATGGAGTAAAGAGCAACAGGATCGTCTAAATCACCAAAGTACCCCTGAAATCATGTCTACTGATATGTGTAGTTTTGTTTTAGAAAGTGCAGTTTGGGGATCTGCTATCGAAGCGCTTGCATTGTTAGATCATCCCAGTGATGCCCAAGTATCCCAAGGCAGCGCCCTATTACGACAACTAGAATTATTCGATGGCAACAACAAACTCACAGCACTGGGCCGCAAAGCTCATGCTTTAGGTTGCCACCCTAGTATTGCAGTGATGTTGTTTAAAAGTGCCAAAATAAGCCTCAATCATCTGAGCATGGCTTGTGCTATTGCCGCAATCATAGAAAATAAAGATCCTATGAGTAGAACATCAAGCGGTGCGAGTATCTCTGCGAGATTACAGTTTTTGTTAGGGCAAAAGAGTCATATTATCTGGCAAACAATACACCAGTGGCATACTAAAATGGCCTGTAACCTTTTAGGTTGGCCGCTCGAAGATTCCGCTGTTATGGTTGGGTATGCGTATCCACAATGGTTGTCGAAGCAGAGAAAAGATGAACGTTATCAGTTAGTGAATGGAAGCGGTGCGGCATTGTTTCGTGACGATCCTCTAACTACTCAAAGTTGGCTGGCTATTGCAAGTATGCAGACCAGTGATAGACAACAAGACAATGCGCAAATTCGCTATGCCGAATCGTTAACGCTGCTACAAATAGAGCAGCATTTTAATTACTTAATCGAGTCGAAAGAACGAGTCGCATGGGATCAAAATAATCAGCGTATTACGTCGGAAAAGCGTAAATATTTAGGTAAAATTATTTTAGAAAAACAGCCAATTAAACGTCCTTCTCAGCAGCATTCTCTGGATATTTGGCACGATGTTATTCATGAAAAAGGTATTGCTAGCCTGCCATTTAACCAAGAAACCCAACAACTTATGTATCGAGTGCAACTTGCGGCAAAACTGTCGCGGGATATGTCCTTTCCAGACTTTAGTGAAGTTGGTTTACTGAAGTCAATTGATAAATGGTTGTTGCCATATTTGACAGATATTTTGACGTGGAATCAACTGAGTCAATGTCACTTTTACCAACAGTTGTTTAGCGAATTGGATTACTCACAACAACAATACTTAAACAATCAGCTACCCCAACGTTTCGTGTTGCCTAGTGGGACCCATGCATATTTGACCTACAATTCAGACCACAGTGTTATATTGTCGGCGCGTATGCCAGAATTTTATGGATTACAGAGCCATCCATCAGTGGCGCAGCAGCGGCTTCCTATCACAGTTGAGTTACTCTCTCCTGCCAGTCGCCCGATACAAACTACCCAAGATTTGCCAAGGTTTTGGCAAGGAAGTTATAAAGAGGTACAAAAAGAAATGAAAGGCCGTTATCCTCGTCATTTCTGGCCTGATGATCCAGCCAATGCCCAAGCGACAACGCGTACTAAAAAAAGAATGAGCAGTAAATAATGAGCAGAACTTCTAAAGGGAAATCCCAGAAAGCCTCAACCAAGGCTGCCACTAGTAGTAAAACTTCGCTAATCCGGCGGCTCAATCCGTTTCTTTGGGTTGTTCGACATTGGTTTAAATTGCTCGTTGTTTGTACCCTAGTGGTGGGGGCTTACGGAGTGTATTTAGATGCGCAAATTAGGGCTAAGTTTGCAGGTAATAAGTGGCAAGTTCCCGCACAAATTTATGCACGACCGATGTTTCTGCGTGTAAAACAAGAAATAAGTATCAAGGAAATTGAAGAAGAATTACAGCTATTAGGCTACCGAAAACTCACTCGAGCAGATAGCTCAGGTGAATATCAAGTATTGAACAATCGGATCCGTATCCAAAGGCGTAAGTTCGATTTTTCTCATGGTTCTGAGGATCTGCGTTACGTAGAAATTACGATCAAGAATCAGCGCATAGTAGATATTCAAGAGCTCAGTAGTGGACAGGCAATTAGTAATATTTCTCTCGAACCTTGGTTGGTGACGCGTTTGGTTAGCAGTGGTAGAGAAGATCGTATGTTGGTACAAATTAACAACGTACCGCCTATTTTGACGCAAGCTTTAGTGGCCGTTGAGGATAAAGATTTTTATCAGCACTATGGAGTGGCACCGCTTTCGATTTTGCGGGCATTAATGGCCAACATTTCTGCGGGGCGAACCGTTCAGGGCGGCAGTACATTAACGCAGCAATTGGTCAAAAATCTCTTCTTAACCCGTGAAAAATCTCTAGTGCGCAAAGCTAAAGAAGCGCTGATGGCGTTGATAATAGAGGTTAGATACAGCAAGGACGTGATACTCGAAGCTTATTTAAACGAAGTGTTTTTAGGTCAAAATGGCGACACTGGTGTGTATGGATTTGGGTTGGCTAGTTACTTCTATTACGATCGCCCGTTGAACGAATTAAGCATTGACGAAATTGCGACCTTAGTTGGTATTATTAAAGGTCCCTCATATTACAATCCACGTAAATACACAGAGCGGGTCGCAGAAAGGCGCAACATAGTGTTACGGTTGATGTTTGAAAACAATCAGTTAACACCTAACGAATATCAAGATTTGGTTAAGTTGCCAATTAAACTTGCCAGTGGCGCCAGTCTTAAGAAAGATAAACATCCTGCATTTATGGATCAGGTGCGACGCGAGCTTAGATTGGTATTAGATAACCCAGACATTCGCCAATCAGGCTTAAAAGTATTTACCACTTTGGACTCCAATGCTCAGGTAAAAGCCGAGCGTGCTGTTTCAAAAGGAGTCGCAACACAAGAAAAAAGACTAGGTAAGAGCGGATTTGAAGCCGCCATGATAGTGACCGATATTGACTCTGGAGAAATTCGCTCGATTGTAGGGGGGCGTAATACTGACTATGCTGGTTTTAATCGTGCGCTGGACGCTAAACGTTCAATTGGTTCTTTGATCAAACCCGCTATCTACCTCACTGCACTTGAGCAGGCGGCAGACTATAACTTAGCTACCCATCTAAAAGATGAACCCATAAAACTCAAAAGTACCTATGGCAAGATGTGGGAGCCACAAAATTCAGACAAAAAGTTCCGAGGAGAAGTGCCTTTATTGACCGCTTTGAGTCGGTCATTAAATGTACCCACTGTAACATTGGGTATGAACCTAGGCTTGGGAAGTATTGCTGATACTATCTGGCGATTAGGGGTAGAAGAAGAGCTTGAGTTGTATCCAGCTCTTACCTTGGGAGCCGTGAATTTTTCACCATTGCAAGTCAATCAAATGTATCAAACCATTGCCAATAATGGGCGTTATATACCGTTGCATTCTATTACTGCAATTATGTCTCCGAATAATAATTTATTGTGGAACTTCGATGTGGCTGAAGAACAACGAGTAGACGAACAAGCTACCTATTTATTGAATTATGCTTTACATAAAGTGACCCTAGAAGGCACCGCTAAAACTATTCGTACAAAATTTCCGGATATTAATATGGCTGGAAAAACCGGTACTACTGATGATTATCGTGATAGTTGGTTCAGTGGTTTTGACAAAAACATTTTAGTAACGAGCTGGATTGGTAAAGACAACAATGATCCCGTTAATTTGAGCGGAGCAAGTGGAGCAATGCAATTGTTTATTGGGTATCAACAACAACAAGAGCCTAAGTCATTGGTGAGACGTTTTCCAAAAGGGTTAGGGATTGCTCACTTTGATACCGCCACAGGGCGTCTGAGTAGAGCTGGGTGTGTTGATACTTATAGTGTGCCTGCTATTACAGCTGCACTGCCGCCGGTTCCGAAAAAGTGTTTTGGCGAATCGACTGTGCCTGATAAACCAAAGAGTTTGTGGGAAAGAATATTTGGTTAAGGTTTTTATATTATTACGGCAGTTTTTTTGGCCATTGTTAATCTAGATTGAAAAAGTGACTTAGGATTCAGCCCAGTGAGAAGGTATCGCGTCCAATTACTTTTTGATTACCACAGACTGAGGGACTTTTTGCTCAGCTTGTTGATTTTGACTGGGTAAATGTGATTGTTTATTGATCCTGTCTTGTATGAAACCTGAAATAGGCGGTGGTTTTGAACAATCAATTTGGGCTCCAAGAAAACCTAATACAACGGCTGTGGTTTGTTTACTGGCACTACTGCAATCTGCGCGTACTTTGAAGCTTTCTCTGATCTTTTCATCCTCTGTCATAAAAGGATCTTGTAGTTGACCGTTGATTACCGGTGAGTTTTTACGTTTCTGATAATTCCGAGATGCTTGTTCTGCCACTCTATTTTGCTGCAATCGTTGAAAGCTGTTTAGGTGACGCTTCACCATGCTTGATGCAGCAGACCTCATTTCTGAACTGTTTGTAGGCTCGATATCTTTATCAGTAGTGATAAGGTCGCTGGTCTCGTTGTCATTGAGCTGGCTCTTGTCTTCTGTCTCTGGTGGCAACTTATCTTCGATCCTAGGTTGAGGCAACGCAATAGCAGGGAGAGGTTTCTTTGGTTCGGTAACAGGCTCGATTAGGTTGTTTTTTGGCAGTTCAGCAGGCGGTATTATCTCTTGTGGTTCAATGGCTTGAGGTATTTCTTCTTCAATGACTTCCTTTTGGGGAGCGGGGGGAAGGTCAAATATTAAGGTCGCTTGAATGACGTTTGGTTTTTCTGCAGGCGAGTCTAAGACTGAAGGAAACATAACCGACTGAGCTACAACATATATTACTATCAGGTGCGCAAAAACTGATAAAAATAGGAACTTATTTTTTCTAAACACTGCTGCTCGCGCATGCCTTTGATAAAGTTAAGGTTTAATAGAGTATTCTGAAATGGAATAGTTCAAATCAGCAAAAGCATGTCAATCCTCCACCTGTTTTATTCATTAGTTAATATAACTTATCCATTAATAAAAATCGGATGATTTTTACAGTAACAAGGTGATTTAAGGGGGGCAAGTTTTCATTGAGTTTTTGACGATGAAAAATCCTTATGAAGCAGCCAATCTTTGGAGTGCGTCTTTGCTAGAGTCGCTAACAAATACTGTGGCTTGGCTGTCAGAAAATATGCTTTTTGTGACGCTCTCCATTACCTCACGTTCGTTTTCATTGACAGCGACCGCAATGTTTATTTTACCTGATTTCTCTAACCCCATTTTCCCTAACATAGTAATAGCAACGGCGTCTTCAGCAGTTATCGACACTCCGCTAATATTGGTATAGTCGATTAAAATTTTTTTATATTGATTAACCACGTCTTTGTATTCTTGGCTTTGAAACATAAACATCAAATCTAAAGAATTGAGATTACCTTCTATGGTGATACAAGCAATGTTGTCTGCAATGGAAATGTCGTATTGCATTAATTTCTTTCTCCATTTTTTGATCGAAGAATAAACCAAAACTCAAAGCTGCGCACAAATATCTTTAGTTGGAAACGTGATTGAATTAAGTCAATTCACCTTGTTTTTACATCGTGCACCAACTTGATCCCATTTTTGTTGCTTGCACCAAAGAAACGCAACAAAATGTAACAATTGTCCTCTGTTTTCATTTAACGCATTGATTTTATTGTTAAAAAAAATTGGCATAGGTCTTGTTGTAGTTCTGGCAATTACTTGCAACACATAACAATAAACTGGGAGCTACACCATGAAATTAGTTACTGCGATCATTAAGCCATTTAAGCTTGATGATGTGCGAGAAGCCATCTCCGAAATTGGCATTGACGGTTTAACCGTCACAGAAGTAAAAGGCTTTGGCCGTCAGAAAGGTCATACCGAATTATACCGTGGAGCGGAATATCAAGTGGACTTTTTACCGAAAGTTAAACTTGAAGTTGCGGTTCAAGATGATCATGTCGAGCGTTTAGTTGAAGCAATTGTTGGCGCAGCTAAAACTGGCAAAATTGGTGACGGTAAAGTGTTTGTGTATGACTTAGAGCATGCCGTTCGTATTCGTACTGGCGAAACAGATGGCGAAGCCATTTAGATTTTAGGAGAGGAACCGTGGAAATTACTTTTGAATTGGGCTACGCCCTAGATACATTTTACTTTTTGATATGCGGCGCGCTAGTTATGTGGATGGCTGCTGGTTTTACAATGCTCGAAGCGGGTTTAGTTCGTGCTAAAAACACCACCGAGATTTTAACCAAAAACGTGGCTTTGTATTCGATAGCTTGCATCATGTATATGGTGTGTGGTTATTCAATCATGTACGGCGGTGGTGATTTTACTTTATTTCTAAGTGGCATTACTGGTGATGGCGCAACTGGTGTAGCTGAAGACCCAGCGACGTACGCACCTGCAGCTGACTTTTTCTTCCAAGTTGTATTTGTTGCAACCGCTATGTCTATCGTCTCAGGTGCAGTTGCTGAGCGTATGAAGCTTTGGGCATTCTTAGCCTTTACTGTTGTATTAACTGGCTTTATCTATCCAATGGAAGGTGCTTGGACTTGGGGTGGCGAAGCAGTATTTGGTATGTACACTTTAGGTGACCTTGGATTCTCTGATTTTGCAGGCTCAGGTATCGTACATATGGCCGGTGCTGCTGCAGCTTTAGCTGGCGTGATTTTACTTGGCGCCCGTAAAGGTAAATATACTGCTGACGGGAAAGCTCATGCAATCCCTGGTGCGAATTTGCCTCTAGCAACATTAGGTACGTTCATTTTATGGATGGGTTGGTTTGGATTTAACGGTGGTTCTGTTTTAGCCACTGCAACTGTTGAAAGTGCTAACAGTGTAGCCGTTGTATTTATGAATACTAACGCCGCTGCTGCTGGTGGCTTAGTTGCTGCGCTTATCCTAGCTCGCATCTTATTCAAGAAAGCTGACTTAACCATGGCATTAAATGGTGCTTTGGCTGGTCTAGTGGCAATTACTGCTGAACCTTCTACACCTACACCTTTACAAGCGACTTTATTTGGTGCTTTAGGTGGCATATTAGTGGTATTTAGTATTATTGCACTTGATAAAGTGAAGATTGATGATCCAGTTGGCGCTATCTCGGTTCACGGTGTAGTAGGTTTACTAGGTTTATTACTGGTTCCTGTTACTAACCCTGATGCGGCTACATTTGGTGGTCAGTTGATTGGTGCGGCAACTATCTTTGTTTGGGTATTTGTAACCAGCTTCATTGTTTGGGCAATTATTAAAGCAGTGATTGGTATTCGTGTAACAGAAGAAGAAGAGTTTGAAGGTGTTGATATGAGTGAGTGTGGTTTAGAAGCTTACCCAGATTTCACTACTTCACGTTCATAGTCAGATAATCTGATGTGTTCTAAAACATGAGTTTTAGGATTTAGAAAGTTAAGGCCTCGCAAAATGCGGGGCTTTTTTATGGAAATATCTACCTGAGTCTCACAGCATATAAGATAACTTATGCTAATTGTTTATGGTCGTGCACTGCGCGGGTAAATCAGAGTATCCTTATGACACCCGCAATTTTTTAATCTTTGCCAATGAAAATATCTATACGAATGAGTCTGTTGACTTTGGTTTTAACGAGTTTCTTTAGTTTTGCTTTTGACCGAATAACTGGGGAGCCGTTTGCTTCGCGTTCAGAGGTGATCGCACAAAATGCTATGGTGGCCACAAGCCAGCCATTGGCCACACAAGTCGCTTTGGATATATTAAAACAAGGCGGTAATGCCGTAGATGCTGCTATTGCAGCGAATGCAATGTTAGGGCTTGTTGAACCCACCGGAAGCGGAATTGGAGGAGATCTATTTGCCATTGTTTGGGATGCAAAAACTCAGAAGCTATATGGTTTGAATGCCTCAGGGCGATCTCCAGAATCGCTTACCCTAGAACACTTTGCATTGCAGGGACTAGAGCGTATTCCCTCACACGGACCTCTATCGGTATCTGTTCCTGGCGCGGTTGATGGTTGGTTTGAATTACATGCTAAATTCGGTAGTTTACCTATGAGTAGTATTCTTTCCCCCAGTATTGAATACGCAAAAAAGGGATTTCCAGTTAGCGAATTAATCGCTTATTACTTACAACAAAGTGAGCCTAAGTTACGTGAATTTGCAGGTTTTAAAGAAACCTATATGCCCAACGGCAAGGTACCCGCTAAAGGTCAGATATTTCACAATAAGGGATTAGCTGTTACTTATGAAAAAATAGCCACCGGTGGTCGAGACGTTTTTTATAAAGGTGATATTGCCCGTTCAATTGCAGCCTATATGAAAGAACAAGGAGGCTTCTTGAGTTATGAGGATTTGGCCAATCATACCTCAGAGTGGGTAGAGCCTGTTTCTACCAATTATAAGGGCTATGATGTGTGGGAATTACCCCCTAATGGTCAGGGGATAGCCGCATTACAGATTTTAAATCTACTCGAACAATTTGATATTGAAGGCATGGGATTTGGCTCACAGCAATATGTGCATACATTTATTGAAGCAAAAAAGCTGGCGTTTGCAGACCGAGCCAAATATTACGCTGACCCAGCTTTTAATAATATTCCCCTTGATTGGTTAATCTCAAAACAATATGCGCAACAGCGCAGCAAGTTAATTAAGCAGCATAAAGTCGCTAAAAGAATCGATGCTGGGGTCGATCATGGAGATACCGTTTATCTCACAACGGCTGATAAAGACGGAAATATGGTGTCTCTTATTCAAAGTAATTATCGTGGAATGGGCTCGGGTATGACCCCTACAGGTCTTGGTTTTATGCTACAAGACAGAGGCGAGTTGTTTAGTTTGCAATCAGAACATTTTAACGTTTATGCTCCTAACAAACGCCCATTTCATACTATTATTCCTGCATTTATTACGCGCAATGGTAAGCCTTGGGTCAGTTTTGGCGTAATGGGGGGGAGTGCGCAACCGCAAATGCATGCGCAAATAGTAGTGAATCTCATTGATTTTGGAATGAATCTACAAGAAGCCGGAGATGCGCCTCGTATGTTACATTTTGGCTCAAGCCAACCCACTGGAAAGACTATGACTGATGGAGGTTATGTTAGTTTAGAGTCGGGATTTGAACCTAAAGTAAAAAGGGAGTTGCTTAAGAAAGGACACATACTACGCGATAGTGTTGGTGCCTATGGTGGATATCAAGCTATTATGCGCGATCCCGAAACAGGGGTATATTACGGAGCGTCTGAAAGTCGTAAAGACGGTCAAGCTGCGGGGTATTAGAGATACTGAAGTTGCACGGCAAAAAATAGAGCTATAATCGCGTTTTGTTTTAAACACTAAGTTGCAACGCACTTTGCTGATTTCGAAATCTTAAACTGGGGAATGTTAAATAATGAGAATATTATTATTCTTGGGAACTAATATTGCTGTGATGGTTTTATTAGGACTAGTGTTTAGTCTATTTGGGATTCAAAGCTTATTGGCTGACAATGGCGTAGATCTCAATCTCAACGCTTTGTTGGTGTATGCTGCAGTTATAGGTTTCAGTGGTGCATTCATCTCATTATTTTTATCTAAGTTCTTAGCTAAGCGCAGCATGAAAGTGCGTGTCATAGTCAACGCACACAACCCAACCGAACGGTGGTTAGTCGACACAGTGCAACGCATGGCAAAGCAAGCTGGGATTGGAATGCCAGAAGTGGGTATTTTTTCGCATTCTTCACCTAATGCATTTGCTACTGGCTGGAATAAAAATAATGCCTTAGTGGCCGTGAGTAGCGGACTTTTAGATGTCATGCCTAAAAGTGAAGTTGAAGCGGTGCTCGCTCACGAAGTCAGTCATGTGGCAAATGGCGACATGGTAACTATGACTCTTATCCAAGGTGTAGTGAATACCTTTGTGGTTTTTTTATCACGAATTATTGGTCATATTGTTGACCGAGTGGTGTTTAAAGTTGAGCGAGGACATGGCCCGGCTTTTTGGATTGTTTCTATCATTGCCGAGATAGTTCTTGGCCTGTTTGCGACTATGATTGTTATGTGGTTTTCAAGATACCGAGAATTTAAAGCTGATGCTGGTGGAGCAAAATTAGCAGGGAAAAATAATATGATTGCTGCTTTGCAGCGTTTGCGTAACCTTAGTGATGCTCCAAAATTACCCGATGATATGGCCGCGTTGGCTATTAATGCAGGTAAGGTGCAGGCAGTGTTTTCTAGTCACCCTCCGTTAGAATCGCGTATTAAAGCCTTAAATAATTTGAGGCGTTAGGAATATGGCTCAGGCTCAAAAAGGTATCTGCGCAGAGCCCAATCTGCACGCATTGTATCTTATTTTTACCGTTGTTGACGATGATACACAGGCTATGCGTGCTAAATTGGCGCGTATTCTGGATTTGTTTACTCATTTTGATGAAGAATATTATGAGGCGATGGTCTCGGGTGTTGTGGCGATAGGTACCGAGTATTGGTATGAACTTTATCCTGATATTATCCCACAGGAATTAGCTCCGTTTCCAGCCATGAATTGTGACGATCGCAGTGCCCCTAATTCTCCAGGGGATCTCTTTATTCAAGTTAAAGCTGACCGCATTGATATATGCCATGCCATAGGTATAGAAATCATGCAGTTGTTAAAGCCTCATGTTGACCTGTACGAAGAGGTGCGTGGTTTTCGGTATTTAGATGGTCGAGACCTAACTGGATTTGTGGAAGGTACGGAAAATCCTCGTGGCATGCATAAATTTGATGTGGCGTTAGTGGGTGACAATGATCCTGACTTTGCTGGAGGTAGTTATATTCATGTGCAGCGCTACCGTCATAATATGACAAAGTGGCAACTGCTGCCTACTAGTAGTCAAGAAGAGATAATTGGCAGGTCTAAGACGGATAACGTTGAAATAGCGGATGACAAAAAGGCTCCTTTCGCACATACAAATCGTACTAGTATAAAAGATGACAAAGGCAAAAGTATCGAAATGCTTAGGCAAAGCATGCCATATGGTGACATGTCGATTCAGGGGTTATATTTTGTTTCATGTGCTAATAGCCCTGACCCTTTTAATAAAATGCTCAAAAGTATGATTTTTGGTGATGAAGAGGGAGCTTATGATAAGTTACTCGACTACACGATAGCCGAAACAGGCGGAGCGTTTTTTGCACCGTCTATTACTTTTATCAAGCGACAAGCCAAACACTAGGCTTTGTATATGTATCAACACGCTGGAAAATGTGACTGTGGAAATGTCACTATTGAATTTTCTAGTTCTAAGAATTTACCTAGTTATAACACGAGAATCTGCGATTGTGTTTATTGTACGTCACATGGAATTGAATATTTATCTGATCCTGATGCGCAGATTAGCTTCGTGTCTAACACTCCACTTAAACATCAAAAACAAGGTTCACAACAAGCGAGTTTTTTGAAGTGTTCAAAATGCCAAACAGTTATCGGTGTTTGTTACATTGATACAGAGGTTTGTGTAGGAACCCTAAACGCTAAATTATTAGATAAATTTCATCAAGTGCAGCAAGGAGTAGTGGTTTCACCCAAACGCTTAAACAAAGCCGAAAAGGTAAAAAGGTGGCGTCAATTGTGGTCGCCTATCCACATTAACATAACTGCATAAGCCTTTGTCAGACAAACAATTATTCCAACAATATTGAGCCATCCCATTCATGTGGCAACTCGGTGTTTTCTAATTTAGCACATTGCTCTAAGTGATGCTGTGCAAGGGTGTCTTCAGGATAAATATCTAAAGCGTGTTGAAAAAATGTAGTGGCTTGTTGCCAGTTTTGTTTTTTTCGACAAGCTAAACCTCGCTCAATTAACGCGGCGTTGGCAAGTTTCAGTTTTTTAACGCTGCTTTCTTGGTGATCGATAATTTCGTACACTTCTATCGAGGCCTTCCTCCCTTTAACTCTTATCCAGTCTAGTAAACGGTATTCAAATAAATCTTTCGCTGCCGCTTGGTGCAGCGCTTGGGCACTGATGACTATGTCGGTATCATATTTGGGAGCAAGGGCTTCGAGCCGGTAAGCAATGTTGACACTGTCACCTATCACTGTAGTGTCCATTCTGTCGTCTGAACCAACAGTGCCAATAATCACAGGTCCAAAATGGATGCCAATTCCAATATTTACCGCAGAATAATTACAGTTAGCTCTATGTTCGTTATAGAGGTTAATCGCGTCGCGTAAGCCAAGAGCGGCTCGGATGGCGTCTTGGGCTTTGTCGGTGTTGGTGCCACTTGGTCTATCAAACAATGCCATGACGGCATCACCTATGAATTTGTCGATAAACCCTTTGTTTTTATGAATAGGTTCGTTCATTCGTAAGAAGTAGGAATTTAAAAAATTCATCAATTCCTGCGGACTCATTTGTTCAGATAAACTCGTAAAGCCTCGAATGTCTGTAAATAAAATTGCTAGCTCATCTTCGTCTGCTCGTCCCAGCTCTAGTGTTTCCGATCCATGTTTGGCGAAGTGGTCAACAAATTGTTTAGGTACAAACTTACGAAACGTTTGATTTAAACGCATCGCTTCGTCGGCTTTGTCCTTATACTGTTGCAGCGCTTGAGTATTGTGTGATTGATGTTCACTGGGCTGGGAGCTTTGAATAGGAGATAAATGGCTACTTAAACGCGCTGTTTTTTTAATAAGCATGATTAGCACTATTGAAAATAGTGCAATAATGGCTAATAAAAACAGCGGTAAAGGTTGTAATACTTGTTCAAGCATTAGGTGTCATTTATCTCTCTATTAACATCGATATGTTAGTCGTACTACAATTGGTTATTTACAATTAGCAGCAACATCCGCTAAAACTTTATCGGCTATTGCCAAAGTCTGCTGCACAATTTCGTCATCGTGTGCCGCGGATACAAAACCTGCCTCATAGGAAGCGGGTGCTAAGTAAACACCATTGTCTAACATACCATGATAGAAATGGTTAAACTGTTCTGTATTGCAGTTAATGGCTTGTTGATAG
This sequence comes from Paraglaciecola sp., assembly GCF_039964565.1. GTDB lineage: Bacteria > Pseudomonadota > Gammaproteobacteria > Enterobacterales > Alteromonadaceae > Paraglaciecola. The sequence goes on from NZ_JBDVXF010000043.1 coordinate 47,395, forward strand.
TTGGTCACTCGTTCTACTTCAGTAAAAAACAGCCCAAACATGCTACCAGCGTAGTTAACAGACATCGCAATACCGTGTTTGTTTGCTAGTTTCTTAAAACCTTCAGCTAAAGTTTGAGTTGTTTGGGTGAGTTGCGCATACATGCCTTCTTTTTGAATTTCTTCCAAAGAAGCCAAGCCGGCAGCCATTGCCACTGGATTACCCGATAACGTACCCGCTTGATAGACAGGGCCATCGGGAGAAATATGCCTCATTATTTCGGTTTTACCACCAAAAGCACCGACTGGCATACCACCACCTATTACTTTTCCTAAACACGTAAGGTCTGGTTTGATATTGTATTTTTCTTGGGCGCCGCCCCTTGCGACTCGGAAACCAGTCATCACTTCATCGAAAATCAAAATGGCACCGTATTGATCACAGATATCTCTAAGACCTTCTAAAAAACCATCTACAGGGGGAATGCAATTCATATTACCGGCGACTGGTTCAACAATAATGCATGCAATTTCTTCAGGGTGTTGTTGAAATGCATTTTTTACTGAATCTAGATTATTGTATTCCATGGTTAAAGTGTGTTTAGCAAAATCTGCAGGAATACCAGGAGAACTTGGCACGCCGAAGGTTAACGCACCTGATCCCGCTTTAACTAGCAACGCATCAGCATGACCGTGATAACACCCTTCAAATTTTAAAATTTTATCGCGATTAGTAAACCCACGAGCCAAACGAATCGCACTCATAGTCGCTTCAGTGCCAGAATTGACCATACGCAACACTTCCATCGAAGGGACTAATTGACTAACTTTTTCAGCCATGATGACTTCTGTTTCAGTGGGTGCACCAAAACTTAACCCATTCGCTGCAGCATCAATTACAGCTTGACGAATTTTAGGGTTGTTATGACCTAATACCATGGGACCCCATGATTGTACGTAATCAATATAACGTTTGCCGTCAACGTCAAAAATATAAGGGCCATCGGCCTTACTAATAAATGGGGGAGTGCCGCCTACTGCTTTAAAGGCTCTAACAGGGGAATTAACGCCACCTGGGATATGTTGCTTGGCGCGGGCGAAAAGACTTTCTGATTTTTGCATAGTGACTTCTTTTATTAGTTAATTTTTTGCTGATGATTCATATAGTTAGCTATTTACGTGCCAAAGCACTTCTCGATCAAACTGAGTAACAATGTTTTCTACACCAAGAGTAAGAGCAAATAAAGCCATGCGTACCAACACTCCGTTATCTGTTTGACGAAAAATAGCCAAATTGGGGTTGAGATTTAGATCATTGTCCAATTCGTTGGCCTCTGCACGTGAATCCCGAGGAAGCGGGTGCATTATTACCGTTTTTGATTGAAAATGTTTGGTGTAAATCTGTTGGTTTAGACGAAACTTACCTCGGTATTGATTGGCTTCCTCTTGTGATGGGAAACGTTCTTCCTGAATGCGTGTTTGGTAACAAATATCCGCATCAACACTGCCTTCAAATTGGTCAGTAATTTTGTATTGGTGCCCCGCATTTTCGATAGCGTCAATAATTGTCGTTGGCATGGACAGTTCTTTCGGGGAAATCAATGTGAAGCGTACGTTGTTAAATAAACATAATAACTTCGACAACGAGTGTACTGTTCTACCGTATTTTAAGTCCCCAATCATAGCGATATGCATACCATCAATGGTATTGCCGTGATCGAGCAGTTCTTTTTGGATAGTATATAAATCCAAAAGTGCCTGAGTAGGGTGTTCATTTGCGCCGTCACCGCCGTTGATGACGGGAATTCGACTACCTTCAGCAAACTCTGCTACAGAACCCGAGTCTGGGTGGCGCATGGCGATAATATCAGAATAACCACTGAGCACCCGAGCCGTATCATATAATGACTCACCCTTTGCTAGAGCAGAGTTGCTTAATCCTGTGGTTTCGCGAACTTCCCCACCTAATAAATTAAAAGCGGTACCAAAACTAACTCTGGTGCGGGTACTAGGTTCAAAGAACAAATTACCCAGAATAGCGCCATCTAATACTGTTGTGCGTTTTTGCCGTTTGGCATAAGGCAACATGTAATGAGCAACATTAAACACTCGCTCAATGGCTTCGCGATCGAACTGATTGACCGACAGAATATGGTTACCTTTAAAATTCATTTGCTGCGCAACTTATATAAATCCTTAGATAGTTTTTATTTTAACAAATTTAGTCTTCTGGGTCTGTTGAACTTTCTAATACCAATGTCATAAATCTACTGTTGGGATCATCATCATAGTCTGCAAAGGGTTCACAAAATTTAAAGTTGTAACTTTGATAAAGCGCGATAGCGGGTTGAAAAAAGTCTTGAGATCCAGTTTCTAGGCTTATACGTTCGAATCCACGAGCCTGAGCTTGCAGAATAATATATCTAAGCATTTGAGCTGCTACCCCTTTGCGCAAGTGTTCGCGGGCTGTGCGCATTGATTTAATTTCAGCATGCTTAACAGACAATGTTTTTAGCGCACCACAGCCGAGCAAGTCTTGCTGCTGCCAAGCTGTCCAAAAGGTGATCTCTGGTTGGCGAAGCTTCTCTAAGTCTAAGGCATGAACACTTTCAGGTGGTGAGGTGGCATACATATCGTCAAGATGTTGTTGCAGTAGATTCACTACTTTAGGGTGCGATAGATTGTCTATTTTGATTTGCAAAAGAAAGCCCAATTTAATTCCTTAATTAGATAAGGAATAATAACTTGAGCGGTTCTTTGATAGCAATAGCTGCGCGTCGATAGCAGATTATGGAAAACAACTTATCTTTGGTTGCCCTTACTCTTCGTGTGTTTTGAAACGTTCACCTGCCTGGACTTGTTTTGTTTATATGATTTAGCGCGATAGCTCTTACTCTTGTTGCTGCCTTTGTAACTCGACTTGTATTTGCTATTGTATTGAGCATTTACCTTGGTGCGTTTCTGTTGTTTATTCTGGGATTTCAAACCAGAATATTTCTGGTTACTGTTATGCTTAGTATCTATTTTAGCGTAATTGTTAGGTCTGGCTTTATTGTTGATAAACTGTTTTTTTTGGCTTTTACTTTGATTAATAATGCGTTGTTTGTTTTTAGCGGCCTTAGTTACCTTTGTGCTTTTTGTTTGACGTAAAGCTTGCTTAAAGGTTTTGGCGTTCTTTTTGTATCCCTTGGTGTTTTTTTGTTTATAGCGATATTCACTGACATTCAAAACTCTTTGTTTATCAATCTGTTTATAACTATTCACTTTGTTGCCACCGTTAATGTTACGCACTATACGTTGGCCATTTACACGGTATTGCACACCTCGTCTATGCTGTTGGTTATGCTTCCAACGTGGATATTCTTTCACTCTCACCACTTGGCGTTTATGATGATTTGACCAATATCTATTGGCATGCTTACGATAGTGATAGTTAGCGACTAGGTGACGGTTGTGCCAATTAAAACCTCCGAAATAGAAACTGGGGCGAATGTTAAACCCTATACTCCAATATAAACCGGCGCTAAAAATACTGTGTCTGGGTCGAGCCCAATAATAAGGTTGATGATTGCTCCACCACCAGTTTCCATATACAACACGAGTATCGTAGTAGGGGACATAAACCACTTCTCTACGTATAGTTTCTATTACGATTTGATCTTCGTCATGTTCTACATTGATATAATCATTATTAGTCAAGTGACCTTGTTCGTAGGCCTTTTGGCGTAAATTTTGAACGCTAGTTAATATCTTCTGTTCGTTAACCAAAAAAGCGCTGCCTAAGGATTGTAGCCAATCCAAATCATCACTTAATTTTTGCAATAAATCATTAAAGGGTACTAAAGCTTGGACACTGGGATCCCAATCTTTATTTTCTACCGCATTGAGAGCTTGTTGTTCATCTAAGTCCGGATTAGCTGCGCGCCAACGTGCCGCTTGAATAACCTCCAATGGATAGGTTGAAGCCACTAAAATATGTGACAGCAAGGTATCTGGATATAGGGCAATTGGAGCTAATATTTGATCTAATTGGGCTTGATCAAGTTCGATACTCTCGGCACTGTTGGTTTGCTGCCCAATCGCAGGTTGAATGGCGTTGGCTGTGAATAAGCAAAAAACAGTTAAATAAATGAATAGGTACTTAGTTTGAAATTGCATAACCCTTTCCTTATAAAATCGAAAACCCAAGTGAGGCTAAAACTTGCTCACCACTTGAGAGTTTAGATTAGGTTATACGTTTGATTGCCTTAACCATGGCTGAATATTAATTAACGAGTCATTTATTTAAATAAATGTTTATCGAACTGATGCCCTAGCTTTTCTGTTTTAGTACGAATGTAGTTGCGATTGTCATCAGTTATGCCGTGATCTATGGGAGTACGCTGTACAACGTTAATGCCCATGCTGGTTAGCGCTAGACCTTTCTTGGGATTATTAGTCATTAGATTGACATTACTGACCTGCAATTTTTCCAACATCAACTTACAAATACCATAATCTCTCATATCCGCATCAAACCCTAAATGTTCATTTGCTTCAACGGTATCCATGCCTTGATCTTGTAATTGGTATGCACGAATTTTATTAAGTAAACCAATGCCTCTACCCTCCTGACGCAGGTACAGTAATACTCCTTTGCCTTGTTGAACGATATTCTGCAATGCTTTTTCTAGTTGTGCTCCGCAGTCGCATCGAGTACTGAACAATGCATCGCCGGTTAAACATTCTGAGTGAATGCGAATAGGCACAACATCGTCAATGTTCCACTCTCCGTAAGATAAGGCAACATGCTCTTGGTCCAGTTCGTTATCAATAAAACCATGTATTTGAAATTTCCCCCAGCGGGTAGGTAACATGGCCGAGCTTACATATTGATACTGATCTAATTTTGGATTCATATTTTGTAAAACGTACTTTATTAAAGGGAAACTTGCGGGCAAGTGGCCCACATACTAAGTACTCGTACAACTAAGTTAAAGTACATCTCCAATTCGGAAGTATTGCAGTATATGGGCACGATTCAGAGTTTTACAATAGCTTCAATTCATCTATGTGCGGTGAATTGAGTGAGTGATTGCGGTTTAGCTACGCCATATCCTTGGGCGAAATCAACTCCCATTTTACCTAGTTCAACCATAATCTCGGTGGATTCAACAAATTCTGCAACTGTTTCCATTCCCATCGCTTTCGCCACATCTTTGATGGAGTTCACCATTGCCATATCAACGGGGTCAACTAATATATCTTTTACAAAACTACCGTCTATCTTGACTTGATCCACGGGTAAGTTTTTCAAATAGCTATAGGAAGAAAAACCACTTCCAAAATCATCTAGAGCAAATAAACAACCCAATTTGTGGAAGGTATTTATAAACTCTAAGGTTTCATCCATTTTTAAAATCGCCATACTCTCGGTAATTTCGAAACAAACCTTGCGATAAGGTATTTTGTGTTTTTCAAAGGCATTTAAAACAAATAACTTAAGCTCTTTGTCTGCCAAGGAGTGGCCACTTAGGTTAATACTGACTCTTTCTAATTTTTCGCTGTGTTGTGGATTATTTTCCAACCAACTGAAATAATTTTCTACGACCCATCGATCAATTTGTGCTGTCAAATTATATCGTTCGGCAGAAGGCAAGAAAGCTCCAGGAGCGATAATATTCCCTTGCTGGTCGCGCATTCTGAGTAAAATTTCGTAATGATGTCCGTCAGCTTTGTGACTTAATGATTGATAATGTTGATAATATAATTCGAAGCTATCGTTCTGCAAAGCATGATTGATATGAGTTACCCAAGACATTTCAGACTCGTAACGTTGCATGTGGGTATCTTCAGCTGAATAGGTATGGATCTGATTACGACCACACTCTTTAGCTAAGTAGCAGGCCGCATCGGCCATACTTAACAACTGCTCTGGTGAATTGATATTAGGTTGCCAGGGGACTTGTCCTATACTAATTCCTAGTGTGAAAATTCGATTTTCCCAAACAAAACGAAATTCTTGCACTGCCGTCAGAAGTTTGTTGGCCAGTAAGTAAGCCATTTGCGCATTATCACCTTCCAGCAATACTCCAAATTCATCACCACCAAGTCTAGCTAAGGTGCCTTTATCCATCACAACAGCATCAAGCTTTTCTGAAAGCTGCTTTATTAATAGGTCACCGGCTTTGTGACCGCAGGTGTCATTGACAACCTTAAATTGGTCTAAATCTAAATAGAGTACAGTGAGATCACTGTTTTGATCTTGTGCGTTGACTAAACCCCGTTGTAGGCGGCGTTCAAACTCACGTCTATTGTATACCCCTGTCAGTGAATCGTGAGAGGCCAAATATTCCAAACTAATATTCGATTGTTTGCGCTCAGTTACATCTGAAATTGATCCAAATAGGTATTGTTTATCTTGTTCTTGCTTAATTTGCCCTGAGATAGCAAACCAGAATTCGCTACCATCTTTACGTACACCTTTAGTTTCTCTACCTATGACTTTATCACCGCGGTGTATTTCTCCGAGCATAATTGCGCGATCTTGTGGATTGGCATAAAACTGAGAGGCATTTTCTACCTCCCGTAACATTTCTTCTTCATCGGAATAACCAAATAGATTACACATCGCGGGATTAACGCTTATGAGTTGACCGTCCAAAGTAGAGGTGTATAAACCTTCTGCCGAATTTCTAAATAACTCATAAAAGTGCTGTAAGTCAGTAATTGCTAGTTGTTGTTGTAAGCTGTGGCGATAGGTTATGACTCGCTCATGGGCTTCAATTGCAAGTGCTATTAACATGATGCCCAGAACAACAAATACCGTAAATAGCAGGGAAACATTTTGTGTCAATGGGATACTTGCTAAGAATAAAGTCACTTGGCCAAACCCACTTAAAGCAATACAAGCCAGTCCCACTAAACACACTAAGTTCGCTATTTTCTTGTCGGGTTTGTGATAGAAAAATGCCAATAAACTAACCAGCGAGGTAGAAAATATCGCCATTAGTATTGAAAATGTAATTTGCTGCCCACTGTCTGCAGAAAAAGCCATTCCTAATGTTATAAATCCAAAACAATATAAGGAATACCGCCAAATAGTTGGGACTCCTTCTAAAATTGCGAAAGTAACTTTTGACGAAGTTAATAACAACAATCCAAACAGTGCAAAACTGAGGTTGGATATGTAACTAGTGATACCGATTATTTGACTTAGTACCCCTTTAGTATTTAAAAATAATAATAAAAAAGCGGCATTAGAAAGTGCAAACCAAAAACGCACTGGGCTACGCATAAAAATGTAAGTAATAAAGAAATAGCAGGCAAGTAATGCCAATCCACCACTAATAAAGCCAATGATAGCGAGCAGTAACTGTTCTCTTTCCACTAACGAGGATTGTTTGTCTATGTCAATGGAAAAGACTAACGGACCATCGTCTTTTATTCTTAAAAAAACCGTTACAGCTTGTTGTTCGCCATTGATAGGCGTAATAAACAATCTGTGCCTGAATGGACGTTTAGGATAGTCTCGATTACTACCCATAAGATAAGAGCCTAAAATGCGCTCTTTTTTGTCTAATAAGAAAACATCAACATAGTTCAGGTAAGGATTATCTACGGTCAGAAAATATTGTTTTTCATCAGGATCTTCAAAGGCTATATCGATTTTCCCCCACAGGCTTTCATCTGCGTTAATTTTATTTGGGATATAGCTGTGTTGCCAATTTTGTAAATTTTGAATATCTGACAACTGTCTGCTTTTTTCTGTGACCAGCCAATCAATTTGGGGAAGTAAGTTCACTTGAGAGTTTTGTTTAGATATAACCACCTGTTCGGCTGCCATGCTTACGCTGGGCCCAAAAACGCATAAAAAACATAACATTAAGCCAATTGAATAAAGTGATTTCATAGGTGTTCGGTAACTATTACGAAAGTTATACGTTGGCGTATATTGCACTTTATTGCTACTACTTTTGCAAAAATTGCTGCGTGAATTCAAAAGATTTTAACCTTAACTACTACAAGATATTTCTAATTTTTTACCCCAATCGGGCGGAGGTGCAGAGAATTTTTGGTATTCTTTTATTTCTTGATACGGCTTTTTTAATGCAGCAATAAACTGGTGAAACATTTCAAAATTTCCCTCTTCTGCTTGGTCTATTACCTGTTGCGCTAAATAATTGCGCAACACAACATGCGGATTGTATTGGTACATTTGTGTTTGTCGCTGGGTTTGTATTGTACCCTGATTTTGTAGCGCAAAAGCGTATTGTTTAGCCCATTTGTCAAACCGATCACGATTGATAAATTGTTCCCGCAATTTCTGGTTACCACCTAATATATCAAATTCACACAGTTGCCTAAATGCCACGGAATAATCCTTTCTTTCAGCAGCTAGCATCTCCAACCAAGTATTAATAAGATTGGAATTGGTTTCACGATTTTTGTCGCTAGCTATCAGCCCCAATTTGTGATGCATCAGGGTGGAATATTCTTTAAGCAAAGTTGCTTCGTAACTGTTAAGCACCTGCTTTATCTGTTCTATCTCTAAGTATGGGGTGAAACTCTGTGCTAAGGCATTTAGATTCCACAATCCAATCCCTGGCTGACTATCAAAGGAATACCTACCTTGAGGATCGGAGTGGTTGCAGATAAAGGTGGGTTCAAAGTCATCTAGAAATGCATAGGGACCATAATCGAAAGTGATCCCATGAATCGACATATTGTCTGTATTCATTACACCGTGATTAAACCCAAAAGCCTGCCATTTCGCAATTAACTTTGCTGTGTCTTGTACAATTTTTTCGAACATTGCTTGGTATGGATGCGCGGATTGGGCGCACTCAGCAAAGTGGTATTTAAAACAATAGTCAAATAGGCTTTGCAGTTTTTGCGGTTGTTTACTGTGAAAAAAGTATTCGAAATGGCCAAAACGCAAGTGACTTTGACAGACTCTAATCATCTTTGCCGCGCGCTCTTGTTTTTCACGATAGACAGGTTCGTCACTGGTGATTAAACATAAGGCTCGAGACGTGGGAATGCCTAAGTAATGCAAAGCTTCACTGGCTAAGTATTCTCTAATAGTAGAGCGTAAAACTGCACGACCGTCAGCAAATCGCGAGTAGGGTGTTGGACCTGCACCCTTAAGATGTAAATCCCAGCGATTATTGTATTGATCACACGTTTCAGCCAGTAACAAACCGCGACCGTCGCCCAATTCTGGATTCCAATGGCCGAATTGATGGCCCCCATATTTTTGAGCTATCGGACGCTGATTAAGTGTGCCTTCTTGAGAATATAACGCCGCAAACAAAAGAGCTTCTTCTTGCCATTGTATTGGCAGGCCTAATTCATTTGCAAGTTCATGATTAAAAGCAACTAAGTGCGAATTTAGCAATTTAATTGGCTTGACTTCGCTAGCCAGTGAAGTAAGTTCTTCAGCAAAAGAATGATCTAATTTCATTGAAAACGTTTATTCAATAACATAATTTATTTGCTCAAACCTCTGAGTGTAAGACTAAGGACCAAACATGATAAGTATTAAGAACAGTGTTGTAACCAGTGTATTTGCCGCTGCTACCTTTTTTTCTCAACCTATGCTGGCAGCGGATATTGCTGCGGGTAAAGCGAAATCCGTAACTTGTGGCGCTTGTCATGGTAACAACGGTATTTCCGCCATTCCTATGTATCCTAACCTAGCTGGACAAAAAGAGCAGTATTTGGTTTTACAACTAAAGGCATTTCGTGATGGAGAGCGCAAAAATATGGTGATGGCACCGATGGCTGCGGGATTAAGCGATACTGATATTGCTAATTTGGCAGCTTATTATGCGAGTTTAGATCCCTCAGGAAAATAATCTGTTTGCTTTATGAAAAACGATTAACTTTTTACTAATTCGCAGAGTAATAAATGACTGAAGATTTTCAAGCAATCACTCGATTTATTGTTGAAATTGAAAAATTAAAAAATGTCGAGCGTAAGATTAAACCACGTGGTTTGTCACGTTATGAAAACAGCGCTGAACATAGTTGGCAAATTGCATTGTTGGCAGTGACTCTGTTGCCTTACGCTCAGCAAAAAACTGATCCTTTGACAGTGGTCACAATGTTGTTACTCCATGACATAGTCGAAATCGATACTGGTGATAAATTTGCATATGATGCTAATCATGATGATTATGAAAATGAATTGTTATCAGCCAAGAGAATTTTTGCCATATTGCCCGATGAACAACAGCAAACTTACCTGAAGTTGTGGATGGAGTTTGAGCATGCTGAAACTCCAGAAGCGCAATTTGCGAAAGCAATTGACCGCTTAATGCCGGTGCTTCAAAACTTGCATAATGGTTGCCAAAGCTGGATTGAACACGATGTTTCAGTGACTCAAATTTTGCACAAAAACGCCGCTATTGAAAAAGCTAATCCGCAACTATGGAAATGGTTAACGCAACAAGTCATCGAAGCCGGAGAACGTGTTGGATTGAGTAACTAATAAAAATCACGAATATATACAAATTTTCAAACTAAAGTGGTCTTAGATTAAGTCAGTGCGTATAAAACACTGCACCTTCGCTACTTACAGGAACCCAAGATGATCACACTTCACCACTTAAATAACTCTCGTTCACAACGTATTTTGTGGTTGTTAGAGGAGCTTAACCTCGAATACCAAGTTAAGACCTATCAAAGAGATGCGGTAACGAACCTCGCACCGAACACTTTGACCTTAATTCATCCTCTAGGTAAATCTCCCGTCATAACTGATGGCGATATCACTATTGCTGAATCAGGTGCAATAATTGAGTACTTAATTGGTACTTACCACAAAGAAAATGCATCAGGACAGCTTGTTGACCCACAGCGTGGTACTGAAGTACATAGACAATATACTTATTGGCTGCATTTTGCTGAGGGCACTTTAATGCCACCCTTAGTGGCCAAGTTAGTGCTTGATAAGGTTAGGACCAACGCCAAACCATTTTTTGTGAAGATCATAGGGAATAAGATTGTGGATAAGCTAATGGCGTCTTATTACGGTCCTATCATTGCCAAGAATATGGATTACATTGAAAGCCATCTGGCAAATAATCCGTGGTTTGCAGGGGAAGATTTAACGGGAGCGGATATACAAATGAGTTTTCCCTTAGAGGCCGCTGTTGCTCGAGGCAATACCAAGAACTTTCCTAACATTAATCAGTTTGTAGAAAAGGTCCATGCAAGATCAGGATATCAGGCGGCTTTAGACAAAGGTGGGAAGTACGATTATGTTTAGGGAAACCCCGCGTATTCTCCTTAAATTCTAATAGGAAATTAAGCACTTAAACGCTAGGTCGCAGTGCTTAATCACCCTCAATTTCTGTATCAATCGTTAACCCCATCTCCAGCATCAACTGTCTGGCTTCTTTGGGGATAAGCTGGGTATTATCTTTTTCTAAATCTTCATCATCTGGTAAGGGTTGCCCTGTAAAGGCATGTAAAAACGCTTCACAGAGCAATTCTGAATTAGTGGCATGACGTAAATTGTTTACCTGACGGCGAGTACGCTCGTCGGTTAGCACTTTTAATACCTTCAATGGTATAGAGACTGTGACCTTTTTCACCATCTCACTTTTTTTGCCATGCTCAGCGTAGGGGTGAATATATTCACCGTTCCATTTTGTCGAATTTGCCATAAATATATTCTTTAGTCTTTCTTATGCATGGAAATTCTAAACAATACCAGCAAAAGGTCAATGATAGACTTCTAAACATCTTGACGGCTCTGCGTGCAAAGTTTACTTTAGACGTCTAAACGGCTAAATACTTTTGGAGTTACCCATGGCGTCTTACGCACAAGGGATAGATGCATTAAATCAATCATTATCAGAGGTGCAGGGGATCGATGTATCCTTTGAATTCTTTCCACCTAAAACCGAATCCATGGAACAAACCTTGTGGAAATCAGTAGAGCGTTTAGCGCCACTTAAGCCATCCTATATGTCTGTGACCTATGGCGCCAATAGTGGTGAACGAGACAGAACCCACGACGTGGTGAAACGCATACAGGCAGAGACAGGGATTCAGGCAGTGCCACATTTAACTTGTGTGGATGCTACCCGAGAAGAGCTCATTGAAATTGCAAAGGATTACTGGCAAAGCGGGATCAGAAAAATCGTAGCATTACGGGGTGATTTGCCAGACGGAGTCGAAAAACCTCAGTCTTATGCATCTGATCTTGTGGCATTGTTAAAAGAGGTGGCTGATTTTGAAATTGCAGTAGCGGCTTATCCTGAAAAACATCCAGAAGCGCCAAATAGTCAATTCGATTTACTCAATTTAAAACGTAAGGCTGATGCCGGGGCAACAGAAGCCATCAGTCAGTTTTTCTTTGACGCCGAAGTGTTCTTACGTTTTAGAGATCGCGCCGCCGCTACAGGCATAGACTTGGATATTGTCCCGGGGATTTTACCTGTTACCAATTACCAGACATTGCAACGTTTTGCCGGGTTTACTAACGTACATGTGCCGCAATGGCTTCATAAAATGTATGATGGCTTAGATAAAGATGACCAAACTACCCGTAACTTGATGGGCGCTAATATTGCTATGGATATGGTTAAAGTCTTGGCCAAAGAAGGCATCAGAAAGTTTCATTTTTATACTTTGAATCGCAGTGAGCTAAGTTATGCTATTTGCCATATGTTAGGCGTTAGAGCAGACTAGTCTTATCTTGGCTATTAAGGTTTATTAAGTACATGCAGGCTAAATCAATAGGGATCGCAAATTTTGGAGAAAGCATGACAATAGCAAAACGATTTTTGCTGTTGTTTTTTGGTCACTGTAAAAAAGATAAAATAACAGTTTCAGCAGGGCATTTAGCTTATGTGTCACTGTTGTCTCTTGTTCCTTTTATTATGGTCTTTTTTAATGTTCTGTCTATCTTTCCGGCTTTTGCAGAAGTGAGAGGCGATTTAGAAGCGTTGATTTTTAGTAGCTTTGTGCCAACAGCTGGTGATCAAGTACAAACTTATATGAGTGAATTTGTTGGCAATGCTTCTAGTATGGGAGCCATTGGTATCATTTCACTGGTTATTGTTGCCTTAATGCTTATATCCAACATAGATAAAACCCTAAACAGTATTTGGCAATCGAAGAGTGAACGTCCACTGATATTCACTTTTGCAATTTATTGGATGGTGCTAACTTTAGGTCCCCTACTTATGGGCTTTAGCGTTATCATGAGTTCGTATCTTGTAGGGCTGGCGACCTATGCCGAAGAATATACGGCGGGTCTTACTACCACCCTTTTGAAAACCTTGCCTTTTATTACTTCAGTATTCGCTTTTTTTATTGTCTATATGTTGGTACCGAATAAAAAGATTTCACCAAAACATGCGGCATGTGGCGCTTTGGTTGCTGCGTTATTGTTTGAAGCTAGCAAGAAACTTTTTGCTGTCTATGTAACCAGTTTTCCATCATATGAACTGATTTACGGCGCGTTAGCGGTTATCCCAATTTTATTCGTTTGGGTTTATTTGTCATGGGTGGTGGTGCTGATTGGTGCAGAGGTGACTCATGTTTTAGAGGTGTTCTTGAACGAAGAATCAGAAGAAACCTTTACAGAAGATGATGACGACCTTGCATCGTCATCATAATTTAGAATTAATTTTGTAAACTAGAAATAAAGTTATTTGATTCAGATATGGCTTTGTTCATTTCTACAATCAACTGATTAATTTCTTTCTTAATGCCATTGAACTCGCCTTGTAGTGCACCTACTGCATTGGCATTAAGATTATGTTTTAAGTACAGAACATTGTCTCTTAGAGAAGACAGGATAGGATCCATAGTGCTTTCAGCTTTGCGCATAGTGCGAACTAAAGACGTATAACGACGTTGTGTGTCTTTTAGTTGTTTTTGGCTATCGCGTTTGAGTTTAGCGTTGGTGTATTTTTCTAGCTCATCTTCCCATTCATCAAATAACGCTTCAGCTACACTTTCTACTTTGTCAATGCGATCGGTAAGGGTATTGGCCGATTCTTCACTGGCTTCAAATTGATCTTTGAGTTGCTCATATACGTCTTGTAATTCACCGCCATCGAAGTTGATAAGTTGGCTAAATTCATCCAAGGCAGAAGTAAATTGCTGCTGTGCATCTTCTTGGGAATCTTTGGCGTCTTCAACGCGGTCCACCAAAATGTCGCGTTTTTCTACACCGACTTTTTCCCATGCGGCGTAATAAGCACTTTGACATCCTGCCAAACATACAAATAATGAGACTAATATTAGTTTTTTCATGATTATCCTTTAAAACGCGCCGCGTCAATAATGGCCCAAATATGAAAAATAAAGCCAAAAAAGGCCATAAAAAATAAGATGCCTGTAGCTGCAAGTGAGTAATTTACACTCACCAATACAAAAAATACTATGGCAGCTAAAATTCTACCTTGTACTAATTGACCTAAACCCGGAATAAAAAAATTGCAAATTGCAGCAATTACATTGCCACCTGAACCTTGACCTGACATATTGTGCCTCCACTAAGATAAAGTACTTTTTGTACGCTTTTGGTACATTTTTTTTCATACACTTAGGTAGTAAATTAAAGCATTAGTGAATAATAAACAAATAGGATGTGTAAATTTATATGACTCTACTCTTCCCTGATATCCAACCTTTTGCGTGTGAAATGTTACAAGTTTCCAATGGACACTCCTTATATGTGGAACAAGCTGGCAATCCTAAAGGCATACCAGTGCTGTTTTTACATGGTGGTCCAGGTGCGGGAATTGGTAAAGATTACCGACGTTTTTTCGATCCTGAAAAATACTGGATCATTGGATTTGACCAAAGAGGATGTGGGAAATCTCAACCTTTTGGTGAACTGGAAAACAATAATAGTCATGCCCTCGTAGACGATGTACTAGTCATTCAGCAGCATCTTAATGTCAAAAAGTGGGTACTATTTGGTGGCTCATGGGGTTCTACTTTAGCGTTATTGGTGGCTATTCGTCAGCCAGAGAGTGTGATTGGACTAATACTACGTGGGATTTTTCTCGCAAGAGAACAGGATTATGATTGGTATCTAGAAGCAACGGGAGGTGCCGCTCAACTGTTTCCAGAATACTATCAAGAGTTTTTAGTACCAATTAATGGTAAATCCCCCGATTTATCAATAGTTGATGCTTACTACCAAATATTTAAGAGCGATAATGAAATACAAAAAATGGCGGCAATCAAGGCATGGTGCCTATGGGAAGCCAGAATAAGCCGTCTTCACTGTCAGTTTGATGAGAGCCAACTAGTTTCAGACGTCCATAGTGCTATTAGTTTAGCCCTATTAGAATGCCACTACATAAAACACCAGTGTTTTATTCCAGAAAATTTCATTTTGCAAAACATTGATAAAATTCAGCACCTACCCGCAAGTATTATTCACGGCCGTTACGACAGTGTATGTAAAATTGAAGGCGCCTATTCTTTGAGTCAAGTTTGGCAAAACAGCCAGTTGAACATAGTACCTGAATCAGGGCATAGCTCCTCAGAAAAGTTGATTACCCAGGCGCTGTGTTCGGCAAGCCAAGCTATGGCAAAATTTTGGAAAGAGAAACAATGAAAGCGTTAATCCAAAGAGTCAAACATGCAAAAGTAGAAGTTGATGGTAAATGTGTGGGTGAAATAAAACACGGCATATTAGTGTTGTTGGGGATTGAAAAAGATGATGATGAGGCTAAGGCTAAAAAACTCAGTCAGAAGGTGATGAATTATCGTATATTTTCAGACCAACTAGGCAAGATGAATCTTAATGTACAACAAGTACAAGGTGAATTACTGATTGTTTCGCAGTTTACTTTAGTTGCTGATACACAAAGTGGTAATCGCCCGAGTTTTTCTTGCGCAGCGCCAGCACAGCTAAGTGAAACCTTGTATCAGTATTTTATTAAGTGTTGCAGAGACAATGGCGTACCCTGTCAAACGGGAGAGTTTGCTGCTGATATGCAGGTTTCGTTATTGAACGACGGACCCGTGACCTTTCAATTACAAGTATAATTTGCTGCTATTGATTTTATAGTTTCTAATACTTACTACTTTTGAGAGCTAACGTCTCCCGGCAACTAAATCATTGAGAGCCTTGATTAAATGTATAAAATTGAAACGCCATCTAGCGAACAAGATTTTAGTGAGTACTTTGCATTTCGTTGGAAAATGCTAAGAGAGCCTTGGAACTTCCCTGAAGGTTCTGAAAAGGATGAGTACGAACAAGTCAGCCAACACCGAATGATGCGTAACTCAGATGGAGAAGTGATAGCAGTTGGCCGAGTACATATGAATACGGCAGAAGAGGCACAAGTGCGTCATGTTGCGGTTGAAAAAGCGTACCAGGGGAAAGGGCTAGCTAAAATGTTAGTCACCTCTCTAGAGTCTGTGGCAAGAACTGAGGGCGCGGTGCGGATTGTGACCAATAGTACTCAAGCGTCGATAGCATTATTTACAAGTTTAGGATTCAAAGCTCAAAAAGGTGCAC
Organism: Paraglaciecola sp.; assembly: GCF_039964565.1. Lineage (GTDB taxonomy): Bacteria > Pseudomonadota > Gammaproteobacteria > Enterobacterales > Alteromonadaceae > Paraglaciecola. The sequence goes on from NZ_JBDVXF010000043.1 coordinate 63,859, forward strand.
CCAAAGAGCTTGGGGAACAACAGCGTCAACAAATGGTCAAAAAATTAAGCGACCCGAGTAGTATTTTGTTGCACCCTAAGTGGTGCAAATTGTTACAAGATACTTGGCATGACACTATCCCTATTAGTGAACAAATGGGAATAAAGTTGCATCAATTTAGCGGCCGTACTCTCGAAACTAGAGCATCTTTGAATAAAAATATTAATCTACATGGCACTATGTTCGCTGGCAGTATTTTTTCTTTAGCCACTTTGACTGGGTGGGGGATGATATTTTTACAACTCAAAGAGAAAGGGCTGGACGGAGAAATAGTGTTAGGTGATGGCAATATTCATTATCATAAGCCTATTACTTTGCAACCTCGAGCATTGTGTAACATAGAGTCGTTAACTGGAAAATTCGAACCTCTTAGTAAAAACAAAAAATGTCAGATTAAGCTAAGCGTTGCCATTTTAGACGGTGATAATGCTGTTGCTGAATTTTCTGGGGTATTCTGGGTTTTACCCATTACCGAAGCTGCGGTTGCAGAAGATTCTTAATTTGTAGCAGTTTGGGGCAGAGATAAAAAATTAGACATAAAAAAAGCGCGAAAATCGCGCTTTTAACTAATTATTGGGCCATTGCGGTTAAGCGGCCATTGCGTTTTGTAGCTTTTTCATCGCATTCTTTTCAATTTGTCGAACGCGCTCAGCAGAAACTTGATATTTATCTGCTAAATCTTGAAGTGTGGTTTTGTCATCCGATAACCAGCGTGTTTGGATGATGTGTTGACTACGTTCGTCAAGAGTCTTAATCGCCGAGTATAGTCTATCAGATGCATTCGAATCCCAATCTGAATTAATGACTTCAGATTCTACGTCTTCACTTTTATCTTCAAGAAATTGTACTGGAGCAAAACTACCACTTTCATCATCATCAGCAGATAAGTCAAATGCCTGATCGTGACTGCTCATGCGAGCTTCCATTTGCAGCACTTCTTTAGTACTAACGCCTAAATCGTCTGCCACTTTTTGTACTTCAGCATGGGTAAACCAACCAAGGCGCTTTTTATTCTTGCGAAGGTTGAAAAACAACTTACGTTGGGCTTTAGTCGTGGCAACTTTAACAATACGCCAATTTTTCAATACAAATTCATGTATTTCGGCTTTTATCCAATGTACTGCAAAAGAAACCAAACGAACACCTACAGTTGGATCAAAGCGTTTCACAGCTTTCATCAAACCAATATTGCCCTCTTGAATTAAATCAGCCTGTGGTAAACCATAACCTGAATACGATTTTGCAATGTGCACGACAAAACGTAAGTGAGACATAATAAGCTTTCTTGCAGCTTGTAGGTCATCGTCTTGTTGTAAACGTTCAGCCAAAGCTCGCTCGTCTTCAGCACTAAGCATATTAATGCCACTTACCGCTTGTACATAAGTTTCAATGCTTCCCGTTTGCGGAACGGTTAACGTTAGTGCGCGTAAATCTGTACTCGTACTCATAGATACCTCGTATTACACTTTGCTCGCGATTCTAGCAAAAAACACATTGCTCCGCGACTCTAATTCATTTCGCAAACTCGCTATTCGTTTGCTCTAACTTAGTAGACCGCCGCAATCGTAAAAAATTCCAATTCGGATATCCGAATAGATGTTGTGGCGTAATCTATCTTTTCAAGTCGTGCTATATAATTAGAATACTGCTTGGTGAAAAATCACATTAGTCTCATTGCTACGAGCCAATCCAAATATTAGATTTAATCGGTAATAACTAGACTATTAAAAAGGTCGTTAATTTATGTTTTCGTAGGTTGCGCGTCAAGGAATTTTAGTGAGAAATGGAAACTTAATTTTGAGTGTTGATTTTTAGGTATCTCGATGTGAAATGAGCAACTCAAATTTATCCCTAAATTGCTTTAATTGAGAGACGATGGCATCAATTGACTTTTGATAACTGATACTATTTTTAATCAACAAGCCTAGTTAGCTCGTTTTTTTATGTTTCTAGCAACTAGAATAGTAAAAGTAAGGTGTGAGAGCACGAATTAGCAACTTTGTGAGCGCTTACCTTCGTTATAGATGATTAGAAAACAGACTATTCATCACGCTTTTTTTTAGTGTTATGATGTGCAAAATATGATCGCTATTCAATAAAATGGATCTGCTATTGTTGATCTAGCGATAACCCATAATAATAAAAATTTAGACAGGACGTATATGTTTGCTTTTATAGCTCGCCAACCAATATTGGACAGAAACAAAGAAGTTTTTGCCTATGAGCTTTTTTTTAGAGATGGCAAAAACAATTGTTATCCTGAAGTTGAAAGAGATGAGGCAACTTCCAAACTGATCGCCAAAAATTATCAGACCCTTAATTTAGATGACATATCTTGCAACAAAAAATCACTTATTAATTTTCAATCTGAAACATTAATGAGCGGTTTACCTGCTTCTCTTGACCCAGAAAATGTGGTGGTGGAGCTAGTGACCGGCCGCAATGAAGATAGTAGTCTTTTAGATGTGTGTAAACATGTAAAAAACATGGGTTATAAAATTGCATTGGAAGATTGCCGACTAAAGCCTAGTTGGGAAGAGTTTATACCTTATGTTGACATGCTTAAAGTCAACTCTAATCACGAAAATTTGGATTTTTTCGAAAAAAATGCAAACCGATTTATTGATGCAAATGTACAACTGATTGCAGACAAGGTTGAAACTCAGCAGAGTTTTAGTATTTTTAGAGACATGGGGTTTGACTATTTTCAAGGTTACTTTTTCGCTAGGCCGATGTCTGTGTCGAGCAAAAATATACCCACCTCCAAGCTAACTTTAGTTGAACTGATGGGGGCTAGTTCTAGCGAATCATTTGATATTGAAAGTATTAATAGTGTGATTGAGCATGATGTGGGTTTGTCATATATGTTGTTGCGCTTTATTAATAACCCAATGATCAACAAACGCTACAAAATTACTTCGTTACGCCATGCATTGAATTATATGGGTGAAGTTGAAATTAAGAAGTTTATAGCTTTGTTGGCTTTGGCTAATTTGTCAGATGACAAACCTTTAGAGTTGTTACATTTGTCTCTTGTTCGTGGACGGTTTTGTGATCTTGTTGGAACCGAAAAAAATATCGGTAATAACCCTCCTACAGCTTTTTTAGTCGGGCTATTTTCATTGCTTGATGCTTTGCTCGATCAACAAATGGAGTTCTTGATTGAAAAACTACCGCTAGTTGATGAAGTAAAAGAGGCGCTCTGTGGGGGACAGAATGATTTATCCATGTACCTCATGCTAGCTAAGGCTTTTGAAAGTGGTAACTGGTTGAAGGTGATAAGAATTTCTAAAATTCTAGAATTAGACCAAAAGCTACTCCATAGCCTTTTTAATGAAGCTATTCTTTGGGGCAATGGTGTTCGACGTTCAATATCCCCGCATTTTCCAGCAACAAAAACATAGAAATTTTAGACAGGACTGCCTCGTCGTATGAATCAGTTGTTCAAAGAGCATATAGTGGTGGCGCAGAATGCGTCCGGCAGAAACATGAATGTGCCTATGTATCGGTTTGTTGGTGCAAAGCCAGGACCTAAGGTTTATATACAAAGTTCGATTCACGGCGCAGAAGTACAAGGCAATGTGGTTATTTATCAACTTATCCAGTGGCTTAAAACTTTGCCTATTTGTGGTGAAGTATTGTTGGTACCTAACTGTAATCCTGTGGGCACTAATATCAAGGCAGGGGAGTATACCTTAGGGCGTTTCGACCCTGTTAATGGTACAAATTGGAATCGTGGTTATTACTATGATGATTGTTTTATTCGTAAATTTGCACACAGTATTGAAGATGAAGAATCTGTCGCGTCAATAAAATCTCGATTTCGCCTAGAAATGAAACAACAATTGCAAACTCGATTAAACGAAACGTGGGGGATTGGATTAGCCCAGCATCTCAATCTAAAATTGCAACAATTGGCATTTGATGCAGATTATGTGCTTGATTTACATAACGGCCCAGTGTCAACGCGGCATCTTTATGTGCCTGAATATGCCAAGGAATCTGCTAGTTTATTCAACATTCCACATGTCATATTTATGCCTCAAGTGTTTTCAGGTGCGTTAGATGAAGCCACGTTTTGCCCATGGTGGTTGCTGGCAGATATAGTGAGCAGCAAACGCCAAAAGCCAATTGATTTTGCAGTTGAGGCGTTTACGTTGGAAATGGGCAGCCAGGAAGTGATTAGTTTCACTGAGGGTGAATATGACGCTAAGAGCATTCTAACGTATTTAACGGCGAAAGGATGTCTACCCAAGTGTGACATTTTACCTGAAAAAATGTCACGTAAAGCGGTCATGCTGCGCAATTATAAAACACTCTTCACCCGACAAGGTGGCATTGTGGAGTATATCGTTAAGCCTGGCGACGTTGTAAAAAAGGGAGAGGTATTAGCTAAAGTGCTCAATGTGGATAATCTAGATACCGACGAGGCGACAACAGAAATACTTGCGCCGTGTGATTTGGTGGCGATTCTACATTTTCCTTCGGCTTCGGTGTTAAGTGGTACTCAATTGTATAAGTGTTTTACTGAGTATTTTGAGCTCTAAAGGCAGAGGCATAACGAATGCAATTTGAGGCGACTTATACTTTAGGTAATTCTTTGCTATTTATTTGGGTGTAAATTAATGCCGTTTCAACATGATTTACTTCTTTTCTTGCCGTAATTGCATTGAATACAAAGTCTCGTAAATGTTCTGTATCTCTTAAGCTGGCATGTAACAAAAAGTCATTTTCTCCACCCATATGATAAAGACTTATCACCTCGGGTAGTTTAGCCAACTGCTTTTGAAAGGTATCTACGGTGGGACGACTATGATCGGATAGGCGGATAGAAACCATCACTTGAATATTGCCACCTAAAGCTTGAAAGTCGACGCTTAATTGCGCCCCTTTTATAACCTGCTCAGTTTGCAATTTTTTAATTCTTTCAAGGCATGAAGAAGGAGCAAGACCCACTAATACAGCAATATCTTTATTGTTCATTCTGGCGTCTTTATATAATGCAGCCAAAATAGCAATATCTGTTTTATCTAAAGGACGTTTTGTCATTCTACTTTGCCAGGGCAAAAGGTGCCCAATACCGCCCCTTTTGTTGCTCCAGTGACACTGGCGATACTGCCTTGTATATTATTGATATGTGCATAGGCTAACCACGCAAAGGCCATGGCTTCAACTGCATCCGCTTCAACACCTAACTCATCTGTTGTGAATAGCTCACATTCATGTAGCGCGGACTCAAGTTCTTCTACAAGAAATTCATTTCGTGCCCCACCACCGCAGAGATACACTTGCTCAACATCTTTAAATTGTAAAACTTGCTGGGCAATGGTGTGGGTGGTCAGCATAACTAAAGTCGACTGTACTACCTGGGGATCAATGTCGCGAGATAAGCTAGCTAGGTTTTGATGCAGCCAGGGTAAGTTAAATTGCTCTCGACCTGTGCTCTTAGGTGCCGGCAAGCTAAAATAGGGATGCGAGTACAACAGTTGTAATAATTCGGTATCGGCGGAGCGTTGCGCTGCCCATTGGCCTTTTTCATCATAATCTTTGCCTGTATGCTGTTTACACCACGCATCTAACAAGGTATTTCCTGGGCCAGTATCGTACCCGATAATCGCATCACAATCCCGCCGTGGAAGGTAAGTGATATTCGCTATGCCACCGATATTAATCACCACTCTGGATTTTTCTGGATTGGCAAATACGGCGTTGTGGAAAGCGGGTACCAAGGGGGCTCCTTGTCCACCTAGGGCCATGTCTTTACGTCTGAAATCTGCAATTACATCAATACCCGTCAGCGCGGCTAATGTGTTGGGGTCGCCAATTTGTATACTAAAACAGTGTTCTCCGTGTGGAATATGACGAATAGTTTGTCCATGGGAACCAATCGCTCTGACTTGGTCTGGGCGAACATAGTTGTCTTTGAGTAATTGTAGTGATGCGTCAGCAAATACTTCGGCTAAAGCCCTATCGGCGCGACCCATGCGTTCGATTTCATTCTCACCAGGTGCGCACAGCCTATGTAATTCGGCACACAAAGCTGCAGAAAAAGGAAAGGTTTGGCAGTCTAGCAGTCGGGGTTGAGAACCTGAAAAATCGACTAACGCAACGTCAACCCCATCAATACTGGTACCTGACATTAGTCCAAGATAAAGCTGTGGCATAACAGGCCTTAATTCATCGCTAACATTATGCGTTTGTTATTATTTAACTGCTGCAATCTGTTTTTAGCTATATCGATAAATTTTTGTTTTTCTTTGTTTTCTATAGGTTGCGCTTTGGGTAAATCTACAGTGCGAGGATTGCGATGCACACCGTCAACTAAAAATTCATAATGTAAATGTGGGCCCGAAGCTAAACCTGTAGAGCCTACAGTTCCTATTAATTGCCCTTGTTTAACGGTTTGCCCTTTTTTAACTTTACGTTTGGTAAAGTGCAGATATTTGGTTACATACTTTTCGCCATGTTGGATAAAAACATGATGACCGTTGTATTTGTCATAACTTGACTTGATCACTTTCCCATCACCCGCTGCGATGACTGGGGTGCCGCGATCAGCTGCATAGTCTACGCCTCGGTGTGCTTTCCAACGTTTTTGAACCGGATGAAAACGACGCTTTTTAAAACTTGAACTGATGTATCTAAAGTTAACAGGTGCACGTAAAAAACTCTTGCGCATACTGCGACCTTCAGGAGTGTAAAAATTACCATCTTGGTAACGAATGGCGGTGTAGGTTTCGCCCTGGTTTACAAACTGCGCGGCAACTATGTCGCCATTTTCAATGAACTCACCATTAATGTAATGCTCTTCAAACATTACATAAAAACTATCACCTGTTCTTAGTCCTAATGCAAAATCTATATCCCAACCAAAAATACCGGCGACTTGCATGATTTGGTTGTTGGTCAAATTAGCCTTTAACCCAGCATTCCAGAAACTGTTAGTCACATCACCTTGGGTGTAATTCAAACGGGTATCGACTTTTAGGGTTTCGATGCTACTGCTAAATGAATCGTCTTCAGCTTTAGTGATCACTAAAGTCTCGGTGTTGGAATAAGGATATTGTAGCGATACTAACTGGCCTCGCGGGTCGATTTGTAGTTCCAACACATCGCCGGGCATTATTTTTAGTAATTTTTTGGCTTGAGTTCCTGCCTTGCTGACATGATAAGTCTGCTGAGGAGATAGGCCAACGCGTTTGAATATAGTGGCTAAGTTGTCGCCCTTTTTGACAACTACAGACTGAGAGGTGTTAGTTTCCTCTACAATAGAAAAGTCTTCTACTTTGACATTATCAAAGTTAATGTCCAAATCGTATCGTTTACCTATTTCTAAAGTAGTGGCAGAGTTTTTAATGGCACTCACGGGTTTAGATGGAAAAAGAATCAAAACGAACAAAAATCCAGCCACTCCAGATATGAACCATCTGTGCGGTTTAGGCATATTTTTAAAGGTCTTTTTAATCACAAACACACTACACTTTTTCGAACATAACTGCAGAATATATGGATTACGAAGGATTTTCCAGTTAAGGGTGGTTTTTTGAGTGGTTTATTAGGTGTAGCTAATCACTTTAAGTTATTGTTAAAAATACTATTGCCCTTTCATTGCAAGGGCTTGCCAAGTAAAATGTTAAAGATGAGATTAATAATAGATTTTTAACAAAGGTTACAGAAATGTCAGATTGGCAAAGTGCGATGGCTGAAATTCAGCGCGGAGCAGAAGAAATATTGATAGAAGATGAATTGATTGCCAAACTAAAAACTGGCAAGCCTCTGAAAATTAAGGCGGGCTTCGATCCTACCGCTCCTGATTTGCATTTAGGTCATACAGTTCTGATTAACAAACTACGTACTTTTCAGCAGTTAGGCCACGAGGTTATCTTTCTGATTGGCGATTTTACGGGCATGATAGGTGATCCAACTGGTAAAAATGTCACTCGAAAACCTCTGACTAAAGAAGATGTATTAGCTAACGCTGAAACTTACAAAGAACAAGTGTTTAAAATACTCGATCCGAAAAAAACAACCATTAAGTTTAATTCACAATGGATGGAAACACTGGGGGCGGCAGGTATGATAAAACTAGCCTCCAATCAAACCGTTGCGCGAATGTTGGAGCGTGATGATTTTAAAAAGCGCTATGCTGGTGGGCAACCTATTGCTATCCACGAATTTCTTTATCCACTTGTGCAAGGCTGGGATTCGGTAGCTTTAGAAGCGGATGTTGAACTCGGTGGCACCGATCAAAGATTTAATCTACTGATGGGGCGAGAGTTACAAAAATCCGAAGGACAAAGTCAACAAACAGTATTGATGATGCCGTTACTTGAAGGTTTAGATGGCGTTCAAAAAATGTCGAAGTCTTTGGGGAATTATATCGGAATCACTGATTCGCCAAATGATATGTTTGGTAAAATCATGTCGATATCAGATGATTTAATGTGGCGTTATTATGAATTGTTGAGCTTTAGACCTCAAAATGATATCGCAGTCATAAAACAAAAAGTGGCAGAAGGATTAAATCCACGGGATACAAAGATTGACTTAGCGAAGGAGATAATTGCACGTTTTCATAGCCAACAAGATGCAGAGGCTGCACATCAAGATTTTATCCAACGTTTTCAGAAAAATGCCATACCTGACGAAATGCCAGAGTTTGAATTTGTCTTACCTAGCGAAGGGTTGATGATCGCTAATGTTTTAAAAGAAGCCGGTTTAGTTAATTCAACTTCTGATGCGATGCGCATGATTAAACAAGGGGCAGTTAAATTAAATGGTGAAAAGGTCGAGAATGTAAAGCATCAATTTAACCAAGCGTTGCAGGTGGTTTTGCAAATTGGTAAACGCAAGTTTGCTCGGATAACATTCAAATAAATATACAGGGCCAATTTTTATTGGGATTGGCCCTGTATACGCCTTATGCCTTAATAATTAGTGAAAAATGCTTATTAATTCCTAGTTTTCTTTTGCTTAGAGGGTTTCTTGAACGGTAAGTTTAAGTGACTTAAATGCAAATCAAGGGCTTCAACAGATATATGAATTTCCCTGACCGATAACCATAGCGAATACAATAGTAGCACTAAGCTACACGCAAATATTGTGCTACCAACGGTTTGGTATTCGGCATAAATTGCCAACATTGATAATACGCATAAGAAGAAGCTTCCCATGCCAGCCCCTTGCATATTTTTAATTAATTGAATTCTAGACCGCAAGCTTTTGATTTGTTGCTGATCATTTTCGTTGCTTTCACCTAAATCAAAGTTTCTTATAATACTCGCTAAGGCTAAAAATCGATTGGTGTAGGCGAGCAGCAATAGAGATATTGCTGGGAACAACATAGCGGGTGTAGTTAAAGTGATTACCATATCTGAGCTTAATTAAAACTATTTCTCAACAGCTAAGCCTTGTTCTTGCCATGCCAACATATCACCCTCTAGGTGACTTAGGTTTTCATAACCATCTTTTATCAAGGCTTCTGCAGCTTTACCTGCTCGATAACCCGAACGGCAATACAGCACAATAGATTTTTCTTTTGATGAAGACAAAATCGCTGGGTCATCAATAATTTCACTTAAAGGAACATTTATGGCGTTGGGTACATGCCCTTTTTGAAATTCTTCTGGGGTACGAACATCTACTATGACTAGGCTATTACTGTCTGCAGCTAGCAGTTGTTGTTGGGTAATTGTACTAATGTTACTCGAAAAAGCTGAAAAGCTGAGTAAACCTAATACCCAAAATACGCTGCGTTTAAACATAATAAAGTTCTCGTTCGTGAGTCAGATTGTAAGTTAGTGATAGTAATAAGGACCATCCAGAGTGTAAAGCACAATTGCAGTAACATAAGCCATTCTAATCAGCTATTGAGTTTATTGAGCGAGCGAAAATGACCAAGCACAACCCAAAAAGTATACCGTTAACCACACCCAGGTGGCGCGATTTATCGCCGCTAAGGTTCGGCTATTATCGGCTAATATTATTTGCCTTTTTCCCCCACATTTTGTGGTGCGTATCTTTTGTGATCCGTAGTAGGCAGGCCCCCCAAGTTCAATACCTAAACTGGATCCGCAAAGGTTTAAAACAAACAGGTGATCACATTGATAGCTAACTTTCTGAAATAACGCCTTAGTACCTAGACTAATATTAACTGCCAGTACAATACTCAGACTAGCGAGCTTACTAGGAAACCACTGCAGTACATTGCTTAAGTAGCGCACTGGTTGGCCAAAATACTTAAACCTCTCTAATTTTATGTTCCAACTTAACGACATTTCGTAGACAAATCGATAGAGAAGCGCGCCAACGCCGCCTGTTAGTAGATACCAAAAAATGACGCTGCAATATTGATAGCTAAATCGTAATAATAGCGACTCAATATTCGCTTTGACTATGCCCATTGGCGACATTTTTTCAGTTTTTCTGATGACTATTTGTGACACCGCGTGTCGCGCCAACATTTTTTGTTGTTTGGACAATGCTGCAGTAACTTTGGCTGTTTGTTTAGGCATATCTTGAAACCGCAATGCTATAAGCAGCATTAGTGCTTCAAAAAATATTGGATATTCGGATAAGTATGTAAAGAGTGCCAGTATGACGTAAAACGGAAACAATAAAACAATACACGCTAAGCTACCTGAAAGTTTCTGTTGCCTCGATGAATTGAGGTCGTTTGATAGTACTTTGGCCTGCATCCCCACAGTTAATGCTTTCATAAAGCTAACAGGGTGGTATTTGTCAGGCCAAGGTAAGTAACGTTCCGTAAAAACAACTAGCAACAATACCCAGAATGGCAACAGTTGCTCACTAACTAAGGTATTGACAACGCTATTCATTAGGCCAATTTCGAAATTGTTTGCATCACTAGGGTTGCTGAATTTTTAGCTGCTTGATCTAGGTAGGCTTCGAATGAGACCGTTGAGGTTTTACCTGCAATATCAGATAACGACCGAATCACCAAAAAAGGAATGCCCAACAGATGGCAACTTTGAGCAATAGCAACGCCTTCCATTTCTACTGCACAAACTTTGGGGAAGTTTCTACGAATAACCGCTGCCGCTTCATCACTGCCAACAAAGGAATCACCGGTACAAATAAGTCCTTGCTGTACCTGAACATTGCTTAAACTGGATACCGCGTTAGCAGCGTGCTGAAGCATACTCTTGTCACATTCGAAATACGCGGGCATACCGGCATTTTGGCCTAATTCGTAACCAAAGTGAGTCAGGTCTGCATCATGGTGCCTTAACTCAGTCGCTATCACGATATCACCGATGTTAAGGTGACTCGAAAATCCGCCCGCTGAACCAGTGTTTATGACATAGTCTGGTGCGAAGTGCTGGATCACAACACTTGTTGAAACAGACGCCGCTACTTTACCAATTCCACACTTAACTAGAGCAACTTCTACTTCTCCAAGTTTTCCCACATAAACAGTAAGATGATTAAAAGTTTGTGCTTGGCAATTCTGCAATGAGTCTCGGATAAGGGTTATTTCTTCATCCATGGCACCTAAAATAGCTATTTTCATATGGCTTTCTTAATTTTCAATTAGTTAAATCAATAGTACCTAAGTTTAATACGTCTGCTAGTGTTATAAAACAATTCAAGGATAAACCGCTTCTATAAAGGGTGTCCTAGTGATCACAAAAGGTCATTTATGCAATTTTTAAGTGTTTGGCTTATTTCTATCATTTTTCTGGGTTGTCAGTCTGTTCCTGAAGTCACTGTTGTTAATGGTGATTGGCTGTTTGACCAAGGGTTCGTCGGCTTTGAAGATGTTTCTATCGAAACTGAAAAAGATATTTTTGAATTGAGTGACGAAGCTAAATCATTCGCCAGAGCAGCAGTTAAAGGCGTTTTTAAACCTGAGGAAAAAATTGAGGCTTTAGTTCACCATGTATTCTCTCGCTCAGATTTAAATTTACTATATCGAGCAGACGCTAACACAGTGGCCACTGCGACGTTTCAGAGCCGCGCGGCAAACTGTCTTTCAATGTCCATTATGACTTTTGCGATGGCTAAGGAATTAGGTTTTGAGGTGCGCTTCCAAGATATCGAAGTCCCTGAGTACTGGACTATTAGAGAGGGACAGAGCTTGCTCAATAGGCATATCAATCTTCAAATTATTCCGAAGCAAAAAAATCGTACTCATTTTCATTTTAAGACGAAAGGATACGAAGTTGATTTTGATGCGCAGGCGACTCGCCAGCATTTTCCAAAAACACTGCTTAAGCGCTCGCAAGTTGTGGCTATGTTTCACAATAACAATGGCGCAGATGCGCTTCTAAAAAAAGAATATGTGAGAGCGTATGCCTATTTCCGAACGGCAGTTAAGCTGGATCCCAAATTGTCTTCAGCTTTGGCAAACTTGGGTTATTTATATCGACTGACTGGTCATTACGAGTATTCAGAAAATGCTTACATGCAAGCTATTACAAAAGACAAAAATAACTTATCTGCTTGGCGAAATTTATCGCATTTATATCGTTATATAGGGCAAGACCAAAAAGCCGACAGTATTATTAAGCACGTCTCATCTAAAAGAGCACGCAATCCTTTTTTTCATATTAATCAGGGTGATAAGGCATTTGAAAAGCACCAATGGCAAACTGCCTTAGGACACTACCAGCGAGCTTTGAGGCTAAACAATAGTTATCACGAAGTCTATTTTGGACTAGCTAAAACCTACTTTGAACTGGGTAATATTCAGCGCAGTCAACATTATTTGAAACTAGCAAAAAAGAAATCAAGAACAGGCCAAGAGCAATCTATTTATCAAGGCAAACTAAACTTGTTAGCCAGAATTAAGTCAAGATAAGCGCTCTACTTTTTAAGTTGAATAAAGTAGCGGTTCATACCAATTAGCGCTATGTTAACAGTATGTTAATTTGCTTGAGGCATTTTCTATGCTGCAGTTTTCATCTATTCATAATGTATATATATCATTGATTTTTTTTAGTTTTTTTAGCGCATGTCAATCTACTGCGGTTCAAGTTGTCCCTACTGATAATTTACTATATGACCAGGGATATTCAGGTTTTTCTAAGGTAACAATCGAATCTGAGCAGCAAGTATTTTACTTAGGTGATTCGGCTAAGGCATTTGTAGGATCCACAATTGAACCCTATAAAAATAAACTTGATCAAATGGAAGCCTTAGTTAAAGCGATATTCGATCGCTCTGAACTCAATTTACTGTACCAAGGTGATGCAAATACAACCGCAAATGATACCTTTAATGCACGAGCCGCGAATTGCCTATCTATGTCTATTATGACCTATGCCTTGGCAACTGAAGCAGGGTTTGAGGTAAATTTTCAAGAAATTATGATCCCCGAATACTGGACTAGACGTGCCGGTTTTAGTCTGTTAAACGGGCATATAAACCTCAAATTGTTAACGCCTAAAGACCCCAACGTTTATGTATTCAATACTCGCAGTTATCAGGTTGATTTTGACCCACAATCATCTAGGCGCGGATTACCCAAAAAAATCGTTAGTAAACAAGCGATTTTATCTATGTTTTATAACAATAAGGGCGCCGATGCGGTGTTACGCAAAGATTACCTGACCGCTTATGCCTATTTTCGCGGGGCGCTAAGTATCCAACCTAACTTTCATTCTGCATGGATTAATCTTGGTATTGTGTATCGGTTAAGCGGATATTTTCAACAAGCAGAAAGTGCGTATCATCATGCACTTGCAATTAATACTGATAGTCTAACGGCCATGGAAAATTTAGCCTATTTGTACAAACTCACTGGTCGAATGGCAGAAGCCGAAGAAATTTTAACTAAAGTGGCAGATCAAAGAAACAATAACCCCTATTACCATGTTGATTTAGGTGAGCAACAAATGGAACAACAACATTGGGATCAAGCTCTTGCACATTTTAGAAAAGCTTTAGCGTTAGATCGAAATAAGCACGAAGTCTATTTTGGACTGGCTCGTGCCTATTTTGAAATTGGGGAATTACAGCAAAGTGAGCGTTACTTAAAACAAGCAAAAAACAAAGCTCGCAACAAGCAAGATGAACAAAGGTATCAATCTAAATTAGAGTTTCTTAGTCGTTTATAAGTTAACGCCTCATAAACATTAGCTGCCTAGTTATTATTACAGGCGGCGACTTTTTACGAGGCGATAGTGATAAACTTGTGTCGTCTACGTTTAGGCTACGCCTAACTCTTCAAGACGTTCTTTTAAGTAACTCTTGGCTGTGTATCTATCCGACAACACTACCTCTGGGTTGGGGTGCAAAAACAAAGGTAAAGAAACGCGCGCCTTTGTTTGATCGCTTCCTTGAGGGTTTACCACTCTGTGAGTGGTGGATGGGAAGTAACCACCAGAGGCTTCTTGCAGCATATCGCCAATATTGACAATTAAGTTGCCGAAATCACAAGGTACGTCAATCCAAGAATCCCCGGTACCTTTTACTTGCAATCCAGGTTCGTTGGCAGAAGGTAGGATAGTTAGTAAATTTATGTCTTCGTGAGCAGCTGCTCGTATTGCGTCTGGTTCTTCAGAACCGTTTAGCGGTGGGTAATGCAAAATACGTAATAGCGTTTGTTCGCTATTAGTTACCATACTCGAAAGAGACTGGGTATACTTATCAGACACCTCTTTAGGAGAGTATTTCTCTACCCATGATAGCAACTCAGCCGCTAATGTATTGGTGTCTCGATAATAATCAGCGACTTCTTGTTTTAACGCTTCAGGACAACGCCCCCATGGGTAAAAGTGGAAGTATTCTTTGATGTCTTTTTTCTTAAACCCTTTTGCGGTTTCAGATATTTCAGTAGAAAAAAATCCATCATGGGTATCTTTATTAAATGCATATTGATTTTTTTCTTCGCTATTAAAAAAAGCTTCCCAGCGTTGATATATACTCGTTACTCTGTCTTGGCTAATAGGGTGATTCTTTAATACGCCAAAGCCAGTTTGATGCAAAGACTCTACAAAAAGTTTATCTGCATTGGGCGCTTTATAATCGACTGCTACTAATTCCATAATTTTTCTCTCAAAATAAATATATATTTAAAGGCTAAGGTAAAACCCTGCCAATGCGGCACTCATTAAGTTCGCCAAAGTGGCGGCGAGTACCGTTTTTAAACCCAGTTGGGCAATTTCTTTGCGCCTAGTAGGCGCCATTGCACCTATGCCACCCATCAATATGGCAATTGACGAAAAGTTTGCAAATCCACACAAAGAAAAAATAACGATGGCTTGAGTTATAGGGGAAAGCTCAGCCTGATACTTAAGGAAATCTAGATAGGCGACAAATTCATTCACCACCATTTTTTGTCCGATAAAACTTCCCGCAATATTCGCTTCATCCCATGGCACACCTAACGTCCACGCTATGGGTTGGAAAAGATAACCCAAAATCACCTGAAAACTTAAATCTTCCGAACCAAATAGTCCTCCGCCCCAGCCTATTAATCCGTTAAGTAAAGCGATTAAACCAATAAACGCTAGTAACATTGCGCCCACATTTAATGCCAAATGCAAACCACTTGCTGCGCCACTAGCCGCAGCGTCAAACACATTAGCGTATTCGTTATCTTGCTCTTCTTTCGCCGTTAACTCATCTTTCACTTTTTCTGTTTCTGGAATAATAATTTTTGCCATTAATAAACCGCCGGGAGCGGCCATAAAACTAGCGGCCAGTAAATACTTAATTTCTACGCCCATACCTGCATACCCAGCCATAACTGAACCCGCAATAGAGGCTAACCCACCTACCATTACAGCAAAAAGCTCTGAGCGGGTTAAGTTGGGGATATAGGGTCTAATGACTAATGGCGCTTCGGTTTGACCTACAAAAATATTCGCCGCTGCAGACATGGACTCTGGGCGACTGGTTTTTAAGAAAAATTGTAAAAAACCACCTATTACTCGAATAATGACATTCATAACTTTTAGATGGTACAGAACAGTGATTAGTGACGAGAAAAATACGATGACTGGCAATACGTTAAAGGCAAAAATGAATCCCATCGACTTATTACCCAAGGGTCCAAAAATAAAATTAATACCATCTTGGCTATAACTAATAATGTTTTCAACATAGCCTGTTAAAGCCAGTAAAAACTGTATGCCAGGTGGAAAATATAATACTAAGGCGCCTACTCCTGCTTGGATTGCAAAGGCTCCACCTACCGTGCGCCAATTAATCGCTTTTTTATGAGCTGAAAACACAAAGGCAATCAGCAGCATTAAAGCAACGCCAATAAGACTAACCATACTTTTTCCTTCTTTTTATTATTATCTGAGCTGCGAAAAACTGATAGTTATAACAAGCTCTGTTGAATATGAGATTTAATAACATCTAAAGCAATTCGATTTTTTCCACCTTGGGTAACAATTACGTCTGCGGTGAATCGACTCGGTGCGATAAATTGATGATACATAGGTTTGACCGTTGTTTGGTATTGGTGTGCCACTGACTCAAAGGTTCTACCTCGCTCTGCAATATCCCTTTTCATTCTGCGTAATAAACAAATATCTAAAGGGGTATCAACAAATATTTTGATATCAAACAAGGGCTGCAGTGCGTCATTTGCTAAAAGCATGATGCCTTCGATGATAATTACAGGCGCTGAATTGAGTGTCTCAGTTTCTGCTAGGCGTGTGTGGGTCTTGTAGCAGTAATGAGGATATTCAATTGATTGCCAATTTTTTAACGCTTGTAGATGTTTGACTAGTAACTCGTGCTCGAAGGCTTTGGGGTGATCGTAATTGTTTTTTTCACGATCAGCCATAGGCAAATGGTCTTGAGAACGATAGTAATGATCTTCTCGGAGGATTTGCACCGTTTTACCCTCTTCCGAAAACTCTTTTAATAAATTCTCAGTAAACAAGGACTTACCAGAACCAGATGCGCCTGAAATGGCAATAACTAAAGGGGTAGACATATCAAACAGCTTCACAAAGAAAATAATTGGTACGAAAGATACCAGCGAACTTGATAAAAGTCAGTTCACAATGTACATTTTTCTACTTGACCCGTTGGTCAGGTTTGTAAGTTTAATGTTAAAGTATGTTGCGAACTTGTGTAGTTTGACGGAGATATGTGACAGTTTCATAAAATTATACCAATACTGTTACGACTGTAATAAAAGTGTCATAATCATTCTGTTAAACTTAGAGTTAACGTAATGAGAAATCGGTTTAAATCGATCGACCAAGCCATCAGCATTGACTCATGGCGTTCAGTACAGATAACTGTTCGGACTAAATGTTCAGAACGCATAAAACTTAGGAAACACATAATGTTTAAAAAAATAAAACTCAATCGCATCGCGATGGCAGTGACACTAGCCGTAGGCATGTCAGGTGCTGCGATGGCACAAGAAACGTCATCAGGTATTTCAGGTAAAATAACAGGCCCACAAGGTAATGCTGCGCCCGGAACCGTTATTACTATTACACACGTCCCTTCAGGAACCGTTAAAACCACAGTGGTTAACGACTCTGGCCAGTTTTCGGCTAAAGGTTTACGTGTTGGCGGTCCATATACAGTAAAAGTTGATTCTAACAAGTTTCAAGATCGAACTGTAGAAGACGTATTCTTAAACTTAGGTGAAGCCTTTAACCTAAGTCTTGCCCTTGAAAATGATCAAAATATCGAAAGTATTGTGGTAACTGCTTCCGCAGTCAGTACTTCAGCATTTGGTGGAACGGGTCCTTCAGCTAACTTTAACTTAGCCGATTTAGAAAATGCGCCATCGATCAATCGTGATATTAACGATGTTATCCGCGCCGATCCACGTATTTATATCGATGAAAGTTTTAATGATGCGGTTCAATGTGCCGGTGCAAGCCCTCGTTACAATAGCTTAACGCTTGATGGTGTGCGCATGAACGATAACTTTGGCTTGAACAGCAATGGTTACCCAACTGAACGTATGCCATTCTCTTTTGACGCTATCGAGCAAGTTGCTGTTGAGCTAGCGCCTTTTGATGTTCAATATGGTGGTTTCACCGCTTGTAACATTAATGCTGTTACCAAGTCTGGTACTAATGAAGTTCACGGTAGTGCTTTTTACGACTTTACTAGCGACTCTTTCAAAGGCGATTCAGTAGAAGGCGAAGAGCAAGATAACGGTAATTACACCGAAAAACGTTACGGTGTAAACGTTGGTTTCCCACTGATTAAAGATACACTTTTCTTCTTTGGTTCTTACGAAAAAGTTGAAGGTGTTCAATTGTTTGGATATGACGCATTAGGTCGTATCACTCAAGATGAAGTCGATCAAGTGACTGAAATTGCGCAACGTGTATATGATTATGATGTAGGTGGTCTACCAGGTAGTGCACCAACAGAAGATGAAAAAATCTTAATTAAATTGGATTGGAACATCAATGACCAACACCGTGCATCACTTATGTACAACTGGAATGATGGTTTTAGTCTAAGTCAATCAGACACAGGTTCAAGCCGTTTATCTTTGTCTAACCATTTCTACGAGCGTGGCGCAGAGTTAACCAACACTGTTGTTTCTATCTATTCAGATTGGACAGACAACTTCAGTACTGAATTACGTATTGGTCAATCTGAACTACTTAATCGCCAGAATTCACTAGATGCAGCCTCAGGGTTTGCTGAAGCGCAAATCAATACAGATGGTGGCACAATCTACATTGGTCCAGATGATTCTCGTCAATCTAACCAACTAAATTATGATACAGATACATTCAAATTAGCAGCGACTTACTATTTAGATGATCACAAAATCACTGGTGGTATCGAATACGAAAAATTAGACGTATTTAACTTGTTTATGCAGCATACAGTGGGTGAGTATCGTTTTAACTCTATCGCTGATTTTGAAGCGGGTGCAGTTGACCGTATTTACTACAACAACTCTGCGGGTACTAATAACCCTGCAGACGCTGGCGCTTCGTTTGCTAACACTACTACTACTATTTATGTTCAGGACGATTTTGATTTAACTGATGATATCCAGCTAATGGTAGGTTTGCGTTATGACAAATTCAGCACTGACGATACTCCAACATTAAACGTTAACTTCCAAGAGCGTTATGGTTTTGCTAATACAGGTACTGTAGACGGCTTATCTTTGGTTCAGCCTCGAGTCGGTTTTAACTGGTCTGTTGCTGAAAACCTAGAAATTCGTGGTGGTGTAGGCCGTTACTCTGGTGGTAACCCTAACGTTTGGATTTCAAACTCCTATTCGAATGACGGTGTAACTAACATTGGGGTGCGTGAAGGGGAAATTGAAAACTTTGATACTTTGTTTACTACTCAATTAACCGGAGCTGGTCGCCCAATCTACGACATACCACAAGCCATGTATGATGCGGTTGCTAATACCTCTATTACTTCAGGTGATGGTGGCGTGAATGCAACTGATCCAAACTTCAAAATGCCGTATGAGTGGAAATATGCAGTAGGTGGTACTTACGTTACTGACAATGATTACGTGATATCTGCTGACCTAATGTACAGTAAGAAAAAAGACTCTCCTATTCTTCAAGACTTAGCATTGTCTGATGTTGGTGTAGATGCACCAGATGGTCGTCCTATTCTTGCGTCAAATGGTCGCTTTGACGGTTACGATTTGATGTTAACTAACGTTAAAGGTTCAGGTGGTGATTCTAAAGTTCTTTCTTTAGCGGTAAGCAAAGAATATGACTCAGGTTTAGATGCGTCTTTAGCTTACGCATTTACGCGTGCTACTGATGTTAGTCCGATGACTAGCTCTACTGCTGGCTCTAACTTTGGTAATGTTGCAACGTCAAACGTTAACAACCCTGGTCTATTTACCTCTGATTATGAAACTCGTCACCGTTTCACAATGAGCTTGAGCTATAAGCATGAGTTTATCGACGGTCATGACACCCGTTTTAGCTTGTTTGGTACTGCAAACGAAGGTAAGCCAATTTCTTATACCTTCTCAAATTCTTCAAGCATGTTCCGTGATTCAAACGACTACAGAAGTTTGATTTATGTACCTGAAGAAAATGATGCAAATGTTGTTTATGCAGATGGCTTTGACCTTGAAGGCTTCAACAAGTTGATCGACGATGAAGGCCTAACTCGTGGTGCTATCATGGATCGTAACTCTACTTCTGCCGATTGGTGGATTAAGTTTGACGTGCGAGTTGAGCAAGAGCTTCCTTCGTTCTTTGAAGGTCATAAAGCCAGTGCGTTCTTCGTTATCGAAAACTTGGGTAACCTACTAAACGATGATTGGGGTGTATTCCGTCAAGGTTCATTCGTTGGTGATGACGTAATTACAGCATCAATCAATGACCAAAACCAATATGTGTATGAAGCTTATAATGCTTCTGAGCAAGGTGTAAACCGTGGCGCTTCACTATGGGAAGTGCGTTTTGGTGTTAAATATAAGTTCTAAGCTGTAACTTAGACGAGCTAAAAGCCGACTACTTGTAGTCGGCTTTTTTATTGGCACTCTCACCTATGGTTGAACTATGTATAAAATATTGATGAGTTTTTTTATGGTATTCAGCATGACTTCAAATAGCCAAAATGTTCGAGTTGCGACTTTTAATGTCAGTATGGACGGCACTAATTATGTCGAGCAAGGGCAAGTGCCCATTGGTAATGAATTGTCGAAAAACTTGCTGAGTGGCGAGCATAAACAAATCAAAAATATTGCTGAAATTATCCAGCGAATTAAGCCTGATATCATTCTTTTAAATGAATTTGATTATTCAAATCAGCCGCAAACAGATGTCGGGAACTTTATAAAGCAATATCTAAAGGATTATCAACAAAGTAATCAGCCAATTGACTATCCGTATTTTTACAGTGGCGCTGTTAATACTGGGGTCGACTCAGGTATGGATTTAGATAAAGATGGTATTGCGTCAGGGACTCAAGGTGATGCATTTGGATTTGGCTTTTATCCTGGTCATTATGGCATGTTAGTTCTCAGTAAGTACCCCATTGAACAACACAAAATCCGAACCTTTCAACATTTCCTTTGGAAAGATATGCCCAATAGTCTATTGCCTACGATTAAAGAAACAAATGGTGAGCCTTACTATAGTCATGCGACTCAGCAAATATTACGTTTGTCTTCTAAGTCGCATTGGGATATCCCAATTAAAATTGGTGACGGTATTATTCATTTGTTAGCCAGTCATCCGACACCTCCGGTGTTTGATGGACCTGAAAATCGCAACGGCAAACGGAATCATGACGAAATTCGCTTCTGGAATGATTATCTATCGGGTAAGCAACGCTCGGCATATATTTATGATGACCAAGGAAACGCAGGTGGTTTTCAAGGAAAACACTTCGTTATCGCAGGGGACTTAAATGCGTCTCCAGATGAAGGAGACGGATTAAAAGACGGGATTAGAGGACTACTTACCCACCCTTTGATTAACGACATTTTAGTGCCTAAAAGTGAAGCGGGTAGTATCCATAGTCCCAACAATAAATTTGGTGCACAACATACTGCTGAATGGGCTATGCGAGCTGATTATGTATTGCCTTCTAATTCACTTGAAACCAAAAAAAGTGGAGTATTTTGGCCGAAAAAAGACGATCCTCTGTACCGTTTAATCAAAGATCGCAAAAGCTCTTCAGACCATCGATTGGTGTGGGTAGATATTACTGTTACTAAATAAACAAATCTTCACCACAGAGGGCGCAGAGAACACAGAGGAAAAGCATAATATAGTGAGTTTTTAATTGTGTATCTTTTCTCTGTGTAGCGAAGCGCTCGGCGCTCTATGTTCTCAGTGGTTCAGATTTTTTTACTTTTTTGCATAAGATCAAAAAAGGGGCGTGAGCCCCTTTTTCAGTTTACCTTATGTCTTTAGCTTCTTACGCTTACATAGCTAGTAGCTTAAACGCCAAGATAATCTAATATGCCTTCTGCAGCGCAGCGACCTTCATCAATGGCTGTGACAACTAAGTCCGAACCACGAACCATGTCTCCACCAGAGAAGATCTTAGGGTTAGAGGTCTGGAAAGCGTACTTGCCATGTTTAGGTGCACGTACTCTGCCTTTTTCGTCTAACACTATGCCATAGTCAGCAAACCAACTAGCAGGACTTGGTTGGAAGCCAAAGGCAATGATTACCGCATCGGCTTCAAGCACATGTTCTGAGCCTTCAACTACAACAGGTCGACGGCGACCTTCGGCGTCTGGCTCTCCCATTTCAGTTTTAAGCATTTTTACACCTATGGCTTTACCATTGTCATCAACAGCAACATCAAGAGGCATAAGGTTAAATTTGAAGTTGACCCCTTCTTCACGGGCATTCACGACTTCGCGGCGCGAACCAGGCATACTTTCTTCATCACGACGATAGGCACAGGTGACTTGTGTTGCGCCTTGACGTATTGCAGTACGCACACAGTCCATGGTTGTATCACCACCACCTAGTACCACCACTTTTTTGCCTTTCATATCGACAAAATCGGACGCTGATTTTTCCAGTCCTAGTTGACGATTAACATTCGCAATTAGATAAGGTAGGGCCTCATAAACACCCGGAGCTTTTTCATTATCAAAACCACCTTGCATGGGTTTGTACGTACCCATACCAAGGAATACTGCATCGTAACCGTCCAATAGTTCTTGGAAAGGTTTGTCCTTACCAATTTCGGTATTTAGGACAAATTCGATACCCATTTCGCTGAATATTTCATGACGTAGTGCCATTACATCTTTTTCTAATTTGAAAGAGGGGATACCGAAAGTTAACAATCCGCCGATTTTTTCGTATTTATCAAACACTACTGGTGTAACACCATTGCGCACTAAAATATCTGCGCAACCTAACCCTGCTGGGCCTGCACCAATGATGGCCACCTTCTTCTTGGTCTTAACGACCTTGGACATATCCGGTCGCCAGCCTTGTTTAAAGGCGGTGTCGGTAATGTATTTTTCAATACTACCTATGGTAACCGCACCAAAATCATCATTTAAGGTACAGGCACCTTCACACAATCTGTCTTGTGGGCAAACACGTCCACATACTTCTGGAAGTGTGTTGGTTTTGCTGGATAATTCAGCCGCCTCAAAGATGCGTCCTTCGTTAGCTAAACTTAACCATTGTGGAATGAAATTATGCACTGGGCATTTCCATTCACAATAAGGGTTACCGCAGTCAAGACAGCGGTCAGCTTGACCCGCTACTTGGGTATCACTCATTGGCTGATAAATTTCAGCGAATTCTTCACGTCTGATGATAGAGGGCTTTTTAGGTGGATCTATTCGCTCTACATCAACAAATTGGTATACATTTTTAGACATGATACCCCCTTATTGCACTTGAACACGTAATTCGGCTGTAGACCGACTTATGTGACCGAGTAAATTTTTAACGTCACTGGTTTTAGGCTTAACCAGTCTGAACTTCGGCAAATACTCTGCAAAGTTACTTAAGATATCATGTGCATGCTCACTGCCGGTTTCCTCATAATGTTGGTTAATTAGACCACGCAGATGCTCCATCAAAATCGCTTTATCTTCGATGGACATGAGTTCGACTAACTCACCGTTAACCCTTTGCTCAATATCATCCTGTTCGTCTAATATATACGCAAAACCACCAGTCATACCTGCGCCAAAGTTAACACCTGTGCGCCCAAGAACTGCCACTATGCCACCAGTCATGTATTCACAACCATTGTCACCTATGCCTTCTACAACAGCTATGGCGCCAGAGTTACGCACCGCAAATCGTTCACCTGCTATGCCTGCGGCAAACAATTTACCACCTGTTGCACCGTACAAGCAGGTATTACCAGCGATGACACTTTCATTTGACTTAAAGCTAACACCTCTTGGAGGATGAATAACTAACTTACCATCAGTCATCCCTTTACCCACATAATCGTTGGCATCGCCGACTAAGGTCATTTCTAAACCGCCGGCATTCCACACACCAAAACTTTGACCGGCTGTACCGGTAAAATTCAATTTAATTGGATGTTCGTCCATGCCTTTATTGCCGTGGTGCTGCGCAATTAAGCCAGAAATAATAGCGCCAACAGAACGATCAGTGTTGCGAATAGGGTAATGGAAAACTCCACCACTTTTATTTTTGACACTTTGCGTTAATTCAGCTAACAACAACTGGTTCAAGTCACCTTTATCAGCTGGTGCATTTGCCTCTTCACTGCAGAATAATTTAGTATGATCTCCTGCTTCTGGCTTGGCCAAAATAGGGCTAAGATCTAACTTATTTTGTTTAGACGATATACCGTTTAGGACGTCTAATAAATCTGTTCTACCAATTAAGTCATCTAATTTACGAACTCCCATAGACGCCATAATTTCACGGACTTCCTGAGCAATAAATTTAAAGTAATTCATCACCATGTCTGGTAACCCGATGAAATAATTATCGCGCAAATTTTCGTCTTGAGTAGCAATACCCGTAGCACAGTTATTAAGGTGGCATATACGTAAATATTTACATCCTAAAGCTACCATTGGTCCGGTTCCAAAACCAAAACTCTCAGCCCCCAAAATAGCTCCTTTGATTACATCTAGACCTGTTTTTAATCCGCCGTCGGTTTGTACTCTAACTTTATGACGCAACCCATTACTCACTAGCGCTTGTTGAGTTTCAGCTAAACCTAACTCCCAAGGACTTCCCGCGTATTTAACTGAAGTTAAAGGACTGGCACCTGTGCCTCCGTCATAACCTGAAATCGTAATTAAGTCCGCGTAGGCTTTTGCTACACCACAGGCTATGGTCCCTACACCCGGCTCTGATACTAATTTCACAGAAATAAGCGCGGTAGGGTTGACTTGTTTTAAATCAAAAATAAGTTGAGCCAGATCTTCTATCGAATAAATATCATGATGAGGCGGTGGTGATATTAAGGTTACGCCCGGTACCGAATGACGTAATTCAGCAATATATGCATTCACTTTGTCACCAGGTAATTGCCCACCTTCTCCTGGTTTCGCACCCTGAGCTACTTTTATTTGCAAAATTTTGGCATTCACCAAATAGTGAGGTGTTACACCGAAACGGCCAGAGGCAATTTGCTTAATGTTAGAGTTTCGTTCATTACCAAAACGTTTAGGATCTTCACCACCTTCACCAGAATTAGAATTTCCACCTAAACGATTCATCGCGATAGCCAAAGCTTCATGGGCTTCAGGGCTCAAGGCCCCAATGGACATGGCTGCCGTATCAAATCGAGGGAATAAGTTTTCAGCCGGTTCAACTTCGTCTATTGAAATGCCCTCCGCTGCTGGAGACAAGGCCAATAAATCTCGCAAACAGGCGACGGGTCGTTCATTCACTAAGGCACTAAACTTTTGATAATCTTGATAATTACCACTGACTACCGCTTTTTGTAGTGATGTAACAACGTCAGGGTTGTACGAATGATACTCGCCACCATGAACATATTTTAATAGTCCACCGTGGGCCAAATTTTTACGTTTTAACCAAGCAACACGGTTTAAATTAATTTGTTCTTGTTGGAAATCTTCAAAATCTGCACCTTGAATACGACTAGGTACACCTTTAAAACAGGTATCCATTACCGAATTGTTGATACCTATGGCCTCAAATAATTTTGAGCTACGATAACTGGCAATAGTAGAAATACCCATTTTCGACATGATCTTGTACAAACCTTTATTAATACCTTTGCGGTAATTAATCACGGCCTGCATCGGAGTCATATCTAAATTACCAGATTCGCACATTTGCTCAATAATTTCATAAGCAAGGAAAGGATAAATAGCTGTAGCACCTAAACCAAGTAATACTGCATAGTGATGAGGATCCCTAACAGAGGCAGTCTCAACTACTATGTTGGCATCACAGCGTAACCCTTTGTCTACTAAACGCTTTTGCACTGCTCCTACTGCCATAGCTGCAGGAATGGGAATGCGAGACGCTTTAATAGCGCGGTCCGATAAAATAACAAAAGCGGCACGTTTATGTGATACCAAGTGCTCCACTTCATTACATATACGATTGATGGCGGTTTTAAGTCCTTCATCTGGCGGGTAGTTGAGATCAACAAATTCTGCGTAATAGTGTTCGGGATCATAATTACGCAATTGTTTAAGATCGGTATAAACCATAATTGGTGAATCAAACAATACTCGGTCTGCGTAACCTGATGTTTCAGTGAACACTGATTTTTCACGGCCAATACAGGTAGCTAATGACATCACGTGATTTTCACGCAAAGGATCAATTGGTGGATTAGTTACCTGGGCAAACTGTTGACGGAAATAATCATAAACGGTTCTATTTTTACCTGAAAGCACAGCCATAGGGGTGTCATCACCCATAGAGCCTGTGGCCTCTTGGCCGTCTTTAGCCAACACTTTAACCACTTGTTCTATTTCTTCATAGCTGTAGTTAAATTGTTTGAAGTAAGTATTCATCATGTCGTCGTCAAACATTCGTTTGCCTATTTCAGGCGCATCACATTCTTCAATTGGTGTTAAACGACGAATACTTTTATCAAGCCATTCTTTATAGGGATGCCGTCCTTTTAAATCATCATCTATTTCATTTGAACGCCATAATTTACCTGTTTGGGTATCTATCGCTAACATTTCTCCAGGGGCAACGCGGCCTTTCTCGAGAACGTTTTCTGGAGCGTAGTCCCAAATGCCTACTTCTGAAGCCAAAGTAATTAAACCATCATTGGTTATTACATAACGCGCTGGGCGTAAGCCATTGCGGTCAAGGTTACAGGCTGCGTGCCTACCATTTGTTAACACAATACCGGCAGGACCGTCCCACGGTTCCATATGCATTGAGTTGAACTCATAAAAGGCTTTGAGGTCTTCATCCATGGTTTTGTTATTTTGATAGGCTGGTGGCACCAATAAGCGCATGGCGCGAAATAAATCCATGCCGCCAGCTAAAAATAATTCAAGCATGTTGTCTAGCGATGAAGAGTCAGAACCCACTTCGTTTACAAAAGGAGCAGCATCAGCCAAATCAGGTAACAATGGAGTTTTAAATTTACCTGTTCGAGCTTGCGCCCAATCTCGGTTACCCCGGATAGTATTGATTTCACCATTATGTGCTAAAAACCTAAAAGGCTGAGCTAGGGGCCATCTAGGTAAAGTATTCGTTGAAAAGCGTTGGTGAAATACACAAATAGCCGATTTCATGTTTTCGTCAGCTAAGTCTAAATAAAACTTTGGCAAGTCACCGGCCATGACTAGGCCTTTATACACAGTGACTAAACTAGATAAACTTGCAATGTAGAACTCTTCATCGTCAGCCAAACGTTTTTCAGCACGTCTACGTGCCATAAACAAACGGCGCTCTAAGTCTTGAGAACGCCATCCTGATGGCCCGTTAACAAATACTTGTTCGATTTGTGGGACGCAAGATGCTGCTAAGTCGCCTAAAATAGAATTGTCGGTAGGCACAACTCTCCAGCCCACAACCCCAAGGGTTTCTTTTTCGAGTTCTTCGGTGATAACCTGTTTTGCAGCATCAGCTAGGTCTTGGTTTTGATTAAGGAAAATGACCCCTACGGCGTACATTTTACTTAGTTTCCAGCTTTCCTGTTCAGCAATGCCTCGAAAAAAAGCATCGGGTTTTTGTAACAACAGTCCACAGCCATCGCCTGTTTTGCCATCTGCGGCAATGCCGCCACGATGTTGCATACGATCTAGGCCTTCAATAGCAGTGCTGACCAATTTATGACTTGGCTCGCCTTCAGTGTGGGCGATTAGACCAAAACCACAGTTATCCTTTGAATCATTAGGATGATATAAACTCATTAATGCAAACTCCTTCAACCTTCGACTGGGCAGGGTGTGTATATTGTTAGTACTAATCATACATCTATGAAACGAGTATGAATGTGAGGTGGCGTCATGCCCTGGTGCTTATTTTCCGGTCGTAATTATTATCGGGGATACCAGTCGAGTATCGAATATTTATACTAAGCAGGTTGTACAAAATACCGAGGATTATTTTATAAATCAATTCTCTTATATGCAGGATTTTGTATTTTTCATGCTTTACACTCTATTTGGTTCTAAAAATTCTTTTATTTCAAAGGTATAGCTGCGTATTGCAGCTTGGTTATAAGCTATAAAAAAAAGCTAAAAAACAACGGTGTTTGTTATCAAAAAGTTAAAATAATCGCTTTATTTCAAATGACAACTAGTCACACATTGAATTTATATTTAAAAAAAGTGCATAAATAGTTCATTTGGGCGTGATATATATACTTTAATACTTGGCTAAGTTTTGATCCTAGGAATATTCTTGCTAGCATGTCGCGAATCGGTTAAAACCACACAAGTTTGAGACCCTATAATATGACTAAAATGACCTCAGTTGAGCCATGGGCAATCCGTGTTGCACAGTTAATTAATCGCTTCGGGGCGGTAAAATCCAGTGTTCTATTTGTTATTTTGACTCTGATATTTACTTTCACTGGCACTTACTTTATGAGGCTTATTGTCAGTGATAGAGCTCACATTGAAGACTTTATTAGCGCTTTTATTCTGACGTTACTCAGTGCGCCTTGGGTGCTGTGGTTATTTAGTGAATTAGTCAAACAATTGGAAAATTCAAGAGAAAGCCTCAAAGATGCGGTAACCCAGTTAGAAAAACTACGAGAAGAAGATGAGTTACTGAATCGCACTTTGCAAAATAATATAAAACAGCTCAATCATGAGATTGAACAGCGCAAAAACGCACAATTGGAGCGAGAAAGTGTATTTACAGATTTAGAGCACGAAATCAAAGATAAGTCTGAAAAAGAAAAACAAGCATCGCAGTTATCTACATTATTGAGATCTATTATCGATGCGTCTCCCGACTTAATTTACTATCGTAATCAAGAGGGCCAGTTTGCAGGCTGCAACCGAGTTGCAGAACAAATGACAGGTAAAACCGAACAAGAATTAATTGGTTTAACACCACACCAAGTTTACGACGAAGAGCTCGCTCGCCAAGTTGTCGCGAGTGACCAAGATATCCTCGAAAACGATGTCAGTATCACTGAAGAATTATGGTTGCGCTTTGCTGACGGTCGCCGCCGTTACTTTGAAATGCGTAAGGTGCCATTTTTTAGCGCAGATGGAACTCGACTAGGCATACTCGCTTTCGGTCGTGATATTACAGAGCGCAAGCAAGCAGAAAACGTAGTAACGAAAGCCAGTAAAGATAAAACTGCGTTTATCGCGACTATTAGTCATGAATTACGCACCCCACTAAATGGCATAGTTGGCTTAAGCAGAATGTTGCGCGATACCAACTTAACCAGCGAGCAATTTGCTTGGGTTAGCACTATATACGCAAGCGGTATCACTTTAGGTAATATCTTTAATGATATTATTGATTTGGATCGTCTCGATAGAGACAGGCTTGAGTTATCCCTTAAGACCGTTTCTATAAACGACTTTACCAAAGAACTTGGCAGTATTATTGAGTTGTTAGCTGATGATAAAGAGCTGACCTTTGTTGCACATGTGCAAGAACCTCTACCGGCCTTAGTGGAAGTGGACGGGACCCGACTTCGACAAATTTTGTGGAATTTATTATTTAACGCCGTCAAGTTTACGCAAAAGGGCACGGTGTCTTTAGAAGTAAAAGCTGAAAGCATTGATGCCGAAACTTCTATGGTGACATTTAAGGTATGTGATACCGGCGTTGGCATACCACAGCAAGAATTAGACAAAATATTTGCAATGTATTATCAAGTCGATTTACCTGAACATCAAAGTGCCACTGGTACAGGGATTGGTCTCGCTATTTGTCAACAAATGGTGTCATTGATGAACGGGAAAATTAGTGTCAGTAGTGTTGAAGGCAAAGGCACTTGTTTTACGGTTGAGCTGCCGCTCGCTATTAGTAAAAATCCTATACAAGTTGAAACACTTAAAGTGACAGGCTTGCAGATTCTGTTAGTCGAAGATATTGAATTAAACGTGATGGTCGCTAAAGCTTTGTTGGAAAAGCTTGGACAGCATGTTGACGTAGCAATGACAGGTAACGAAGCCATTACTATGGCGAGAGACAAACAATATGATTTGATTCTATTAGACATTCAATTACCAGATATGAATGGATTTGAAGTCGCCAATGTTTTACATGAAGAGTCATTAGTAGAGCAAACCAGTATTGTGGCCTTAACAGCCAATGTGATTAAAACCCGTCAGGAATATCTTGATAATGGTATGGATGATGTCATAGCTAAGCCGGTTAAAAAGAGTCGAATTATCGAAGTGTTTAATAGCTTATTTTGTGAACAGCCAAGTGAGCCACACCAACCTGCACCAGAGCCTAAAAAAGACCAATTGAATACCATCCTTGACTTAGAATTACTGCAAATGTTAGTTGATACTATTGGCCATGAAATGGTGCGTACCAGTGTCAAAGTGTTTGAAGAAAAAATGCCCGAATACTTAGAGATATTGCAAATTAGTTTAAGTGCCGATGAAAAAGATGAGGTGTGTTCGCAAGCACATAAAATAAAAGGTGCGGCAGGCTCAGTAGGACTAGCCAGAGTCCAAAAAATTGCTAATGAAATTCAACAAGGCGATCACCCCGCCTGGTGGCAAAATGTGCATGATTGGGTCGAGCAATTAAATCAAGCTGCGGCACAAGATATGCAAAAATTAGTGAATTGGTTGAGTCAGCAAGATATTGATGATTAGCATTGCCTAGAAGCTAGAAGCTAGAAGCTAGAAGCTAGAAGCTAGGTGAATTAAAAACAGCACAGTTCATTTATTATGGCGTGTGCTGTCAGTATTATAAGGTTAAGTAAAATCTAATTGTCTTATGGCGATAAGCAAGTTATTAATGGCTTCAACATCATTGGCATATTGTTGTTGCCATAGCGTCATCTCTTCGCCAGTTAATTTTTTATCTATGGCAGGGAGTTCAGCGGGTAGTAAATTTAGCAGTGATTTAAATTCATTGTGATCAATTTGCGCATATGCTGCCTCAATACGTTCAGCTAACTGGTCTTCAAGTCCATAAACATTTGCCATGTAAGTTTCAATGTTAAACTCCTCTTGGGGGTCTGCTGCTTGAGGCTCAGCATCCCTGCTTAACTCCACAGTAGGAGCTTCTGGTTCAATGATAGGACTCTCGACATCAGAATCGTAAAAGTCTAAGCCTTCCATCGCCGCAAAATTTAGATCCTCTAAATTAGTATCGAGTTCTAGTTCGTTTGCAAGCTCAGTGTCATCAATAGGCTGCAAATCATCGAGCAAAGAATCCAAATCAGCGGGTAAACTGCGAAGTGCCAACTCAGTGAGGCAATTCGCATTGACGTACAAATAGTGAAATGTTTGTTTAGTAATCATTGTTTTGCGCTTATATGTTTATTGACTACAAATTGGACGCCGCTGATAAAGCCCATGCCGTTCCTAAACCTATGGTCATCGGAGTAATATTTCGGCTAATAAAAGCGAGTGAATTTGCCGCTAAAGTGCGCAGTGTTGACAACATTTTTGATAAAATTCTTTTTATAATACCAGCAGTAAAGTCAGAACCTTCTACGGCTTTAATGCCCGCCCAAACAGCCGCATGTTTAAGTAAAGTAAAGATTTTTTGACCCAATACTTTTAATTTATTGAGTCCTTTTAGTAATATTTCAGCCAACAAATCAACAGCTGTTAGTCCTAATATTAGTACTGAACTGATACTTTTTAACACATGACTAAACAGTTTAAATAATATCGATAAGGTTTTTGCTGAAGCATAAGCCACCCAGCCCGCATCATTAGTATCATGTAATAACCATCGCGAAATAAGCGCGTTATCATGATCTACTGCGTTCGAGGCTCTTCGCACCTGATCCCAGCCTAACAGCCCCACAGAATTAATATACTCTCGCATATCATGATTTGCGGTACTTAATAGCTTCCCGGTGGGTGACAACATTGTCATATTGTTGGGATCGTTAGGTCTTGGTTGCAAATGTATGTATGGGTATGGTGCAATCAATGAGATTGGATCAAGATCATGACTGACTCTATATATGTTGTCTACACCTATCGCCTGTTCTATGGATGAATAGGTATTTAAGCAACCTACTCTGGGACTACCAAAGGTATAGAGTTTTACGCCTTTTCGGGAAGACGCTATATCAGCCGCTATCAAAGTGGCTACTGCTCCGCCTAGACTATGGCCGACGCAGTGCACTACGTCTGCTTGTGAAATCAAAGTGGTGTCTCTTTTGAGACTAGTTTGTATACTATCAAAGGTGCGTTTAAACCCTTTATGCACGGCACCAAAACTGCCAAAAGGCGCCGCGGCTGCGCGCAAATCAGTAATAATGTCTGGCGCTCCACTCATCTCAGGGCGGGTACCACGACTGGCTATTACAAGGTGTTTTTTACCGGCTGCTTGGTAGGTTAAGGTGTAACCAAAACCCGAACTGGTACCAAAACCAGTAGTCGCAGTATGCACATTGCCTAATTTTGAAGACGCCATCGCGGTAGATTGCAATGACGTATTAGCATGGCCTCCTGTTCCAGCGTTCCCAGAACCAATCACTCGGTTGTGGATGTTTGCTCTGGATTCAACTCCTGCAGTGGGTTCGTTGTTTATCCAGTCTTTTAAGGTGAAGTAGCTATTTGTCGCGATATGTGCCGCTTCTTTGGGGGTAAGGGTGTCAGCAATGGGCATTTCAAACTCCGTTTGAGCGAGTAAGCAATAACTTTACGTCGCTGCGTTAATTGATTAAAACCTTTGACAGATCTAATGACCAATAAAATGTCTTTGGATCTTTGTTATTACGATTGTCTATTGTGTGTAAAAGCAGCTTTTTATCAACAACTTGCCACTGTTCGATATTACCGTCGTCAATACTCAGTTTGAGAACTTCGATGCCTTGAGGGTAGTGATCCGAGAACAGGACAATATTGTTAAAATAATTGTGATAAATCTCAGCAGACTTTCGTTTTGTCTCGCTGTAGTAAAGTAAAATTGACTCGCCACTTTTTAGGTCTTTCTTTTCAAAGTATTTATCTAAATTTTGGGCATTTGATTCTGCTTCTGAAAAAAGACTAAATTGTTTACTCACCACGTCGTAAAGATAAAGCGCGATTTTTGAACGAGGGTCGTAATAATTGACCGCCACCAGTAATTGCTGCTGTGGTAAACAAGCCAAATCAACCACGCTATAGTTTATCCAGTTATTAGATGCAGTGCTGAGTTGGTTCGTAGGTACTTTTCTAAGGGGGCTAAGGGAGTGCATTGAATCGAGCTCCCAAACATCGAAACGGGCGTTTTTTTGGTCATTGACCAGCGCCACAGGAGAGGATGATTCACATATAAAGGCAGCTTGCGCCGTTTCTATGTAACCGTCACTCTTGGTGAGAGTGATTAACGCATCTCCTTGTACCTTTGCTTTTATCGCACTTGTGGTTTGACTTTCGGTTTGATTAGAGTCAAAAGGTGGGCTAGTTAATTCAGTTAATTTGGAGTCTAACGAAGCATGCACAATAGTGGCTGTAGCTTTGTCTTTAGAAAAAAAGGAAAACATATCAAAGCTCCATGCATTTGCAGTATTTAAAATAAGCATACCGGCAATTAAGGTCAGAAGAAACACTATCAAATTTGATGATCGTTTAATCACGATTGCCCCTCCTTAAGAAACCTGACTATCATTCTAGACATAATTGATCGTCTTGTTTGAATTTCAATCCACTTAAACTAGAACGATAAACTATCATCACTTTTCATACAAAGCTATTTTGTAAATTTTACTACTTGTCTAAATTATTCATGGTAGTGACTGACTATTGGCTAGGTAACCTTTTTTATTGCGCGGTTACTTTTAGCAAGAATCACCAGCAATATGCCACCTAAAATGACTATTGCGGATATTGCTAGGTGCAATTCAACAGGTTCACTTACTAAAACTATTCCTCCCAAAGCTGCCCAAATTGGCACTGATAGTTGGGATACTGCGGCAATACTGGGTTTTAATTTGGGTAAAACCTGATACCAAAGGGTGTAGCCCACTCCAGAGGCTAACGCCCCTGAAGCAACAGTGTAGAACAGTCCCTGGGTACTAATATTCATATCAAAATAAAAATACGAATAAACCAAACCAATGATGGCTATAGGAGTAAGCCGAATAAAGTTACTGGCGGTATCGTATAATGGCTTAGTTGACCTTGCGCCTATTAAGCTATACATACCCCAGGCCATTCCCGACAGAATCATTAACAAACAACCCATCATGCTTGGCTTTTCAAGTTCTGGAAACACAAAATAAACAAATCCAACTAATGACAGCAATATACCAATAGTTTCTTGCAACCCCATTTTATTACCAGCTAACCAGCCCTTAAAGAGCATGGTGAATTGAACCGCAGCGAATAATATTAGCGCTCCAGTTGCAGTGCTTAAAGAGATATACGCATAAGAAAAACCCGCAGCGTAAATAAATAAAAATAAAGCCCCAGCGTGGCTGCCATAGTGGTGTATTTTGCCAATAACTGATTTGTCTCTGACTATAATAATGATGGCTAAAATGAGTGACGCACTGAGTAAACGAATTGCCGTGAAATCTGCGGGGTTAACTTGCTCTGCATTTAACGCTAAACGGCATAAAACAGAATTGGCTGCAAAGGCAATTAAAGCAAAGAGGGTGAGGACAATAAGACCGGTAGGACTCATACTACATTAACAACCATGTAGCCGAGCCCAAAAATGCAAATATTCCCACCACGTCGGTAATGGTTGTTAAAATAACACTACCAGCAAGGGCAGGATCAATTTTTAATTTTTTCATTATAATCGGTAAACTGGCTCCAGCGAGCCCTGCTGCAATCATATTGATCATCATTGCAAACGCAATCACCGCGCCTAACATTAAGTCTTGTTTCCACAAGGCAATGACAGACGCAATCAATATCGACCATATCACTCCATTTAAAAATCCAATGGCAAGTTCTTTGCTAACCAACCATCTAGCGTTAGCCGAATTAACGTGGCCCAATGCCATCCCGCGTATAACTAAGGTAAGGGTTTGATTGCCTGCCACGCCCCCCATGCTAGGTACAATGGTATTGAGAATAGCCAACACTGCTAGCTGACTTAAGGTTGCTTCGAATAAGTCACTGACGGCTGCTGCCATAAGGGCTGTTACTAGATTTACTCCCAACCATATTGAGCGACGTTGGGTACTTTTGACTACAGGGGCGAAAGTATCTTCTTCATCGTCCAAACCGGCCATACTCATCATTGAGTGTTCCGCATCTTCGCGAATAATGTCCACCACATCATCAATGGTTATACGGCCTAATAATTTGTTGTTTTCATCTACTACTGGTGCTGATAGCCAGTTATAACGTTCAAATTGACTCGCTACTTCATTATCCATCATGGCCGCGGGAATGGCTTCAGAGTTCTTAATTAGCGACTCGATTGGGGTGTCAGCTGCAGCGGTAATCAGCCGCGTGAGTGCGACACCACCCATTAGTTTGTCATCACGATCCACTACATATAAGGTATCTGTATGCTCTGGCATATCGCCTTTAAGACGCAGATATCTCAAGATTACATCTACATTAATGCCTGGCCGAAGTGTAATGGCATCGGTATTCATGATAAAACCCGCGGTTTCATCACCGTAAGATAATCCTAGCTCAGCCCGCGCCCTATCTTGCTCGTCCATGGCAGCTAATAAATCTTGTGACACCTCTTGTGGTAAACCATGAAGAGTATCAACAAGGTTATCGGTGTCCATTTCTTCTAATGCATCAGCAACCTTATCAGGTAGCATTGTTCTGATAATGCCATTACGTACATCATCAGAAAGCTCTTCAAGCACATCACTGTATAGATCGGGTGGAATAAGTTGCCAAATATCCAAGCGATTGCGGCTGCGGCTCGACTCCAAAAGCAAAGCAAGATCACCAGGTTGCAACTGATGCAGCATCTCTTTGGCGAGCTCTGTTTGACCACTACCTAAGGCTTCATTGATATCATGAAGTTGGTTGTGACTGCTTTTGGCTTCGAAGGTATGTGGCATGATTTAGATAAAATTACTCAATTGAATAAAATAGGGTGTTGTTAGATATTTTTATTAGGATGCTAGTTTAATCTATGCTTACTAGTTGATCAGCACATATTTTACATTAGAGTGGGAAATATACTTGGCAATAAAAGTAAAAAGATCTATCCGTATACACAGGGTAAAGAGATAGTCGTGTAGGCTAAAAGAACAAAGAGTCTCTTTATGCGGTTAAACTAAATAGCTATTCTTCTTCGTTAAACTTAGTCGCGATTAGTGTCTCTACTGCATCTAACGCTGCCTTTGCATCTTTGCCTGCACTGACTATTCTGACTTCTTTACCTTGATGACTTTCAAGCATCATTAATCCCAGAACACTATTTGCTGATGCTTGTTTATCACCTTGATGTAAAGTGATCTCGGCTTCAAATTTATTGGTTAACTGCACAAGTTGAGTCGCGGCCCGTGCGTGTAAACCTAACTTGTTAACAATCACAACTGTTCTTTCGAAACTAGGCATAAGATTTCTGTACTCTTATTAACGATTTAGCTCACGATGTCGAATTTGCACATCTGGATGTGAATCAGTAAAGGTCTTTGCCAACGTTTCGGTTACGTAAACCGAGCGATGTTGACCTCCGGTGCAACCTATAGCGATGGTCACATAACTACGATTATTACGCTCTAAGTGAGGTAACCAAGTGGAAATTAGGTTTTGGATTTGCCAAATAAATTTAGTCACTATAGGTTGTGAGCCTAGGAATATCTGCACTGGCGCGTCTAAACCTGTTAAGTGTTTCAGGTCAGGTTCCCAGTGAGGGTTTGGTAAAAATCGACCATCAAAAACATAATCTGCATCTTTGGGGATACCGTGTTTAAATCCGAATGATTCAAATACCAATACTAACCTTGAACTCTTTTTACCTAAAATACGTTCTCGAACTAATTCTGCTAGTTGATGAACTGATAACTGATCGGTATCTAAGTAAAGATCGGCTCGTTCTGCAATAGGTGCCAGCAGTTCACTTTCTGAGCGGATTGCTCCCGCCAAAGATTTATTTTGCTTTGACAACGGATGTAAGCGTCTAGTTTCACTAAATCGTTTGATTAATACGTCATCGCTCGCATCTAAATAGAGTATGGTCATATTCCAGGTTGAGGGGAGATAATCCAATATTTCTACTAATTCATTAGGGTTCTTGGGTAAATTGCGGACGTCGATACTCACCGCAACTTGATCATATTCATCGACAACAGTGTGGGTTAATGTAGGTAAAAGATTGACGGGGATGTTATCTACACAATAATAACCAAGATCTTCAAGGGAACGCAGCACTATTGATTTACCTGAGCCGGAACGTCCACTAATTATGATGAGTTTCATTTAATCCAGCGCCTCAAATAATTCTTCATTTGTTTTAGCATGGCGCATACGACTTAATGTTTCTTTATTATTCAGTTTGGTTGCTATGGCTGCCAAAGTACCTAAATGTTCGGACGCTTTATTTTCGGGTACTAAAATGGCAAAAAATACATCAACTGGCGCATTATCTATGGCGTCATAATCGATTGGCTTTTCGGTAGTGACTACAATCGCAATAACATTTTCCAGATCTTTTAGGCGACCATGTGGTAACGCGATGCCATTACCTATACCTGTACTACCCATTTTTTCTCTACAGGTTAGGCTAGACAAAATAGTCGCTTGATCAATATCTATTAAGTATTGATTAGCAATTTGGCTGATGAGTTCAAGAACTCGCTTTTTGCTGCTTCCCTGAACTGCACACAAAGTGCAGTCAGGGTGTAGAATATTTTTAATTTCCATTATGGATTCTAATTGTAGTTAACCGTTACTGCGATTAATGGCGCTTAATTTTTTCCTTATGCTTAATCACTTGTCGGTCAAGTTTATCGATTAAAGCATCTATTGCTGCGTACATATCTGAATGCTCAGATGTTGCAAACACCTCTGTTCCACTGAGGTGCAATGTGGCTTCAGCTTTTTGGTTTAGCTTCTCCACGTTTAAGATCACATAGACGTTGTTTATATGATCATAATGTCTTTCTAGTTTGGTAAATTTGTTGTCGACGTAGTCTCTTAAAGAATCTGTAATATCTACATGATGACCGGTAAGGTTAATTTGCATATCGCCTATTCCTTCTTCAATTAGCCTAAAGTAGGCTCTTACGTTGGTTTGACGGTGGGATCATTAATGATTCCCGGTATTTTGCTATTGTTCGCCGCGCCACCATAATACCTTGGTCGGCCAACAATTGTGCAATCTTGCTGTCACTCAAAGGTTTACTGGGTTTCTCTGCTGCCACTAATTTCTTAATCAATGCTCTTATAGCCGTTGATGAGCATTCTCCGCCAACATCTGTGGCGACGTGACTAGAGAAAAAGTATTTCAGTTCAAAAATGCCTCTTGGAGTATGCATATATTTTTGAGTGGTAACTCTTGAAATAGTGGACTCGTGCATATCTACCATTTCTGCCACATCGTTTAGCACCATAGGTCTCATCATTTCAGGACCATGTTCAAAAAAGCCCATTTGTTGCTGCACTATACAATTAGACACTTTTAATAGGGTTTCGTTGCGACTTTCTACACTTTTAATAAACCACTTAGCCTCTTGTAAATGAGAGCGAATAAATTGGCTATCTGAAGAGCTCTTAACACTTTTGCTCATCGCCGCATATTGTTGATTTACATTAAGTTTAGGCAAGCTGTCAGGATTGAGTTCTACTGTCCAACGGCCGTTTTTCTTCGCTACAGAGACATCTGGGATCACGTACTCAGATTCTCCGGTTACTATGGCAGTGCCTGGTCTAGGATTAAGTGTTTGCAATAAACGCATCGCTTCTCGCAACTCTTCTTCCTTAAGACGAGTTTTACGCATAAGCGTTCGGTAATCTTTGCTTCCTATAAGGTCGCAGTAATCAGTAATTAACATTTTGGCTTCTTCTAACCAAGGAGTATCGGGGCCAAACTGTTGTAGTTGTATCAGTAAACACTCTTGTGCACTGCGGGCGCCTGAGCCGACAGGATCAAACATCTGAATTCGCTTGAGTACTACCGCTACTTCGTCTAGTTCAATATCTTCATCATCCATACTAGCTAGTACTTCTTCGATGCTGATTGTCAAATAACCTGCTTCATCGATAGAGTCGATAATCGCAATGGCTATTGCGATATCAGTGTCGCTAAAATGGGTTAATCGCATTTGCCATAACAAATGATCTTGGATGTTATCGGTGGTTTCGCCTTGAAAAACTTGGTCGTCATCACCCGCTGAACCAGCACTACTCATAGAGGCCGGGGCCGATGAAGTATTCAAGTATTCATCCCAAGTGCTGTCCAAAGGTAAGTCTTCTGGGATGTCATTATTTTGCAGAGCATCACCGCTTTCGACACTATCGACGCTGACTTCTACTTGTTCGCTTGCACTATCGTTACTATCAGCGCTGTGATTGGTTTCAAGTGCTTTTTCCCCGCTAGTACTATCGTTTTGCTCTTCTACCTCTAATAAAGGATTAGAATCTAACGCTTCTTGGATCTCCGTTTGTAAATCCAAAGTAGATAGCTGCAACAGCTTTATTGCTTGTTGCAGTTGCGGTGTCATTGTAAGTTGTTGGCTAAATCTTAACTGTAAAGAGGGTTTCATTTACTTCTTATGTCTAATCTGTTGTTGTTATCAGCCGAGTTAAACTATTCATTTTAGAAATTACAGCTGTGTTGTCTAAGTATTCCCACTTCAATTATTTAATAACTTAATAAATGCGAAGTTAGACTACTTTTGGGTCGTGCCGAGATTTCAATACCGTGAAATAATCTTGAGCTTAACTATAGCCTGAATTGTTCACCTAGGTATACATCTCTTACACGTTGATCACTCAAAACTTCTTCTGCAGTGCCAGATGCTATTAATTCACCATGGCTAACTATATAGGCTTTTTCACATACATCTAGAGTTTCACGAACGTTATGATCGGTAATTAATACCCCTAGACCTCTATCCCTTAACTGTTGAATAATTTTTTTGATGTCGTTGACCGAAATAGGATCAACCCCAGCAAAAGGTTCGTCTAATAATATAAACTCTGGGTCGGCAGCTAACGC
The DNA here is from genome assembly GCF_039964565.1 of Paraglaciecola sp. Classification (GTDB taxonomy): domain Bacteria; phylum Pseudomonadota; class Gammaproteobacteria; order Enterobacterales; family Alteromonadaceae; genus Paraglaciecola. The sequence goes on from NZ_JBDVXF010000043.1 coordinate 103,977, forward strand.
TCGGGCAATTTCTACTCTCCTACGTTCGCCGCCAGATAAACTCATCCCTAAACTATTACGAATATGGTTGATACTAAATTCATCTAATAATGCGTCAGCTTGTTGTTCGCGCTGTTCCTTAGAAAGTTCCTTTCTAGTTTGTAATATTGCCATTAGGTTTTGATGCACGGTTAACTTTCTAAATATTGACGCTTCTTGAGGTAAGTAACCTATCCCTTGTCTAGCCCGAACATGCATTGGTTGTAATGTGAGAGATTGTTGATCAATATAAATGTCGCCCTTATCTAAAGGGACCAGACCAACAATCATATAGAAAGTAGTGGTTTTACCTGCGCCGTTTGGGCCTAATAAACCCACAATCTGTCCAGTTTCTACCTCAATGCTGACGTCGCGTACTACTTGTCTTGATTTGTAAGACTTGGCTAAATGTGACGCTTTTAAAACGGCCATTAAGGTTGCTTATCCTGTGGTTTGTTTTCGGACTCTTTGGGTTTTGACACTGGCTGAAATGTAGTGATAACACGTCCACTATCTTGATCACTACCTTGGGCTATGATTTGCTCAAGCTCCATATTAAATTTAATCGACTCGCCTTTCACACTACTGGAGTTTTGCTTTATTTGAGCACTTCCATCTAAAGAAAGTGAACGAGTTTCGCGGTGGTACTCAATTTTGTCCGCTTGTGCGGTAACTATGCTGCCATCTTCTTGTTGTTGGGAATATTTAGCTGGATTGCCTGTAGCGATAAATATTTCGTTGCCTTCACCTTTGCTAGCATCGATTTGTAACTCATCGGCACTGATTTTTAATGATCCTTGTTGAATCACAACATTACCTTGGTACGAAGCCCTTTTGGCAATGCCATCAGCATTTTGGTACAACGAGGCCAGCTCAATTTTTTTAGTAAAATCGTCTTTTCCAGCATGAATGTGAGCTGAAAATAATAAAGTTGCTAAAAAACTAGCGCTGTATAGACGGTTGGTAAACAGTTTTAACATGGTCTAATAACTCATATCTTTGGGTTTCTAGGCTAGCGGTAAAGCCATTGCTTTTTATCACATAATTGGGGCCAACAATCTCGACCGCTTGATCAGAATGTATGGTTTTGTCTTCTAAATTAACTTCAACAAAGTTAGTACGGATCACCTGTATATAGCCTTGTTTGTCAAGGCTGGTAATTTCAACATTAGTTTCAAACTGAATGCGTTGATCTTCATACAAAGTACCTTCTTGTGCTTCTACTTTCCAAGGATGCAGTGACTGTGCAAACAACAAATAGTTAGGTTGTTTAAACAGTGTGAACCCAAGCAAATCAAAATGTTCCATTTTTTGCGCAAACACCTGATGGTTTATTTGCCCTAGTTTATCATACAGCGTACTGCGCATTTTACTTGCTTGGTAATTGGGAATCCAAGCCTCTTCTGTTTGCGAGTCAACCAGTACTTCCTCGTCAGAAAGCCATCCAGGTAGACTCAAAGCTAAAGCTAAAATAAATAGTACTGCGATACATAAAGTAACGCGATTCATATACTGGCGCCGTGAATAGTATCTAACTGTCCATGGGCAAGAAGAATCAAGTCACATAATTCGCGAACTGCCCCAAACCCACCTTCTGTAATCGTTTTATAATGGGCATGGGCAGCTAATACAGGGTGTCCATCCTGTACACAAATATTACAGTGGGAAACATGAAACATGCCCATATCTGGCATATCATCACCAATAGCTGCAGTTTCACTCATGGCAATACTGAGTTTCTTTTGTAAGGCGCGTAAAGTGGGTTGTTTGTCTTCGCATCCTTGGTAAATATGTTGCACCCCTAAAGCTGACATACGCTTTTCTACCATATTTGAGGTACGCCCCGTAATAACTGCTACTTGCACACCTATTTTTTGTAGTGCTTTGATCCCGTATCCGTCTCTAGTATGAAACGCTTTTAGCTCTTCACCATCTTGGCCCATGTATATCCGACCGTCTGAAAACACTCCGTCGACATCACAGGCTAGCAGTTTTATTTGCCTCAATTGCATAATGAATGTTTTATCAATCGGCCCATAAGGTGTATTTAACGCTGACATTAAATTATCCCCGCTTGAAGTAATAGCTGCATATTGATTGCGCCTATAGGTTTGCCAGTAGAGTGGGTTACAAACAGCGAGCTTATTTTATGTTTTTGCATTAAAGATAATACTTCTGCTGCAAGCATTTCAGGTTTGGCGGTTATACTGTTAGGCGTCATTATCTGCTGAATTTTGGTTTTATGGATATCGATTTTATCGTCAAGTACTCGGCGTAAATCGCCATCCGTGAATATGCCTATCAATTTCCCATAGTCATCTATTACCCCTGCCATACCTAAAGCTTTCTGGGAAATAACCAATAAAACTTCACTTAAAGTTTGTTCTGTTGACACTAAAGGTAAAGCCGATTCTTTAACCATCACGTCTTCTAATTTAAGTAACAGTTTTCTGCCTAATGAACCTCCAGGGTGAGATAAAGCAAAATCTTCAGACGTAAAACCTCTAGCATCAAGTAAGGCAACAGCCAAGGCATCTCCCATAACTAAAGTGGCGGTGGTGCTAGAAGTAGGAGCAAGGCCAAGCGAACAAGCCTCCTGTTCGACTTTGATACATAGGTTAATGTCGGCGTATTTGCCAAGGGAGCTCGCCGAGTTTGATGTCATTGCAATAATAGGGACGCCCATTCGTTTGACTACCGGGATTAGAGCCAATAGCTCGGCGGTTTCGCCTGAATTAGAAATAGCCAATAATATGTCTTGATCGCTGAGCATGCCTAAATCACCATGATTGGCTTCTGCGGGATGCATAAAAAAAGCAGGGGTGCCGGTACTCGCCAATGTGGCCGAAATCTTGTGACCAATATGACCTGATTTGCCCATCCCACAAACAATCACTTTACCTTTGCATGGTAAGATCAGTTGGCAAGCTTGTACAAAAGCGTCGTCAATATATTGCGCCATTTGTGCAATAGCCCGTTGTTCAATTTCTAATACTCTCAGTGCAGATTGTTTAATCATAGTGTGATTCAAAACGTCGCTATATTAACTAAATAACAAATATTGATAGCCTAAGAAGCATGATACTAGGCAAAAACCTTCGACGCGATTTATACACCGACTTCCTTTTAAGTTAAAACTAAATATCAGTAGTAATATAGTTAGCCCAAGCATCACATAACTGTCACGGACTGCGGCATTTTCGTCAATTACGCCAGGAGCAATGAGTCCTGGCATAGCTAATACCGCCAAAATATTGAAAATATTTGAGCCGATTATGTTGCCTAATACTAAGTCGTCTTCATTCTTAAGGACACCGGCAACGCAGGCAGCTAACTCTGGCAAACTGGTACCAATGGCAATAATAGTGAGTCCAATCACTAGTTCACTTAAACCAAAGTATCGAGCGATTATCTCAGCTGAATTCACCATATAGTGGGCACTTAATGGCAGCAGAATCATGCCTACAACTAACCAAATGATTGCTTTAGATGTAGGCACGCCAGAGGGAATTTCACTCTCTGTTTCGGGTTGTAATAGATCGTCTTTTTCCATATTGAAAGACACCCAAGTAAGGCCGCCTATTACAACAAAAAACAAGATGATCAAAACGATCCCTTCTATTTTTATCAATAAAAAGTCTGATAGGAAATACACCGCTAGTAAAGTCACTAGCAATAGCACAGGCATTTCTTTTTTTAGTGTACTTGATGCAATTGATAAAGGTTTAAGTAGCGCAGTAAATCCCAATACTAAGGCAATGTTGGTAATATTAGAGCCTAAAGCGTTGCCTACTGCAGTATTCGTATTACCGTTAAAGGACGACGTGGCGGCTACCATAATTTCCGGGGCGGACGAACCCATTGCGACTATAGTGAGGCCTATAATCATAGGCGAGACGCCTATATTTTTCGCGAGTACCGAGGCGCCAAAAACAAATCTATCTGCGCCCCAACTTAAAACGATAAGCCAAATCAGGAAATAACAAGCTTCTAAAATCACAAAATTTCACTTCTAGTTTTTAAAGGGGTTAAAAATAATCAAATTCAATTGTCGCAAAAAGCCAAGGCTTTGCATATGAATGTTAAAATAAAATAGTTTGGTAATATTATGGCTGTTTAAGAGGTCTAGAAACAACGTAAATAAAACTTAATTGGATATATGCATCTACACGCAAGAAAGCAAGTAGCTAAAGTATATTTGATTTGGGATACAATGGCGTCAGACCTTTAGGTGTTTCAAGCCATTTTTAAGCAATAGATTAGTGTTAAGCTGATATTCAGTAACAATTGTATTAAATCTATATACCTTGTTACTTTTTGTCTTTGTTATTTCATGCAGAAAACTAATACAATAGTCACCCTTAGAGCAGGGTTGTTTTTTAACCTAGTCGCAATTAGCCAAAGTGGAATGTTCCTATCGTAATGGAAAATTTGATTGAAATTAATAATCTAACCTTTAGTAGAAGTGGGCGAATTATATACGATGATATTTCACTTCGGATTAAAAAAGGTAAAACTACCGCAATAATGGGCCCAAGCGGAATTGGAAAAACAACGATGTTGCGTTTAATGGGTGGCCAATTGTTGCCTGATAAAGGTGATATCAAATTTAAGGGCGAGTCGATTCCTAATATGCGCCGCAATCGACTATTTGAAGTGCGTCGACAAATGAGTATGTTATTCCAAAGTGGCGCATTATTCACCGATATGTCGGTGTTTGATAATATTGCGTTTCCGCTAAGAGAGCACACTAAATTATCTGAATCCACTATACATACTGTAGTTATGTTGAAATTACAGGCTGTTGGTTTGCGTGGAGCAGCTGATTTAATGCCAGCGGAACTTTCCGGTGGAATGGCCCGACGAGCGGCTCTGGCAAGGGCAATCGCTTTAGATCCTGAATTAATCATGTATGACGAACCTTTCGCAGGCCAGGATCCCATATCAATGGGAGTACTAGTTAAGTTGATAAAGGCCCTAAATGATGCATTGCAACTGACCAGTGTTGTGGTGACTCATGACGTGACCGAAGTGTTAACTATTGCAGATTATATTTATATTTTGGCTGAGAAAAAAGTGATTGGTAGTGGTACTCCAGAACAAATAAAAACCAGTGATTCACCTTTAGTTCAGCAGTTTTTGCAAGGTCAGGCTGATGGACCAGTACCTTTTCACTATCCCGCTAGCGATATTGCTCAGGCATTTTTAGGTCGTGCATCATGAGTTGGTTGATAAATTTAGGAGCCAGTACTCTTAATCGATTAGAAATGTTCGGCCGCGCCACTCTTATGCTGTTTGGAGCTGTTGTTGCCAAACCTCAACCATTAAAGTTGATACCACTGACTATCAAGCAAATTCATGTAGTCGGTGTGCAGTCATTGCTGATAATAGTGGTCTCGGGTCTATTTATTGGTATGGTGATGTCACTGCAAGGATACACCATTTTGGTCAGTTACGGCGCTGAGGGAAGTCTTGGACCGATGGTGGCCTTGTCTCTATTGAGAGAGTTGGGCCCAGTGGTTACGGCATTGTTGTTTGCTGGGCGAGCAGGCTCGGCACTTACTGCTGAAATAGGTCTGATGAAAGCAACTGAACAACTAAGCAGCTTAGAAATGATGGCAGTTGATCCTTTACGTCGAGTCATCGCGCCGCGTTTATGGGCTGGCATAATCTCTATGCCCATGCTCGCACTTATCTTTAGTGCCGTGGGTATATTAGGTGGGCACTTAGTCGGTGTTGATTGGTTAGGAGTCGATTCAGGCAGTTACTGGTCTATCATGCAAGCGACAGTTGATTGGAATAAAGACGTGGTGAACGGCATCATAAAAAGCGTTGTGTTTGCTTTTGTGATCACCTGGATTGCCACTTTCAAAGGATACGATTCTATCCCCACCTCTGAAGGGATAAGTAAGGCAACAACAGAAACCGTGGTGTTTTCTTCGTTAGCGGTACTTGGGCTAGATTTTATATTAACCGCATTAATGTTCGGAATTGAGTAGAGGAAATGGCAATGAAATCTAAGAAAGCGGAATTACTAGTAGGTGTATTTGTAGTCTTAACTATTGCAGCAGGTCTGATGTTGGCACTTAATGTGGCTAATAATAGTATGTCGGGCAGTGATGATACTTATACCTTGTACGCTAAGTTTGACAATATTGGTGGATTGAAAGTCCGTTCAGCAGTGAAGGTGGGTGGTGTCACAGTAGGCAGAGTGGACAACATTTCACTTGGCAACACGGATTTCACACCAATAGTGACAATGAGTATCCTGTCAGAATTTGATCAATTTCCGGAAACTAGTTCGGTATCTATACTTACCTCTGGTTTACTAGGTGAACAATATATTGGGTTTCAGCCCGGTTTTGCGATGGAAGGCATTGAAAGCTTGGGGCAGGGGGACTACATCGAGGACACTAAATCAGCGTTAGTGTTGGAAGATCTCATCGGTCAATTTTTATTTAGTAGCAACGACGGCTAAGCGAAATCGTCGTTTGGAGAAAGTAACGTGATAAACAAATGGACACTGTTGTTATTGAGTGGGGTAGTGGTATTTTTTTCAGGTATCGCTCAGGCTGAAAGCCAAAACCCTTATGTAATGTTGGAAGAGGTAGCGACCAAAACTTTCGACAGAATCAAAAAAGAGCGTCAACTTATAGAAGTCGATCCTGAACTTTTACGAACCGTGATGGAAGAAGAGCTTATTCCTCATGTGGATTACAGTTTTTCTGCTTTAAAGGTACTAGGGAAATACTATAAAAAAGTACCCAGAGAAAAAATACCCGAATACATTAGTGTATTCCGTTCGTATTTAATTACTACTTATGCCTTGGCCATGGCTTACTATGACGGCCAAGATGTCGAGTTTCAGCCTGTTCGTGAAGTGACAGGTGAAAAAACCGTAACGGTAAGAGCTGTAGTCAAAGAAGCTGGAAGACCAGATATCAATTTAGCCTTTAAATTACGTAAGAATAGTAAAACTAATGAGTGGAAAGCTTATGATATGGTGGCGGAAGGCATTAGTCTTTTATCTAGTAAGCAAAGTGAATTTCAAACGATACTACGTAAAGATGGCATACAGAAAGTCATTGATTTAATGAAAAATACTATCAGTAAACCTATCAATATTGATTTAGAAGAAAAGGAAAGCTAGGTGCCTAATTTGCAAGTGATTGAGTCACCCAAAGGGTATTTTACCTTAGAAGGCGAATTGAACCGCAATACGATAGCTAAGTCGGCTGCATTGGACACGCTTGATAAGCACATTCAAAATAGTACCAGTGGCTCTGCTGCAACTTTAGATATGTCGAGGGTCAGCCACTCTGATACCGCGGGTTTAGCCTGGCTAATGAACTTTCTTAAATACAACCAATCACGGAATGTCAGTGTTGAACTTAAAAATATCCCTGAAAGCTTAATAAAGCTTGCAAAAATTAGCGACGTTGACAGTTTTTTATCGGTACAATAGTCGACTATTTTTTTATTTTGGACTCCTCATGGATAATCAACAAATCGAAGCCCTGTTACTAGAAACATTAGGCTTAGCCGAAGCCCATGTGAATGGTGATGGCTCACACTTTCAAGTCATAGCTGTAAGCGACCAATTTGCAGATATGAGCAGAGTTAAAAAGCAGCAGTTTGTGTATGCGCCTTTAGCCGAAAAAATTGCAGAAGGCAGTATGCACGCCGTTTCCATCAAAACCTTTACCGAAAGTCAGTGGAAACGCGAGAAGATGTTTAATCTTCCCCAGTAATAATCCTAAAAATTTCTTATTAATCACATCAAATAGAGTGTAGTCATGGACAAATTAATTATTGAGGCTTGCCCGCCTTTGAATGGTAGCGTCAACATTTCAGGGGCCAAAAATGCTGCCTTACCTATTTTGATGTCCAGTATCTTGGCAGACTCCACCTGTTATTTTGATAACGTGCCTGAGCTAAGAGATATTCACACTAGTTTATCTTTGTTAAGTGAATTAGGTGCAAATGCGTACCGCCAAGACGGCCAATCTGTAGTGATTGACCCCAGTTCGATTAATAATTTTAACGCTTCCTATGAACTGGTTAAAACCATGCGAGCCTCTATTTTAGTGCTTGGGCCATTATTAGCTAAATTTGGTGAGGCGAACGTATCCTTACCAGGGGGCTGCGCAATAGGAGCCCGCCCAGTCAACTTGCATTTGCAGGGGCTGGAACAAATGGGAGCCAAAATCGATGTTGATAGTGGTTACATAAGAGCGACAGTAGATGGCAAATTACAAGGCGCTCGGATTTTTATGGATGTTGTGAGTGTTGGCGCCACAGAAAACCTAATGATGGCAGCCAGCCTAGCGCAAGGTGAAACCATATTGGAAAATTCGGCGAAAGAACCGGAGATTGTCGACCTTGCGAACTGTTTAAATGCAATGGGCGCAAAGGTGATGAATGCCGGAACGGATAAAATTACCATTCAGGGGGTAGAGTCGTTATCTGGGTGTCGATATCGGGTATTGCCAGACCGAATTGAAACGGGAACGTTTTTAATCGCAGCAGCTGTTACAGGTGGAAAGGTGCGTTGTGAGCATGCAGCACCTAAAACTCTTGAAGCCGTATTAGACAAATTATCTAAGGCAGGTGCTAAATTAACTCTTGGTGATGATTGGATTGAGTTGGATATGACCAATAGACAACTTAAAAGTGTTGATATTAAAACTGCTCCACACCCTGGGTTCCCCACCGATATGCAAGCGCAATTTGTCGCATTGAATTGCTTAGCGGCAGGTACGGGTGTAGTTACTGAGAATATATTTGAGAATCGCTTTATGCACGTTCCTGAACTTCAGCGAATGGGTGCAAATATTTCGCTACAAGCTAACAGCGCAGTGTGTGATGGCGTATCGTCATTGAAAGGGGCGCAAGTGATGGCGACTGATTTGCGGGCTTCAGCTAGTTTGGTGATTGCCGGGCTGGTGGCAGAAGGGCAGACTATAGTAGACCGTATTTATCACCTAGATCGCGGCTACGAACATATAGAGAAGAAGTTGAATGGTGTAGGCGCTAATATCAAGCGAGTTAGCGAATAGCCTAATCTCCTAGCTTAGTCATGAAATCAATCACACTTTTAGAAGATTACTGTAATTCGCCAACTACCATATCTAGTTGCAGGATTTTACCATCCCTATTTACTTCAAGAGTTACAGTGCTGCCAGGTGTTGTGTCGGCAATGTAGTCTAGCGTCTCACGAATACTAACCGCGGGTAAAGTATTCACAGATAGGATCAAATCATCAACCTGCAAGCCGCCTAGCTCTGCGGGTGTGCCTTGACTCACAGCCGTTACGACTATTCCTGTATTTGAAGGGCCACCTTGCAGACCCACAAAACCCAGTGCTCCACGAGTGACTTTACCGGTGGCAATAATTTCACTCATGACTTTTTTGGCCACACTGTAGGGCAAAGCAAAAGACACCCCATCCACTGATTCAACACGATTTGGGCTAATGCGGGTTTTGAAATTTGCATTGTTAATGCCTATCAAGACACCTTCACTGTCTACTAGTGCTCCACCAGAGTTACCTTGGTTAAGTACCGCGTCAGTTTGAATGTAGTCGAAGAAGTTATTCAAGCCGTTATTATTAATTCGGCTAACAATACCTTGGGTCACGGTTTGCCCTAGATTGTAAGGATTACCTAAGGCCAACACTACGTCTCCTACTAAGGTTTTAGGATCTTCTAATTGCGGAATTGGATGCAAGTTTTCTGCCGATACACTGAGAACTGCCAAATCTGTTATTGAGTCAAAACCCACAATCTGTGCTTCTTCTAAACGCCCATCTTGTAAGCCTACTAATATTAACTTGGCATTGGCGATGACATGATAACAAGTCAAAATGTAACCGTTGGTGGTCATGATCACCCCAGATCCAAGGTTAGTACGTTCGATAGCCTGTCTGCGTTGATAACCACTTCTTTCAATGCTTTGACTGTAGATATTAACCACCGCAGGCCCTGCAGCATTTACCGCCGAATTAAAGCTGAGCTTTTTGGAGCTTTCTTGTTCAGTGAATAATGTTAGTGGCATCCCGCTACCTTCTCTTAAATCAGGTACAAGTAACAAAATGACCGAAGAAATGATCACGCCAATAAGGATGGATTTTAGAAAAAAAGATAAGGTTTTTAGCACGAGCAACATTAAATGTGTTTTACGTCAGGTGCCAAGAATAATAACATTGAAGTCAATGAGTTGATAGCGGTACTAAGGGCTAGTACCGCTATCTTTAGAGAGTTTTTATTGGCGAATAACCAAATATAAAGAAGTTACTCCACGTTTTACACTCAGTGCAATGACACCTTTCGCATCTTCTAGTTCAGTGCGTAGTTGCACAACTGTATCTACCTTTTTACGATTCACTCCAATAATAACGTCACCATCTTGCAAGCCGATACGAGACGCAGGAGAGCGCGACACAATCTCAGAAATGACAATACCATTGTCGCCTTGTTTGGTTTTGCCATTGGTCAAGGTAGCTCCTTCTAGAGCGGGATGTATTTCTTTGGCAACCACTTCATGTTGAGTCGCATCACCTAGCACTACATTGATTTTTTCACTTTTGCCTTTGCGCAATACAGTTAATTCAAGTTTAGCGCCGGCCCCTCTACTTGCGACTTTTGCTCTTAACTCTTGGAAACTCACTACTGCTCTTCCATTAATTTTTGTAATAATATCACCAGCTTGAATACCGCCTTTGTCCGCAGCAGAATCTGGTGTCACTTCACTTACAAATGCGCCTTGGTTAACATCTAGGTTCATTGCATCTGCTAGACCAGAATCAATGTCTTGCCCCATTATTCCTAATAAGCCGCGGCGTACTTCGCCGAATTCTATGATTTGATCAACCAAGTTTTTCATCATATTGCTGGGGATTGCAAAACCAATTCCTACGTTTCCGCCATTTGGTCCAAAAATAGCGGTGTTAATACCCACTAACTCGCCACGTAAACTCACTAAGGCTCCACCTGAGTTACCGCGATTTATCGCTGCATCGGTTTGAATAAAGTTTTCGTAACCACCAATGTTTAAACCAGAGCGGCCTAATGCACTAACAATACCTGAGGTAACAGTTTGATTTAGTCCAAAAGGGTTTCCAATAGCAACAACAAAGTCACCTACACGCAATTCGTCTGAATCAGCCAGAGGCATAGCTGACAATGCATCTGGTTCTATCTTTAATAATGCAATGTCACTTTGCTCATCAGCGCCAAGCTTTTTAGCTGTAAACTCGCGGCCATCGGTTAACTTAACAATAATCTCATCGGCATTATCTACCACGTGATTATTAGTCACCACATAGCCTTTGGTTGCATCGATAATTACGCCCGAACCTAACCCTTTGAAGGGGCGTTCTTGCACTTGTTCATCGGTGCCACCAAAAAAATGCTTAAACATTTCAGGTACCCTTTGGCGAGATACTTGTGTGCCTTCGACAGAAATGCTGACAATAGCCGGTGTGGCCTTATCTAACATTGGAGCTAGACTAGGTACCTCGTCTTTATCCTTCGAGAAAAAGGGTAGAGCGGCATGAGACACTAAACTGAGCGACATGCTTGCCGTCACAATGCAACAAGCTACAAAAAAACGATTGAGTACTTTTCTATTCATCGATTGTTATCTCCAACATCAAAATTTAATTACAATACTTAGGACCACTTAAAACACAAAGAGTACCTAGTACGTTAAAAAGTTCATTATTTGGTTTCTTTACTGGGTGTTTCTTCTTGGCCAGAAAACAACCCAGAACTTTCTGAAGAAAAATCTAAAGGTTGTATATCTGCCGTTGCTCTTTCACGAGCAGGTTGAGGGTTTTTATTGCGTAAGTAAGCAGTAGTGTGCTCACCAAAATAATTCAGCGAATTACCTTCAGGGCCAGCCTGTTGGCTAATTAGAAGGTTTTCATAGTTTTCAACCTGTCGTTGTAATTCAGTTGATTGAGTGACTAATTTGTCTGCAATTTGTTTGGTTTCTTGAATATGCATTGCAGCTTGTTGATGCATTAATTCTTGAATCGTTTGCTTACTAGCAGCCTCGTCGGATTCGTTATTTGGTTTATTGCTGAAAAATTTTGCAACAAAAAAACCAATAACTCCGCCAACAAGTAATAACAATACCCCTACCAACCAATCCATAATCACTCCTATTTCTTTACGTATTTTTGCTCATTCGATTCGCAATTAATTAATAATTTATAGCGTATTGACCATGAGCGCGCCTGCAATATGCGTTATTATACGCTCAGCATTTTTAATGCGGTCATTTTATTTGTATTCAAGTGTTAAATACACTCAGAAGTGAAAGGAAAAACGCCGAAAAATGATTGAGTTTACGCCATGGCAAAAATATCAAAAAGATTTACAAGATCCTGAGTTTCAATACGATGCCGCCCAAGAAAATGCTGTAAAAGAATTGCAGAGGTTATATGACGAGCTAACTCACCCAGAGAAAAAATTAACCTGGCGAGTCAAGTTGCAGAGTAAGTTTGGTAAAGGAATGCGTAAGCCTAGTATTCAAGGAGTGTACTTCTGGGGGGGAGTAGGGCGAGGTAAAACATACTTGGTCGATACTTTTTACGAATGTTTGCCCTTTGAAAGCAAACTGCGGATTCATTTTCACCGCTTTATGCACAGAGTTCATCAAGAATTAAAACAATTGCAAGGCCACTCTGATCCACTAAAAACTATAGCGAAGAAGCTTGCCAAAGAAACTAAAGTGATTTGTTTTGATGAATTCTTTGTTTCTGATATTACCGACGCGATGATTTTGGGCACGTTAATGGAGGAACTTTTTGGCCATGGTATCGTGTTAGTTGCTACGTCAAATATCGTGCCCGACGAGTTATATCGAAATGGCTTGCAGCGCGCTAGGTTTTTACCGGCGATAGAGTTAATTAATCAAAATACACGCATTGTAAACGTAGACAGTGGGGTAGATTATCGTTTACGTACTCTAGAGCAAGCCGAAATTTTTCACTTCCCTTTAGACCATCAAGCCACTCAAAATTTACATAAATATTTTGTGCAATTGGCCCCTGAACTGGGTTTCGAAAATCAAACAATTGAAGTAGAAGGTCGCATGATCCCCACCTTGCACCATGCTGATGGGGTGGTGATGTTTGAGTTTCGCGCCATATGTGACGGACCCCGCAGCCAAACTGATTATATGGAGATAAGCCGCTTTTACCACACGGTACTGATTGCTAACGTAGAGCAAATGGGACAGTCCAAAGATGATATTGCACGGCGTTTTATTGCAATGGTGGATGAGTTTTATGAACGTAATGTAAAATTAATTATGTCGGCAGAAGTCTCGATGGAAACCCTTTATTTAAAGGGGCAATTAGATTTTGAGTTTAGGCGTTGTCTGAGTAGGTTAAAAGAAATGCAGTCACATGATTATTTAGCCTCTCAACATATTCCATAACCGGCATAAGTGAAACGTAAACACAGTAGTGAATTCACGCATTAAATGGGTTTTGTTATCTACCTCGAAAATCGGTAAAATCCAGTTATTAAATCTAAATGAGTTAGAAACTCGACAATATTAGAAGAGCAAAAAAATGGGAAGAAAGTTTGAAGTACGCAAAGTCTCCATGGCTAAAACTGCAGGAGCAAAAACTAAGGTCTATTCTAAATACGGAAAAGAAATTTACGTTGTCGCAAAAAATGGTGGTACCGATCCACAAGCCAACCTGTCATTACGTCGGCTGATTGAAAAAGCAAAAAAAGATCAGGTTCCTAGCCATGTTATAGAAAAAGCCATTGATAAAGCTGCTGGTGGTGCGGGAGAGGATTACGTACCAGCCCGATATGAAGGTTTTGGGCCAGGTGGATGTATGGTGATCGTCGATTGTTTAACCGACAACAATAACCGCACAATTACTGATGTGCGTAATTGTTTTACTAAAACAGGCTCAAAGTTAGGAGTAGAAGGTACTGTTGGTCATATGTTTGATCACCAAGCTGTGTTTGCTTTTAAAGGCGATGATGAAGATGCTGTGTTAGAGACATTAATGGAAGCCGATGTTGATGTCACAGAAGTAGAGTGCGAAGACGGCTTGATAACGGTTTATGCGCCACACACAGAATTCAATAACACCCGCACAGCACTCACCGACAATAACGCTGATATAGAATTTGAAGCTGAAGAAATTACTTTTATTCCACAAACAGAATCAAACGTTAGTGGTGACGATGTTGCTACATTTGATAAGTTTATGGACATGTTAGAAGATTGTGACGACGTACAACACGTGTATCACAACGCGGTTGTTGAGCGCTAATTGTTGATAGTGAATAGGATGCTAAATAATAAGCTGAGCTTCAATTCAGTTCAGCTTATTATTTAAACTTTAGGTTTTACTTTTATTGTTCCAAGGCAACTATCTGGTCAAGCAAACCAATCATTAACTTGGTGCCCGTACCAGACGCTATGGCATCAAATACATTTTCGACATTTTTACCGTGTTGTGCGCCGGCTAAATCACTGATCGAACGAATAATTACCCAGTCTACGTCATTTACAAAACACACTTGTCCAACTGCAGCAGACTCCATTTCGGTGACCTCTGCGCTGTATACCCGCTGCAGCCAATTGCGATATTCAGCGTTATCTAGAAACACTGAACCTGTCACTCCGTTGCCACCGATCTTTATTTTGATGGGGTTTCCTGAAGGCATTTTGATTGGACTCACCGCTTTAACTGCTTTTTTCGCTAATTCGACTAATTCAGTTGTAGCGCTAAAATAAGGCATTTGTTTAGGCTGCTCCCAGCCTTGTTTGATGACTGCCATTTCTTCTGGGTGAATGTATCCAAAGTTTTCGTACGCTGGAGAATGAGGATCTTGTTTGCGCCTTTCTTGGTATTGCTGTTGTGCATTTTCATAATAATCAGGTAATACAAAGTTACCTGGCTCTTTCGGGTCGGGGTTCACATAAACAGACTCATCATGGAAGTACCAACGCTCTGGAACAGAAATGTCACCTGGTTGGAAATCAGGATTGACGGCACCAGCGATGCCCATCATTACGACGCGGTCTATAGGGAAGTAATCCAGTGCCATCTGCATGGTCATCGCCGCATTAGGTACACTTATACCTGTTGTAAATATCACAACGGGTTCGCCTTTATAGGTTCCTAATTGGTATTTGACACCTCTGATGGTTAGAGTCTGATTGATTTGTGCATCGGACAATTTGCTGAAGGCTTGATCTATTGCTTTAATTTCTGGCGCGTAGGCGGCCACAATTGCAGTCCACTTGTTTTGTTCTGTAAACTCTTTTGGTCCATAATTGTGTGGGGTTTTCGCAAATGTATGGTTAGTTATTAGCAACAGGCTAAAAACTAAAAAAAGACGGCTACTAAACTTTTTTAACATAGTGATGTTCTCGATAGTTTCATTGGTGAATGCCCCTTAAAAGTGCAAGGCAAATTATAAAAACTGACTAAGTGGTTCACTTTTAACCTGAATGCACCAGCTTAGATAGTTTTTAAAGAGTGTGGATCAAACATAGAAATTTTGTGCCAATATTCACATTTGGAATAACTAAACATTGATTGTAACGCCTTGTATCGTTAATGGTGCAATAAACGGAGTGCAATACTTAGTGAAAACCAAGTCTAAGGCAAAGCTTACCGCTAACTTTGATTTAAAAATTGGAGATGAGGTCGCTTCTTTGAGTGCCACCGTGCCAGATCAAAAAGTTACTGTTAGTGAGTTGATACCGGTTTATCAATTACTTGCTAACGACATTGTTTCCCATTCTATTGTTCAAAGCGCCAAAGCGGGCAAAAATATTAGTTGCAAAGCTGGGTGTAGTGCTTGTTGTACTCAGGCCGTTCCCGTTTCTGAATTAGAAGCATTACACCTCGCAAAGGTAGTTAAGAGTATGCCCGAGCATAGGCAGAAACGAATTCGACAGCGTTTTGCCGATACTCAAGCGGCAATAGCCGCTGCTGGACTGACTCAGCCCATGCAAGAGATCGCCAAGCTTGATAAGAAAAGCCGCAACGCCCTAGGAGTAAAGTATTATTCATTGAAGCTTGATTGCCCTTTTCTTGAAGATAAGCGTTGCAGTATTTATTCGGATCGGCCGTTAGAGTGCCGAGAGTTTGTAGTGACATCAGATCCCAAGCATTGTATTGAACTCAATCCACAAGAAATCACACACCTTGATTCTAAGCTAAGGCTAACACCTGTATTACGCACCCAGAGCCAAGAGCTTTTTGGGAAAAAATCATCTGGCTGGATGCTTTTGGTGAATTGTCTTGATTGGGCAAAAACAAACAAGACACGTTTAAAGAAAAAGTCAGCTATGTTTTGGTTACAGGACCTAATTGACCTTGCCACGAACCGAAAGGTTAATTCCCATAAAACACCATAGTAAATTTAATAGCCAAATAGACCTCACGCTATTAACGTTATTTACCAATTAAACGCAAAAACTCATTTCGAGTCGCATCGGATGATCGCATGGAACCTAACATCACTGAGGTGATCATTGATGAGTTTTGCTTTTGTACTCCACGCATCATCATGCACATGTGTTTACCTTCCATAACAACACCAACACCTGTGGCTCCTGTGACCTGTTGTACAGCGTCGGCAATTTGTTTAGTTAATCCTTCTTGGATTTGTAAACGTCGTGAGTACATATCAACAATGCGAGCAAATTTTGATAAACCCAATACTTTTCCATTTGGCAAATAGGAGATATGGCAGCGTCCGATAAAAGGTAAAATATGGTGTTCACATAGAGAGTAAAACTCTATGTCTTGTACAATTACCATTTCGTCTGTGTCTGCTTCGAAAATTGCGCCATTAACCACTTCGTCTAACTCTTTTTGATAACCGTCGGTTAAAAACTGCATTGCTTTGGCTGCGCGATTAGGCGTATCTAACAACCCTCCACGACTGACGTCTTCTCCCAAAAGTGAAAGAATATCTGAGTAGTGGCCGGCTAATTTATCTGACATGTAATTTGACTCTTCGATGAGTAATATGAATGAGTTATGTGTAGGTAATACAGGAATAACCCATAATTTGATTTTCTAATAGTAACATTTTCTGTTGATAGGATTAAATACTACTGTCAAATTAATATGTTATGTCAATCAGCATAAACAAATGAATAATTGGATTGGTGTCATGAGCAGCTAGTGGTTTAAGGTTTTCTACCTTTTTGTTGCATTGATAGGCGAATTTCTAGCATGTAATGGTCGAGGGCAGTTTTTGCTTCTTCATAAGCCTGTGCATAATCTTCTGATGAGGGGTGTTGTTTATACTCTTCAAATGCTGAGTCGGTTTGGTCAAGTAAGGATTTTAGGCGTTGCTGGTTGACATCCATATCGATTCTCCTGATCTTTTACCTAGAGTATAGTGTCCATTAAATATTTTAAAGAAACTTTACAATCGCTAAAATAATAATAGCCAAAACAAACAGAACAGGGGCTTCATTCAAAAAACGAAAGAAACGAGGCGAGTGTTTATTTTGGTCTATTGCGAATCTTTTCACTAACACCAGTAAGTAAAAATGATAGACATATAGCACAGTGACTAAGGTAAGTTTAAGGTGTAGCCATTTGGCAGCAACAAACCATTCTTTGCCATACAGGCTGATTAACCACATTCCAAATACCAAAGTTAGTAAGGCAAAAGGGGTAACAAAATACCAAAGTCGCCTTTCCATAATTTTGAATTGATCTTTAACCGCTTGAACATCAGTTTGTGCGTGATAGACCATAAGTCTTGGCAAGTAAAACAAGCCAGACATCCAAGCAACCATAAAAAATATGTGTAAGGCTTTAATCCACAATATCGTCATCGAAGGGCAGGCTTCCTAATAGTTAGCTTTATGCAAATAATGGCGTAAGGTTTCCCATGAAATTACACCGACTATATCATCAGTGCTATTCGCATAGATGTAAATAGCGCCAGCCCTATTAGGCGACAAAATGGCATACACTTCTGCCAAAGTCGCTTGAAACCTCACTGGCTTCATAGGGGTAAGTGTCATGCGAATGGCATCGCCATCTTGTCCATTATCGTAACTTACCAAGGCGAACTCAGTCTGGCCATCAACACTAGACTGATACACTAACGCCTTTTTTTCAGCGGTGGCCAATTCAGAAACTAAGCGCTCCTTATCTTGTTTAGTCAAAGTAAACTCTGTATTCATTATTGCCAATACACCTGTTCTTTGTAGATACTCCATCACTGAGGAGATCGTATAAGGTAATTTTTGATAATCCAGTTGGCGTATAAAGATAGAACGATTGCCAAGAAACTGAGTCGCAGTGACGTATGCAGGAACTATTACCAAAATGGCGGGTAAAACAAGTTCTGGGCTATAGGACAATTCCATAACTGCTGATAGTGCGGCTAAGGGGGCATGTACTACTGCTGCCATCAGCCCTGCCATGCCCAGTAATGAAAAACTGCCATGAATTTCGCTTACATCAGAAACAAACAATCCCAGAGGGCTGGCCAACAACACTCCGCTGAACATACCAATTACAAATACCGGGCCTATTATTCCTCCTGGCACTCCGAGTCCCAAGGCAACAATGGTTAAAACGAATTTGGCGCAAAGCACCCATACCAATAATTGAATGTCATAATTTTCAGAAAATAACGCGTGAGCTGAATTAAAATGCGTGCCCAGTGCTTCGGGAAGTATAAAACCCACCACACCAGTTATGACACCAGCAAAAAGTAAGCGGCGCACCATATTGAATCGTCGAAAACCGCGAATAATGGCCATCAAACTGTTATTAAAAAAGGTGGCCAATGCTCCAAGTACAATCCCAAATATTACCAAATACAGATATATCCAGTGATTAAAGTCGTTAAATTGGATAAAGGCTAATTCTTGGACTTCTCCAAATACAGCGCGTGTCATTACACTTCCACAAGCTGCGGCAAGCATGATTGGAATGAAAATATGAATCTTGTATTCGCGTATTACCACTTCCATCACAAATAGGACAGCAGCAAATGGAGTGTTAAAAGATGCCGATATAGCTGCAGCAATACCACATCCAGATAAAATACGAATACTGTTGTCGGGTAACTTCAACCACTGACCAATAAAGCTGCTACCGAAAGCGCCAAGATGAACCGATGGTCCTTCTCGACCCACCGAAAAGCCGGAAGCTAGAGCGATTGCGCCTCCTAAAAATTGGTTAATTGTGGTTCGAAAAGGTATATGGCCAAAGTAGTGTTTGACCCTGTGGATCACAAAAGGTATGCCCATACGGTAATGCTTAAAACCAGTTAAATAAGCAATAATGACAATCAATAATGCCCCTACCATAGGCACAAATAGACGAATGTTGGCTGGCAACGCGCTGAAATTATTTACTTCAGGCAAAAACAATAACTGTAACCACTCAATAAATAGACGAAACACTATGATTAACGCCGCAGAACAAACTCCAGCCACAATGGCGGTAGCGCACAATTGAATTGAGGTACGTGGTGTGGCGAGCTCTTTTCTGAAGGCGTTGAGATTCATAAATATAACTATTTATTGCTCAGAGGTTTAAGAGCTTATCACAAGTCCTTGTATTTTATAGAGTTAAACTACAAAAACAGAAAGGTTAGGTTTTTAATAAATCATTCAACCATTGTAAATCACTAAATGATAATATTCTGCCAATGTAGAAAAGCGCAGTGGCTTCATAAAAGGGTAAAAATTGATTATTTCTGATCTCAAAACTAAGCTGGGGGCTTTCCAGTTTTATTTCATACTAGGTGCGCTAATTGCTGCGATCCTTTATTTGGGTTTTTTTTGGGGAAACGCCCATTATTCACAGCAACAAACGACCATTTCCACCCATGAAAAAAGTATTCAAAACCTGAAACTAGAAAATGAACAACTCACCAAAAAACTGAATGTTTTGGGTGTTGAGCTGGAAGTGGCAAGACTAACGCAGCAGCAGCAATTTATTGAAATTGGAAAAAGTATCGATGTCGAAAAGGATTTGCGTACGCAACTCGCTTTTTATCAACAAGTGATGGCACCTGAACTAAACGAACAAGGATTTTTAATTGATGGCTTTAACATAGAGCCAGCTCTGAGTGATAATTCGTTTAGATTTGAACTCGTTTTGATGCAGCAAAATAAAACTAAAAATACGCTAAAGGGGAATTTACACGTTACCTTAATCGGCAGTGAAGAGGGCAAAGCTAAGCAATATTCCATCGATTCTATGCTATCTGACCAAGAACAAAAAAGCCTGACTTTTAGCTTTAAATACTTTCAGGTAATAGCTGGTGAAATAAGATTACCCGAAGGTTTTCAGCCAGAACAAGTATCCGTGCATGCCAATATTTTTCAGTTTAAACGTAAAAAAGGTGAGTTAACTACAGTATTTAATTGGGACATCAACTCAAACTAGCTCAATGCAATGATGTGCTCTTTTGATAGTATTTCTAAGCAACTCATTGGCGTAACACCTAATTTTTGCTTGGGTTGAATTTTTGAATGGCCACGGCACTAGGTTTACTAGAATATGCAGGACTGGATAGTAATTAATTAGTCTTAGTGAATACTTGACCGTATTAGTCAGGTACTGGATAATCCACATAATGATAAGTTATACCGAATTTTGCCGAGGCAAGTTATGACAGTGCAAGTTGCTTTACCTATTGAATTTTCTGATGCCGCAGCTAGAAAAGTAAAAACATTGGTGGAAGAAGAAGAAAATCCCAACTTAAAACTACGAGTGTATGTCACTGGTGGTGGTTGTTCGGGTTTCCAATATGGTTTTACTTTCGATGAAAAAGTGAATGAAGGGGACACCACCATTGATAAAAATGAAGTGACCCTGGTAGTTGATCCTATGAGCTTACAATATCTTGTGGGTGGTGAGGTGGATTACACCGAAGGGCTAGAAGGCTCACGTTTTTTAGTGATAAATCCTAATGCAACCACTACTTGCGGCTGTGGGGCTTCGTTTACTGTATAGAGTAGGGCTATAAGTCGATTAGACTATGAATGCTCTCTTTTAGTGTCTCGGCATAACGTTCTCTGTAATTTTAGGTATTGCATAACTTCTTTTGACGGATTTAACTCGAGATTTTCGTTTTGTCCCATTTTAAGTCTGTCTTTGCGCCATTGAGTAACTAGCTCTTCCAGTTTGTTTTCTAAAGATTCTTGCTTTTCCTTATCGTCAACATAAAAAAGGTTAGCAGGCATGGTTTTCTCTGAACTAGGTTGCATATAATCAACTAATGAGAAATAAGCTAAAAAATTGAGTTCAAGAGTCTGTTTTTCTTTGATACTTTCTGACTGATTTTTTTCATCGATATACGAAAAAGCAAGTTCACTCAATCCTTTCAATTGGTTGTTTAGGGCCGCCTGCATAAGCCAATACCTAGCTTTTTTCATAATATTTTTATCCAAAGGTTTTAGCGTATATACGATGTCGGGCTGATCTTTCGGCCGCAGTCTATCTGCTTGGAAGTTCTCATGAATAGCGTGCCACTTGTAATTAATTCCAAGCGCGAGCATTGCTGTCGAGTCGCCATTTTTTGCGGCTTGTAGCAAGTCAGCTTCTGATGAGTACGCGTATATATTGGCGAGTGTCGCAATGTCTATTCCCCCAGAATCTTCTATCCACTGGTACACAGCTTGTTGATCAACATCAGCGTTTAACTGTTGGTGTGTAGCGCATGATGACGTTTCTAACACGTCGCTTGGAATTGGTTGTGCCTTGATATTTGACTCTGAGTTATGATCAGGAATACTTAAGAGATTGGGATTTTTTGGAATTGTTTTGTATTTTTATTTGTCTATTAGAGACGTTGAAGTGGCTGTTTGTATTTTAGCGGCACTACTTTCAAAGAAATCATGGGGTATTGTCCAGAAAACTAACAATAACAGTACCGCCAACAGTCCAACTAATTTTTTCACTAATACCATTCCGTAATGATAACTGCTCACTCAGCGAGATTCTATAGTGCCTTAATCAAGGCGTTCGAATGAAGGCCTAGTGGTGCTAAGTCGAGTTCGGACAACGCAGAGTAAGGTGCTTTAGAATTCGCCCAAAGGGAATGCCCCAGCCGTTTTCACTCTTTGTTACAGCCATTTGAAAGGGGAATGCCATTCCTGCATGACTGCGCCTCGATTGAAAACGGCTGGGGCATTCTGAGTGGGTAGTTATCAATACGGATTGGTATTTAACATCCTTGTCTTTAAGTTTTTAAAATCTGGCAGGACCTGATTACAAATTCTATTTAATCGATACCTTTTAGGTGTGAGTACTTTCAAATATTTTGTCGGCAGAGGCGGCGACAAAGCCTTGGTACAATTTTCCTGTTGGTGTTTTATAACGTTGCGCAAATTCGTAAAAACAGCTAGGGACCAATTTCTTACCATTGGTGAATTGCACTTCGATTTTGTCAGCCATAATAGAAGATTGCGCCAACAATACCTCTGGACCACCTTTAATTTCACCGCCAGAGTTGTTCAACACAAAGCCGGAATCTTTCAGTAATGTATTGAGTTCTGCCAGAGACTGGAAGTGCCCCATGTGGTTTAAACTCACAGTAAAATGGTTGGCTCTAAATCCCCATGCTGACATCCAAGCAGCGTATTCAGAGTGTGCCACCAGTACATCATATTCTTGGGTACTAATTTGCCAGTGTGTACCTGAATACAAAAAGTTGTCTTGCTGAGCCGCATTTTCCGCGATGTTAGCTGTCATCTTGCGAATGATTTGCTGAACCTCAAGCGGCATTGCTTCAACAATTAGTTCACTGATAAATACTTTAGGTTGAGTATCATCCGGATGTTCGAAATGTTTGGCACGTAACTTTTTTTCTACAAAGTCATATTGCCCTTGTTCTGTGTAACCTAACGCCAAAAAATGTGCTGCAAGCTTTTCTAAATTAATCTTTTCAATATTAAACGTACGTAATGCAATATGGTCATTACCCAACTTAGAGTTTTTACCAGAATGCTCAAATTCATGGCCTTCTAATAAATCGTGTACTCTTTTGGCTGAAGGCGTAATGCTTAAATAATCTTGCCATAAATGGCTAAACAAAGTGTCTATTTGGTTGTGCATGGTGTGAAACTCAGTTCCTATAATTTAAATACTTAAGCCCGGACTCAAGGTTCCAGGCAGCGTAGTTTTTTCCAGTTCAACAGATGCAACTGGGAACGCGCAGTAATCTGCGGCGTAGTAAGCACTTGCTCTATGGTTTCCACTATCACCTATTCCTCCAAAAGGAGCGGCTCCGCTAGCGCCAGTAATAGGCCGATTCCAGTTGACAATGCCCGCTCGAATACGCTGGTAAAAGTGTTGATAGTCTGCCTGTTTATCAGCCAGTAAACCGGCTGATAACCCAAAGCTGGTATTGTTTGCTTCGTCTATGGCTTGGTCAAAATCGTTGTAACGGATCACCTTAAGAAGCGGACCAAAATGTTCTTCATCTGGCATATCTTTAAGAATATTTGTCACTTCAATTATGCCGGGGCTAACAAAGCCCGATTCGGTGTCTAGATGTTTAAGTTCAACGAGAGAGGTTGCGCCGAGCTCAAGTAATTGTTGTTGGGCCAACACCATTAATGATGCAGCGTGTTGCGAAACCATCGCGCCCATAAAAGGCTGTGCTTCTGCGTCATACATGCCTACTTGAATATTTTTGGTCGCTTCGATTAGCTTTTTAAGTATTGCATCACCGGCTTCACTTTGTTGAATAAACAAACGACGAGCGCAAGTACAGCGTTGTCCTGAAGTGACAAAAGCGGATTGGATAATGTCATGTACTACAGCATTAATATCAGCGGCATCTTTAACTATCAGAGGATTATTTCCACCCATTTCCAAGGCGAGTATTTTCCCCGGATGGCCAGCGAACTGCTCATGCAATAATTTGCCTGTGCGAGAGCTACCAGTGAAAAACAAACCGTCTAATCCATTATGTGCAGCAAGCGCTTTTCCAGTTTCTACTTCGCCTTGCACCATATTTAAGACGCCTGCAGGTAAACCGGCTTGTTGCCATAATTCTATGGTTTTTTCAGCAACGACTGGAGTCAGATCGCTTGGTTTAAAAACAATGGTATTACCTGATAGCAATGCGGGGACTATATGCCCGTTTGGTAAATGACCTGGGAAATTATAGGGACCAAATACCGCTACTACACCATGGGGTTTGTGGCGAATAAAAGCTTTGCCTAAAGGCATGGCGTTTTCTACTGTGCCAGTACGTTCATGGTAGGCTTTTTCAGATAACGCAATTTTGCCAATCATCGCGCCTACTTCAGTCGCGGTTTCCCACAGTGGCTTACCGGTTTCTTGTGCAATACTCAAAGCCAGTGCTTGTTTATTTTCTCCGAGTAATTCAGCGAACTTTTTCACATATGCTAAACGTGCATCGAAAGTAAGGTTGCTCCAAGACACAAACGCTGAACGCGCTGCTTCAACAGCTGCGTCGACTTGCTTGGGAGCGGCAGATTTAGCCTGCCATATAATGTTCTTTTTTGCTGGATCGATTGAGCTGATGTTATGACCTTCGCCAGCGTGCCAATGACCATCGATAAAATGTGTATGTTGATTCATATTTATGTCCTGAAATGAGTAGGAGCAAAGCGAATGTCATCGCCGTCACTTACGCCGAGAGCATCTGCGGCTTCTTGGCCAATAATTGCAAGTCCTGTATCCATATTGATATTCAGTAAAGTGCATACTCCGCGGAAATCTTGCACTTTCGTATTGATAACAAAAAAGGACGAATGACTGTCTGTCACTTCATCAGTTACTTTCACTTGCATTTTTCTACTGGCTTGGGCTGTTCGAATATTTTTCAAGTTTGCTTCAACAGTTGGACCTGCATCGAAAATATCCACATAACCTCTACAGCTAAAACCTTCTTGTTCTAGAAGCTGCAATGCCGGTTTGGTTTTTTCATGTACTTGCCCGATTACTGCTTGAGCCTGTTTGCTTAGTAAGCTCACATAAATGGGATACTTAGGCATCAATTCAGCGATGAACTGCTTTTGCCCTATACCTGTTAGATAATCAACAGTAGGAAAGTCCATTGAAAAGAAGTGTTCTTCTAGCCATTGCCAAAAAGGAGATTCGCCATTTTCATCATTAATGCCACGCATTTCTGCGATAATAATGTCTGCGAAACGCTGTTTATGTTCCATCATAAATAAAAAACGGAACTTGGATAGTAGCCTACCATTTAAGCCTTCTCTGGCATTTTGACGCAAAAACAAGGTGCAGATTTCTGATACACCAGTGTAATCGTTACACAATGTTAGGATATCCACATCATTATAAATTTTGAGTTCACGAGATGCATGCACCACTTTGCTTAAGTGATAATGATAAAATGCATCGTCTAAACCCACACCTGCTACTATCCCACTCGTACCTACAACTTCTTGGGAGTCTTGGTCTTCCATGACAAACAGATAACTCTCATCTGAAGGTTCGGTTACTTCTTTTGCAAACGCTTGAACGGATTTGTCTATTTTACTTCTAAGCAATACTTCATTGACTGGCAAAGATGTAAAACCCACCCCAGATTCTTGGGAAATGGCATACAGTGACGAATAATCGTCACTGTGGATCGGGCGAATGATTTTCATTTTCGCATACTCACTTTGAGGAAACGTCAGCGCCAACTACTTTTGCAACAGCACGCTCAAAACGCACTAAGCCTTCTTGAATATCTTCATCTGGGATAATCAGTGATGGAGCAAATCGCACTACATTAGCGCCTGCAATCAAACACATTAATTGTTCATCTGCTGAAGCGACTAAAAATTCTCTGGCTCTACCTGCGAATTTTTCATTTAATGCAGCGCCTAATAATAGTCCTTGGCCACGTATTTCCGAGAAACATTGGTACTTAGCGTTGATTGTTTCTAAGCCTTTTCGGAAAAGTTGTTCTTTTTGTTTTACGCCGTCCAATACTTCTGGAGTGTTAACAATGTCTAACACCTTTTCGGCTACTGCACATGCAAGAGGATTGCCGCCATATGTACTTCCGTGAGTACCTATTTTCAGATGTTTAGCAATGTCTGTTGTTGTTAACATCGCCCCAATTGGGAACCCTCCTCCTAATGCTTTAGCTGTTGTGAGTATATCTGGAATTACCCCAAGGCCCATGTAGGCATACAAATCGCCGGTACGGCCTACACCTGATTGCACTTCATCAAAAATAAGTAGTGCGTTGTGTTTATCACACAGGGCTCGCACCCCTTTAATAAAATCAATATCAGGACTAATTATGCCGCCTTCGCCTTGTAAAGGCTCCATCATAACCGCACAGGTTTTGTCGGATATCAATGCTTCCAAACTTGCTAAGTCATTATAGTCTGCATGCTCAATGGCACCGGGCTTAGGGCCAAAACCGTCTGAATAGGCTGTTTGTCCACCTACCGTTACGGTAAAAAAGGTGCGCCCATGAAAGCCTTGCTTAAAAGATAAAATTTGATCTTTTTGATCACCGCTGTTGTCTAGAGCAAAACGGCGCGCAAGTTTTAAAGCGGCCTCATTGGCTTCTGCGCCTGAATTAGCAAAATATACTTTTTCAGCAAAGGTCGCATCAGTTAACTTTTTAGCTAGGCGAAGTGCAGGCTCGTTAGTCAGCACATTACTTAAATGCCAAAGCTTTTGGCCTTGTTCTGTCAAAGTAGAAACAAGTTGTGGATGGCAATGCCCCAATACATTGACTGCAATGCCTCCTGCAAAGTCTATGTATTCGGTACCTGCTTGATCCCATAAGCGAGAGCCTAATCCTTTCACAGGAATAATTGCTGCTGGATTGTAGTTTGGAACCATTACGTCATTAAACAAGTCGCGAGTTACATTCATACTATTGCCTTTCAAGTGTCATATTTTGGCTTAAAAAAGAGCGATAGTATGGCAGAAGGTTTAGCGCTTGTCTTCAGAGATATTAAATGCAAAGCAGCATTTTTAAAGGGGTTCACCTAGTTTTGCATGATTTGTGAATAACTATCTATTCGAGGATAATGGCATTGTTATTGGTTGTGTCATATGAGGCCAATACTATAAACCGCTATCAGCCTTTTTAATAATTCAAAAGATCTTGCATGAATATGCTTAAAAAATTAATCGTTTCTCATTATTGCATCAAGAGAACGCATATCAGTTATTTTAAGTAACTCAAGTGAGCCTTTAGGCATCCCTATTGTGCGTAAAAAGTCTTTCGACTGTTGTAAGTCAATTAATCTATGTCCCTTTAACATACGATACTGAGCATAGGCTTTGCCCTGTTTTAATACTAATGCCAATGGCGACAACTCTGCGTTAGGTTCATTATGCGCAACTTCAAACATTGCGTTGGCGATAAATACGCGTTGCATTGCCATTTTATTGATTAGATTGGCGCTAACAGTTAGTGCATGTTTGTCGATCAATTGATTAAGGAACGGTCCTGAAGGGGTAATCCTTGTCAATGCTGAGTGTTCTTCATGCTTTTGTGCGAGTTGTGTTTCTTTTAACGCTTCACGGAGCACGTTTTCGAATAACCTAAAATACAATTTCGAGATTACAATTTTGCCCATGGTTTGTAACATGCCAAGGCAAAAAGCATGGTTTTGATTGACTCCCACTATAGATGCTATTTGTTTGCAGGAAATGGCCGTTGCCAAAGCTTCTTCCCAAATGCGTAATTTTATTTGTGGGTAAGGATCGGTTATTTGAGGTAGCGAACGTTTGAAAGCTAGGGATGTGAGTATGATTATTAAATTTTCTAAGCCAAAAAAACTCAGCCCGACTCGCATGGTTTCTACAATTATGGCTTTGCCCTTATTATCAAAACGTCGGTATTTAGGTTGGTTAACAAACCTCATCAAATCATTAAAAAACCAAGGTAATTCACCGGCAAGGGGTTCGATTTTGGAAATGGTTGCTGCCTTAACACCTACTAAGTCGAGTAACTTAGGCAGCGCTGGGTCAATTCCCATGACTTTTGAATAAAGGTGCTCAGTATCTTTTACACTTTCTTCAAGGCGCTTTGCTACTTCGGTATCTACTTGTTCAGATATATTTTCTAGGAAACTAAGATCGGACTTAGTATTGAGATCTTTTTCGCGAATAGCTTGTTTTTCGACACGCAGCAGTGACCGAGCAGTTTTACTTTGTTCAAGTTCAACCACGTTTTGTGCTGGTTTGCCTTCTCCGCTAACGACTTGTTGTGCCGACTTTACGTCTAAAAATAACGCCTCAAAGCGTTGTTTAACTAATTTTTCGGCCTGTGTATCTGTACTCATTAATTGTTGTTTCTTTTGAAAATGCTTTGAATGTAATTGATGAATTTTGGCGGCGAAATATTCCGTATAGCCTCGCCATTAAAATTCACGCGCAATGTTACATTAATACTTTGGAATTTCTACACTGTGACTATAGTGCTTTAGTCGAAGTTTTGCTGTAAATGAAGTTGTTTAGTATGTGATGTCCAAATTCAGTTAATAGAGATTCTGGATGAAATTGTACACCATAGATTGCTAAGGTTTTATGTTCAATCGCCATCACTTCAGCTTGTTTAGATATATGTTCTAACTCAATATTTTCAGTTTCACTATTAAAACACCAAGCTGTTATTTTAAATTCTTCGGGGATGCTAGCAGTTTCTAACACTAGTGAATGGTATCGCGTGGCGGTAAAAGGGTGCTGAATGCCATTAAACAAAACAGACTTCTGGTGTTGGATTTGAGACGTTTTGCCGTGTTTAATTTGTTGCGCGTTAACTAGGTTTGCGCCAAAAGCCAACCCTATTGCTTGATGTCCTAAACACACACCTAAAATTGGGATCTTACCAGCAAAAGTTTTGATGGCTTCGAGGGTTACCCCGGCTGAATGTGGTGTGCCGGGGCCGGGTGAAAATACTAAATATTCTGGCGCTAACGCTGCTATTTGTTGGCAACTAATTTCGTCATTGCGAACCACCAATACCTGTTGTTCTAACTCTTCAAAGTAGCGAGCTAAATTGTGGGTAAAGGAATCATAGTTGTCTATCAACAGCAGCATAGTAGTGCTTAATTACCGCGTAATTTAAGGGCGTTTAACAAAACCTACCGCATCATACGCTTTTGCAAGTGTCACCGCTGCCCGTTGGCTGGCTTTTTCAGAACCCTGACGCATGATTCTGTTTAGTTCGCTTTGATCGTCCCGTAGCGCCTTAAAGTTTTGCTGAATAGGTTCGATTAATGCCACCACAGCGTCTGCAACATCTGACTTTAAGTGACCGTACATTTTATCTTCATAGCCTGGAACTAAGGCCTCAACGGGTGTGTTAGTGGCACATGACAATAAGCTCAATAAATTTGAGACACCAGGCTTTTCAGCCACATCAAAGTATATCCGTGCTTGGTCGTCAGAGTCGGTAACAGCGCGTTTTATCTTTTTGGCTATCTTTTTGGGATCTTCTAAAAGACCGACAAAGTTATTGACGTTGTCATCTGATTTCGACATTTTTTTAGTTGGATCTTGCAAACTCATCACTCGCGCACCAAATTCAGGAATGTACGGATCCGGTATGCTAAATGTTTCGCCATAAACATTATTAAAACGCGTGGCTATATCTCTTGCTAATTCAAGATGTTGTTTTTGGTCATCGCCTACTGGTACTTGATTAGCTTGATATAACAATATATCTGCAGCCATTAATACGGGATACGAAAACAACCCAGCGTTGATGTTTGAGACATTTTTTGCGGACTTGTCCTTAAACTGAGTCATACGATTCAGTTCACCCATTTGTGTATAACAATTCATCAACCAGGCCAATTGCGCATGTTCAGGTACATGGGATTGCATAAAAATAGTACTTTTTGCCGGATCGATTCCACAAGCTATATAAAGAGCCAATCCGTCTAAGCAGGCCTGATGCAAGGCTTTAGGATCTTGTCTTACGGTGATAGCGTGTAAGTCTACCAACATATATAAACAGTCATGGTCATCTTGCATTGCGACCCACTGACGTAGTGCACCCATATAATTGCCAATGGTGAGTTGACCTGAAGGCTGACAGCCGCTGAGTACAATTGGTTTTGTCATGGTAATTGGTTCTACTTATATAGTGTTAAAAAATAGCGTTAAAAGAAAAGCTAATTAGCCAAAGCAAGTTCAGAGCGCATTTGCTCAATCACTAGCTGATAGTCTGCTTGGTCAAAAATGGCAGAACCGGCTACAAACATATCGGCTCCCGCTTCTGCGATGGCGCGAATATTATCGACTTTTACGCCGCCGTCAATTTCTAATCGAATATCAAACCCTGATTGATCAATTAATGCTCGGGTTTGTGATAGTTTTTCTAAAGTCTGTGGAATAAAAGATTGACCTCCAAAACCAGGATTAACAGACATTAATAAAATATGATGTAATTTATGCATGACATGATCTAAATGTTGTAAAGGAGTGGCAGGATTAAATACCAAACCTGGTTTACATCCTGAATCTATAATCAGTTGCAGACTTCTATCCACATGCTGTGATGCTTCCGGATGAAAACTAATATAACTCGCACCGGCGTCGGCAAACTGTTTAATCATGTCATCCACTGGTTGTACCATAAGATGAACGTCGATATCTGCTGTTATGCCATATTGACGTAATGCCTTACACACCAAAGGACCAATAGTTAAATTGGGTACATAATGATTATCCATCACATCAAAATGTACTACATCAGCTCCCGCGGCCAAGACCTTGTCTACCTCTTCACCTAACTTGCTAAAATCAGCGGATAAAATAGAGGGGGTAATCAAATAAGGTTTCATTATTTTCCTTGGCAATAAAAGCCAATACTTTACAGAAAAATCCAAATAGACAAAAGCGCCCTATCTGCACCATTAGTGAAATATTGTTCATTTATGGTGCACTTATCATTTACGAAAAACCCATTAAATACTTTCCATTACTTTATCTTTTTTATAATTAATCAATAAAAACAGCGTGTTAGGACTAGATGTCAGAGGGCATTCTAGTTGCCCGCAATTAGGCATCAGATTTGCGTTATGGAGTTAATAAATAAAAATAATATGACAGAAAGCCAACGTTCATTACTGAAAAATATAAAAATACTAACGGAGTACACACATGAAAACTTTAAAAATTACTTCTATCGCCGCCGCTGTTTTAGCAACATCTAGTTTTAGTCAAGTTGCACTAGCTGACGTCGAGTCTAATTTTGGTGCGACAAGTAACTACTTATGGCGTGGCGTAACCCAAAGTGGAAACGCACCTTCATTATCTGGTGGTTTAGACTACTCAAACGAAAGCGGTTTCTATGCAGGTACATGGATTGGCACAATTGATTGGTCTGATGAAACTTCTGATGACAAAGGTGCAGAAGTTGATTTCTATGCAGGATTTGGTGGGGAAGCAGGTGATTTTGGTTACGATGTTGGTTATATCTATTACTATTATCCAGCAACGGGTTACGAAGACAGTAATTTTGGAGAAATCTACTTAAACGGCAGTTTTGGTGATTTAGGTTTCGGTGTAGCATACACTATTAACAGTGATGCAGATGACGATGTACCTTTTGGTACTGGCGATTTGTACTATAACGTGAGCTACGGTTTTGAATTGAGTAACGATTATACCTTAGGTCTTACTTATGGTTATTATGACTTTGATACACCGAGCATTGATGTTGATTACGGCCACTTCCAACTAGATTTAGGAAAAGGTGATTTTACCTTAACTATCTCAAAAGCAGACAAAGAGTCTGGAAGCGACGATACCAACTTTGCAGTTAGTTGGGGCACGAGTTTCTAGAAGTATTGTAATTGCAGGTTATTACTAAAAGGAGTGTTTAGGCACTCCTTTTTCGTTTTGAGTACTAATTTTTTAGACTAGGTTATTGTAACAAGCGATGAATGACCTAACTATTCAGATAAAGCACAGTTGTTGATAATTTCATC
This sequence comes from Paraglaciecola sp., assembly GCF_039964565.1. Taxonomy (GTDB): domain Bacteria; phylum Pseudomonadota; class Gammaproteobacteria; order Enterobacterales; family Alteromonadaceae; genus Paraglaciecola. The sequence continues at coordinate 135,939 of NZ_JBDVXF010000043.1, forward strand.
ACAGGTATAATGTCAGCAAATATTTCAACGCGGATCGCGGATAACACTGTGAATAAGTATTCAAAATCGTTATTTACCCTAACTGGAGTGACCTTAACGGGTTTAGCCGTTGTTGCTATATTGAATTTTTCTCAGCTTTCTTTAAATGATAGAAGTGCGTTTTGTGGAAGCCTAGAAAATGCTGTCTTAGATCATGAGCTACCTGTTAGCCATCCCATAAATAGATGTGCAAATGACCAACAACAAGGTGTAAGTTGGTCTGAGTGGTTCACTGGGCGTTCAAGTTCGTATCAGTTTCATTTCATCGATTTACTCGAGTTATTATCACGTATCGGAAATAACGAAGCCTAAGCTTTAATACATGCTTTATTACAGTTATTTAGTTTGATACAGCGCTAATAGTTCTGCCACCTTTAATCTAGTACTTCCATTTTGACTAATAAAACGACTTACCTGAAGTTGTGTCATGTCAGCGCCCTGATAAATGTCCCTAGTAAACTCAGTATCATGATTACTTAGCAATACGGGAATGTTGCGCGCGTGACCTGTGCGGCGCGCCAAAGACGCGAGTTTTAGTTGGTTGTCTAGGGTAAAACCACCCTTAGCATAACTATTAAACATAGCGGTTTTGCTGATGGGGGCATAAGGAGGATCACAATATATGACTGAGCCTTTTCTGGCTCTAGCGAACACTTTTTCAAAAGACTCGCAGGTAAAGGTGGCAAGTTGAGATTTTTCAGCAAAGTACCAGAGTTCTTTTTCTGGAAAGTAAGGGGCCTTGTATCTACCAAAAGGTACATTGAATTTACCGCTATTGTTATAACGGCACAACCCGTTGTAGCCATGTCTGTTTAAATAAAGGAAGTATATGGCGCGTTCGTAGATATCGTCACTATCATTAAATTTTTGCCTCATCAAATAATAGCGTTTTTCTTCGTTAAAGATTGGTGTAAAAAACTTGGCGCTGTCTGTGATGTAATCAGAAGAGCGATTTTTTACGATATTATACAAATTGATCAAATCAGGATTAATATCGTTGAGTAGGTACTTAGAATAATTGGTATTGAGAAATACCGAACCCGCTCCCACAAATGGTTCAATGAGCTTTTTTGCCGCCGGAAGTTTAGCGTTTATATCTTCGATTAGGCTGTATTTGCCACCTGCCCACTTCAAAAAGGCTCTGTTTTTTTTATCTTTTGTTACTGCCAATTTTTTAACCAAGTCAGAGCCGCTAATTTATCAGGCCGAATTGTAACGGCACTGAGCTAAAACAACAAATAGCTTAACGCCTAGCGCTAGTAATTTCTTGCTTTACTTGCGTAATGCGCTTAACAAAAGGGGTATTCATTAGCATAGCGTCTGATAAAGTGGTGATTTCCGCTCTGGCCGCTTCTATTGAATCAAAATCTTGATTTTTCAGCAATACATACCAGTCACCTCCGTAACGTTGGGTCTTATATAACCACAGCTGTTGGCTGAGCTGATTGTCAGAAACGTATTCCTGCAAAATACTGATATTAGCCATCGCTGCAATTTGAATCACATAATGGTTGCTGGGCAGTGCTAGCATTAATTCTGGGGTTGCGGTTAACACTCCTGATATTGGGTTTTGCTCGGTTTTATCCGGAGAATCGGCCATAGTATCGAGAGTTAAGCTATCGACGCTTTCTACACTAAGCTTTGGTTGATCAAGCATTGAACCTAACTCTACGATATCTTCAACCTTATAATCGTTAACCCTGGTGGTAGCTTCGCTGACTTCAGTCATTTTTTGCTGCGCTAATGTCTCATCTAATGGTGTTGTATCGTTATTAAGAACTTCTGGCACATCTACGACATCCACTACCGCTTCAATATTATCGGTTTGTAGAAGTATTTTGTTTGATTGTTGTGTAAGTCTGGCGCTAGCTGAATTCCAATCAGTGATCAATTCATCTTTGGTGATGCTTTCCTTAACATTGGGCTGATCGATAGGGTCCGCTAACTTAGTCGTTACTTGCAGAGGTGCTTGGGACTCTGGAGCGGCTACAAGTTCGGTTTTGTTGTGGATAGTAGACGTTTCAGATGGTGTAGCGATAAGTGTTTGTTGACCGCTAAAATAAGCCAATATATTTTCTACTTTTCCAGGGTATTGCCAGCCTAATATTCCAGAAAAAACAACCAAAAAAGCCGTAAAAAATAAGGTGGTCATTGCCCATTTCTTATAAATGGGTTTGGACTCGTCATCGTGGATCTGACGATCTTCTATACGTTGAGCAAACTTTTTCCGTTTATCTTGAATGAAAGTTTCCAGATCAGAAAATTCGTCGATCTCAGCCTGCTGGATTCGAATCGGACTATTTAACATGATCGGCTGTTCTTTGGAACCGGTGCCTAAACTAGCCTTAGTTGTTTCAGCCCAATTAGATAAACCCATCAGCAGCACATTGAGGTGTTGTTTATTGTTGGCAAAGCGACTTTGCAGTACCAAATCCCACAGCTCTTTAACCAACTTGTCAGGGAGTTTTTCGGCGTGAAATACACTGATTAAAATGGGACCGTTATGATTATTTAATGATGCCAATAATTGGTTGAGAGGCCGGTTAAAGTCTGCTTTTTGGCTTTGGCTAATAAGTTGGCGAAACAGCTTTTCACGATAGACCACTAATGGGGTGAGTTCATTGGCTGTTAGTAAAGCCAGATCAGCTTGTTCATTTTGGTGTGCTAAAAAGCTTTCTACAACCTGTGATTGTTGGCGTATTTTATCACTACACACAAACACAAGTTGAGAAGAGTAACTAATTAGATAGTCTAAGCGATTGTTGAATTCTGACGCTGCCATTGTATGTACCTAGGTAGAAAAGATTGTTACAAGGTGCAAACCCCTTTGTTATAACAATCAAAATTATGTCCTAAGTAAGAATGGCGCGTAACACCTCGTCTGAAATTTCATTTGTAACAACTGCTTTGCCAATTTCTTTGGGAATGACAAAAAATAGTTGACCGGCTTGCACTTTTTTATCGTGACGCATATGTCGAACGAAATCGTCGTATGTCATATCACTAGGTGCAACCGTAGGTAAATCAAATGCTTGCAGCAAAGATTCGATGCGACTGAATTCTGACGCTTCGAGCCAATTCATCTTAGTTGCTACTGCAGAAGCAAGAACAATGCCTGCTGCGACAGCTTCGCCATGTAACCAGTTACCGTAGCCTTTTTCTGCTTCAATAGCATGGCCAAAAGTATGTCCTAAATTAAGTATGGCTCTTAACCCTGACTCTCTTTCATCAATGGCAACAATTTCGGCTTTGATTTCACAACATCTGGCGATCATATATTGCAGTGCTGCTAGTTGTTGCTGTTTAATCGCTTGTTGATTGTCTTCTAACCATACAAAAAACTCGGGATCATAAATTACACCGTACTTGATCACTTCAGCCATACCCGCAGCAAATTCACGTTTGGGTAAAGTACTCAAGCTGTTGGTGTCTATTAAAACCGCCTTAGGTTGATAAAAGGCGCCAATCATATTTTTACCTAAGGGATGATTAACAGCAGTTTTTCCACCTACTGAGGAATCAACTTGTGACAACAAAGTGGTTGGTACTTGTATAAACGGCATACCACGCTGAAAACTGGCAGCTACAAAACCTGTGAGGTCACCTATCACTCCGCCACCTAATGCGATTAACGTGGTGTCACGACCTGCCGACATTTCTAACAATTTCGAGATTACCATCTCAAAGCTTTCTAGGTTTTTATGTTGCTCACCATCAGGTATCACAATTTTGCTGACTTCATACCCAGCTAAAGCTCGACTGACAATGGGAAAATAAAGTGGTTCAACTAAGTCATTTGTCACCACTACTACTTTTTTGGTGAGAAGATGTGAAGTTAAAACCTGAGGATCATCAAGCAGATTAGCTTGAATCAATATAGGGTAGCTACGCTCACCCAACTCAACTGTAAGTGTTGCCATAAGTAGCTAGCCCTATTATTGCTATATAAGAAAGAGGAGTTATAGACCTATTTTTGCTATGATCTGGTTAGCTACGGCGCGAGCACTTTGGTCGTCGGTATCAACAATGTAATCGGCAGCATCTTCATATAATGGATTGCGTTCTTCAGCTAGATTACGCAAAACGGTTTCCGGATCATCTTTCTGCAATAGTGGACGTCGCTTATCACGCTGAGTCCTAGCGACTTGCTTATCGATAGTAGTTTGTAAATATACTACTATGCCTCGCGCTGATAACCTGTTTCTAACGTTCTTACTGACTACAGAACCGCCGCCTGTCGCCAAAACGATGCCTTGTTTATCAGTTAAGTCGTTAATGATGTTTTCTTCACGTAGACGAAAACCTTCTTCCCCTTCAAGATCAAATATCCAAGCGATATCTGCGCCTGAACGTCTCTCGATCTCTTGATCAGAGTCAAAGAATTCTAAATGAAGTTCGTCTGCAAGGTGCCTACCAATAGTGCTTTTACCAGCACCCATTGGGCCTATAAGGAATATATTACGTTTTTCAGCCATTTTTGCTTATTTCACAACTATGTTTAAGGGGTAGAAAGTTCGTGCGGCTACCCTTTTATGGATTAACCAGACCTCGTCGAAAATTTCGATGCGGGATTATCTCAGTTTTACAGTGAATTTTGCAAGCTTTGTAAAGATTATGCGGCAGGAATTATAAAAAAACAGCCTAATCAACGGATTAGACTGTTTTTTCCTGAACCAAAGTTGCTACTTGGGTAAATATTAATTACGTCGTAATTCATCAGTTAAGATTTTTGGGGTAACAAAAATTAATAACTCACGTTTTTCTAATATTTCTGAGGTGTTCTTAAACAAGTAACCAACAAAAGGTAAATCACCCAAAAGCGGGACTTTTCGTACATCGTCGGAACTACTTTGTTGAAAAATACCCCCTAAGACTATGGTTTCGCCATTTTCAACCAATACTTGGGTACTAATTTCTTGGGTATCTATGGCTACCGCATCACCTGTTGAGGTTGTGACTGTGTCTCCTCGCGTATCTTGAGTAACGACTAAGTCCATGATTATCCGACTGTCTGGAGTAATATGTGGGGTGACCTTTAAACTTAATACCGCTTTTTTGAATTCAACTGAAGTGGCACCACTTGACGTGGCTTCGACATAAGGAATTTCCGTACCTTGTTCGATATAGGCTTCGTGCTGGTTTGCAACGGTAATTCGAGGACTGGCAATCACTTCACCTTTATTTTCAGACTCTAGGGCAGACAGTTCTAAATCGATAATTGTTCCATCAAGTAAGCGCGCAATTTGTATACCTATGCTACCAGCCGGTTCACTAACCGGTAGTGATACATTAAGACGATCTGATATAGACGGAACCACTCCGCTAGCAATGGAATCGGCACCGCTCAACGAACCTGAAATTGCACCATTATTCATCGTATCACTTAGTCCCCACTGTACCCCTAGCGATTCACTGGCGTTGTCTCTCACTGTTACCATACGTGACTCAATTAGTACTTGTTTAATAGGGATATCTAACGCCTTTACTAATAATTTGGCCTCATCGATTGACGTTTGTGTATCTCTTAGCAAAAGTGTGTTGGTTCTTTCATCAACTGCAACACTTCCCCTAGGGGTTAATATACTGTTTTCAGTACCTTTAAGGATGGCGGCAAGATCTTGTGCTTTGGCATAATTGATTTGTACATTAGTAGAAACTAAAGGAGCCAGTTCTGCTACTTGCTGTTTAGACTGTAACTGCTGGGTTTCACGTGCTGTGAGTTCTTCAGTTGGTGCTATCAGCAAGATATTGCCTTCTAATCTTTTATCTAATCCTTTGATTTTTAGAATCATATCTAATGCTTGATCCCAAGGAACGCCAGACAAACTGATAGTTACGTTGCCAGTTACAGTATCCGTTGTGACTAGGTTAAAGCCGTTTACTTGGGCAATAATTTGTAATACTTGGCGCACTGGTACATCTTGAAAATCAAGGGATATGGGTTCGCCAGCAAAGTTACTTTTTTGGTCTTCTTCTGGCGCATCCTTCAAACGTTTTTCAATTTTTATGCTTAGACTATTGGCACTTTTTTGATGACTGAAGGTGATTCTGTCTTGCAGAGCAAACACCACTTTGGTTTGTTCTTCTTCTTGAAAGGTTTCAATGTTATTGACTGGTGTGGCGAAATCTACAACGTCTAACTTAAACAGTTGATCGTCACCTAGTTTTGTTCGTGGCAAAACCAAACTTAAAGATTGACCTTTTTCACTCAACTGTAACTGGAAATTTTTATTGTTGAAGGTCATTAACACTTCTGCGCCGCCACTAGGTAAACGTGAAAACTCAACGTTTTGCAATTCAGAACGAAATACATTGTCTAACTTAGGTTGTGGGTCAATCAAAACCGCAGTCTTTTCTTGGCTTAATGACTCAAATGTAAACAGACCAAAAACTACGGCTAATACCCAATACCAAGTGGGATTAGTTCGATTAAGTTTTTTGTTAAAAATAAAACGCTCAGACATTGTTTTCTCCTGCCTTCGAAAGCATGGTGAGTGTGGCTTGCTTTTTTTGCCAGCAGCCAGCACCATCGGGCAGCATTTCAGTAAAAGAAACTGTGCCATTTTGAATAGAATCGATTTTCCCAAAAAACAATCCTAGGTAATCGCCAATTGTAGCTTTAAATAAACTGCCTGTATTGGACTGAATAAGTGCCCATTTTTTGCCATTAGATTGAAATACCCCAGTAACAGATAACGCATCGATACCAAATTTCTCTAAGGGCTGTTTGCTACGATTAAAGTCTGGTTGAGCACAATTTGGTTGTGCAGCGATGGTAAGCTCTACTTCGGCTCCAGTGTTTCTTGGGCGCTGAAAAGGACTTCGTAAAGTGTCGGCCGAATAGATAAAAGTAGGTTTGCTTTCAAATTCTGGGTAAGGCTCAATGTTAACAGAGGTCGTTTGTTTGACTTCATTAATAAATACCTGCAAATCGTCAACTTTAGCTTCACAGCCACTAAGTAGTAACACAGCAATCACTATCTTGAGTTGTTTCATTGTGTTTGCTCCTTAGCCGCAGTTTCCTGCTCATTGGAGGTTCTATAGGTTTTAGCCTGAACTTTGAGTTTAAGAGTATTGCTCTCTTGAGTCACTTCAAAATCGTGCACGGTAACAATACGTGGTAATCCTGCGATTTCCGAGGCAAATTGCCCAAAGTTGTGGTATCCACCGTATACTTCCATCTCGATAGGTAATTCTGAATAAAACTCTTTTGGAATTTCTCTTTGCCAATTTAGTAATCTAAAAGTGAGTCCGGCTGAGGTACCCACTAAGGTAATGTCATCTAACAACCCTGGGGTTTCATTACTGGTTGGAAGCGATTTCAACATAGAAGAAAAGTCACTTTGTAACTGGCTTAACTGTTCTTCGTAAGCGGCTAGGTTGACGGCAATACGATATTTACCTTGATAAGTTTGCTTTAGGGTTACTTCTTTATTTTGGGCTTCTTCTAGAACAGGTAATTTATCTTTCAATAAGAAATAATAACCACCCAATAGACCAAATACTACTACAAACAAAGCCACCAAAGACTTAACTTCGAAGGGCCAAGTGGCGATTTGTTCGAAGTCTAAATCGTTGATCTCTTTTAACTTGTTAACATCAAATTTCATTTGCTTGGCTCCTCGGTAATCACTGAGAAATCCGGTGCAACGCTAGGATTGATAGTAAATGTGAGCTTAAAATCACTGACGGCTTCGAGAGCTGATGTGTCGGCCTTAATTGAAGATAGTTCTCCGCTACTAAAGACGGTTGAGTCTTGCAACTGTCGCATGAAATCTGCCAACCTATTGTTAGATTCACTGACTCCTAATATTTCGATCAAATTGCCTTGACGAGAAAAACTACGAAACGATAAGCCATGGGGAACCAATCGCACTAACTCATCTAACACTATAGGAACCGCATTTCTGCTGGACTCTAATTGTTCGATCAAAGCCATTCTTTGCTCTATTGCTTCTTTGTCTTTTTTGATATTTTTAATTTTTTCAATTTGTTGATCTAAAATGGCTGTTTGTTGCTCGATAAAATTATTGCGATAGTTTTGGTTATCTATCATCTTATCCAATACATTTCCGGCGGCAAACATCAGGCCAAAAGCAGCGAATGCTAAGCCGCCAAGTAAGGTTAGGTAATTCTTTTTTTGCTCAGCTCTGCGACTCTCGCGCCAAGGCAATAAATTTATATGTGCCATGGTTGAAAACTCCTACTGGCCAAACCCGTAGCAATAACAAGTTGACCGGAGACTTGTTCGAAATCTCCTTGGTTAACTGTTTCTGCTATCGTCATATCGGTAAACGGGGAGAAGCATACAACTTCAATGCCTAAATCAGCGCTTAAGTCTTCAGGTAAAGATTTGAGATGATTTCCACTTCCGCATATTAGTAGAGAGCCGGGGCGGGTTTCACCTGTCGCACTAATATACAATTGTAAGGCTCGGTTTATATTCTGTTGTAGGTTAGCCAGAAACATTGGATAAGAGTCTTGTTTCCATGTTTCCGGTAACGTGCCATCAGTCAACTGTTGTTCAATTTGAGAGCGTTCTTGGCTATACAACATGGTTAAGTCTTGAATCAAGGCATCCATACCAAAGTTGTGATCTTTGGTATAAATAACGTTTCCATTTTTTACCGCGCACATTTGTAAGTGGCTTGCACCAATATTAATGCAACACACCGTTTCTTCATCAGTTTGAGGGTAAAAGTTTGCTACCGCTGCACCTAGGGCGTAACTTTCAACGTCAACTATCTTAGCCTCATAACCTACTTCACCTAGTAGGGTGATTCTACGGTCGACGAGTTCCTTATGCACTGCACTTAAGAGGACTTCAACTTTGTTATTGGTGGTTTGACTTATCCCTATCTCTTCAAAATCTATATACACTTCATTTAACGGGTAGGGAATTAAACTATCTGCTTCCAATTCAATTTGGCTTTCAAGTTCGTGATCTGTTTGCCCAGGATCCATATAGACAATTTTGTTCAAAACAGTAGAGCCCGATACGGCTATTGCAACGAGCTTATTTTTACTTTTTAACGCAAGCTTCACTTTTTTTAGTGCATGGCTGACAGCTTCGAAGTCTTTTATTTCACGCTCTGCAAAAGCATTACCCTGAATAGGCTCGCAAGCGTATGCCTGCAAACTATATTTTTCACCTGATTTTTCTAGTACCACGGCTTTAATAAACCGAGTTCCTATATCTAGGCCAATCATTTTTTGTACTTTAGGGCCAAATAATTTTTTCAATTGTTAGACATCCAAATGAATGAGAAAATTTCCACGCCATCATTATTACGTAATTTTTTGTGTTTTATGGTTCTAATAACTGTACATAGGTATAAAATGTAGATCATTTATTAGAAGTTGCCTTGGTATTATCTATCCGTGAAGTTACTTAAACCCGCATTAATAACCATCTCTGTCACATTTGTTGTCGGTATTGTAATCCTTTTAGGTACCTATTTTTATATCAAATCTGACCTACCCAGTGTCGACGTTCTTAAAGATGTTCGATTACAAACACCCATGCGCATCTTTACCCAAGATGGCAAGTTAATCTCCCAGTATGGCGTAAAACGCCGCATACCGCTTACCCTTGAGCAAATTCCAGAACAACTAAAACAAGCTGTAATAGCTACTGAAGACAGTCGCTTTTATGATCATCCGGGTATAGATCCTATCGGCATGATGCGCGCTTTTATTAATTTAGTCGTCACTGGCGAGAAAGGTCAGGGCGGTAGTACCCTGACTATGCAAATGGCGAGAGATTTTTTCCTTACACGTGAGAAAAAATACATCCGTAAAATACGAGAAATAATCCTAGCTTGGCATATGGAGCAGCTACTTAGCAAACAAGAAATCCTTGAGTTGTATTTAAACAAAGTAGAGTTAGGTCATCGAGCATTTGGTTTTGGCGCTGCGGCGCAAGTTTATTATGGTAAGTCACTTGATGAACTTACATTAGCGCAAATAGCTACCATTGCAGGATTACCTCAAGCGCCATCAGCTCTCAATCCTATTAGCAGCCCAGCTCGTTCTTTGGCCAGAAGACGCATTGTGTTAATGCGAATGTTAGACGAAGAATATATTGATCAGGCACAATTTCAGCAAGCCGTAAACGCCCCGGTAACCGCTAAAAAATATGGGGCAGAAATTGACTTAGATGCGCCTTACTTAGCAGATATTATTTACAGTGAGATGATCGAACTCTACGGAAAAGACGAAGCCGAAACTGGCGGTTATCAAATTTACGCTACGGTTTCCTCTGACATGCAAGCCGCGGCTCAACAAGCAGTGCGCAGAAATTTACATGATTATGATGAACGTCATGGCTATCACGGGCCTATCGAACAGCTATGGTCGACAGCGAGCGCGGACGACAATAATGTGCAAACTCACACAGTTGCAGAGACACAGTTAGATACTTCAGCTCCATGGTCTGAAGAGCAAATGTTAACTTATCTACAAGATGTACAAACTTTTGAATCAATGCATCCTGCTATTGTTGTTAAAGTGAACGAAAAAGACATCATTATTTTCAACCAACAAGGTAAGTACAGCATAATTGATTGGGACGGTTTAGATTGGGCTAGACCTTACATAAATGATTCTAAGCAAGGGCCAGATCCCAAAACTGCTTCAGATATATTGCAAGAAGGTGCGCTAATTTTGACGCGCCAAAGAGAAGACGACCAGCACTGGCAACTGGCGCAATACCCACAAGCTAGTGGTGCTTTTGTTGCACTGGATCCTAAAAATGGTGCGGTGCAAGCTGTAGTAGGTGGTTACAGTTTCTACCAAAGTCAATTTAACCGCGCGACTCAAGCCAAAAGGCAAGTGGGTTCAAATATCAAACCCTTTATTTATTCAGCCGCCCTAGAAAATGGTTACACTTTGGCAAGTATCATAAATGATGCGCCTATTACTCAGTGGCAATCAGGTTCAGGTAATGCGTGGCGTCCTGAGAACTCTCCTGCGGAATATGATGGTCCCATACGAATGCGCGTAGCATTAAGTAAATCAAAAAACGTGGTATCGGTGCGTTTACTGCGGGCTGTTGGGTTAGATAACGTCGCAGAATACCTGACTCGTTTTGGTTTTAACAAAGATGACATCCCCTTAGATGAAACACTATCGTTGGGTTCTGGCTCTCATACACCACTAGAAGTGGCAACTGCCATGGCAGTTATCGCCAATGGTGGTTTTTTAATTCAACCTCATTTTATTCAACGTATAGAGAATGAAATGGGTGACATATTATGGGAAGCGAACCCTAAGTATGCATGCGATCCTTGTGTTGCACCTGATCAAACGGCGCAAATTGAGACCGACCCAGAAGATATTGAGGCGTTGTTAGCCGCCGAATTCGGTTTGACACATCAAGAGGAAGAGCCCGTTAACGATATTTTATCCGCGCCACGGGTTATTAGTGCTGAAAACGCATTCTTAGTTGCAGAGATGATGCGCTCTGCGGTGCAAATTAATGGCTCATGGGATAATCGAGGCACGGGTTGGCGTACCGCATTATTGATGAACCGCCGTAGCGATGTTGCGGGTAAAACAGGTACTACCAATGACGTACGAGATACTTGGTTTAGCGGCTTTACACCTGACTTAGTTGCCACTGCTTGGGTTGGGTTCGACGATAATAACCGTCGTTTGGGACGTACGACTCGAAACCAAAATTTGGTGAACAAAAATCCGCAAAAATTTAATTATATCGGTAATGCACTAGTTGGTAGCGAATCAGGGGCCCATGCTGCGCAACCTGCGTGGATAAGGTTTATGCAATATGCGTTGGCGGATAAACCAGAACATATGCTTCCCATGCCTACAGACTTACTTACTATACGTATCGACAAAGGTACCGGTAAACTTACTAATAGAACCGACAAGACATCTATGTTTGAATACTTCACTCAGGGCACAGAGCCACAAACTTTTGTAGCAGATGCACAAATTATTGAGGCTGCCGATCAAAGTGAACAAAGTCAAAAACAAATAGAAGATATATTTTAAATACCTAACTGCTTTACTGGCCTGTAAGTGGCCAGTAAAAACTAAATAATAATATAAAACCACAGGACAAACGTTAATGGCCAACCCAGCTACAAAGAATGCACTCTACATTCCTCATTCTGGTCCCTCCTTATTAGAAACCCCTTTGTTAAATAAAGGCAGTGCATTTAGTTCAGATGAACGTATTACGTTTAATTTAACTGGCCTTATTCCGCCGCGCTACGAAACCATAAAAGAGCAAGTAGATCGCGCCTATATGCAGTATTCCAGTTTTGACGAACCTATTAATAAACACATCTACTTGCGGGCCATTCAAGACAACAATGAAACTTTGTATTACCGCTTGGTTAAAGAACATATCGACGAGATGATGCCGATAATTTACACCCCCACAGTAGGGGACGCATGTGAGCAGTTTTCAGATATTTACCGTAGCTCTCGCGGTTTGTTTATTTCTTATTCTGAACGTCATCAAATGGACGATATTTTACGAAACGCCACTAAACGTAAAGTAAAGGTCATAGTTGTCACCGATGGAGAACGCATTTTAGGCTTGGGTGACCAAGGTATTGGTGGTATGGGTATTCCAATTGGAAAGTTATCTTTATATACCGCTTGTGGTGGAATTAGCCCAGCCTATACTTTACCGGTAATGTTAGATGTAGGTACTAACAACGAAAAATTGCTGGCAGATCCCATGTACATGGGCGCGCGTCATAAACGTATTGGTCAGGAAGAATACAACGAGTTTGTTGATATGTTTATCAAAGCCATATACAGACGTTGGCCTGAAGTAATGTTGCAGTTCGAAGATTTTGCACAACCTAACGCTATGCCTTTGCTAGAACGTTACAGAGATAAAATTTGCTGCTTCAATGACGATATTCAAGGCACGGCGGCGGTTGCTGTAGGTACTATTTTGGCCGCGTGTAAAAGTAAGAACGTTAAATTGTCACAACAAAAAGTGGCCTTTGTTGGTGCAGGATCTGCGGGTTGTGGCATAGCCGAACAAATAATTCAGCAAATGTGCTTAGAAGGAATTTCTGACGCTCAAGCTCGCAGCCAAGTGTTTATGGTGGATCGCTATGGTTTACTCACTCAAGGTATGCAAGGTTTAAGAGACTTCCAGCAGCGTCTTGTGCAAACAAGTGATGCAATCCAACAGTGGTCATTTAGCAGTGAATATCCTTCATTGCTTGATGTTATTAATCGCGCCCAACCGGATATTTTAATCGGTGTATCTGGGCAAGCAGGACTATTCACTGAACAGGTTATTCGCAATATGAAAAAGCATTGCGAACTACCGATTATTTTCCCGTTAAGCAATCCTTCTCGTCAAGTCGAAGCGACTCCGCAGCAGGTTATTGAATGGACTGACGGTGAAGTCATTATTGCTACAGGGAGTCCGTTCAAACCCGTTGAGTATCAAGGCAAAACTTATCCTATTGCGCAGTGTAACAATAGTTATATATTTCCAGGAATTGGTTTAGGTGTCATTGTAGCCAAAGCCAGTTTGATCAGCGACGAAATGCTTATGGCAACGAGTTTAGCTTTGGCTGAAGCCTCACCGCTTGCAGCAACGGGTGAAGGTAATTTACTTCCCTCGTTAGGCGAAATTGCACAACTGAGTAAAAAAATCGCGTTTGATGTGGCAAAAATAGCAATGCAGCAGAACCTTGCCCTAGAAGTATCTGATGAGATTCTAGAAGAACGCATTGAACGAAATTTTTGGATGCCAGAATATCGACCCTACAAACGAGTAAGTATTTAACAATTGCGTATATTTCTGTAAGAAATGACTTGATGTTAAATTCAGGTAGTGACTTTCATTGGGGTGAGTGTTGAATGGGTTTGATGAACAAAATTGGCCGTTGGTTAGCAGCGTATTTGGAAAAACCAAGTGGCAGCATTCAGCCTTCAACCTGCACTCCAGAGTTGCTAGCTGCAACTATTAGAGTAGGTGATGTATTGTTGGTGGATGGTTCTAGCCGGATCAGTACTGCTATTAAATACCTCACTCAATCAACCTGGTCTCATGCTGCTTTATGTATCGCCGATGACAGTGAAAGTATCGAGCCTAGTAGTAGTAAAGTGATTTTAGTTGAAGCTGATGTGTTGGATGGAATTAGAACCATACCTCTGAATCATTACGAGCATCTACATACGAGGATTTGTAGGCCTGTAGGATTGAATACCGAAGACCTAGAAAATGTCACTTCCTTCGCGACTGGGAAAATTGGACATCAGTATGATATGAAAAACGTGTTTGACTTGATGCGCTACTTAGTTCAAACGCCACCAGTACCTAATCGCTGGCGCAGAAAAATGATTGTACTCGGTAGTGGAGATCCCACTAGAGCTATTTGCAGTTCGTTCATTGCACAAACATTCCAATCAATTCGTTATCCGATATTGCCGAATATTTTTTTCGAAAAAGCTAAACTGCCTCAAAGTCAGGCATATTGTGATGAAGTGTTACAAATTCGTCACCACAGTTTATATGTGCCGAGGGACTTTGATATGTCGCCTTATTTTAAAATAGTTAAGCCTAGCCTAACAAAGGAATTTGACCCCCATACATTAGAATGGGATGAGTACCTAAGGGGTTAGTTGTATCAATCTCTAATCCTTATTCTCTTTTAAATAGCTTTAAATTTGAATCCAAAATCAAACCGTTTAAACCTAAGTTGAAGTTCCGAAATTATGCCTACTCTTGCCACAATAGCCGTGTTTGTTCCTACCATGTTTTTTATATCAATTACCCCTGGTATGTGTATGACGCTAGCCATGACATTGGGGGTAAAAGTGGGGCTACGTCGTACCTTGTGGATGATGCTTGGTGAGGTATTTGGCGTGGCATTAGTTGCGGTGTTATCAGTAATGGGAGCCGCAACTATCATGTTGAACTATCCCACATTATTTGTGTGGTTTAAATGGATAGGTGGACTGTATCTGATGTATCTAGGGGCCAAAATGTTTTGGGTCAGCAGCCGGGTGTCTTTCGAATCTGACGAAGCTTTAACACTCAGCCGTAGCGCTTTGATATCGCAAGGTTTTGTAACTGCCATCGCCAATCCTAAGGGATGGGCATTTATGTTATCAATATTGCCGCCTTTCATTGATGCATCTAGAGAAATTACCTTTCAACTGTTGGTCTTAGTAGGCATTATTATGTTAAGTGAATTTATCTGTTTGTTGATTTACGCGACGGGTGGCAAAGGTTTAAAAACGCTACTTAACAAAGGTAATAATATCCGTTGGATGAACTGTATTTCTGGCGCTTTATTGATAGGCGTGGGTTTATGGTTGGCCCTAAGTTAATTCGCCTTGCTGTTATTGGCCTTAGCAATAATAGCGGCAAGTTTAGGATCGACAGGTAACACCTGAAAAGGGCTTACGCTGGTTCCTCCAGTGTTGCCGCTTGGTATCAAACCCATTGCCGTTTTTGTTGCCGCTCCAACTATACGTAATACTTGACCTACCCCCTCTTTAATATTGACTTGCCTCACTGCCCAAATCAGCATCAAAACATGTACTTTAGTATGTAAAAACGTTGATGCCTGACCCAACACATGAGCGTTTTCTAAATGGGTAAATTCCACCCTAACATGGCCATGTTTTCTGGCGCGTTTCGCTAAGCTTAATTCCTGTTCAACATATGGTTTGATATGTTTGTAAAAGTGTCTATCCATTATTATTTTCCGCGATTGTTGAGTGTCAGTTGAATTAAATCATAGCGGCATGATGAATATAAGGCTACTTAAACAGTGTGGGTGATATGATCATCACTATTATCGAATTAAAGTGAAGCCCAAGAGTGTACTTACGGGTAGCAAAGAAGGAAACAATATGACAACCATTGGTGTTGGTACTCAGACCGCAGAACAAGCATTAGCCTCATTAAATGATATGACCGCAACGCTTACCCCAATTCAACCAGAGGAATTTTTAGCTCGTATTGCTAAGGCGCAGTCCTATATGCAAGCCAATAATATAGATGCAATCTATCTCAACGCAGGTACCAATCTGACTTATTTTACGGGGATGAAATGGTATGCCAGTGAGCGTATGGTGGGGGCAATATTACCGGCAACAGGCCAGGTCCAATACCTAGCACCATTTTTTGAGATTGGTAGTTTAAATGGTTTTAAAGTCATAGATGGTCCTATACATGGCTGGCAAGAGCACCAAAACCCCTACGCTTTGTTTGTTGAGGTATTAAAGCAATTAGGGATAACGGATACAGCCACTATTGGTATTGACGAAAGTGCTCAGTTTTTTATTTTTGATGGTATCAATAAAGCGCAAACCGGCTTAACACTCATTAATGCACAAGCAGTGACCGCTCATTGTAGAATGCATAAATCAGCTAACGAATTAGCGTTAATGCAAGCTGCAATGGACATGACACTTGCCGTGCATCAAGCAACAGCCAGTATGTTACATATAGGAATAAGTACAACAGAAGTTGAAGCTTTTATCGAACAGGCACACCAAAAAGTAGGCGCGCCCGGTAACTATTTCTGTATCGTGTTATTTGGTGTGGCGACCTCATTTCCTCATGGTGTTAAAGATCCTCAAGTCTTGAAGGAAGGTGATGTAGTGCTAATTGATACTGGTTGCAAAGTACACGACTATATATCTGACATTACTCGTACCTATGTGTTTGGTGAGCCAACCACAAGACAAAAGCAGTTTTGGAATAATGAAAAAGCTGCTCAACTTGCGGCTTTTAACGCGGCTCAAATAGGAGCGCTTTGTGAGGCAGTGGATGAGGCAGCTCGCCAATACTTAGCTACACAGGGATTAGGACCAGAGTATCAAACCCCTGGCTGTCCGCATCGCACTGGTCATGGTATA
Organism: Paraglaciecola sp.; assembly: GCF_039964565.1. Lineage (GTDB taxonomy): Bacteria > Pseudomonadota > Gammaproteobacteria > Enterobacterales > Alteromonadaceae > Paraglaciecola. Next base: position 152,853 of record NZ_JBDVXF010000043.1, read on the forward strand.
GGTTTAGACATACACGAATGGCCTTATTTAGTTGGCGGAAATCAAACTCCCCTTGCCACAGGCATGTGTTTTAGTAATGAACCCATGTTAGTAATACCTGATGAGTTTGGGATTCGCTTGGAAGATCATTTTTATATGACAGACCAAGGTCCTCGTTGGTTTACCCAACCAAGCCACAGCATTGAGAACCCCTTTGGTCTATAGTTTCTATTTTACTTTTAACAACGCTAGCTGTTAGCTTTTAACAATTGTTGATACAACTGGTCTTTTAAGGCCGCACGCCGTAACTTTTTAGCGTGCATAGCTTCGTCGTCAATGGGTGAGTCTTGTAACTCTAACCCGCGAATTTCTTTGTCTAGCGCATCGTATTCTTGGGTTTGAGTTGCGAAATTTTGGTCGTTTTCGGTCAGACTTTTTATTTGTTCAATAAAATCTGGAAAATCGCTTTTTAGAGAGTGGTTTTCACCTAACATATTTCATATCCTCTTGTGATTAATGCCTACATAAGCGTAGGCTAAAATGGTGCAAAATCATCTTGTTTAGTTGCAGGCACAGTCCAGCGTTGCGTCGCATCGAAATTCACCTGATTGGTTTCACGTGGTGGCATGGCTCCATTGTTACCAAATAACCAAAGAACAAAATTGGACCGTGTACCACTGGTAATTGACTGAGCGGCATGTGGCACATGGCCTCTATGGATCACAGCAGTACCGGGTGTAAACTTTATTTCACTGGTTAATCCATGCTGAGGGTCATAAAAATTCAGCGCAGAACCAGCGTAAGACTCTTCTGGTGAGTTTAAGTTAATGTTTAAAGTTACAGCCGAAGCATCGGTATGCGGACGAATTGAAGTATCTGTAGAGGGTTGATAATGAATAGAAAACCCAAAACTTTGAGTGTCGTAACCGGTGATCTCTGGAAATAGCATACGCGCAATAGGGCGCATATATGTATTAATGAGTTCTTGATAAAACGCCTGAAAACTCGGCGCCGCAAGAAAACCTTCGGAGCGTCTATCTAACATCGCGCCACGACGATTTAACACTATGCCGTAAGGTGGGCGTAATGGAATTTGTGCATCCCATACGTTTTCTAAATAAGTGCATAGTTCAGCAAGACGCTCAGGATTAAAAAATTGGCATTCAAATACATTAGGCGCTACTTCTTGCCAAAGATCTTGCACCGCGTTTTCTTTGCTGGGATCTTGCCATGCTTGCGTTACTGCATTGCGCAAACGCCCATCAAGCAAAGTGCTATCTAGAGAAGGGATCAGAATATTCTCGTTTTCCTCCCACTCTTGCCAAGCGTTCCTTAATAACTGTTGATTAACATTCCAAAATTGTTGTACCGAAGGCGCGCGGTGCAACATTGCTTCCCGTGAAGGTAAAGTTAATTCACGGGCTTGTTGTAATTGATTAATTGACATAATTTACCTCCACTCAAGTTGAGTGTGTTTGTAGTGATACCCTAAAACAGCAATTTATTACATACCAACTCGTAGATAAACTGCTGCTCTAAGGAAACAGAATTTAGATTTTTTATATAATGACTAGTTAATATCTTGGACTTGCATAACCACATCGTTTCAGTTTCGCTGGGTTTCAATGTCGTCTTCCAAACGTTGCTCATCAGCTAGAGTGAATCGTTTGATTGCAGGCGTTTTGCTGGTGGCTTGATATAACCAGTAAGCTTCAGCTTTTAACGCGTCTGTAATCGGTTTATCAATTGATTCATAAACCGCTTGTTTACAGGCGTTGATAGACTCGGCTGGAAACTCTGAGATTCTTTTAGCAAGTGTATCCACGTATTCTCCGATTTCTTCAGGATCCAATGCTTTGTTGATGGTGCCGAGTTGTTCAGCTTCATCAGCGTCAAAATCACGGGCACTTAGAATTATTTCTAAGGCTTTCCCTAAACCAGTTTGACGTGCCATACGTGAGGCGCCGCCACCACAAGGTAAAATACCCATGGCAACTTCCATCTGCATAAATTTATATTTACCTCAGTCTCTGACCCTATCGATTACTGACCCTATCGATTAAGAGGAATTCTAACATGCAATATGTCTGGCCCCGTTAGAGCTGATTTTTGCTCTTCAACTGACAAGTGATATTGTGGGTCACGATGCCAGTAGTTGGCTTGTTGAGGTTTAAACGGATCGAAGAAAAGTTGTGATCCCATAAAAATCGGCTGAGGAATAACCTGATTAACAGCGTTTAATAACGCCTTATTACAAATCAACCTAAACAACACTAACCTTTGGTTTTCAGTTAAATATTGTCCGGAGGTTAGGCCAGAGCTATTGATTGCTTTACTGGCATAAAACTCATGATTATCTATGCACCAGGCTTGGTGAAAAGTATCTACAACCTGCTTAACCGCAGATAGGGCAGAAGGAGCAAAAAATTTACTTAGTTTTGCATACCCATTTTTTGCTTACTGTTGTTTAGTTTGATAACTGGTCATTACTAAGGATTAGTATCGCTACTAAATGCAGCGATACATTCCAATTCAAGTCGTGCATTTAGGCCTAAACCGTTAGTAGCAAAAGCGCTACGAGCCGGAAAGTGTTTAGTGAAATATCCTTTATAAACCTCATTAAAAATGGGCCACTCTTTTATATCAGCTAACATAGCAGTGCATTTTACTATGTCGTTCATGGTTAAGTTATGTTTAGCTAAACTCGCCTGAATGTTCTCCATGGCTTGTTTCGTTTCATTTTTAATTCCTCCCGCAATCAGCTTACTTGAGTTGGGTAGAGTGCCTAACTCACCGGACAAAAATAACAAATCACCTACGCGAACGGCATTTGAAAACGGATAATTATTATCAATATTTCGCTTTGATGAAAAATACTCTACTTGGGTTGCTAAGGCCTGACTGGCGCCTGTGACCCAAAGTAAGATTGAACAAAATATGGCTACTCGTGTTTTTTTTGATTTCATATCAATAGCTCTCTATGTTTAGACTAGTACGTGTTTTTTTAGGACTACAAACTTACCATACCTATTGATATCCGAATCGATAGGGTAAGAGACGTTGATTTAGTTAAATACTCTAAAAGCTCTATCATTTGGTTGAGCTTTTTCGGAAGTTACGTAAGTTATCAGGGTCTGAGTCATATTAAATCATTTCAACCATTTTTCTTCTTTCGCCAGCCCCGTTTACCTTCAATAACCCGCCTTCCTGTTAGACTCTCAATGTCCGCAAAAAAACTATCATTACGTAAAGCTAATCCTTTGTTAGTCGCTTGACGAATATCTTCCAACAACTTACCTTCGATTTGATGGGAAAACAATCCTCTATACGCCGACTGACGCGCCTGCTCATTTATATCAAGGCGAGTATAAATTGAATGAGGAGTTAACAAGTCACTCTTTTTACCAAGTGCATTGCATTGATAACTTGACCAAAAATAATCGGCTGGCTCATCGACCATTAATGCCCTCACAGGGTTCATCTCTATGTAGCGATAAACTTGCATTAGGTAAGTTTCTTCTTGTAGTAAATAGGATTTAAACCGTCCTCCCATAACGTACCTGTTCGTTTGTAACTGCGATTAAAATACATCACATACATTCTCCCAAGAGACTGCATCATCTGAGAAATACCATTAACATTACTTGGTGTGCATAAAAGGTGAACATGATTGGTCATCAGTACTCATGCATGAACACTGACTTTATATTTCTTAGAATACGTTTTGAGCCAACCAATATAAGCCTGCATGTCCTCTTCACATGCAAATATCGCCTGACGATTATTCCCTCTCTGGATAACGTGCTCTGGAACTCCTGCACTAGACATTCGCAATCTTCTCGCCATACAATTAACCTGTTTTTTTTAGCAGTGAAAGTAGTATAGTTCACTTAAAGTGACTCTGACTCTGAGGGATCCGATTGATTTGTGCAGAGGATTGTTTTTACGAATTTAGTCTTTGTTTAGCCAATAAAACAGTACCTCGAGAGCAAGCAAAAATAGAACTAATTAAAAGTATTATGTATTCTCAATCAGAGGCTTCGATACTGTCAACAATATCCTAATGAGGGCCAAATGAATTGCATTTATTTGATAGTGGTAACCCATTGTTTTTGACAATCTACCACTGCATTAATGACTTTATCTTGGCACTTAATTTGTCTGCGTTTTGTATATGTTGAGCAATTCTTGGATGGCCTCCATAGCCGGTAAAATCAAAAGATATGAATTCAATTTGATTGTGTTTGTTTTGTTTATTTAACTCTGAAATTGCAGTTTTGACATAAGCAACCCAATGTTTACGTTCGGCTTTTGTGGCATCCATGCTGCCTAACGCTGAAATAAATTGTGCTTTTGGATAGACCGCTTTCAGCTTCAACATGAAAGTTTTATACGCCTCAATTATCTCGCGTTCAGTTGGTGCAGGTTGTAAGCGTTTTTCGTTTTCAATCAACCAGCTATCGTTTTGCCCCAAGTTAACCACTACTACCTCAGGCTGCCATTGGGTGAAATCCCATTGAGACCCATTATTGCCTGCTGCAGAAATTTGGTCGAAATATTGTGGCATAATAAAGTCAAACCAGCTCACCATAATGCCAATGCCGCTTAAGGATATTGAATGAAATTCTGCGTTTAGATTACGCGCAGTAATAGCCGCGTAGGACCAGTAATGATTTTTTTCGGACTCTAAATTATCCTTGCCATTATTAGCCCCTTCATTACCCATGCCTGACGTAATAGAGTCGCCAAAAAAGGCAATTTTTCGTTTTAATGCTTTTGGTGGCGCTAACAATTTTGCACTATCGTCAAGCTTTAAACCCAGAAAATGTGTACCCCCTTCTTGGCCTTCGGTGCGTTTATATATTTCAATTTGGTTTGTTGTGTTGGATTGATTAAACAACAAATAACTCAAATCATATTCATGCAAACCTTTTTGCAACGAAATGACGGCTGGAAATTGATCTTTCCCGTTTAAAATGACATTAAAATAATTGTTACCATTTTCATCATCCATTAGAATCACTAAAGAATTACCAGTAAAATTAGCTTTTATGCTGGTACCTGGCCATGAAATTAATGGTTGATTGGGGTCTGAAAAATCGACTCTACCGGTATACAAAAATCCTTGGTCGGCTGCAGATATTGTTTGTGCTGAAAACGCAGGTGATATTATTAAACAGCTTAAAATTGCAGCTAGTCGACAACTTAATTGACACCAATTTTTCACTATTATTGCCCTCAAAATTTAACTCTATACTTATCAAGAACATCATCGATAAGCTGGTTATGTGATGTAAATTGTATCCTATATCTTTGTCCTGAATTCGGTGTTTTCTATTAAATTAAATGCTTAACTTGGGATTTATTCAGCAAATCCGAGTTTTGCTCCCCATGATTTTTTTGTTATACGCGTATTTTTGAAATTGCCTGTATATCTTTTTCATTTTCTTTATTTAACTTTTGATAATTGGAGTGTGTAAAAAACTTTGGACCAATCCAGCCATCTTCATGCGTAAAAGCCATTGACCAAGCTAAGTTATTAGGACATACATGAAAGTCAGCAAGGTTAGGATTTCCTTTCATTTTTACTGAATTTTGATAAATTTCACTTTGCTTATCAAGGTGCCAGATACATCAAAACCAATAATGTTGGCATCATGATTTCTATTAAAAAATGCTCTCAAGAAATAACCAGTGTTTCCAGAAAAAAGGTCATTGCCGAAAGTAGTTAAAAACACTGTGTTACGCAAGTTTTGGGCTTTGAGTTGGCCGTTTTCAAGCACAATGTCATAGCTTGTTTTTAACTCTGGACTATAAAATCGGCCAGTAAATTCCGCTAGGTCTACGCTAGGGTTTATGGGAGACGGTGTTATGGCAGGTTTGCCAACAATGCTTTGGCCACCATAAATGCCCTCTAGCATGGTAAATTCGCCTTTTTCAAGCCGCAACTTTCTACCATCGTTGCCAAAGCTAAATTCATTCCTGGTTAGGTGTGTTAGTGGTTGTTTGGCACCTCCCATAATTTGTACGTACAGTTGCTTTTTGTTGCGAGTGATTGTGTAACTGATGCCCCCTAAAATTTCAAATTCGCCGATGTAGTTATCTAATTCTTGTATTGATAATGGATTGGTTGTAGGTGATATTTGAGTTGGCATTGGCATATAAAATTCAGCAATTTCGTAAGCGGTATTTAATGGATTGATATAGGGTAAGTTGGCCAACACAACAACAGTTAAGTTTTCGCTCGGTATTCTCAACAAATAGGTTTTAAAACCCGCGATCGTGCCACCATGGCCGAATGTGGTAACGCCTTGAAAATTATCTATAGTCTGTCCAAAGGCGTAATTAGTTGTTCCACCATTGTTGAAAATGCCTGTGGTCTTCATTTGTTTGATAATACTGAGATTTCCAACTTTGGGTTGTTCAAAGTTGCTTGCCCATTTACCTAAGTCTTCAACAGTGGTTGTTAATCCCGTTGAGCCAACCATATTAGAGTTAAGCACACTTTTCATAAATCCATCAGTAGCGATGCGATAAGAGTTCGCTCTATTCTTGACGAGCTCTCGGTGGTCAGATGGAAAAGCACTGTTAGTCATGCCCAAAGGTTGGAAGATGCGTTGCTTAGTAAACGCCTCGAAAGATTTTCCAGATACTCGCCCTACAATCTGTGCTAACAAGAAATAGCCTGAATTACTGTATTCGAATGTTTCACCGGGTTCAAAATTCAACGCTTGTTGATTTTTCAAGAGCGAAAGTGCGGCGGCTTGCGTAGCTATATCATCATCTTGACGCCCCGCCAAAGCTTGTAAAACGTTTTCTTCACGTAAACCACTCGTGTGATGTAATAAATGTTTTATTGTGATGTTATTGGTAAAAGAGGGTAATTCAGGTAAGTGTAATTTGAGTGAGTCCTCTAATGACAACTTTCCCTCATCTGCTAATAGTAGTATGGAAAATGCTGTGAACTGTTTTGAAATAGAGGCCACATCAAACACAGTTTGGGCGGTTATTGGGATATTGTATTCAAGGTTAGCTAAACCAAAACCATTGCTATGTACTAGCTTACCATTTTTGATCACCGCAATAGCCAGGCCGGGTGAAGTCGCGCTATCCCACCTGGCAAGGTACTGGTCAACTTTGCCTGCAGGTGTTAGTGCTTTTTGATTTATGCTGACTAACTCTAAACTGTAGGCAAATGCTTCATTTGAGTCAGCGAAAGGCTGCACCTCAATGGCATAATTACCACTTTGTTCGGTTGTGATTGTGGCTAGTTCTTCTCCAAAGTTACTGGTTAAATCAAACGCTTGTATTTTGTTACCTTGAGGATCTAACGTCGTGAGCTTAAGATCCAAACCTTTTTGGATTAGTTGAAATTTAGCAAATTGGTTTTGCTCTAGTGAAATGTTGAAACGATGTTTATCGGTGCCAGCAATTTTAGCGTTGATCAGTTTACCTTCGCTTAGCTGCATTAATGTTGGCTGAGCTGTCGCCAACTGAGCAAAAATTAACAGTAAAGCAGCAAGAATGATTTTGGCAGTTGAAAATACAATCATGTTAATAAAGCCTTATTAAGTTTGTGTAAGACTAAATTAGAGTGATTTTCGTTGAGGTTCGACCGATTAAAAAAAGTCGTACCATTTAAAATTTATTTTAAGTTCGACTTTATTTTGAACCGTACGATTTTCTTTCAAGTCCTTATTGGTTTGGCGTTCTGCGATATTCAGTCGGTGTTAAACCGGTTTGGTTTTTAAAGGCCGTATTAAAGGAGGACTTGGAGTTAAAGCCTACTTGATACAATATTTCGAGTACGGTCATCTTTTTATTAGACGGGTCGATCAGCATTTTAGCTGCATCTTCAATTCTGTAACGGTTGATAAAATCAAAAAAATGTTGGCTCATCTGCTGGTTAATTAAAATAGATAAGTCTTTGGCTGGCATTCCCATGGACAAGGCCAATTTCTGTAATGTTAAAGAAGGGTCTAAATAAGGCTTATGTTGCCGCATAAAATCCGTCACCCGAGTAATTTGTGCCTTATTTTTACTATTATTGTCGTTATTTGTAGGCTGAGTTGCAGCTTGTTGTTGCACTAAGTTTTTGACCAAGGGCAGCTCGGAACTGACCCCACGGAATAACTCAGGAGAAATAAGCGCTTTAATCACAAACCAGGTGGTTGCTGATAAGGCTGTTAACCCAACTATTAATTGCAAGGTTGTAAACAAGTGCGTGTAAGATGTATAAGTAATCACACCTTTAAATGATGCCAAGGTACCGGCTACCACAAACACACAAGTCAGTTGCACTAACCAGCGAAAACCTTGGTTTTGGGTATTGGTATAGTTTTGCCGATAAATGCTTTGATATCTTCGCAGGGTTAACCCCACTAGCAGAATATAAGTAAGCCATTGTACTTTACTAAGTATGGCTATGATTTCTCTGTCCACAGACACAACCGTAGGTAGTAGGTTTGCCACAACAAAGGGGATTGTATGACCTAAATGCACCCATTTGACTCGAAAATTTTGATAACAGATTGCAAGCACATACAAGTAAAAAACAGGCATTTCTAAAAAAGAAAAGGAAACACGAAACGTTTCAAGATTAATGCTACCGGGAATGAAAGCCCAAACAAACCAACCACTTAAGTTTATTGCGGTTAAAAATGCAAATACCGCAAAAAGCCGATTTGCCAGTTTGTTAGTGGTTTTTACTGTTAATAAAAACACCATCAAAATCAATAATACAAAAACACATAACACGCCAATAACGCTGATAAACTGCAATGTATACAAACCTCTTCAATTAATGGCGGCGTTATAATGCCGATATGTATTATAACGGCTCATCATTTTTAAGAAAGTCTTCAAATAGCAGATAAAATTTTCCATTAGTTTTACGTTAACGCATATTCCTCTTGCAACCTGTGTGGGATCTCGAAAATGACTACTTAGCCTTGGACGAACTGGGAGACGACCCGACGAATGCAAATTCACGGGCATTCCATTATTTGACGCATAAAGGAAATTACGTTTTAAGCTACTTGGCGATGGACCGAAAATGAGCACTTTTGAGCAAAATAATATAATTATGCCAACGACCGACTAGTCGTAATTTTGTCATAAGAATGAAGGAAATAAAGTGCTGTTAAACGCTCTAAAAAGTCATAAAGATTTCAAGAGTCAATACTGACTGCTCACTGATATGCTCTTTACGACAAAGTCGCAAGGTAATGAAAGCAACAGAATCTCTTGGTAATCACACTAATTTAAAACTCCGAGCCTTTTAGTGGGTTGCGTATTGGGTGCTTGTAAAGTTGCAAGACGTTTTTAGTCAAATAGATTGTCTGCCGGTACAGACTAGGTAATACTCAAAGAAAGCAATGCATAGAATAACGAAGAAAATTCTGATACTAAGAGTTATCATGCGTTACAGAATAAAAAATAGTATCGCTTTATATTCGTGACTCAATCAAGGCTAAAGCATCAGCTAGGATATCTTCGACTAGTTGATAGGCTCGTTTTTCATCGCCTGATTTTATTGCATCAAACACATCAGCATGAAATGAGACATCAGTGTTTTTAACGCCTAGAGTTTGGTTGTTATAACGAATACTGACTTTTAATGCTGCTTTGACAAACTGAGTAAATTGAATGAAAAACCTATTTCCACTGGCTTGTAAAATTGCATTAAGAAAACAGATATGCGCATCAAGTTGATCATCTAAGCCTTCTTCGGCTTCTGCTATTCTAAATAGAGCTTCTTCAATTTGTTTTAGCTGTTTGGGCGTTGCGTTTCGTGCCGCAAGTTTCACTGCGTTGGGTTCTATTGCCGCTCTGACTTGTGTAAATTCTCTCAATAAACTCAAAGAGGGTTTACTTTGTAATATCCAAGAAAGCACATCGCTATCGAACAAATTCCATTCCGTTTCAGGTAATACTCTAATACCTTTTTTGGGTCTTGATGAAATCAGTCCCTTTGCCGAGAGCATTTTTACAGCCTCTCGGGTGGAACTTCTACTGACCTCGAATTGCTCACAGAGAATTGCTTCAGAAGGCATGCCCTCGCCGACAGGATACTTACCATTTACGATTGACACACCTAGAGTATGAGTAAGCTGTTGGGTTAAATTACGGTTTTGAGACATACTAATTCCATTCAAAAATACTAAGCCGCATATAAACGGCTTCAATCGAGCAGTGTACGGTAAATTCTACACCTTGTGTAGCTTGAAAATGAGACTAGTTTGCACGAAGGTGATCGGCAGTTGCATGCCATACTGCATTAGCACCTCTCCACTAAAGGTCTGGTTTTCTATTTTGCTTAAAATAGAGGGTGAATACTCTTTGAGTGAGGTTGGCCAGACTAAGTTGAAGCGGTATTCGCAGTTTTTTTCTAAACCAACAAACCTATAGCGTTTTGGCTGGGTTCTTCTGCTTTCAAGCACATGATTATAGGCAAATAATGCTTGTGTTTTACAGTCAGAGACCACGCCATAATCGATTGAATTTTCGTTTGAATCTAACCTATAGTGTCTACCACTATGAATTAAGTCTCTGTGAGCTTTGTATAGTTCCACCCCAGCTTTCAATTTATCTATGTCTTCTGTTGTTAATTCTCGAGGGTCCATTTCCATACCCATGCTAGCAAATAGCGCAACAGCTATGCGAGTGTCCATGCTAATCCGTCTGCCGGTAATATGACAATCGCGAGGACCAACGTGTGATCCTAAAAGTTCAAGAGGAAAGAAAAATGAAGCACCACGTTGGATACTTAGACGGTCGAGTGCATCATTTGAGTCAGATGTCCATACACGGTCGGTATGTGCCAATATGCCATAGTCGATGCGGCCGCCACCAGACGAGCAACTTTCAATTTCAACATGAGGATGTGCGCTTTTAATTCGGGCAATTAACGCGTAAACAGCTTTTGTTTGTAGGTGAATCGCACTTTTTCCGTTAGCATTGCCAGTGTGATTAATATCGCGATTCATATCCCATTTAATATAGACAATATCCGGATAAGCACTTAAAACGGCACTGATTTGCGAAAATAAATAATCGCTTACCTCTTGGCGTGTTAAATCCAGTACCAATTGGTTTCTAAACATGATTTGTGGATTACCTTCACTCGACAACACCCATTCTGGATGCGCTCGATACAAATCACTATCAGGGTTGACCATTTCTGGTTCAAACCAAATCCCAAATTCCATTCCTTGTAATTTCACATAGTCAATAATAGGACTCAGCCCTTGGGGATAAACCTTTTCATCTACCGTCCAATCTCCCAAACTACTGGTATCACTATTGCGCCCTTTAAACCAACCATCGTCAAGTACAAAGCGCTGAGCGCCTACCGATGCTGTGATATCGGCTAACTGTTTCATGGTATCTAAATTGTGGTCGAAATAAATTCCCTCCCACGTATTGTAGAAAACGGGACGCGAGCTAGCTGTATATTCCGGGCGGCGAAGGTTTTGGCGCACATAGGTATGGAAATGATGGGATAATTCACTAAAGCCATTTGCTGAATAACTGACATAAAGATTCGGAGACTGGTAACTTTCCCCTTGCTTAAGCTGAATTTCTTCTCCCCCTATTAACTCTCCCATTTGCACATAAGTGCGCTGTTCAGGCAAAAGCTCTACTCGAGTGCGGTGATTTCCGCTCCAGCCAAGATGAAATCCATAACATTCACCTTGGCGTTCATTTGCGAATTCTTCATGTACTAATACACCTGGAAAATTATCGTGTGAGGTTTTTCCTTTACGATTTTCACGGACGTAAGCACCCAAAAATAAGTCAATAGTGCTTTGCTGAAACTCAAGTGCCCAGCGGCCCTCAAAAGAAAGCACTTTAGTAACGTGATCAGGAATAACGAATGTTGGTGCCGCGCAATCGGTAACCGTAAGGGGCTGTTTTGATAGGTTGCGAACTACAGTATTAGCAATGACTACGTGACTAGATAGGTCGAGGGTTATTTGATGATTTATCTCAATCCCTCGAACTTTATCCTCAGAGATAAAACATACTTTGTTCGGTGCAGTTTGTTTGATATCAACAAGACTTGCTCCAACAGACCAAGCATTGGCGGTATTGCTTAAAGTGATACCTGGAGAGCCGGTAAAGCCGTTCCCCAAACAGGGAGAAAGACTAATAGGTACTTCTTCAGCCAGTGCACACTTAGGTTCTTGTCGTGTAGACAATACTTCTAGCATGCGGTGATTACTTTGCTGGTTGAGACGTTTACCGAAATAAAGGATACACGGCGTACCTCGACGGCAATCGAAAATAAGGCTCATGTAATCTGAATGTAAATCTATAAAATCCGCCGCTTGGCTCATGATGAGAGGCCTTGTACTGTGTTAATAAACTATAGGTATTTTAGTTTGAATACCTAAGAATGTAAATAAATCATATAAATATGTTAAATGTAAGATTACGGTGAGTTTTCGCTGTAATAATACGATTTTTCCAGCTGCTAGAGTGTGCTTTAAAAGGAGTCATACTTCACAGTTGAGCAAATCATTCACGTTACTAGAACAGGTCAATCTTCTGTGATTTATTGCGAGATATATTTTAGATTTTCCATTATTAGAGCCATATTAAAGCGCTAACTTTCATCAAATAATTTCAACACTTGTAGATCAATGAGGCGCGCTGTTTACTGATGCTACACAGCCCGCCTCATTAGACATCAGTGTTATTGATACTCAGCTGTTAACCCATTGGAACTGAGGTTTTTGCTTATAAACTACCCAGTTGAGCAATAAAGACAAAATAATGCAGCTAATCAGAGTAACAAACATCAAATGGATGTAATGCAAATCAAAGGGGGCAAAAAACGGAGAAAATTCAAATGAAAGTAGAGCGTATAAAGTTACACCAAAAATGACCGAAAATAGGCCGGCACCTGCATGCACATTTTTAAATACCAGACCTAAAATAAACACCGATAAAATTGGCATACTCAAAAGTCCGTAAAGTTGCTGGATGAGATTGATGATGCTATCGGCTTCTCGGTAAACTAATACTAAAGCTAACGATAACAAAGTGATCAAAATTGTCACAAAACCCGATAGTTTCTGCACGTTCGGTTTTTTATTAAAATACGCCTCGTGGATATCGCAAACATACAGGGCAGTTGCTGAATTTAGATTACTGTTGAATGTTGTCAACACTGCGGCTGCCATAGCAGCAGCAAATACACCACTTAAGTAATTGGGTAACAAATCGCCCACAATAGTCCCATAGGCTGCATCACCGATATCGCCATATAATTTGAAAGACACAATACCTGGTACCACGATAATAGTAGGGACAATTAATAGTCTTATTCCAGCTGCGGCAAAGACACCCTTTTGTGCTTCTTTTATATTGGGCGCTGCCATGGCTCGTTGTGTAATAACTTGATTGGTACCCCAATAAAACATTTGTATAAAAATCATGCCGGTAAAAAGGGTATGCCATGGGATGGGTGAATCATTGTCACCAATTAAAGTGAGACGCTCTTTGGGGATCCCTTCAAAGTTATAGTCAATGGCGTTTAATGCTAAAAATACCACCACTACCGCCATGATAAGAAGAATCACTCCAGAATAAGTATCTGAAACTGCGACCGCTCGCAAGCCACCAAAAATCGCGTACAAAGCGCCTACTATCGCGAATACACTAGCGATATACATTATTGGGATATCTATGTTAAACATGTTTTGCATAAATAAAGAGCCGCTATAGATAACCGCAGGACAAAAAATCAAGGCTGAGCCGAGAAAAAACAAAAGGCTAATTACCGCGCGTATATGTTTATTGTGGTAACGTTTTTCGAGTAATTCAGTTGTAGTAGTACAATTGTATTGGTAGTAAATAGGCAAAAATACTTTGGCCAGTATAAACAACCCAATAACGGCAGAAAATTCCCACAGGGCCAATAAGGCCATTTGATTACCGTTCATACCAACAAGTTGGTCAGTACTTAAATTCGTTAAGGTAATGGAACCGGCAACGTAATACCAAGCCAATCCTCCACCTGCTAAGAAGTATTCTTTGGTTTGATCGGTTTTGGTGTGTCCTTTGCCTTTGCATTGCAAATAGGTCAAAAAACCTATTGCGGCTGTAACCAATAAAAAGATAGATATCTGTGTAAAGTCTGCGTTCATATTGTTCTACTTATCAAAGTTTTAGGTGAGTTATGCAAGTGTGTTGGGCTTGCTTACTTCCATTTTTATAGTGCTAATTGAGGCCTTGCCAGGCAATGCATTATGTCTATTGATTAGAGAGTTGAGCTGATAAATAGACATCAACATAGCGTGAATAGGCGTCAGGTAACCTGCGTCATTCAAATTTACTAAAGTATCGCCCGGGAGACTTCTCAAGCGGTCTTCGTCAATAGTATGAAGTCCTGTAATTTTGTTGGTTTGACCGTTGCCATAAACAATATGTAAATCTAAGGCTTTGATCAGACTAAGCTGTTCAAGTGTTTGGGTTAATTGATGGGTTTGCGACAGACTGTTTATTTCGCTGTCTAGCGCTTGAGTTACTTTAGATAAATGCGGGCTAGCTTGTTTGTCTGCGTTAAATAAAGCTTCACCTTGTTGCTCCGATAAAGCAACGCTTTGTGCATCAAAGCCAACCCCATATTGTTTTTCTTGATTTTCTAATTGCATTAGATAGAAGGGGTAGGTTTGTACACTCAAAGGTTGGAACACTGATTGCCAATGCCCATCTATTACAAATAAGTTGTGTTGAAGTTCAATGCCACACATGGCTGAAAACGCCCAAGCGCCGTTAACATTGTTACGACTTAAAAATACCGGAAACGAGCAGGCAGCGTTGGCAATTTCAGAGGCTCGCAACTGAAGCAGGTGCTGCTTTGCTGCGTGCTCAATTACGCCACTGGGAATTATTTTTAAATTGTGGTGATTTTGACTGCTAAGCTCAGTTAATAGTGGCATGCTGCTATATTCCTTGGGGTAGTTGTTGACCTGCGCTCGTGGTATTTAACCATGTATTAATAAATGTTCGATGGTCTGGTAAAGACTGCAACATTTGTTGAGTGAGTTGTTGGTTTCGCTGCTTGATTACTTGTGCTTGTTGGCCTTGGTCATAGAGGTAGTGTTGCTGGGTGAAATCAGGTTTAAAACCCATGCCATAGATTACGTATTGATAACTGGCTGCTGGAAATAGTTCGATCGCACTTTCAAAATCAGCATGTATTGGGCCACGATAGGCCCACACCGACAAATCTTCTTTTAGAGACTCAGGTATAGTTTCACTCTTAGAATGAGCCTGCCAATAAGGCTCGGGCCGTTTTGTTAAGGTGTAATGTAATTTTAAAAAGTCGATGATTCTTGACCATTTGTAGTCCATTTGTTGATTAAAACGCTTGGCAATAGTCGTCATGTTTTTACGTTGTGGTGGTAAATTTTGAGCCACAAACCGCGATGAAATTTCAATTAGCATAATTGCAGTGGCTTCGAGAGGCTCTACAAACCCCGCTGACATACCTATAGCAACGCAGTTACGGTGCCAAAACTTCGCTCTATGTCCACATTTAAACGAAATTTTTCTCGGCTCAATGTTTTTCGCTTGCGGACCCAGGTAGGTTTTCAAATTATGCAGTGCTTCATCATCAGATAAAAACTGACTAGAATAAACATGACCCACCCCTCGCCGAGTGACTAAACCAATATCCCAAATCCACCCCGCATTTTGACCAGTTGCAATTGTGTGTGATGGGATAGGGGCATCTTCACTTGGGTAAGGTACGTGTAATGCAAGAGCTGTGTCGTTAAATAAGTATTCTTCTTTACTTATAAAGTCGACTCCTAAAGCTTGTCCCAGCAATAATGAACTAAACCCAGTACAGTCAATGAATAAATCTGCTGCTAGTTCTTGCTGGTCCTCTAAGATAATACTGCCAATATCTTGGTTTTCATTTAATTTGACTTGTTTAACTGTGCCAATAATGTGTTTAACACCTAAAGTGTTGCGACAATGTTGCTTCAGTAAATCCGCGAATGCGCCAGCATCAAAGTGATAGGCATAGTTACACTGGCCCGAATATTCTCCTTCGCTTATGCTTCTTGGCGCTAAGTTTGCTTCGCACAGGTGATGTTGATAATTCGCCTCTATCGCGAAATTTTCGATGCGATCAACGTAAGGTGCGAGATCGATGCGTCCGTAACCAAGTGGCACTGTAAAAGGATGATAGTAAAAATCATCTTGTTGTTTTACCCAATTGACAAACTTACCACCTTGTTTAAATGTGGCATTGCAGTGAGCAAAAAAGTCGCTTTCTTTAATCCCGATGTCTTTAAGTGTATTTTTCATCGTAGGCCAAGTCCCTTCACCTACACCAACAGTGGGTATATCTGACGCTTCCACCAAGCTGATTTGTATTTGTCCTTCTGTGATTGCTTTTTTGTGTTTCGAAGCAATGATAGCTGCAGCTAACCATCCAGCCGTTCCACCGCCAACTATGGCTATTTTTCTTACGTGATCAGTCATAATTAGCGTTGCCTTAGGTCGATTTCAAAAATACAAATTGGTTTTTACACATAATATACATTCACTAAAACAATTTAGGTTGCTCCTTAAAGTAAAAAAAGTGATGGTGTAAACAAACCACCATCACTTTAACAGGACTCTTTACTTAAAAGGTTGCACGTATGCCAACCGCATAGCGTGAACCATTATCTTCAATAGAATATATCTGATTAGCAAAACGTCCAGTTTGCACTAGCTCTTCTTCAGTAATGTTAATACCTTCAAAAAACACCGTCATTGTTTCGCTAATGTCATAACTTGCACTGATGTCGATTTGACCGAAAGTTTCGGTATTAACGGGCTCTCCATTGAAACCGTTATCTATATTACGTAGGAAGCTTTCTCGATTATTGTAAGCCACCCGAGCCTGCCAATTGTCTTGCTCATAAAACAATACCAAGTTTTGGGAATCTCCCAGGCCTTCTAACGCAAATGCAGTTGAGGTATCGCTACCTAATTCAACCGAACTGTCTACCACAGTTGCATTGGCTGTTATACCGAAGCCATTTTCGAACACGTGGGTCAAGGCTACTTCGAAACCTGTAACGCGAGCAGATTCACCATTTTGCGGACGGCTCACCAAATACGCTTCTTGTAATCCGTATAACTCTTGCGCCGTGATAGGATCATTTACGTCTAGATTTGAACATGCTTGATCTGCGCACAAAAAGTCAGGCTGATCGGCACGATTTTCCAGGGTAAAGGTTTCTTCTCCTGTCAAAGTGGTAATGAAATTTTCCACTTCTTTACTGAATAGCGCGAACGAAAATAAGCTAGTGTCGGCGTAATACCACTCGTATGAGATATCCCAATTGGTTGACCTAAATGGTTTAAGTGCTGGATTGCCACCGCTTGCAGTTAGGTTTTGACGTCGGGGTTCACCAAAATTTGTTGCTGGCGACAAGTCACTCATTGTTGGACGAGTTAAAGAATCGTAGGCCGCAAAACGAAGAACCATGTCATCTTGTATTTCCAATTTGATATTTATATTAGGTAGCAAACTCGAATATGAACCACCTTCCACAATATCTGTTGCAGGTCCAAAAACGTTAGAAAACAAGGTTTGGTCGCTTGTTGGTACAACATCAGCGATAAAGCTTTGAACGGCTTCTACGTCAACATTAGTGGTTGAATAGCGCGCTCCAATATTGATGTAAACCGGCATGTCATCTATGTCGCTATTAAAGTCAAAGCTAAGGTACAGAGACGAAATTTCTTCATTAATGGTATAACGATTGTTCAAAAGCTCTGGCGTAATGGGGTTGCCCGTTTCTGCCAAATAGTCTATATATGCGTCGCCATCATAGGTATAAAAAGTATCAATCAAACCGGTAAAGAAATTGTTTGCCGTGTACGGACGAAAATCAACACGATCCAATGGCGCAGCGTCGTTGTAACCACAAAAAGCACATTGACTGGCAAAAATTTGGAAGTTTTTCTTTTCGCGATCTTGATAGTAAGCACCAAAATTAGCGCCAGTGAAAACATCTCCTCCAGATTCATAGGTAAAGTCGGCTTTCAATTCAGTGATGGTATCTTCAAAACTTGGTTGGTTACCTTTTTCGTTGTAGTGCAGTCTAGCTAGGTTAGCATCTGGCAAGTTACCGTTTTGGAATCCATCGTGCTGTACTGTTGGTGTTGCACCAGTGCCATCGAAGGTATAATTGTTGATGATACCAATGACATTAAAACGGTCTTTACCGGCTCGGTCGTTTTCTGCGGTCGAACGAGAGGCGTCAAATTCAACCGAAAGAGCATCGTTGATTAACCAATCAACGTTAAGGCCGAAGGCACTATTGTTAATATCACGAGAGTTACGGGTGTGAGAAACCAAATCAGTCGCTGGGTTACCAGAACTGACAAATAACCCGACATCTTGAGAAAAGCTTGTTAGTGTTCCAGTTGCTTGGTCGATAGTGGCAGAACCGACACGGTCAGGCTCAAACCATGATGCTAAATCGGTAACCAAAGAGTCAACTTCAAACTTAGATACCATGCCATCTAGGGTAATAGTAATATCTTCTGACGGCGCATATTGCAAAACCAGATTCGCGTTTGTTCTAGTTCGTTCTTGGTTGTCTATTACTTGATCCCAATTTCTTGGGATATATGCGTTGGTAAATAACACTCCATCACGTGAGTTAGAGATTGTTTGACCTGGTCTCCATCCTGCTGTTTGTATGCTATTTATTTGAACATCTCGTTTTTCATGGCTAACCGAAAATAACACACCCATGGTGCCATCATTGAAAGTGTTGGATACTAAACCTGAAATGGAAGGCGAGGTTTCTTCAGAGAGGCTTTCATACATTCCCTTTGCTGAAACTGACGCGGTAAAGCCATCATAATCAAATGGGCGAGCGGTGATGAGATTAATAGTGCCGCCTATACCACCTTCCTGCATATTAGATGTTGTGGTTTTATATACGTCGGCACCGACGATTTGGTTAGCTGACACTGAATCAAATGCAAACTCGCGGCCTCCCGTTTCTGAAGACATTTGACGTCCATTGACCAAGACAGTGTTGAACTGAGGACCAAACCCTCGAATAGTTACTGCTTGTCCTTCACCGCCATTTCGATCTATCGATACACCGGTAATTCGTTGCAAAGACTCTGCAACATTTAAGTCTGGAAACTTCCCTATGTCTTCAGCTTTAATGCCGTCTGACACTACGCTAGCGTTTTTCTTATCGTCCATTGAAGCTTTTAAACTACTGCGATAACCACTTACTGAAATTACCTCGATATTATCTTCATTTGCGCCTGCTTGTTGCGCTACAACCGAATGAGACGAAATTAACGCGCCGATCACGGCTGAAGCTACTGCTGAATATTTGCCTATATTTTTAAAGGAATGTGTGCTCATGTCTTGCCCTCTCGTGTGTGTACAGGCGCGATTCAAGTTTTACAAATTAAATAATTAACTATTTATTTGCAGTATGTGTTTATGCGCCGAGTCATTTGTCATAAATAGGGCATTAAGCCTATTTATCATATAATAGATTCAAAATAGTAAGATGATCAACCTAAAATAAACAAAAAATTAACAACAAAGGCTGTAAATTACATTTTTTTGTGCTTCAGGTTGCAAGGATGTTATGTTGGTATTAATTTAAGTGTTTGATAAATATGTGTTATTCTGATCTTTGTTTAAATTTTTAACCGTTTTAATTATTATTGTTAATATAATATGATAAATATCACTTTAGTGATGTTTATCTGCCTGCGAATAATGTGGCTTATCAAAGTGACTATCTTCTATGGGATAAATGGGCTGGGTCTTCCGAATAAATATGTTCGTTTTCGCTAGAAAAAAAACCGGTAAATAGACTGATTTAGAGTGTTTGTTGATGATTTCAGTTTTCAGGTTTTTCAAATCTTGAACTTGTTAGTAAGCTAAATATTCATGGCGGTAAGGCGTTTATCCATTTTATGTCAATCGAATAAATAATAGTCATTGAAGAGTTAATATTCATGTCTTATAGTATTTATATGATAAATAGAGGTGGGAGTTAAGATGCATCTTCGTCAAAGCAATCTCAAAAAGTTAATTCAGCGAGAACTCGATGTGTTAATCATCGGTGGTGGTATAAATGGCGCCGTTTCAGCCGCAGCATTGTCACGAAAAGGAGCAAAAGTAGGATTGATTGATGCAGGGGATTTTGCTGGGAAAACGTCATCTAATTCCTCTAATCTTGCTTGGGGAGGCATTAAATATTTGGAGAATCACGAATATTTACTGGTAAACAAGCTGTGTAAAAGTCGTAATCATTTGATGCGAAGTTATCCTTCTACTGTTCAAGAGATTCGATTTTTAACCACGCTTCAACGGGGCTTTCGCTTTCCTGCTTGGTTCGTTTTTATCGGTACTTTGGTTTATTGGTTTATGGGGCGGTTTTTCACAAAGGCCCCAACTTTTTTGACCTCCAAGCAAATCAAAGCTTCTGAGCCCGCGATTAACATTGCTAACGCTCAGGGGGGATTTGAATACTCGGATGCTTACCTGCATGACAATGATGCACGATTTGTTTTCAATTTCTTGCGCACAGCCATGGATAATAATGCCTATGTTGCTAACTACGTGTTGGCCACAAATTGTGTAAGACAAGGAAGTTCTTGGTTAGTTGAAGCTAAAGACAATATCACAGGTAAGACATTTACTATTCGCTCAAAGGCAATTATTAATGCTTGCGGACCCTATGTGGATGAGCTGAATCATAAAGTCCAGCAAACAACCCAGCACCAGCATGTGTTCTCGAAAGGAATTCATCTAATAGTTAATAAGCTTACTAAAGTGGACAAAGTTCTGGCGTTTTTTGCCTCCGATGGGCGTTTGTTCTTTGTGATCCCTATGGGACAAAAAACTTGTATAGGAACGACAGATGAGAAAGTCGATGAACCTGATTGTACTGTCACATCTGCGGATCGAGAGTTTATTCTTAATAACGTCAACGTTTTGCTTGATTTGGACACTCCGTTGACTGCAGAGGATATTATTTCAGAACGTTGCGGAGTACGACCGCTGGCGGTTAAAGACAGCAATGGCAATCCAGATTGGGTCGCGTTATCTCGTAAACATGCGATTGATACTAATACTGATGATAAGTACTTAAGTATATTTGGGGGAAAATTAACCGATTGTTTAAACGTTGGGGAGGAAATTTGCGAGATTATTGAAAATCTGGGTATCGCATTACCGCATCGTTCAAGTATTTGGTACGGGGAGTCCGATAATAAAGTGAAAGCAGAATTTGAACATCGAGCTGACTTAATGGATTTAGACACCCTAACTCCGGCATATTCTTCTGAGAAACTAAGTACCAGATTATGGCGCAGATATGACATGCACGCGTTGCAGATTTTAGATGAAATTCAAAGAGATCCAAGTCAAGCCGAACAACTGCTTGAAAACGCAGAATACATCCGAGCAGAGCTACACTACGCAGCGAAACGAGAGATGATAACCAAACTAGAGGATTTTTTACGCAGGCGTTCGAAAATAGAAATGGTGTTAAGAAAACAAGATATTGTCAACACAAAAGGTATTAAGGAAGCCTGCGAAATCCTGTTTGCAGAGCAGGCCGACGCTAAGCTAAAAGAATATTGTGATTCACAATAGTGAGTGGATAGTGTTTTATTTATTTTTTTGCAGCTTCAGCCTATTGGATGTTGTATGTGCTGTGAATAACTTGATATAGATTCAATTTTAATTTTAGAAAAAAGCTCGCAGGTATATAAACCTACGAGCTTTTTTAGTTATAGATTTAAAATGTATAGTTGGCGGAAACTCTGACACTTCTTGGTGTACCAGGCTGGACCCAAACGCTTGCATAGGAGTTAGTGTAATACTCTTCATCAAACAGATTGTTCACTTCAGCTCGTACAGTGAGAGCGTCAGTCACCGCATAACTAGATGCGATACGTACCGTAGTATATTCAGGCAATTTAAAACTTGGTTGACCAAACTCGCCACTTCTTTCACCTACATAAACAACGCCCGCGATTAAATCTAGAGCTTTATCAGCAAGCTCGGTTTGCTGAACCAGTTGCAGGCTTAATTGATTTTCAGCAATATTCAGCAGCTCAGAACCGGCAGGTACAAAGTTATAAGAAATAAAATCGGTATAGTCATTTTTGGTTTCTGCATCAATATAAGAATAAGAAAGCCATAGGATTAAAGACTCAGTAATATTGCCTGTTAAGTCGAGCTCTACACCTTTACTGGCCGCTTCACCAATGGCGGTGGCGTTAAAGTCAGCATCGAAGGTGGCGATGTTAGATTGTTTCACATCAAACACTGCGAATGTACCTGACAGAGCGCCGTCATTTAGTGAAAACTTAACACCTAACTCTGAGGATTCTGACAAATTAGGATCTAAACCGTTCTCATCTGTTGCCCCAGAAAGAGGGCGAAAGTTTTCACCATAAGTGGCATAAAAAGATAACGCGTCTGAGGCTTTATAAACCACACCTAATTGTGGGGTAACTTTTGATTCTGAATACTCGAAGGTACTATCTGCAAGGCGATTAACCAGTTCTTGTTGGTAGTCATCAAAGCGAGCACCAATACGAATATCTAGTTTATCGGTTAAGCTAATCTGATCTTGGATGTACAAACCCATACTCTCTTGGGTTTCAACGCGATCAATATTACTTGCCAAGGCTAGCGATGATTCAGGGTATTGGCCGTAAACTGGGTCATAGATGTTAATGCTTTGGTCAGTTGACCTGTCTCGAAGAGCAAACTGATCATTCTCGAATTTATCGGCATCTATACCAATAATAAGCTTGTGGCTTAATCCTCCGGTATCAAAATTTCCGTTTAATTCAGCGCGCAATACTTGATAGACCGCATTGTAGTCGCGATAACGGCTAAAGCGACCAAAATTACCTTCATCGTCAGGTGCTGAAAAACCGTTTTCAGAGGCTAATCCCTCGAGCGAGGTATCACGATAATTAAAGCCAAGTAATGCACTCCAGTCGTCGTTTAAATCTTGATGATATTCCACTTGGTGGCCAAGCACGTCGGTTTCTATTTGGCCATAATCTGGCTCACCGAGAAAACGACTTTCTGGAATCACACCAAGCTCTCCGTTAACAGCAATCACGCCACGGTCAAAGGGAGTTTCTTGATGGCTATATTCAAGCTCATAAGTCAGATGACTGTCATCATTGATTGACCAAAGAACAGAGGGGCTAAAACCTTGTTTTGTAGTTTCAACTGTGTCGCGAAAGCTTTCGGCGTCTTCATAAAAGCCAACCAATCTAATCGCCACATCATCAGACAGCACCTTGTTGATATCTAGGTCGGCTCGAGCGGTACTGAAGCTACCCGCTGATAAATTAATCTCAGTTTTTTCGTTAAAGTTGGCGCTCTTGGTGACTAGGTTGATAGTACCACCAGGTTCGCCGCGGCCAAATAAAGCAGCACGTGGGCCTTTTAAAACCTCAACAGATTCGACCCCAGACAAGTCACGAGAGCCGCCAAATCCACGTCCAGCATTAAAGCCGTTCACTAGGTAGTTACTAGGCAAGTTTTCATCGCCCACAAAACCACGCACAGCAAAGCTATTCCATAAGCCTCCAAAATTATTTTGACGTGCTACAGAGGCCGACAAGTCTAAGGCTTGGTTTAGGTCGAAGGCACCGGCATTTTCAAGCACTAGCGAATTGATCCTTAATTCAGACTGTGGGGTTTCTAATGGGGTGAAATCTCCTTGATAGGCTTGACGAGCACCCATTACTGTGACTTTTTCGATGGCATCTATATTGGCTGTTTCCGTTTGTTGCTCGGCATTGGCATGAGCCATATTTAGGCCTGCTAAACATAGGCTTAAGTAGCGTAATTTGAGCCCATTTTTATTGATTTTCATGGTGTTACCTTATTGTATAACTTTGTTTGAACTCGAGTTAATTGGTATTGCTAACTGTGTCGGTTTTGGATACTTGACCTTGCATGACATCTTCAAACTTAGGCATAGTGTCTAAAAGCCTTTGTTTTAATTCCTTATCACCACTTTGACTAGCCTCAAGTTCATGCATTTTAAACAACGGTGGATAATAAAAATGCCTGAGTTGTTCATGGAATTTGCGTATTTGTGTTTCGTATTCGAAAGCTGCGAGCGCGTCGGTATTTGCCGCACGAGTTAACACTCTTTGTAATAAAAGAGGGGGTGATAGCAAGGATACAAAACCAGCCAAATCATATTTATTTTTTGCCGCTTGTTGATAAGCTTGGGCTAAAGGCGCTGCCTTTTGGTCGCCTACCTGTTGAAAGGCGTAGTACCACTTCCATTCGAACATACTGTTTGTTTCGGTGTAATCTTGCCATTGTGGATGAGTGGCGACAAAAGCGTCCATAGTGGTGGTGACTGGTAAGTCCCAAGCATCGTTCACCGCTTCTCGTTGCACCATCACTATGTCACCACCTTTAGGCGCATGAGTGCTTTGGTTAATCGCTAAGTCGCCTAAAATTGGAATAATAAAAGCAAATAACACCCATACACCCATTAATCCCGATGCTACCCAAGGGCTGTTAGTGGCATTTCGGCCCCACCAAATGCTCAATAGTGTCCACAATACTAAGTACACAAAGCAGGCAAAAGTAACGATAAATACATCGGTAGCAGCTGTGCCACTAATGTTCGCGCCTATCCAAAAGGGGAGTAACAAGCCTACAAATAGTGAACCAAATCGCACTATGCTACGAGCACCCCACAAGCTGATCGGTGAATGTGCAGTGGTAACCAGTAAATCAAAACGGCCGTTGGCTCGCTCGTTGGCAAATAAGTCATGAAACAGCAAAATGATAAACAACGGCGCTAACGCACTGATCACAAATACAAAGTCAAATTTACCTATTTGCGCCAGCTCAGCATTGGACGTATCACTTTCATAAATTTGTCCTTCTAGGGCTAACATTCTGACTCGATGTTTCCACGGGAAAACATCACGTTCACCTAAAGCAGCAAAGGCTAAATTACTAGGTGGCAGGTAAGTTAGATGAAAGGTGTAATAGGCCAACATGCCAAAATCGTCATGTTTGTGTTGTGCATCTTGTCGGTCAATTTCATCAGCAACTTTTAAGCGTTCGATTGTGGCATGTTGCTCATTGACCTCGTTAATGCCGCTGACCACGGCAAACCCAGACACCACTATACTGCAAAGTAAAAGCAGCAAAATATAACGCTGGCGGCACATAAAGGCCCACTCGCGTCTTAATGATTTGATTAAACTGCTCATTGCGCGCGTCTCCCTATAAATACGGCTAATATCAGTAACGCGGCTATCCACATAAATAATTGCATAAATGCCCAAAAGCTATATTGCAAACGTTTGGCTGGGGCATCGGCTGTAAAGTTGAAGTCTTGTAACACTTGCCAGTTTTGCGCACTCACTCGGGCTTGATTTGAGGCTTCTTTATCCACATTACGATTCATATCGTCTTGGTAACTGAGTTTGTCTATGTGCACTTGATTTAAAGCCTGAACAAATTCGAATCGCAGTGCTTCGGTTTCTCGTAAGAAGCGATGGTGAGTTTCAATACTGGTACCGGCTAAAATCATAGATAAGGTGCGGATAGCTACCACCGGCGACAACCAACCAAACTGCCGAGCGACTTGGCTTTGCGCCAGCTCTTCGGACATGCGCTGTTCGGCAAATTTATTTAAAACGTTGGTTAATTCGGCTTCCGAATTTTTTGCGACAGTACCGCGAAAGTTAACTGGCAACTCTTCGATTGAGTCCACATTGTATTGGGCCAATAAATTGGCTTTTAGTTTGGCGAACGCCGGATCGGCTGCGTTATGGCCGTCGCCTAATTTGCGTAATTGGGCGATCACCTCAAAGTCGCTTTCGAGTTTACCTGCTGATGGCACAGAAATGGCAGCTGTGGTACTGGCTACTCTTGGCACTATGATACAAAACAAAATCCACACAAACATTAATACGCCAAAGCTCTCACTGTTTTTACTCATGGCACATGAACATAGAACAATCAAAATGATCCACACTACTAGATAGGCAAAGTAACCGAACAAAAAACTCATAGCGGTGAGTAAGGACTCACCTTGGATCACAGTGACCACTGCAGACACCAGTATGGGTACTAAAATCAAGCCAATTACCGCAAGCATGGCCATTAATTTGCCGATTATCACAGTGTAAATAGACACTCCTTGCGACAAAATAAAAGTCAGGGTTTGTGATTCTCGCTCGCGGCTGATAGAACTAAAACCAATCAAAATTAATAATAAAGGGATTAATATTTGAATGATAAATGCCGGATCTAAACTACCTAGTTTAGTCAGTGCTGTGCCTTGTCTTTGGTCGGCAAACATGGCGCTATTTTGTCTATGGCCTTCTAGAAAAATCGAGTTTCCAGTAAAGGCATCGACACCGGGATCTAAGCGGCTTAAAGGTGATGGGGTACGAAAAGCGTAG
Organism: Paraglaciecola sp.; assembly: GCF_039964565.1. GTDB lineage: Bacteria > Pseudomonadota > Gammaproteobacteria > Enterobacterales > Alteromonadaceae > Paraglaciecola. The sequence continues at coordinate 179,322 of NZ_JBDVXF010000043.1, forward strand.
TGCCCATAATGCACCATGCGGTGTGGATGGCGGTCAGGCTGCTCGGTAAATGTCTGCTCGGCTTGGTTTTGTAACTCCGCTCTTTGATGATCGAGCTCCATGGTTTTCACTGTGGTGACTATTACCGAGGAAACCGTCAGAAGCACTCCAAGAGTTAATACGGCTAAGGCCAGTTTTGACCTGAGCCAATATCGCCATTCATCTTTGGCTATGGCTATTATTTGCGATTTCATGCCGTGTCCTTTTGAGTAAAGGCCGCGTGGACGAGTTCTGTTTCTATTTGTTGTCCTGCTTGTGCAGAAAATTCGCCTACTAATTCTCCTTCTCTGAGTAAACCAATACGATTCGCCACTTGGCAGGCACCATACACATCGTGGGTGACCATCAAAATAGTCGAGCCATTGGCAGCCAGTTCACTGACGAGTTGATTAAATTCGTCAATCGCCACAGGATCTAAGCCCGAGGTGGGTTCATCTAAGAAAAATATCGGTGCTTCACGAAGTAAAGCTAAGGCAATCGCCGTTTTTTGGCGCATACCTTTTGAATAGGTGCTCATGTGGCGTTCTCGTGCTTGCGGTTGCAAGGCAACGCGGTCAAAGGCTTGATTCACTTGGTCATCGGTTTTGCTGATGTTGGCGAGTGATAAGAAGTAGTGGATATTTTCGCGGGCCGTTAAATGCTGATACAAAGTGGCTGATTCGGGCAAGTAAGCGGTGTGTTGACGTACGGCTTTTACGTCATCTTGCACTGCGCGGTCATTGACCATCGCTTGGCCAGTGGTGGGCTGTAAAAAGCCTAAAAAGGTTTTTAAAGTAGTGGACTTGCCGGCACCATTACCACCAAGTAAGGCATATATTTCACCTTCTGCTACTTGGAAGTTAAGAGATTTTAAAATATTACTCTGATTAATCGTAATACAAAGATCTTTTGCCTCGATCATCGGCTTTTGTTTGTTAGGTGCTGAGACGTCCAATTTAATTTCCACTTTTGATAAAAATAAAACGTGGATGATAATGTTATAACATAACGTTATCAAGAGGGAATCTTAAATCATCAAACGAAAAACGCGTTCGGTGAACGACAAATATACACGCTCACTAACTAGTTTTTTTCATCATGAGTACTTTTTAATTCGAGATTAAAGAAGTGTCCAGCAGCCAATACAACTAAAATTTAGCACGACCTGATAACTAACTCGGGCGTTTTTTAGTCAAAACCATTGGTGGTGTTTACAATTTTTCCACTAGTTGAAGAAGTCTTTATTAGTCGTCTGCATATTTTTGTGCGGTAGCATAACAAGATTCTTGTATGCGTAAAAAAGCTTCAACCATTTCAGGATCAAAGTGGCTGCCTTTTCCTTGTTCAATAATCGCCACTGCTTTTTCGTGAGGGAAGGCCGGTTTGTATACCCTTTTACTAATTAAAGCATCATACACATCGGCTAGTGCCATTAGTCGTGAAGACACAGGAATGTCATCACCAGACAAGCCTTGAGGATAGCCACTACCATCCCATTTCTCGTGATGACCATAAGCAATTTCTTTAGCAAAACGTAGAAAGTTATTGTTGCTATTCATTGTGCGAATAGCTGACTCAATGGCGTCATGGCCAAAGGTAGGATGTAACTTCATTACTTCAAATTCGGCTTCTGTTAATTTACCTGGTTTGAGTAAAATACTGTCGGGTATGCCTACCTTACCTATATCATGGAGGGGAGCGGACTTGTACAGCATAGTAATATTTTCGGGAGTCAGAAAATCTTTGAATTTGTCTAACTTGCTTAATTCTTCTGCCATAAGTTTCACATAATATTGGGTTCTTCGAATATGGTTACCTGTTTCCGGATCCCGTGATTCGGCAAGAGCACCCATTGAAACCATGGCGACATCTTGAAGCTCTTCCATTTGCATGGTGCGCTCAACGACTTTCTGTTCTAACTGAGAGTTTTGTTGGGCTAATTGTTCTTGGGCTTCTTTTAAGGCTAAATGATTTTTTACCCGTCCAGCTAAAATAGCCGGTGAAAATGGTTTGGTAATGTAGTCTATTGCACCTAACTCTAGACCTTTAGCTTCATCTTTTATTTCAGATTTAGCGGTGAGAAATATAATAGGAATATCTCGAGTTGACGGGTTAGCTTTTAGTTTTTGACAGACTTCGTAGCCATCCATTTCAGGCATCATGATATCCAGTAGGATAAGGTCTGGCCGTTGTTTTTCGACTATTTTTAACGCAAGGGCCCCATTAATAGCTGCCATAATAGAGTACTTTTCGCTTAAGACACTTTTGACTACATTGATGTTACCTGGCGTATCATCCACTGCTAAAATAATTTTTCTATCCATTGTTATTTCTTTCCTAGGTTTTGAGTGGCAACAAAATCTCTTGAAAACGTGTCAATAATTGTTTTTGCTTTTTCGTAATCATAATCTTGCAACGTAGTATACAAATGTTTAAGTGAATTTCGGTACGTGAGCTTCACACTTTTAAGAAGTTGCTGGCAAGTATCTAGGGCTTCTACGTCAAAATTGTCAATTTGAGCATTTATTTTCACCAATAACGCTTCTACGTCAATATCCATTATTTCTGGTTTCAATGGATTTTTATCAACAGCACGACGAATAATAGCTAGGGTTGTTATTAGCGATTCAATTACAGCATTGACTTTATCATCTGCCACTAAGTTATTCTCTATTGCCTGCTCTGCTTCTTGGGTTGCAGTGAATAGTTCAGTGGCTCCAATATTGCCTGAAGTCCCTTTTAATTGGTGTATTTGCGATGTTATTGTCTGCCAATTGTTTTCCTCAAGAGCTCGCTTAAGTGTTGTTGCGGTTTGCTCTTCATGTTGTAAAACTTGAGATAGGATTTGCAAGTAGGTTTCTGATTTTCCGCCTACTCTTAACAAAGCATTTTCCACATCAAAGCGAGTTAGTTCTGTTAACTCAGGTCGTTTAGAAAACGTCTCGTCGACGATTAATTGCGAGGCAACAAGGTTGCTCTTGTCAGTTAGTACATCAATTAAGGTATTAAAAAACTCTGAGGTATTAATTGGTTTACTGATGTGCCCGTCCATCCCAGTAGCGATACATTTTTCTTTTTCCATACTCATCGCGTTAGCTGTCATGGCTATTATTGGTAAGTTATTTAATTCACTCACACTGCGAATTTGTCGAGTGGCTTCATAACCATCCATTTTAGGCATTTGAATGTCCATCAGCACACAATCAAATTGTTGTGTTTGTAATACATCCAACGCGTGTACGCCATCATTGGCTAACGTCACAATTATACCAGCCTGCAGCAGTAACTCCTGTGCCACTTGTTGATTAATCAAGTTATCTTCTACTACCAAAACTCGTTTACCCGCTAGATAATTTTTATTTAACTCGAGTTGGCGTTGAATATACGATGATTTATGTATTTCAAAGGAATGTTGTTCTCGATTAATTACGGATATGATTGAATCAAACAAAGTCGAAGAGCTGATTGGTTTTGATAATAAACTGGAAATCCCTACTTCTTCACTTTGCTTCTGAATATTTTGGGTGTTGTAGGCATTGACCATTATAATGCGAGGAATTAATTTGATATCGGGATCTTCCTGAATCAAACGACTGGTTTCTATGCCGTTTAATTCAGGCATTCGCCAGTCCATTAAAATTAGGTCGAAGGGAGAAGTGGCATTTTTTAAAGTGCTAATAGCTCGCTTGCCACTTTCAACTAGGGTCGGTTGGCAGCCATATTGTGTCAATAAACTACTTAAAACTTGCCGAGAAGATAGGTTGTCATCAACCACTAATATTTTTAGGTTGTTAAAGTCTTCGGAATGGATACGCCAATATTCAGGTTGTTCAATATTATCAAATTTGGCGGTGAACCAAAATTGGCTGCCCTCGCCGAGTATACTATTTACCCCTATTTCACCGTCCATCATCTCTGTTAGCCGTTTACAGATAACCAGTCCTAATCCAGAACCGCCATATTTTCTGGTAGTAGAAGTATCTGCTTGTGAAAATGATTGAAAGAGGTTTTTAGTGTGAGTCTCACTTAAGCCTATCCCTGTGTCTAATATGTTGAATCTTATGGTGGTTGAAGAATTAGACTGTTCTTCGCAGCGCACTTGCACCAACACCTCGCCCGACTCAGTAAATTTGACTGCATTGTTAATTAGGTTTAACAAAATTTGTCCTAAGCGAACAGGGTCACCCATTACTAAGCGAGGAACATCTGAGTGGATATAAAGTATTAGCTCTAGTTGTTTCTTCTCAACCTGGATTTGCACTAAATTCGCTACATTTTGTAACACGTCTTCGATGGAAAACTCGGTTATTTCGAAGTCTAGTTTGCCCGCTTCAATTTTAGAGAAATCTAGGATGTCGTTGATGACTCTGAGCAACGCTTTGGTCGAAGTATCTATATTGACTAGATAGTCCCGTTGTTTAGGGGATAAATCGGTCTTTAAAGCTAAATGAGACATGCCTAAAATAGCATTCATCGGGGTTCTAATTTCGTGACTCATATTGGCCAAAAAGTCTGATTTAGCTTGGGTTGCCAGCTCTGCTTTGGCTTGAGCTTCTTTTAAATCGGTGATGTCAACTATTACACCTAATAGGCCACCACGTGTTCCATCACTTAAGTCAAAAGTATTTACCCAATACAATACATGGTGATCTTTACCATCGGCAAACCGCTGCACCAGCTCGTGGTGTTGTGAGCCGCCTTTGGCCAATAGTGTTGAATCTTCTTGATGATAAATTTTACGGCTTTCAAGGGGAAGATACACTAAATCCATGACTGTCTTGCCAATGATATCGTCTCTATTGATACCATAGGCTCGTTCGTAGGCAATATTACAACCTACAAACTTACCTTGTGGATCTTTAATAAAAATGGGGTTAGGGATGGTATCAATTAATGCTGACTGAAAACGAATATGGTTTTGCCGCTCTATTTCTACTTTGTGATGGGCCGTTATATCGTCAACAATCCACAGTATGCCTTTGCCTAAATCTGGAGGGGAAATCGGGTCTAGGGCTTTACCCGATAACGAACACCAAATATGGCTTTTTTTACGTGTGCAGAGCAAACGTCGAGACTTAAAGTGCTTTCCTTGCCTTAAATAATCTTTTGATTCAATTCTTAGTTGTTCGAATTCATTAGGGTTGGCAAACAAGTCTTTTACTTCGATACCAAGAAGCTCTTGCGAGGTATCGTAACCTAGTAACGTCGCTAAGCAGTCATTGCTTCGCTCTATTTTACCCAATTTTCGGTGCAACAGCATGCCAATTTGGGCATTGTCAAAAATATTTTGTAATTCCCAATTTACGTCACCTAACTCTGTCTCTGCACGCTTTCTTTCAATCACTTCAGTTTTAAGTTTACGATAATGACGTATAAATAAGAAAATTAAGAAAAGTACTACTACTAAAAATAATACAACGACTGTTGATTCCACCCAGCCATAGTTTTGCTGGCTTTGGGCTTTTAGTGCAGGGGAAGAAATGGCAGCTAATTCTACTAGATAAGGAGCACTTAACTGTGAGGCATCAAATTGGCTGGTAAAAGAGTTAAGGGCTAATGGTTCTACATGAATTGCTGTTTGGGCTGTACTAGAGACACAGAAACTAACCACTATTGCGTTTATCAGGCGAAGCATAAAAACAAAATAACGACCTTCCTTTTTGTTATTTGGCACCTTCAAACCTCTAGATCTTTCAATACATTATTGTGAGTCTGAGTAACACTATATCACTGGATATTCATAAAAATTAGAGGTATACGCAAATTAAAGGATAATTTTATTCACTTATTGATAGAGGACAAGGAAAAACGAGTTCAGTTATTTTTAATCTCTACCAACAATCTCGGGTCTCAATTGACCATCTGTGATGGTCTATATAATAAAACCGTTACTAATTTGAGATTATGATTGGTCATTAAAGTCTACAGCTATCGGGTAATTATCTTGTGTGTTGTGAAAGTCTAGATTCAGTGGCTTTCAAAATCGATGGTTGCTCGATAGCTACCTTGTGAACTGTGCTTGGAATATTGCCAGTTATGATGCGTTATAATTTTTTCACTTAGTTGTAAACCCAAACCATAGCCATGGCCAAAGGCGATGGGGCTTTTAACTGATTTGCCGTTAAATTGGTCGTTATTATCAGTTACGTTAGTGTTTATGATGGTTATGCAGCTGCCGAGTTGTTTAATAGTCACAAACCCTTCTTGGGTATGCTGGTATGCATTTCGAATGAGATTGTTTATAACTATTTGACAGGCCACAGATACTACATTGACACAGGTGTTCTCACTTTCAATTTCTACATCAACGTTTTTTCCATCCAGTAAATAAGCTAAATCGCTGCAGGCTTGACGGATTATTTTACTCAGATCAACTGGCTCTGGGACAATGGCGATATCTTCATTGCGACTGAGCCATAATAATGTGTCAGTTACATTACTCAAATTGAGTCCTGCTCTTTGAATTCGTTGTAACGTTAATTGTTGTTTATCGTTGGCAGGTTGTTTTTCGTTGAGACGTTGTAGTAAGTCTACATTGCTGCGGATCACTGCAATAGGGGTGCGTATTTCATGGCTAGCATAACTCAAAAATCGTTGTTCTCGTTCTAAACTTTGGTGCGCGGACAGCAAGCTGTCTTGTATTAAAGTCGCTAATATATTTAATTCGTTGTAGTTAAAGTCTGGAGGGGTGTTTTTTAGGGTTTCCTGATTTAAAGATTTAGCCCAGTCCTTTAACGACTCTACCGGTTTAGTGATTTTTTGCATGATTATGAACAGACAAACAGAAAATAATACGATGGCAAAAATCGCTATTACAAGGGCCCAAATTAATGGATTGGTTGGACGGCGAGTTTCGGTAATCAAAATGATATCTTTTTCAAGCATAATTTTTGAAACAAATCTCTGCTCGCCTTCGGCGGTCCTATGCAAAACCACAAAAAATATATTTTTGGGAATAGTGAAAAACAAACCTTGGTCTTTGATTTTATGCAGTCGCCCTTCTTCAATAGGAGGATTTTTAAAACGTTGCCGTATAATTTCTGGTGTATCTTGCCAGCGGCTAGCAATAGTAAAGCTAGCGATATCTCGAGGTTGACCATCTTCTACTTTTGTTGTTTTTGCTAAATCAAACATAGTGCCATTGATGCCGCGATCTAAGCCATCAATATAATAATTTGCGCTTAGAAAAGAAAAGCCTATTGCCATAGCCGAGCCAAGCAAAACCACACTGATAAAAAAGTAAAGTCTTAGACTTGGCATGATTTTCACTATTGGCTTCCTTTTTCTCGTTGTTTTATGGCAAAACCAACACCTGAAACTGTGACTAAGTCGATATCAGCTGATACGGCTTCTAGCTGTTTGCGCAAATGATGAATATGTACTTTCAAACTATTACTGTCTGGTTGCTCTTCGCCCCATACTAACTGCATAATTTTTTGCCTAGAGACAGCTTGAGGTGCCGCTCTTACTAAGATTTCTAACAACTTAAAGGTAATAGGAGAAAGTTTTAATGGGCTTTGTGCGATAGTTGCAATTTTTTGAGTTAGATCTATTGATAATTCACCAAGCACTAAACGTTTCGCCTCTCCACTGCGGCGTTTAGCCAGTACTTGCACTCGAGCAACTAATTCTTTCATGGCAAAGGGTTTAACTAGATAATCATCGCTACCGGCTTCAAATCCTTGTAATTTATTTTCCAAACTATCCCGTGCAGTTAGCATTAATATTGGAATATCCATCCCTCGTTCACGTAGTGTGTTGCAAAGGGTTAAACCGTCCATTTTGGGCATGTTGATATCTAGTATCATCATTTGATATTGATTATTTTCGACTAAGTTCAAGCCCATTAAACCGTTGCTAGCATGGTCACATTCAATTGACTCGATTTCTAGGTAATCCACTATTGTGGTTGCTAAGTCAATATCATCTTCAACCAACAGTACATTCATCATTTAGACAGTTTTCCTAAATATTTTAATGTGTTAAATCTCCCGTAAATATTGAATTTAAGGGGATTTTATAACGACTTATCTAAGCTAGCATAGGGTATTAGCCACATACAGGTTTAACCGCTAACTTCATTCGAATTTTGCTGGGCCAAGCCTCCTCCCAATACACGATACAAAGTCACACGATTATTAAGATCAGCTTGTTTAGTCAAAATAAGTGACTGCTTGGCTTGATACATAGTGCGCTGCGCTTCTAGAGCATTTTGAAAACTATCCACTCCGCCTTCATAACGAGCTAAAGATAAATCATAACTGCGGCTAGCCGCTGTCACTAAAGCTTGTTCAGCGTAGAGTTGGTCTTGAATTGTGGCTCTACGAGCTAAGGCATCGGCGACCTCAGAAAAAGCACTTTGAATGGCATATTCGTAGGCTGCTAGATATTTCGTTTGTTGTGCTTGGCTTAACGCTAAATTGGCGTCATTAGCGCCAGCATCAAAAATGGGCAGGGTTAAATTAGGCGCTAAGGTCCAAATAGAACTTGCGCCACCACTGAATATATCGGCTAACACATTGCTGGCTAATCCACCTGTCGCTGTGAGTGATAAGCTTGGAAAAAATGCTGCTCTCGCTACGCCAATATTAGCGTTAGCTGATTTAAGTGAATGTTCTGCAGCCAGCACATCGGGGCGTTGTAATAATACCGATGAAGACAATCCAGCGGGTACATCGCTCAGTAAGCTTTCACTACTGGGTAAATCTTGAGGCAATAAGTTGTCAGGAATGGATTCGCCCACAAGAAGCTGCAATGCATTAAGGTCTTGCGCTACTTGAGTGGTAAAATTAGCAATATCTGAATTGGCGTTGTGATAGATGGTTTCGGCGCTGGCCACATCTATTCTCGAATCAACCCCAAGTTGCAAACGTTTGTTAGTAATCGCCATGACTTTTTCAGCGTTAACAGCGGTTTCTTTAGCCAAGCTCAATTGGTTTTTATCCGCAGCTAAGGTTAACCAAGCATTGGTTATTTCACCAATTAGTGAAATTTGAGCGGCTTTAGCTACTTCTTCACTGGCTAAATAGGCCTCCATTTGCACAATGTTCAAGCTACGAGTTTTACCAAATAAATCAATTTCATAGTTAGTTAATCCCGCTTGTGCCTGATAGCTAGTAGTGATCTCTGACGAAGTAGTTTTAGAGCGGTTGCCACTTAAACCAAGATCAATTTGCGGATATATATCGGCTTTTTGAATGCGATAAGTGGCCCTGGCTGATTCAACGTCGGCCAGGGTTTGACGCAAACTACGGTTACTGTTTAACGCCAGTTCTATGACCTGAGTCAAACGTGAGTCTTGAATAAAGCTTTTCCAAGGTACCTGATTAGCATACTGCTTGGAAAACCCTTGGGGTTGTAGTTCAGTTGAATTATTCAAGGTATTCACTATGTCTATTTCAGAACGAATATAGTCAGGCGCCAAGGTGCTGCATCCAGCTAATATTAAGGCCCCCGCTATGGGTAATAACCTAGCGCATAAGGTTCTGGTAGAGATATTAATCATGGCCATGCTCCAATGGTTTTTTATTCGGGAATATGCTGCGAATTATTACGAAGAACATAGGGACAAAAAAGATCCCTAGAACTGTTGCAGTTAAGGTGCCGCCAACAATACCAGTTCCAATGGAAATGCGACTATTGGCGCCCGCCCCTGTGGATAAAGCCAAAGGTAATATGCCAAACATAAAGGCCAAAGAGGTCATAATGATGGGGCGTAATCGTAATTTCGCGGCATTCATGGCCGAGTCAATTAACGACATGCCTCGCTGGTATGAAGCTTCGGCAAATTCCACAATCAGAATCGCATTCTTAGATGCTAATCCTATGGTGGTTAACAAGGCCACTTGAAAATAAATATCGTTTTCTAGCCCGCGTAGCGTGGTGGCTAAAGCAGCACCAATGATACCCAGAGGAATCACAGTAATAACCGACAAAGGCACCGACCAGCTTTCGTACAAGGCTGCTAACGCTAGAAATACCACCAAAATAGAAATGGCATAAAGGGCGGTTGACTGGCCACTGGATATTTTTTCTTGGTACGACAGGCCACTCCATGAATAGGTGAGTTTGCCTTGGCCTACTTCTTCGGTTAAACGTTCCATTTCTGCCATAGTCTCACCCGAGCTGACACCATCGGCACCGGCTCCTTGAATTTGGAATGAAGCTATACCATTGAAGCGAGATAAACTTTGAGGCGCACTTGACCAAGATGTAGTACTAAAGGCCGAAAATGGTGTCATGGTGGTTTCACCTTGAGCATTTTGCCCTCGAATATGCCAGTCCTCTAGGTTTTCTGGTTTTGAACGATATTCTGCATCACTGGATATATACACCTTTTTCACTAGCCCATCATCAAGGAAGTCGTTGATGTAAGAGCCCGCCCACGCATAGGTTAATGTGTTAGCAACATCTTGCAGTGATAAACCCAGTGCCGTGGCTTTGCCATTATCAATATTAATTTTTAATTGTGGAGTTTCGCTAAGTGCCCCTTCGCGAATACCCACTAACGTATCGCTTTGTTGAGCTCGGCTAACTAACTCATTTTTCAGAGCTGTGAGTTCTTCACGGCTAGTGCCTGATGCAGCTTGCAGCTCAAATGTGAAGCCATTGCTTTGCCCTAAACCTTGTATAACCGGTTGCGACATAGCAAATACTCTGGCGTCGCGTATTCCAGCTAAGTTTTGATTCATGCGCGCTATCAAGGCGTCCGCGCTTTGGTCTTCTTCTAGGCGCTCATCCCAAGGTTTTAAAGAAACAAAACCCATTCCGGCATTTTGACCACTGCCAGAAAAGTTGAATCCGGAAATAGAAAATTTGCGAATCACAGTGTCTGACTCTTCTTCGGTTAAGTATTTTTCTACTTGTTCTGCGACGGCTCTGGTACGTTTGATAGAAGCCCCTTCAGGTAAACTAATTTGAAACATAGTGCTGCCTTGGTCTTCTTGAGGTAAGAAGCTACTTGGTAATCGGGTGATTAAAATACCTAACACAGCCACAATAACGCCATATACCAATATCCATCTTATTTTTCGGCTGATAACATTTTGTACTTTGTCGCTATAAGAGTGGGTCATACTGTCAAAACCACGGTTAAAGCGGGCAAAAAAGCCTTTGCCTGTTTCGTTATGTTCGGTCTTAGTTAATATACTGGCGCAGAGTGTTGGACTCAGGGTTAAGGCTACAATCACTGACAGGGTCATAGAAGAAACAATCGCAATTGAGAATTGCTGATAAATCACTCCAGTTGAACCACCAAAAAATGCCATAGGTAAAAATACCGCTGACAACACTACAGCAATACCGACTAAAGCAGTGCTGATTTCGTTCATGGATTCTATGGTGGCGTCACGTGGGGATAGGTTCTTTTCGCGCATTAGTCGTTCGACGTTTTCTACTACCACTATGGCATCATCTACCAAAAGGCCGATAGATAGCACTATGCCAAACATAGTTAAGGTATTGATTGAAAAACCAAAAAAGGACAACACCCCAAAGGTACCCAATAACACGATAGGTACTGCAATAGCGGGGATAAGCGTAGCACGCCAGTTTTGCAAAAATAACCACATCACCAATACCACCAAAACCACCGCTTCAACTAGGGTTTTCACCACCTCGCTGATGGATATTCTAATAAAGTCGGTGCTATCTCGGGGGAAAGTCACTTCGTAACCGTCAGGTAAATTTTGTGCTAGTTCAGCAACGCGGTCTTTTACTCTAGTCGCTGTGTCTAGTGCGTTGGCTCCGGGAGATAGCATAACGGCAATACCTGAAGCAGGGTGACCATTTAAACGAGCGATAGAATCATAACTTTCACTACCAATTTCTACGTTAGCCACATCTCCCAGCAGCACGTTGGCACCATTGGCGTCGTATTTTATGATGATATTTCGAAACTCATCTGGTGTAGACATCATAGATTGCGCGGTAACTGTAGCATTGAGCTCTTGAGTATCTATCGCTGGAAGTGCACCAATTTTACCTGCAGGTACTTGGATGTTTTGCGCTTGAAGTGCGCTGCTGATATCAGAGGGCATCAGTTCATAAGCGGCAAGTTTGGTTGGATCTAACCAAATTCGCATCGCATATTGTGAACCAAATACACGTACGTCACCCACGCCTTCGATTCGGGCTAGAGCATCTTCCATATTAGACGCAATGTAGTCAGATATATCATAAGCGGTAGCTTGGTCGGTGCTGTCGTAAACAGCGGTTACCAATAAAAAGTCAGAGTTTGATTTTTTTACGGTAACGCCCTGATCTTGTACTGACTCAGGAAAACGCGAGTTAACTTGTTGTACCTTATTTTGCACTTGTACTTGTGCGTAATCTGGATCAGTACCCTCTTCAAAGGTCACGCTAACCGACGCTCCGCCGTCAGATGTACTTGAAGATGAAAAGTATAAAAGCCCATCGAGTCCAGTTAGTTGTTGTTCCAGTATTTGCGTGACGCTGTTTTCGACGGTTTGCGCGTCGGCACCTGTATAGTTGGTACTAATACTAATAACAGGTGGTGCAATACTCGGATACTGAGCTATTGGCAGCGATAAAATCGACGCTAAGCCAGTCAGCATGATAATAATTGAGATAACCCAAGCAAAAACCGGGCGGTCAATAAAGAAACGAGCAAACATAAATTATACGCCCCCTTGTGACGATAACGAATGTTGTTCTGGGTCACTGATTGTGACCATCAAACCTTTGTTATTCATCTCGACTTCGACTGGATTTACTTCGGCGCCAGGGCGCACCTTTGCAGATCCTTCCACCAACAATTTATCATTTACTGACAATCCATTCGCGATGACCCATTTATTCTCAAAGGGTTCAACTGTCTGTACTTGGCGTTTTTCAATGAGATTGTTATCGTTGATTACATAGGCATAGGCCTCACCTGTGGCAGAATGAAAAATACCTTGTTGTGGTACTAAAATAGCGTGTTTGTTGATTGCTTCGTTCACTTCAGTTCGCACAAACATACCGGGCAACAATATGCCGTCCGGATTAGGAAACTCCGCCCGTAAAGTCACAGAGCCGGTTGCAGCATCTACCGCTACTTCCTGCATTTTTAACTTGCCTTTGTGGTTATATTCAGTGCCATCTTCCAAGGTCAAAGTGACTTGGGTATCACCTCGTGAAATGCCATTTTTACTCATTAAATTACGCAGTTTTAATAGTTCTTTACTGCTCTTTTTCATATCGACGTAAATAGGATCTAAGGTACGTATTGTGGCTAACGCACTGGCTTGTTGCGCCGTCACTAATGCACCTGGAGTAATACTAGATATACCAATGTGGCCAGAGATAGGCGCCTTAATTTCAGTGTATTCTAGATTAATTGCAGCAGAGGCTAACGCCGCCTGATACTTTTCGATATTCGCTTTGGCTTCAAGATAAGCGGCGTGGGCGTCATCAGCATCTTGTTGCGATACCCCTTCAAATTTTAGTAATTCAGCGTAACGGTCGTCTTTTAATTTCGCGGTGGCCACTGATGCATTGGCGCTATTTAAGTTGGCTTTTGCTTCATTGTAGGCAGCTTGATAGGTGGCGGGATCAATTTGATAAAGCAATTCACCTTGCTCGACAGAATGCCCTTCAGTAAATAGGCGTTTTTGCACTATACCGCCCACTTGAGGACGCACTTCAGCACTGAGTGACGCAACGACTCGCCCTTGCATTTTAGTGTCGATATTATGTTCGGTTGCGGCCACTTCAATATATGAAACTGCAGTGGTGCGTTTGCTTTGTACTGGATCACTATCTGGTTGACAACTACTTAGTAAAATAGCGGTAACTAGTAAGCTTACGATATATTTTGAAGGTTTCATGTTAAAACATTCCTCGTTGAAAACTGTGATAAAAAGTTCTGGCCAATACCGTTTTAATGTGGATTACACAAAAGTTTAAAGAGTAAAAGCGTACTATTGAGCAAAGATTAACAGCAGCAAGGTTAAGACAGGGTTAAGGTGGTTATAAATTGTTTACGCCGCATAATTTTGTTAATTTCTGCGCACATAAAATAAAGGTCGTAAGTGTAGCTGTAATGAAGTGTGCCTCATTGATCCATTCACAAACCGAACAAAAAATTGAATCTCTTTATCACACTTTTTTGAGTTTTGATGAGGCACAGCAAAGTGTACTCACTATTTTGGCTGTCATTTATAAACCTATTGGCGTCACAAAATTACGGTTGTTGTTAGATTTATTAGTAGAGAGAGGTTTTTTACCTTTAAGTAAAAAAAACTATCGCTTAGCTCTTCAAAACAAAGACCCAATGAGGCAACAGTCTCTATTGGATGTGAGCAAGGAAGGTTTGCTGCTAAATAGGTTGTTGGCTAACCAATTAGTTGTGCATATAGCGCAACTATCTACGGTTCATGCAATATCAGACAAAGATAAGTTATTAGAAATCATCATGGCAGCCGAAGAAGTGGTACCTGTGGTGGATAGTTATAATTGGCAAAATAAAAAAACAAATCAACATAGAGTCGTGCGGGATCTTTATTATTTGTATTCTAGCGATAAATTATATGAAGAATTAGAGTTTAATAAAAATCCACAAATTATCGATCACCAGCAAAACCTTGTGTTAGTTGGCTTATTCTTTATACCTTTTAATTTTGATGTGTTTACTAAATTGCCGAACAGCGTGCAGTACCAAGCCTTTGCCACTCTGATTAGGCTGTGTCAAAGAGAAGGGCAAAGTTGCGAATATCCTATTCAGTTATTAGAACAAGTTTGTCAGGCTCACAGTGATCCGCAAGATGTACTGTATAACCTTGAGTGCCAACATTTATTGGCCGAACAATACTTGTATCAAATGCGCTTTGAGGATTTTATCGCATTGCATAGCCCTCAAGATACCAGTAGTTATGGCTTACAGTTGTGGGGGGCGTACAGCTTTTTACGTGGAGAAAACCAGCAAGCCTTGAGTTATTTTGAACAAGCGCTTAAAGCTAAAAACAAATTAACTAAACGTAAAAAACAATATCTAAACGAAGTATTGGGTTACTTTTACAAACTGGCATTAATGGTGGAGGCCAATCAACATGATGCGAGTTGTTTTATCACAGCCAAACAACAAGTTGAATTTGAAGATAGTGATCGTAAAGCTAATAGTGATTTTTATGTGCTTGGGCGTATTTTATTTAGGCCAATTAATAGCTTGTCTAGTGCTGAACAATACTCTGTACAAATGGAATACAGCTCGATTGATGAAGACAACGACTTCTTTTGCCATCAGCTCTGTTATCTCACTTTTTTAATCGGCCAAGTGTGGTGTAACAAAACAAATGAACAGAAGTTTGTAGACTTAGCGACTAAACATCAGGCTAATTTTACTAAATTAGGTTATTCCCTATTTGCAGAATTATGTGGGCAAATAGCGGTAAGTATTGGCAAGCAAGCTTCTATTACTAGCGCAAAGGCGGTTGATGTAGAAGTCGCGGATATTTGTTCTTTGGTCACTATCAAAGAACAGTGGGATTTAGCTTTAGATAAGCTGATTGCCCTTAATCCTAAAGGGCCAAATAATGCCGCGCCCGACAAACCAAAAGTGGTAAAACCTATACGTTTGATTTGGGAGCTGGAACATGATTATTACGATTCGATAAAAGCGCGAGAACAAAAACTCAGTAAATCGGGTTGGAGCAAAGGGCGCACGATTTCGTTAAAACGCCTTAAAGAAGAAACCGATAGTATTGAGTACTTGAGTGACAGTGACAAACATCTTTGCCGAACGATTAAAGTGTATCAGTCTTGGGGCTATTACGGCAAAACCGAATATGTACTGCAAGGCTTACCCGCATTAAACGCCGCCGTGGGTATCGACAATTTGTATTATGCTGATGACTTAAGTCAAGTTATTGAACTGACTAAGTGTGGACCAGAATTATTAGTCAGTGAACAAGGTGATCAACTCTGTTTAAGTATTGCTAATTTGTCTGCTGAGATCGATGAGGAACAACAAGGGCAAAGTGTTTACGATCTCAGACCTATTTCTGACACCCAACTGCAACTTACTGAGTTTTCACCAGAGCATATTAAAGTCGCGCAAATTATTGGTGAAAGTGGTTTGTTAATTCCCATTGGTGCTAAACAAAAGGCGCTAGATGGTATTGCAGCTATCGCCCCATTCTTAAATATTCAATCGGATATGTCAGAGCTTGATACTGGCCTAGATACGTTAGAGTGCGACCATAATTTAGTGATCAATATTGAACCAGTGCAAACTGGACTGGCTTTTACCTGTGTGGTGATGCCCTTCGGCGAGCAAGGGCCAGCCTTTAAGCCGGGTATTGGTAACGCCAGTTTAACCAGTGACATAAACGGTAAGCGAGTCGCTACGCAACGAGACTTAGTACGAGAAGAGACCTTGTTAGACGAGCTCGATAAAGCTTGCCCTGTGTTTTTAAACATGGCTGATAACAGTTTAGTACTTGATGAGCTACAAGCTGCATTGGAGGCCTTAGAGCAATTAGAGGCGGCTGTTGTAGCGGAAAAGTTTGAGCTAGTGCTGCGCTGGCCAAAAGGTAAGAAAGTGACGTTAAGTAAAACCTTAGAAAGCCAACACTTACAATTAAAAATGGGTAAAAAGAGCGAATGGTTTGATATTAGCGGCGACTTGCAAGTAGACAACGAACAAGTCATAGAGTTACGTAAATTATTGGAATTGGTCAAAACCAGCAACGGCCGATTTATCGAATTAGGTAGTGAACAAATACTCGCTTTGTCTGAAGATTTACGTCACAAGTTAGAGCAAATTAACCAAGTCACAGACGATGGTAAGTTCCATCCCTTAGCTAGCTTACAGCTAGAAGAAGCCACCACAGGCATGCGTATGAAAACCATCCACGCCTGGGACGAACAAACCCAAAGAATGCACCAAGCCAATGGCATAAAACCAATCATTCCCTCGACCTTTCAGGCTGAATTACGTGATTATCAACTGGTGGGCTTTGACTGGGCATCACGCTTAGCCCATTGGGGAGCAGGCGCATGCTTGGCTGACGATATGGGCTTAGGTAAAACCTTACAAGCCTTGGCTGTGTTATTGGCCAGAGCCAATGATGGCCCAAGTTTAGTGATAGCTCCCACATCAGTGTGTTTTAACTGGCAACAAGAAGCGTTAAAATTTGCGCCCACACTGAATATTAAATTGTTTGCCGACTCTAGCGGTACCTTGCAGCGTCAAGACTTGTTGAATGAGTTAAATCCTTTTGACTGCGTGATCATCAGTTATGGCTTGCTGCAACGAGAAAGCGAGTTACTTAAAAGTGTCCATTGGCACACTATTGTGGCTGACGAAGCTCAAGCTTTAAAAAATCCATTAGCCAAACGGACTAAAGCTGCTTTCGCTTTAAAAGGCGACTTTAAAATGATCACTACAGGCACCCCCATAGAAAACGACTTAACCGAGTTATGGAGTTTATTCCGCTTTATTAATCCAGGATTACTGGGCAACATTAAACGTTTTAATGAACGCTATTCGCTGCCCATTGAAAACGCCAAAGAAGACCCACTCGCCGCCCACAAAGCCAGACAAGGCTTAAAAACCTTGATCCAGCCGTTTATTCTGCGTCGCATGAAAAACCAAGTGTTAACCGAGTTACCGCCCCGTACCGAGATTAATATTCAAGTTGAAATGTCTGCCAAAGAGCGCGATTTTTACGAAGCGTTACGATTGAACGCCATAGACAACATCAGCCAGAGCGGCCAACAAGGCAATGTTGGGGAACAACGCATTAGAATGTTGGCTGAGTTGGTGAAACTGCGCCAAGCTTGTTGCCACCCCAAGTTAGTCATGTCAGAAAGCACATTATCCAGTGCCAAACTGGCTGCGCTTGATGAGCTATTAGAAGAGCTTCAAGTAAATCACCATAAAGCGCTGATTTTTAGCCAGTTTGTTGGCCACTTACAAATCATCAAACAACACCTCGAAAGCAAAGGCTTGAGTTATCAATATTTAGATGGGTCAACCCCACAAAAAGAGCGGCAAAAACGCGTTAACGCTTTTCAAAGTGGTGAAGGGGATATCTTTTTAATCAGCTTAAAGGCTGGTGGCTCTGGCTTAAACCTCACTGCCGCAGATTATGTTATTCATATGGATCCTTGGTGGAACCCTGCGGTAGAAGAACAAGCCTCTGACCGCGCCCACCGTATGGGGCAAAAGCGGCCAGTAACTATTTACCGTTTGATCACCCAAAACACCATAGAAGAAAAAATTGTGGCATTACACCAACATAAACGAGACTTAGCCGACAAATTATTATCAGGTAACGAAGCCGCCACTAAGTTATCGGTTGAGGACATGTTGGGGTTGTTGAAAGAAACGTTTTAGACTGATTTGAGAACAACATCTTCGCTTTCTAGAATGCCTAGATAGCTGCTTCTGACTATGGCGATGACTGTTATTTTGCACAGAGTTAGTGCGAATGTATGTGATTATTAAGCCATTAATACGTGCAATGTATAGCTAGGTGCTGCCTAAGTCTTGCAGAACAAGGTGTGAGACATAGGTATTAAATTTGCTTAATCAAACAAACATAAACAAATTTGAGTGAGTCGTATGCAAACCTTTATTGAAAATATCCCTAAAGCAGAATTACACGTACATCTTGAAGGCACGCTTGAGCCAGAATTAAGTTTTGCTCTGGCTAAAAAGAATCATATCGAACTTGCCTATGACTCACCTGAGGCATTAGTGGCCGCTTACGACTTTCATGATTTACCCTCGTTTCTAACTATATATTATGCGGGTATGAGTGTGCTGGTAGACGAAGCCGATTTTTATCAATTAACTTATGCCTACTTAAGTAAAGCGCGTAGCCAAGAAATTATTTATGCTGAGTTGTTTTTTGATCCACAGGCACATACGACCCGAGGAGTTGACTTTGAGACTGTGATTACAGGGATCCATAAAGCACAACTAGCAGCGGAACAAAATTTAGGTATCAAAAGCCAGTTAATAATGTGTTTCTTGCGAGATATGAGTGCAGAATCGGCCAAGCAACATTTAGAAATGGCGCAACCTTATCTTGACTGGATAATTGGTGTTGGCCTTGACTCTGATGAAAGAAACAACCCACCCATTAAATTTGCTGATGTATTCGCTAAAGCTAAATCGATGGGGTTAAAGTTAACCATGCATTGCGACGTTAATCAGTTGAATACACAAACACATATAGAGCAATGCATAAATACAATTGAAGTTGACCGTATTGACCATGGGATTAATTCGCTAGAAAGTGAAGAGTTATGTGAACTGATTAAGGATAAAAAATTAGGATTGACAGTTTGCCCGGTTTCTAATCGATTTGTGGTGCAATCCCTGACTTCTAACGAAATTCATAAAATGCTCAAAAAAGAGATGTTAGTGACCATTAATTCAGATGATCCTGCTTATTTTAGAGCTTACCTAAATGAAAATTTGTTTGAGTTACAAAAGGAAGGTCAGTTTAGTGAGGCTCAAATAACCACTATGGTAGGTAATGCGTTTAAGGTTGCTTGGTTAGATGATGAAACCAAAAAAGGCTATTTACAACAACTCGAAAACTACACTCGCCAATATCAGTAGTTTGTCGATTAGCATACTTACAGCCTGCATAGCGCTATCCAGGCTGTTTGTTTTTACGTTGAAATAGACTGTATCCCCACAGAACAAAAACGGGGGGGCCGTTAAGTTTCCATGGACATTACGCGACTAAAAACGTTTTTCAAACAGCAGTCACTACCAAGCCATATTTTTGAATCAACGCCACTGTCATTTCACTTCAATTAGAACCATTGATTATTGCGCCTCAACTTTCTGCTTTTTAAGTTGTGTTAGAAATCAGACGATTCAAAAATTGTCTGGCTAGCCTTCCGATATAGAAAATAAGCATCGGCAAGAGCATACCACCGAAAAAACAAACCTGTAACGCAAGAGGTCGTTGACAAATCGACCTAAATTGCAGCTAGCTTTTTATTCATGCCTGTACAGATTCTTCTATTCTCTAATCGCAATGCTAACCCTTGGCATCGTATATTTGTGCTGATTTTTGCAGAAGTAACTTTGTTGTCTAGATCTAGCCACCTTTACCTAGGAAGTTCCTAAATCGCCGGATTTATTGCACAAATCACTAAATCATATGTCGCGTTTTTCTCCGCTTTGCTTCAATAAATTTGACTAAAACGAATATTTTTCAAAAAAAATGAGGGGTTTTTCAATTCCCTTACGCTTCGTAAATAAGACGTTTAAAAACAAGTTATTTAACTGAGGCGGAAAAAATGAAATTACCTTTTAATGAAATCAAGGAACGCTTAAATAATTGCGGTCTAAATTTATATATACCAATTGTTGCGATTGGCCTATCAGCTTGTGGAGGTGGTGGCGGTGACAGTAGCAGTGGCGGCCAAAGCCAAAAGGCAGGAAACCCACCCACTGTGACTGTTGATGCTCGTCAGATAGTAAGCGTGGGTGAAGCGGTAACCTTAACAGCTTCTGCAACGGATCCTGACGCTGACACCATAAGTTACTCTTGGCAACAACTCAACGGCGACTCAGTGGCCAATACTCAAGGCTTCGATACTGCCAGTGCAAGTTTTAATGCGCCGGATGACGTGAACTCCATTCAATTTAGAGTAACGGCTACTGCTGGAGGCCAGAGCGATTCGGATACGATTACCTTGGTGGTGGTGGAAGATGTTAACACTGCTGTTTTTGTTGATGCTAATTTTGCGGGTACGTCGACTGGCAGCATAGATGCGCCTTACACTGATTTTAGTCAGGCCGTTGAGCAATCTTCCGAGGATGCCGATTTCTACCTGCAAACCCCAGATGCGCAAGCTTCATATGCACTTTGGCATGGTATCGATGTATCTGCTCGGCCTAGGCTAAGCGGCGGAAATAGTATCTACGGTGGCTACAATGACGACTGGCATTATGATCCACAAAATAACCCAACACCATTAACTGCTGAACGAGTTGGATTGATTTTCGAAAATATCGACCAACCCTCCAAGGTGGCAGGTGTTGCTCTGCAAGTTGCCGAACAAGTAGATACCGACCTCCCAATGCTTGGTATTTATGTTGAAGACGGTGCGAGCGAATTTACCCTTGAAAATAGCATCATTAAGGTTGATGGATTTGCACCTGATAGCGCCATGGGAAATTTTGGTTATGTAGTAGGTGCATACTTTGACAACGTAAACAGTACTTATGTAAAGAATAATCAAATTACCACCGGTGACGGCAGGTCTACCGCAAATATGGCGATTAGGCCGAATACGACGGGAGCAGATGGTAATGATGGCGAAGATGGTCGTGTTGGCCTGAATATTGTCGGTGGTGATGGTGGGGCAGGCTCAGAAGGTTGGAATGGCGGAAAAGGGGGGGATGCAGGTAACTCCTCATTTGAAACCGGAAAGGACGGTGTAGCTGGCAGTGGCCGAACGTCGGCTCCGTTTGTATCAGGAGGTAGTGGTGGTATCAGAGGCTTTTCAAACAGTAATGATGGAAAGGGAGGAGCCGGTGAAAACGGAGATAACGGAGCCAGAGGAAACCCAGGTAATGGCGCTACGGGCTGGGGAACGATAAATAACAGTGGTGCTTATGTTACCAGTAACGGAGAAAGAGGCAGCACAGGTTACTCTGGGGCTGGTGGCGGTGGCGGCGGAGGCGGCGCTGGAGGATCTTTTGGGCAAAATGGTGGCGCTGGTGGCGGCGGCGGTGAAGGTGGCGGCGGTGGAACAGCTGGTTACGGTGGCCGCTCTGGTGGTGCATCTATTGCCCTACATATAGTGGCGGGGACCTTAAATGAAATCATTGGTAACACACTTGTTTCTGGCAATGGCGGAAATGGTGGCCGTGGAGGCTTAGGTTCCGATGGAGGTGAAGGCGGCAGCGGTGGCGAGGGTGACCCTGGTAACCTTAGTGGCGGCGAAGGTGGTGACGGCGGTGATGGTGGCAAAGGTGGTGAAGGTGGCGTTGGAGGCTCAGGTGCAGGTGGCCCCTCATTCGGTATTTTTATTGGTGTTTTTACTCCTGCAAAGATTACAGATAACGACATCACTACCGGTACTGGGGGCAACGGTTCAGAAGCGCGTTTTAGTAATGAAGATGATGTGGCTGCCGGAGAAGGCGGTTGGAGTTACGGCGTATTTGATGTTCTTACTACGGATAATTTTAGCGTCGAGCTAAGTGGCAATACGTATAACATAGGCTCTGGTGGAGAGCATGGCGGTACAAAAGAAGGAACAGGGCAGTCTGGAAACAGCAACGTTGAATAACGATTTCACGTGAAAATCACGCTGCTTTTAAACCGTTTTGCTAGCGGCAGTTTATGTCTGCTAGCAACCTCACAACTGGTAATTTTTTATACTTTTTTTCTACTAGAAATCAAGTCACTGATTATATACCACTAAAACAAAGGAATCTGATTATGTTAGGCAAAACTAAGGTAAGCACTTTAATGTTAATCTGCCTTGTATGGGAGACTGCGTTACAAGCACAGGTGACGCAAATACCAGAAATTTCAGCATTTTTACCCTCTATTACCGACGTGAAACCAAAAGAAGTCACTCCGTTAGATGGGCTATGGACCATTTCCAGTCTTGACAAAACCGTGCGCATTGACCGCGGCCGAATTTATGCAATCGACGGTTGGACCCATTTGTTCGTGTTAAAGATACAACCCGGCATGGTGGTCAATCACCCATTTAAACAACAATCTCTTGGAGTATTTGTGGGTGACGATCTGCCTTTGCAGGGATCTTTGAAGGCTGTTTTGACTGGTGATCGTATTCTTGACATCAACGTCGATGGAGCCCTTGGCCCAGTGAATTATCAGATGATCCCTCAGCAATTAGACGATTCTGACACCTTTAATCAACTTATTAAGGAGATTAGGCAATGAGAGCGCTAGAGCGATTTATTTTACGCGGTGCACATCTAAAGCGTGCAAATACCTAAAAAGTTATAGCTAAGGGGGCGTTCATGGCCTTGAAGTTTTTGGTTACCTTTGAGGTGCTTGTTTTTTATGCAAAAATAAAATACCTATCGAGGGCACTAAAATGCACAACTCGAATAGAAAATACTATGCAGGGAGTCAATTGTTATGTCTACTTTCTCAAATAAAATTGAGTCTTTACCAACGGAAATACAATCATTGGTGCTTGAAGAGTTGCATCGTATTGCTTCACGTTTTATGCGTGGTGAACAACAAGGTCATACGCTACAAGCCACAGCTTTAGTTAACGAAGCTTATTTAAAGTTGGCGAACAAAACGATGCATGTAGTAGACAAAAAACATTTTACCGCTATCGCTGCCCAGCAAATGCGTAGAATTTTAGTAGATCATGCGAGAGAAAAAAACGCCGCCAAACGTGGCGGAAATCAAGTAAAAGTGACACTAGTTGATCATCATGGTGATATCAATGCTCTTTGCGGACACAATCAACTTGAGTTGATTTACATTGACGAATTGCTAAATCAACTAGCGACATTTGATTCTCGTGCTTCGCAAATTTTTGAACTAAAACTATTTTCGATGTTAAGTCACCCTGATATTGCTGAATTATTACAGCTATCTCTAGCGACTATTGAGCGCGACATTCAGGCGGCTAAAGCTTGGTTTAAAGTGCAACTGCAAGCCGAAACGCTAAATTCATCGGTACCTGAAGGATAAATTCATGGATCAGCAAAAATGGTCTTTAATAAAAGATCTGTTCAATCATGCACAGACGTTGCCTAAAGAACAGCAACGTGGCTATGTCACTGAGCATAGCAATGGTGACTCTGAGATTATCGCCAATGTTTTGGAAATGTTAGGGGTAGATGATCAAAAACAAAGTCCCCCTAACTTAACTAATATTGTGGCTGCAACGGCATCAGATTTACTGTTGGATGAACAAGTTCTGCGGGTTGGTGATTTAGTCGAGCACTTTGAAGTTGTTGGCCCCATTGGAGAGGGGGGAATGGGCAGCGTGTTCTTAGCAAAACGAAAAGAAAACGACTTCGAACAGTTCGTTGCGATTAAGGTTATTCATCGTAAACATATCACTTCGCAAAATGTCAGACGCTTTAGGCGAGAACGGCAGATTCTAGCGTCTTTGAATCATAAAAACATTGCTAGTTTTATTGGCGGAGGCGAAACACAACAAGGCCAACCCTATATTATTTTGGAGTATGTTAAAGGGTTAACTATTACGCAGTATTGCCAGCAAAATAACCTGAACATTGAGCTGCGTATTGAACTATTTAAGCAGGTATTGGCCGCAGTTATTTATGCCCATCAAAACCTAATTGTACACCGTGATATTAAACCCAGTAATGTACTCGTAAATGCTCAAGGAGAGGTTAAACTTCTTGATTTTGGGATTGCTAAGCTTATTCAAGACACTAGCGAAAATTCCAATACTTCAGGTGATTTCACTCAAGAGTTTGCTCGCGTGTTAACGCCTGCTAATGCCTCGCCCGAACAAGTGCTTGGTAGCAATATTACTACCCGCTCAGATGTGTATGGTTTAGGTGCGCTGTTAATGCACTTGTTAACCGATGAACCTGTTTTCGACAGCACTGATTCTTCTAAAAGCAGTATTGAATCAATGATACTCGATAGTTTGCCAGTTCGTCCGAGCGTTAAATGTATGGCTTGCGACGATGAAAACATACGTAGCCGAGCAAAAGCCCTTAAAGGTGATTTAGACACAATTGTAATGAAGGCATTGCAAAAAGAGCCTGAAAGACGCTACTCGAGTACCGAACACCTGTTAGAAGATATTATTCGTCATCAGCAAAACTATCCTATTTCGGCAAAGCCTGACAGTGTGACCTATAGAGTGTCGAAATTCATTCAGCGTAACACCTTGAGTACCCTGTTCGTTTCATTGTTTGTGGTGAGTTTGTTAAGTGCCAGTATCATCATCATGCAGCAGTCTAAAGTCATTCAACAAGAGCGAGACTCGGCGGTACAACAAGCATTTGTCGCTAAAGAAACCGCCAGATTCATGACCAACATTTTTGATGCTGCCAGTCCTAACGTGCATGCGGGCGAATCCATTAGTGTCAAATCGGTGTTAGACCAAGCCGCCACAGATCTAGCAAACTTGCAGAATGATCCTTTTATCAAAGCGCAGTTAAGTATTACTTTGGCCAAAGTGTATAACCAGTTAGGTGAGTATCAACAGTCGTCAGGATTAATCGAACAGGCAGAGGGGTATGTGTCGGAGTCGACACGCACATCTGTGTTCAGTGGAGACATTTCCTTGAAGTACTTATTAGGGAATGAGAAGGGGAGCCTTTTATTAAATACCGGACAATATAAAGAAGCATTGCAATTGTTCAGTGCGCTTAGTGCCGATTTAGCCCGTGACCAGTTTCAGGGGCTGAGTTCTGATAATTTCGACTTATATTATATTTGGATTGAACATGGCTTAGGTAGTGCGTATTCCTACAATGGCCTAGAAGAAAAAGCGCTTGTGCATTATCAAAATTCTTTGACACGCTCTGAACAAGTTATTGCGATGGGTAAAGTGCATGTTGATGAATTGACCAAGGATTTGGCCAGTCGTTATTTTGGCTTAGGCCATTCGTTACGCCACACTGGAGATTTTGCAGCTTCAAGTGAAGTATTGTTGCGGGGCATAGAAATTGAAAAGTCACTCAATAGGCCGCCAAGTCTAGACTTAGCCCACGGCCTTAATCAACTCGCCAGTACCCTAACAAAGCTTGATGAATTTGACAAAGCAGAAGTCTATGCCCTAGAAGGTTTGCAGATTAGGCGGGATATTCTTGAATACGGCCATATTGAAATTATTGCCAGTACGGGCATGTTAAGCAACATATATGCAAAACAAAAACAATTTAGTAAAAGTATTGAGATGCGAAAAGACATGCTTGATATGGTTGAACAAGCTTTGGGTATTGAACATCCTTTTTACGCCACTGTCATGAATGCACTAGGTAAGTTACATATTTTGGTTAGCGATTATGACAGTGCCCAATCTTATCTGGTTAGTTCACATCAGAAATTTATAAGACTGTTTCCTGAAGGTCATAAACATATTGCAGATGTATTAACTACTTTAGGTGATTTAGCTTTGCATCAGGCACAAAATGATGAAGCGCTGATGACCCTGTCAAAAGCATTGAAAATGTTAGCGGAAAAAGCCCCTGATATAAGTCATTTGATGGCTAAAACCAACGCACTTTATGGGATCGCGCTATATCGTGACAACCAAGGTGAAAAAGCACTTGAATATGAAACCAAAGCATTAACCATTCTAAAAAACTTGTATGGCGAGGAAGGGAATGAGTACCAAGGGTTATATCAACGCATACAAGCTGCGAAGCTATAAAATGTATCACTCACATGGAAATACTCACAGTGGCTTAATTCGCGCAAACAACCAAGATGCTATTTTTATGGATGATACGGCGGGTATTTGGATAGTGGCAGATGGTATGGGTGGTCACAATGCGGGTGAAGTCGCATCGAATTGGGTTTGTGAGTACTTACCAAACGAAGTAAAAAATCAACCAATTACAGTTACTCAAGCCATTCAAAATGTTCATCAAGAACTACAGGAGCTAGGTTCACAGCGCCCCGAGTTTAAGGGCATGGGCACAACTATGATAATGGCAATTGTACATAAACAACATGTCGAACTTTATTGGAGTGGTGACTGTCGAGGGTATTTAGTGGGTCACGACACGTGTACCCTTGTAAGTAAAGATCACTCGGTGGTGCAAAACTTAATTGAATTGCAGGTGATTGATGAAAAAGCTGCGGCCCGTCATCCGCAACGGCATATTGTCACTTCTTGTTTAGGTGGTAATCATTCGAAACCTAAAATTGATACAATTCGATTATCGCTAAACGAAAACGATACCTTACTATTGTGTTCAGATGGACTTTACCGAGAATTAAGTGATAGGGATTTGTTAGGCATTATTAGCAATACCAATCACCCAACACCAGTAGCCGAAAGGTTAGTTAAACAAGCCAATCAACTAGGAGGGCGAGACAACATTTCGGCTGTGTTGATTACTAAAAATGGACTTGGGGAGGTAAATTAAAAAAGCCAAACATCGCTATTTGAGCTTTTTAGATGTTTTGCAGCCGATTCTCAGATTGTTCAAAAGGTATAGGTAGCTGCAAACCATAATCTTGAATTGTCTTTAAATTGACCAAATTGGCTGTTTTCGTCGCCAAACAACCAGTCTATGCCGCTGCGTAGTTTTAGCTTATCGGAGTATTCATAAACAAGTTCTGGGCGTAACACACCGTCCCGTTGATTGATGGTGCCTAACAACTCTACTTTAAATAATAAACGGCCATTTATGAATAAGCGCTGGGCTCGCAGTGTTAAAATCGTGTCTGTATCAGGGCGCAACAAGTCGAACTCCTGTGAATCGATATAATCAAGCGCCAGTTGTGCGTTTACAAACCATTGCTCTGGTGCGCTCCAGTCAATACCAAAACCGGCTAACAAGCGCTGTGCAACTGCAGACTGTAAAGGTGTATCACCTATAATATTAATAGGCTGATCAGGTATGTAGGCAAGTTCGCCACGTAACACTGTTTCACCTATCGTGGCATCATAGGTTGCGCCATATAGCGTGCGGCGCTGATAGTTAAGTTCTACAGCAATCTGTTCATTCATTGCTTGGAGAGTTGTTAAGCTGAGTATTGGGTCTGTATCTGGGCCTCTAAATAGTAAAAATGATATGTCACCTTCACCTAAAGGATGAGAAACACGCGCTCCAAATGTCGATTGTGCAAGACTGTTGTTGCGGTTTTGACTGCTTATATTAACTGGTGTATTGGTGACATCTACCCCCCCAGTAAAACGTGTTGAAGTAGTAAAAAACAACGTTCCAGGTTCTGCTTGTTGGGTTATTGTGCCATCTAGTGCAAATGAAGTGTCTAGTTTAAAGTTACCTATTTTATTGCGCCACCGTGCTCCCCACCTAGCTATACGTTCAGGTCTAACGTCAGTAAAAATAAAATCACGTCTGCGCACAGGATCAAAACGGTCGGTAATTTGAACTCCGTCTAACACTCCCCATGGCGTGACTTGTTTACCTAATGTAAAGCTATGAGCTCGTTTGCGCCATTGAATAAAGGCTCTATCTATTTCAAGACGAGTATGTTTTTTATCAACTAAAGGGCGACTCAGTGATGAATAACCATTGATTGTGCCTAAGCCAACATCATCATTAGCAAACTCGGCTCTTGCTTCAAGTTGGGCACTCCAGTTACGACTCAAGCTAAAACGTGTTTGTGAAGCGAGACTAAATCGCGAAAATTCTAGATCACCGTTGTGTAGATTAGTGCTAAATCTGTAGTCGATAGACCAAATGGTTGACGTATTTGTTGCCGCATATACTAAATTTGTAAGGCCTAAATATAATATGAGCATGACTAACAATGGGGGAGCCATATTTTCACCGGTTTTTTTAAAGGGCACAGTGACCAACATTGTTATTCACCTTCATCCAACAGCATAAGTGGTGCGCCATAAGCTAGCTCGTCGGCAGAGAGCAGGTTTGATGGTAGGTTAGGCAGGTATTGCATATCGCTAAGTACAATTTCCGTTTGATGGGACAGCTGTGAATTGAATACAGAAAAGTGAGTGGCTATCCAAGTTTCAGCAATCATTTCCAACTTTGAAATAGTGATTTCTTTTAACGGGGCATGATAAACATCGGTATATTTTATGTTTACTGGAAACCATGTGTCAGGGTCAATTTTAGATGTGAAACTTGCGTAGCCAAGTTCTTGTTTAATACCTTCATTTTTAGGCGTTCCTTGCAAAAAATAAAAGCTTTTGCCATTTTCTATTTGTTGTTCACCTAGACTAAAATCCCAATCTTCTAATGCAAACTTAAAGTTGTCTTTAATATCGCCATAACTTAAGTCGGTACCCATAAAGTAGTCACCTCTGCTAGATGCTGGCAGTTTTCGTACTCTGTCGGTCGCAGGCAGATATAACCAGTTTTGGTCTTGGCTGTTGCTGTTGTCGTGACTTAAAAAACTCGTGTTTTGTAGCCCAGCAGGTTTGGTAAAGTAAATGCCTATCTTAGTTTTAGCAGGCTCTTGAGAATGAACTAATAGTGCCGAGCGCTTACGTTCTGAGCCCGACTCATTTCGCATAATAAAATGCATGTAACCGACACGCGCTTTACTAGCTGAACGATTGACTATGTTTTCAGCGACCTCCATTGGACTTAAACTTGTTGCAGGTTCTGTCGCCTGTACGACGGATGAAAATAAGCACAGAAGGCTGATATTTATATATAAGAAAAAGTGTTTCATTAGCAGGTCCCTTTAACATTTACTAAAAACGGTTCTGTTTTACCCAAAGAGTAGAGTGCTGGTATGATAAATATTGCCCCTACTAAACTGCCTATAGCGGCTGAAGCCACCAACGTACCAAACCACTGCAATGGTGGCGCAGAGCTTAAGCACAAAACACATAACGCAACAGCTAAGGCCATTGCCGAAAATAAGCAGGCTCGAGCTGTCACTAAATAATCCCCTGTAAATGCCTCTTTAGTACTCGCACCTTGTTGTTTAGTTTGCTGAATACTCCAAATTAGGTGAATCGCAAAGTCGACACCTAAGCCGGTAGAAATGGCTGCCGTCATTGAGGTGGCAGGTGCAATGTCGATGCTAAACGCGCCCATAAAGGCGTAGGTAAATAACACACCAGTGGCAATGGGTACTAAACTTAACAACGCTCGTAAAAATGACCTAAATACTAACAAAGAGGCAAGGAACACAAACAATACTGCTAATCCCAAACCTTGAAAGTGTGATTCGGCTAATAGGCTCATCCAACCTACATTAACCGCAACCCTGCCGCTAACCTTGGCTTCTAGGTTGTTTTCAAGGGACCATTTGTGGGCAATATTATTAAAAAGAGCAACCGTGCCAACAACGTCGCTATATTTGTCGGTTGTGAGCTGCGTGCGTATCAATGCATACTGATAATTAAAATCAATTTCTTCGTTAAAGTCGCCAGGATCCCCCGAAGCTTCATACAAAAACATATATTGTGCGGGCGCATTACTAGCAGTTGGGAGACTGCCCTTTGGCGCATCAGTCAACACACTATGCATTAAGGTCATATAGTCGACAATTGAGGTGGTTTTTGCGACAAAGGGCTGCTCACTGAGTTTACTTTGTAAATCTGCGATCCCTGTCATGGCTTCTGGTGTCATTAACCCTCCCTCTTGCGGTGCAGATACCACTACGTCCAAAAAATTTAAGCCTTGTAAGCGTTCATTCATTGTTAGGTCGGCAATACGCACTTGTTCATCAGTTTGAAAATAACTTTGTCTTTGGTAATTAAAGTGAGCGTGAAGCGCAAAGTAAGACATAGTAATGATTAAAAAAGCCGTAATGCTGGTCGTCAGTACAGGTTTGTTAAACGCTTTTTGGGTGACAGTTTTAATGAAACGGTCGGTCAGGATAAACTCAGATTCAGTTCGCTTACTATTAGGTTGTAAGTTACTCAAAACAATAATCGCAGGTAAGGCCGTTAGGCTAAGTAGCCAAGCCATGAGTGAACCTATGGCTGCAAACCAACCAAACTCAGAAATGGGCTGTATGCTTGAACCTAAGGCTAAGCCCGTAAATCCAGCAACAGTTGTGATTGTAGTTAATGTGACTGGCAAAGCCGTATGTTCAAGTGCATCTAGCAAATTCTGCTGTCGTGTTTCTGTAATTTGAGAGCGGCACTTGTGTAAAAATATGCTTGATATGTGCAGGCTATCGGCGATAGCTATAGCCATTATAATGACAGGCAAAGCAGTAGTGATTAGGTAATATTCAGCCCCTAACCACCCCATCAAACCTATGGTCATTGCCCCAGAACCAGCGATAATATAGAAGGGACCAATCAAACCACGCACATTACGTAACGCTAACCAAATAATCACTAGGGCGGTGAATACCGCAGCAGGGATAAACTTGCGACTGTCTTGGGTAATCATCTGGGCTAACCGACCGTTCATAGATGCCACACCGGTAACATGGACTTTTAAATAAGGTGTAGACTCTGCATTCGCAATGGCTAGTATTTTACTATAGGTGTCGGTGGCGTGATTGGCATCTTCAACGGGAACAATCAAGGTTAACGTATCACCGCTTGGTGACGCCAATAATCCTCTCATCATACTCATGCTATTGACTCGTTCAAATGCTTGCTGTGCACCTAACATAGAAATTGGTCCGGAAGGTACAATTGGCTCTACAATTAAATCGCCATTTTCACCTCGAATAGCGCTTTCGTTGAGAATGCTAATAAAGTTTTGCTTTTTGACATTGGGTAAGGTGCTTATTTTTTTTTCTATACGGCGTAAGGTTTCGATGTTTGTTGGTGTAAATACGGACCCACTTTTCGGTACAACGAGGCCTACTATTATGGGATCTTCTAATCCAAAAATAGCCGCGGCTTGTTCTCTGGCGACTGAGGCGGGATGATTATGCGGGACAAAAGCATCTACCGATGATTCTTTGTGCACTTTGGCAATGCCCAACCCCAAAAGCAAAACTATTAAAAACGACCCAAAGGTTACCCGCTTGGGCCGCTGAATGACCCACTTGAAATAGCGAGTTTTGAAAGTGTTTGTGTCCATATATGTACTCATAGTGTTGCTCCGTGGCGTGCTGCGTTTTATCAAAATTTAAACACGTCCGTTTATACAAAGATGTCGAATAGTCAGTTGTGCTGACATTAAGCTAGCCCCAAAATATAATTAGTCGCTTCGCGAATAACCTGCGGGTCCTGTAAAATCTTTCTATGGCCTAGTTCACGGGTTTTTAAATAGCGGGCACCACTCCATGCAGCTGCCAAATGATTTCCATCAGCAACGGGTATCAAGCGATCGTCTTCATCATGAATTAACAAACCGGAGACGTTTATGCTTTTGATTAATTGGGTTATGTCGGTCTTTTTTGCTTCTAGGGAATAACGCTTTTTGAGTGTTAAAAAAAGCTTATTCATAATAGATTCGGATAGCCCTGTCACTGTGTTAAAGACTTGCAAGTGCTTGTCGAGAGACTTCATGGGGGCAATTAAACACAGCCTTTGAGGCAAAAAATCTCGGCTTTGGCTAAGTAGCAGTACAGTTGCGGTACCCCCAAAAGAGTGCGCCACAATACCAAATGGTTTTCCATAAACGCATATAACAAACTCTAGGGCCGATGCGAAATCACCTAAATGAGTGGCTTGTTTACTAGAACGACCATGGGAGGGCATATCAAAGGCAATGACCTTATATCCATCTTTAAGCAAGGGGGCAATAAACCCTTTCATCCATATAGAGTTACTCTCCCAGCCATGAACAAGATAAATAATTTTATCTCCACTGCCCCAGGTGTGGGTAACGATATAGCCATTTCGATAAGGTAAGGTCGCAGTTTGAAACTCATGTGGAAGTTCATTGACCCCATAAGGCCGACGCTTACGAGTGTGCATAAAGTGATAAAGAGCAATGTTAACACCCAGTGTTGGTAGGGCGTTGCAACAGAGCTGGAGAGCCGTTCTTTGTAGTTTTTGTGATAGATTTAGTGCATAGGTTTTGTCTACTCGATCGTTAGAGTATTTAGGAGCGATTGTTGTTGTCATCACGTTAATCCTTCAATGATAATGAATCTAATGAAAGGCTTCTTGAACTCATCGAACTGTGTTTTCAGAAGCCTTTTTATATGGGCTATATCAGTAAGCGACGGCTTGATGTAAAAACGACAACAAAATTACAAATAATTTAAAATGACCTCTTAGAGTGCTTTGTAAATACTATGTTATTTGCTTTATTCTGAGGTTGGGCTGTATATTTAGTTAGATTACCTACACTCTTACTTAATCGTGAATTACAAACCGAATAAACGTAGTAAGTTAGCCGTATTAAACACAATCAACTCATAGGCTTTTTTGAATGACTGCAAAAATTTGCAAAGAGAATATTACTGAATTGTTGGACCAATGGCAGAATGGTGATGAAGCGGCGTTGGCTAGTGTTAGTAATCTCGTGTATTCAGAGTTAGAAAGACGAGCTCGGGTTTATATGAGCCGAGAACGAGCGGGTCATACTTTAGAAACTGCTGCACTGGTAAATGAAGTGTTTTTAAATTTATTTGATGCGGATGTGAGTTTTGTAGATCGCCAGCATTTTTATACTTTAGCAAGCAGAACCATGCGCCGTATTCTAGTCGATCATGCCCGTAGTATTAGTCGCAAAAAACGCGGTGCGAATGCCTTGAAAATCACACTTAACACCCAGTTAAATGATGCTGAATTAGACATGACACAGTTTCTGTCATTACATAACGCATTAGAAAGTTTAATCGTATTAGATGATCGTAAGGCCAAAATACTTGAGCTAGAAACATTCGCCGGCTTAAGTATTCAGCATATAGCCGATTTATATACGGTATCAGTCAGAACAATAGAGCGAGAATTGAAGTTTTCTAAGGCTTGGGTGTATCGAGAGTTGGCACTTGAAGAGTCTACATAGCTGTCATTATTGATTAACCGCTACAGGGTTTAGCACCTTGGCATAGAGATACTTCGCTCTAAGGCTGTCTTGATTATCCGGATTAGGGGATCACCTTTAAGCTCTTTTTAATACAACCGTCCTAATCCCGCTCCGAGTTTTATTGACATTTTTTTGAACCATAGTAAGTTTGTTTAACTTATTTGGTTTTCGAATGAGTTGAATTATATTAGGGATAAATAAATATGAATAAGAAAAAATTATGTGTAGTTTTAACTTGTGTAGTCGGTATGTCTTTTACTAATTTTGCGTATGCTGAAGTAATTCCTGAACAATCAATATTTGAGCAATTATTAAGCTTTTTTGGTAATATGAATAACCCTCTTTATCAAGGTGATGGGAATAGAGGTGAAAACCCTCTTTATAAACAACAATAGGTAATCCCTGATACTAAGTGGGTTGAGCGAGAATCATCGTCTCACCCTGCATTTTCTCACCCTACTCGATGGCTTGTTTTTACACGAATTCAAGTACCAAGTGCGCGATCCTATCAATATTCTACACACTATTGAACATTGTCATTTGGGGTATGTTGTTGCATCAATTTTTTCAGTAATTGAATATTTTCGGCTAAGTTAGGGTAGTCTTGTTCGCTGTCTATTTGAGTCACTTCTATGGCCTGTTTAAGAAACTTTATGGCACTTAATGGTTGGTTGCTGATTAAATCGAGTGCCAATAATTCTGTGTATAAAAAGTAAAGTGATTCGGATTTGTCTTTAATATCAAACGGGGTAATTGTTGTAAACCTCCGCCATTTCTGCAGCACTGATGTATAAACTTCTCTGGCTTTATCTAGATTTCCGGACGCTTTGTAAAGCTTCCCTAAGGTGCGATATTCCAAAAGCGTTTTCTTACCAAGTTCACCATATTTGGCTGTTATATCATCGATGACTTCAAGTGATAACAAAATGGCTTCGTTGTGCAAAGACAGTTTTGATAACGTTTGGGCCTTGAACGTTTTTGTATTAAATACGTGAAAATGGTTTTCACCAATAATTCCAGGTAGGGTTTGCAGTGATTGATTTAAAATCTGCAAACACTCTGTATAACGTTCTTCCGAGCTTAATAATTTGGCATAGAGGTACTTCGCTCTATGGCTGTCTTGGTGATCTGGTCCTAACACTGAGTCGGTGAGCGTCATTAACTCTTCAACAAATGGTTTACTAATATCAAATGCCCCTTGCTCGTGATGAATAGTGATTAACCTTTCGAGTATATAAATGACCAAGGTATGTTTGTCACCCAAGGTTTCTTTTGCTAACGATAAAGCTTGATGATAAAAGCTTGTCGACGTCTCGATATCACCATATTGCTGATAATCATTACCTAAACTTGCTAATGCAAGTACCGTCATTTGGCTTTTCTCACCTAAATGTTTTTTAGCGCTTTCAAGCACTTGTAAATGAGTGTCAATAGCTTTTTGATGTTGCCCGGAGTTATTGTAATAACCACCTAGGTTGAGCGTATAACCTATAGTACGCTCGTGCTGTTCTCCCAATACTTGTTTAGCTTGGACAACTATGGTTTCTAATATGATACGCCTATCACTTTGCCGGTCTGCTCGACTATAAGCATTACTTAGCTCATTTAAGGCGGTGATATGTCCGTCTATATCTTTATCAGGAAACTTTTGGTAGAGCGCATTAGCTATTTCTAATTGTGCAATTGATTCTTGGAGCTTTCCAATTCGCATATAAATGTAACCAATTGTTCGGCGTATTTCAGCCAATACCATGGGTTGTTCAGCCAGTTCTGATTGTTCAGGATCGTTAAGTTTTTCGGTCGCCGAATCCAGTACGTTACGTACCGTTATTTCGTTACCTTGAGCCTTGTCGGGATCGATACTATCGAACATGTTCGTAATAAACTTAGTGACGGCCTTGGATTTTTGTTGTTCTGTCAGCGCAGTATCCCGCTCTTGCTGTGCAATATCTCGTTGAAGTTCTACTTGTGTTGATTGATACCAAATAGCAGCACTTGCACTGATTACTGATAAAAAAAGTACTATGCCCATGAGTGACGATAGTGCATTTCTTCTAAAAAACAGATAGCTATGATGAGGCCAACTAGGCGAACGGGCAAGCACTGGGTGTTGACCTAGCTTACGGGTTATATCTTCTGCAAAATCAGCTGCAGAATTGTATCTATCGCTGCTACTAGCTTGAATCGCTTTTGTGACAATGGCATCAAGGTCAGTATCAATGAGTTGCGCGGTATTTTTATAATAGGAAACTGGGTTATTGCTGGCCTTTTTACTTGGGATGGTGACTTGTTGAGCCTCAATGTACTCAAGTACTTTTTCTTTACTCGTTGCGTCCACAGGAAAGGTAATACTGCCTGTTAGCATTTTATATAAAACTGCGCCCAAGGAGTATATATCTGAAGATACACTTATGGTGCCTCCTGATATTTGTTCGGGGCTAGCATATTGTATGGTGAGTAAGCGGGGAGCGTCTGAACTTAATTCTGTCTTGTTTAATAAATGGGAAATACCAAAGTCCATGACTTTAGGCTCGCCGTCTTGGTTGACTAATATATTTTCGGGCTTTAGATCACAATGTACGACCAAGTTTTGATGGGCATATTGAATCGCGTCACACACCTTTACGAAAAGATTTAGGCGTTGTTTTAAAGTCAGTTGATGCTTTTCACAATATTGGTCTATGGGTAGGCCTTCGACATACTCCATAACTAGAAATGGGACCCCGCCTTCTGTTGTGCCGCCATCTATAAGACGCGTTATATTATTGTGTTCCAGATTAGCGAGTATTTGTCGCTCTTCTTTAAATCGGATCAACAAATACTCACTAGTGCTCATCGACTTTATGAGCTTAACAGCCACCCTTTTTTCATATTGGTTGTCTGCTCTTTCTGCAATATAAATTGCCCCCATGCCGCCCGTTTCGATGCATTTTATTAGTTTGTATGGCCCTGCCATAGTGCCGCTTAAATCTTGCTGGGAATCAAAAACACTATGGGTGACTTTTCCTACAATTTGGCCAAGCGCTTGGGTTTCTTGGGTATGTTTTAATAGGCTGATAATTGCCTGTTGAATGTCGGGTTCGTTTGCAAATTCTTGGGTGATAAATTCAAGTCTAGAATCAATAGGTAACTCTAGCGCTTTATGAAAATACTCCTCGATGGTTGGCCAGTTATCACTTTTCAAGATTATCTTCTACGTTTACATTCAATTTACAACCAAAGTAAACTATAAGTTTGATTTGTACAACAGGCACTTATGGTGTGAGGTAACACCGCAAATTTGCTTACTGATAGATTTTTTGAAACTTTTTAGGGGAGCATTCACAGCTGTTGTTTCATTTTTTTAGGATGTTGTTGACTCGCCAACTTATTACTTATGGTTAGCTTAATAAACATCCCGAATATAATGTCCTTGCTGTTGTAGTTTTTCAACAACCTTTTGTCCTAATATATCGAGTAAGGCTTGCTGAACACTTTCTCCCATACCTGATAAACAACCACATACATATATTACCGCGTCATTATCAAGCCACCGCTTGAGTAATAACTGTTCATTTTGCAGTATATTTTGTACATATTTAGGATGTTGGCTGTCTCGTGAAAAAGCACAGCTTAGTTTAGTCAGATTTTTTTCTTTTAAAGAAAATAAAAGTTGATTAATAGGTAATTGAGGATCGCTATTTCGTTCGCCAAAAATTAACCAGCTATCTCCAATGTCTGAGTTACCTTGTTGCTTAGCTAGTATTCGTGCTGCTAACTGGGCTTTTAAGCCGGCTATACCACTACCTGTACCAATCAATATAATAGGTTTGTTTAGTTGATGGTTATGATGCTGAGGAATGGATTTAATTTGCCCTTGGATTATGTCGCCCAATTGACAAAAATGTCCTAAGTAGCCAGAAGCCAAGCCTAAGGAGTTATCATTCTTTCTTAATAATCGTACCACTAATTGCAATTGTCCATTTTCAGAAACAGACGCAACTGAATAACTACGTTTACTTAAGTAAGGTAACTGTGCTAATAAGTCATCAATAATAGTTGGACAGGAATTCGGTAATTCTCTTACCGCAAGCCATGCTCTTAAGCTTTGTTGCTGCCCTTTGTAAGTTAATAATAAGTCGCCATCTAAGTTGTTCTTATCTAACCAACTTTCAACTCGATTGATGGGGTGTTGTGGTTGGATGTCGACTAAATCACCTGCTTGCCAAACTGGCGAAGCTCCAATACTTTTAAAACTAAGGTGTAATAACGCCTCGTCGTCATATCCAGGATTAAGTATTTCTCGGCCAGTTAATTGCCAATATTGTGGAGAAGAGACTGCTGTAATTGGTTGTGTGTCTTGTTGCAGATTCAGCCACTTAGGTGTGATGTCTGCTAAATGTGTATGCTGTTCATCATAATTGTCAACTGTGATGACGTCTTCTAATAACTCAGCTTTTGCCTCTAACATGACTTGGTTAACGTGAAAACCAAAGGCACAAAATTCAGGGTAGTTCCTATCACCTAATGCAATAACGGAATACTGTAAATGACTCAAAACCATAGAGCCCGCAGCAGTAGCTTGTTTTTCATCTGCTGCCGGTAATTCACTGGTGAGGTGTTTTGCGAAGAGGTTACCGTTGTCCGGGGCTTCTCCATCACCATAGGTACTTACTACAAACAGTACTTTTTTTACCTGTTTTAAATGCTCAAGAGTTACATTGTTTAATGTCATGACACTTGAGGTGGATAAACTCAAAGCTTGAGCACAATTATGGGCAATGGTTTGTGCATTACCTGTTTGACTGGCGTATACAACTAAAACTGAACTATTAAGTGTAGTGTCTACCCTTTGTCGTGCTTTGTGTAAACGCCACATAACACCACAAAGCACAAACCAAGCGACAATGAGTACAACTGTTAGATACAAGCTTTGCATAAA
Organism: Paraglaciecola sp.; assembly: GCF_039964565.1. GTDB lineage: Bacteria > Pseudomonadota > Gammaproteobacteria > Enterobacterales > Alteromonadaceae > Paraglaciecola. The sequence continues at coordinate 217,790 of NZ_JBDVXF010000043.1, forward strand.
TTTACTTTAATCAGGGAACATTAAACCAATAGTTATTCTGGTAACACAGAAAAAGTTGCGCCATAACTACCTGTTCTTTTGGTGGCTGGGGCTTGAGCAAGTTCATCTTCAAATTCAGCTTCAAGCAAGTACATACCCGCTTCTGGCCATGTGACATTCACGTAACCTTTTTTATCCGTGACTAGGTCAATTTGATTTTGTTCGTTACGGTAGCGTGTATTACCCTTCACAAAAGCTAATTTAACGCCCACAGCTGGTTTACCTTGGAATATAAATTGGAATTTAGCCGTTTCGCCAACAAATAAATCATTTGGATGTGTAACAGGTACTAACTCTAGACCTGAGTTGGAGGGGTTAAATACTTTGTTGCTGGGTTCTCCCGCTGTGACAAATGTTTCTAAGGTTCGGTAACTTTGTGATACTTGTAACTCATCAGCATTTTGGGGAACTGCTGTAGCAAAGTCCGCATCATTAGCGGTTTGTCCTCGTCCTGGCCATCTTTTACGATTACCTTCTTTATCTTTCCAAGATGCACGTAAACCACCAGAAGCATAACCAATTTTGTAAGTTCCTTCAGTCACTAGATTTAAGTCAAAAGTTGTGCGGTATTTTCCTGTATGGGCATTTTCCACGTCAATTAAGTTGCCATTTGGATCTGTCACCTTTAACCCTTTTACTCGCAATGGTACATGTTCTGGGACAAACAAAGAGTTTGACACCGCAGCGTCAAATGTTACCCAAGGAGCGTCACCAGACAAGTTAGTACTACTCGGCACTATCCAAGCTCTATGGGCAGAAGCATTAAAACTTAATCCTATGAGCATGCCCATAGAAATTAACACTTTAAACGGTCTAGATATTTTCATTATTCGATTCCTTTATTTTATTAAAATTTGTTAATTAAGCTGAATATTTACATTGCCCAATTCTGAGCTGCCCTTGGCTGATTTAGGATAATCACTGGCTTTAGGTGGCCAAAACAAAGGTATGTTAATGACCTCTTTGCCACCGACTTCTCTAGACGCTTCTATGCGTAATTGATAATCACCTGAGGGTATACTTGATAAGTGTTTTGCATCTAAATCTATCGACAATCTATGTTTACCAGGACCTTTGGTTGCTGACGTTAAACCATCAAATGGCTGTTCGGCTTTTCGGCCAACACGTCGCCACCATTGGCGAATGTCTTTCAACCATTTTTTCCCTTCATTGTCTTTCATATCCAAGTCGTACCATAAGGCAACTTGTGTTGCTCTGCGGTTGCTGTCTTCTAACCAAACCGCTACGTAGGGTTTATGATATTCGGCCACATTCATACGAGGAATTTCTATTTCCACCGATAAACTATTATCAGCGGCATAACTAAAACCACCAAAAGCAAGACTATAAACAAGGGATAAACGTAAAAAAATTTTGGACTTCATGCATTTTCCTTACAAATATTTAAGCTTAATAGACCCAATAAAATACCAAGGCATTTAAAATAAACGCACCTAGCAAAACACTGTTATTAACGCTTAATGTAAACTGGTTAAAATTATAACTAAGGGTAAAAGTACGCCTAACGCCACTATTGGCCAGGTAGACAAGCGAAATGTTGATTGTTTATAGAGCAACCATAAACCACTTAAACAAAATACAATTGAACAGACTGCAAAAATATCTATAAACCAAACCCAAGCAGTATTGGTATAACGACCTTTGTGTAGATCATTAAAAAATGAAATCCAACCTCGGTTAGTTTTTTCATAAATTAATTCACCACTTTCAATATCGATTGAAAGCCATGCATCCACACCAGGGTTGGGCATTGCTAAATAAAATTCGCCGTCATTCAGTTCACCCACTAACCTGGCAGAAATATCTAGTTGATGTTCGGACGATAAGTACTGCCTAATATTGTTAGGCAGAGTATCTTCATTTTTAGCAGTGGTTTGCCAAGCTTGTAACATCACTTCAGGGATACTCGCCTCTATGGTGGTGATATCTGAATTAGCAGGAATATCCGCCGCATGGTTAAGTGTTATGCCAGTCCACGAAAAAAATAACATGCCCACAATACAGATGGCTGCACTTATCCAATGCCATTGACGAGCGTTACCTAGAGCTAATTTCATTGTGTATTCAATATTCCTCAAAATCAGGGGCAAAAGCCCCTTTCGAGCATTAGTTAAAAAGTAGCGTTAAGACTAACCCAGAAACTACGTGCTTTATCTTTGATATTGTAATCATCGGTAAATATAACTTCATTGTCATCGTCTAAGTACTGACCGTCATTAACTAATTCAACATAGTCCGTAGCATACGAAGTAAAGTCTTTATCAAGTAAATTGTTAACTCGTAAATTTACACTGACACTATCGGTAAACTTATAGCGCGCACCTAAATTTAGTGCATTGTAACTTTTGTAATATAACGCTCTATCTAAAACACTATCCCAATCTCTGTATCGATCTGAACGAATTTCAAATTGGAGATAGGCATTAAGTTTTTCAGTTATTGACCAATTAGTTGAAAGATTAGCCATGTGCTCTGCAGTGTTAGTTAATGGTTGACCTGCACTAGAACCACTTTTTTGCTCGCTATCTGTCCATGTGTAATTAGCACTAACATTCCAATCTTGGTTAACTACAATTCGCCCCGCGACTTCAACACCCTGAAGGTCAACTTTGTCAATATTAATTTTTTGGCTATAAGTGGTATAACCTAATGAATCATAAGCACCTAAGTTTACACAAGGACGAACATTATTGGTTGCTATACAGCTTTGAATTGTATCGCCACGGGCAATTTTATCTTTAAATTTAGTATTAAAGTAAGTGATGTTAAAGTTGTGACCTACAACATCATCACTCCAATATAAAGCAATCTCACCATTTACACTTGTTTCGGGTTGAAGGTCTGGGTTTCCTGCGAAGGGAGACGTGCCTTGGCCGCCAAAACCTGTAATGCCGTCATAAAGGTCCGTTGTTTGAGGCGTTTTAAAACCAGTACTTACACCACCTTTAATTGTCCAATTACCGGATAAGGTGTAAACAGAATATAAACGAGGAGACACATTACTACCAAACACGTCGTGATTATCATATCGAACACCAGCGGTAATGGTTAATGGTTCAATAACTGTCCAGTTGTCTTCAATAAATAATGCATACATATTCTGTTCTTGTACGCCATTTGCTTCACCTTCTTCCATTCCGAATACACCGTCAAGTAACTCGCCGCTAGTTACTTGAGTACCAACAACTAGATTATGGTTACCGGCTAGATTATCTAGTGGAATATCTAAACGCGCGTCTAATGTATATTGGCTGCTTTCCAATGGACGTTGATTTCTAGGTAAAAAAGTTTCAGCCGCTAACGCTTTGCGTGTTTCTTCGTCCATTCCTGCGTATGCTGCATCGGTGCCATCATACATTTCTTGCAATAATTGACGCTCAGCAACACTTAATGGCATTGTACGACCATTGTTTTGTGTATCTACATAGGATAAAGAAATAAATGAACGGCCAAAGTCCCACTCACCGTTATAACTTAATGACCACCATTGACGATCAAATTCTTGATCAGCAGCATAACCAGCACGAGGAGAAACCGCTCCACGTGATGTGCGCCAAATTGATTCAATATTGTCTTTAGTACCTAATGGGTAGCTAATTTCACCACTTTCGATATCGTAGGTGGGTGTATTATCGTATTTTTGTTGAGAATTATCGTAATCAAAGCGCACGTCGTGGTCTTTAGCTGGTGTAAACAATAATGAGAAACCATATTGTTTATTGGTATTATCAACTGTTTTACCCCCACTTCCAAAACCCAATGATCGATAATGTACGTCACCATTTGGATCTGTCGCTGGTTCAAATTCTGGTGAAGACGCCAAACGTTCGTATACACTGCCGCGTAAACTTACGTCTAATACACCTTTAATTAATGGACCCATTACAGAGAAGTCAGTCGTAATGTCATCACCAAATTGGTCATCACTTTGCAGGCTACGGCCAAACGTTAAGGAGCCTGACCATTTACCGTGGGACTTTTTAGTAATGATATTAATTGCGCCACCTAAAGCATCAGCACCATAAAGGGTCGATGCTGGACCACGGATCACTTCAATACGTTCAATAGCATCCATTGGTGGAATATGTCCAAATGCATTGCCGCCGAAGTTATTTGGATAAATGTCACCATGGTTATTTTGACGTTTACCGTCAACCAATATCAATGTGTATTCACTCGTGAGGCCTCGCATACTAATAGAGCCTTGACCGGTTTTATCACGGCTAGAACCAACATCTACACCTTCTTGATATTTAATGGCATCAAGCAGTGTGGTGAAGGGGCGACTACGAATATCGTCTTCCGTAATAATAGAAATACTGGCTGGAGCAGCGGTTAGTTTTTGTTCAAAACCAGTAGCGGTAACAACTATTCGTTCTAGTGACGACTTAGTTTTACTTTCCGCATTATTAGTTTCTTGTGCATTAACATTCATACCAAATGCCATGGCAATACATGTTGCTAGGGTTTGATACTTAAACAGCTTACTCATTGAAGTTCCTTATAGTGTGTTCTGTACGTGTAAATGTTGAATCAGGAATTTGAAGGGCGGATACTTTAAAAAACATGGCAACAAATGTCAATCTAAATGATAGTGATTCTTATTTGTATTAGCGGGGGGGGGTAAATAGACTAAATTACAATACGATTTTGGTGTATTAAACTTATTGAGTGCTTATCGCGAGAGAATGTTTTGCCTTAATAAAGACGTTTCCATAACAGGTATTATCGAAGAGTCAGAAATACCCATACTTCAAAAATACCCCCTGATTTACAAAGTGACTAATGAAATGTCATTAACCGCTTGAAAATATGATGACTTGCTACTTATAGACTTTAAAAAGTAATTTGTTTTCTTGAGCTTATAAAATTATTGCAAATAATAACGATTATCATTTGCAATTGACTGGCAGTTGTCGTTACACTCTGTCATTAATTAACCAATAGCTGTGAGTAAATTCAACTAACTGCTCAGGTTAAGGATGATGAGAGGCTTATAATGGAACAAAATAGAGAACTAAAAAAAGCGGGGCTAAAAGTGACTCACCCTCGTTTGTTGATCCTCAATATTTTACAAGATCCCGCCCACCAACATATCTGTGCCGATACCGTTTATAAATTGTTATTGGAAGCAAAAACTGATATTGGTCTAGCCACGGTTTACAGAGTACTCAACCAATTTGATGATGCAGGAATAGTTGAGCGTCACCATTTTGAAGGGGGGAAATCTGTATTTGAATTAAGTAACAAAAATCATCACGATCACTTAGTGTGTTTAAAATGCGGCAAAGTTATCGAGTTCGAAGATGACATAATTGAACAACGTCAGAAAGACATTGCCGTTACAAATAAAATGAATCTTACCCATCATAGTTTGTATTTATATGGCGAGTGCAAAGACGGTTGTAACGAGAATATTAATTAATGAGGTAGCGTTTAGCTTACTAAGTCGTTTTTTGTGCTGCTCTTGGTTGCTTATTTTCTGTTAACAGCAAAACACCTATTTCTGAACAGCGGCCAACACAAGCGACCTTAAACTGATATCACAAGAAGTCGAAGACATAGTCGTGTTTTTAGGCACTTTAATCTATGGCTGGTCACAATAAATTAGGGCTCCTAATAATTAGTTAGACCTGATAGGGGACAGCCAATGAAATGACGATGTTTTGCTCCGTGGCGTATAATTTATAAAACCAAAAACCATTAAAAAAGCCCGCAGACTATAAAATCTGCGGGCTTTTTTTGTTTTTAGTTTATGTGACTAAGAGTAGCTACATAGTTAATTTCGACTACATCATGCCGCTCATCGATGTGTATACCATTGCTAATAAATGAAAAATATAAAGCTTTGGAAACGGTACCCCGCTTTATACCCCCTTCAATAATGCAACCTGATGACAATGCAAATCTGGCAATAAAATACCTATCACATTAGACTATCTACCCCATAATGATGATAACGGTGCTGCCCAAATGTTTTCACCGAGTGGCATAGTTTCGGTACCGTCATATAACAACAGGCCTGTTTTAAAACGATTACCAGCGAGCCCTGCCAACTTTTTTAATCCTTTTAAGTCTTTCTCGGTAACAGTGGCTGACGCTTTGACCTCAACCCCAACAATATCCCCTAACGTATTTTCAATTACAAAATCTACTTCAACTTTATCAGTATCTCGGTAATACATAATGCGATAATTACCGTCAGAATTTGTAGTATGTTTAAGAAGTTCGCCATAAACAAATGTTTCAAGTACATTGCCGAATCGAGTTTTATCTAGTTGAATTTCATCTTTTGTTAAATCAAGCAGTGTGCTCAACAAACCTGAATCAATAAATTGTAGCTTTGGGGTTTTGACGACACGATTGAGCCGATTACGAGACCAAACGTCTATTCGTTTTAGTAAATACATTTGCTCAAAAATGCCGATATATCTGGATGTTGTTTTACCATCAAGGCCTACTTGACCGCCAAGTTTACTATAATTACACATTTGACCTACAGTCTGGCATAGCGCACTTAGAAAACGAGGTAATTGATCAAGTTTATCAATATTTGCAATATCTCTAACATCCCGCTGGATAATAGCGTCAATGTACTGTTGTGACCATTTGGCTCGTCTGCGACTTGTTTTTCGTGCCACTGATTCTGGATAACCACCTTTTAGAACACGATCAACAAGCTCAGCACCGACTGATAGCTGCGCAGCCTCAAGAATGTGCCCTTGAAATGCGTTATCGATCCAATTAGCAGTTTGTAGCTCTATTTCGCTTTGAGACAGAGGTAATAAAGATAAAGTTTCCATTCGTCCGGCCAACGAATCAGCAACCTTTGGCATTGCCATTAAGTTTGCTGATCCGGTAAGCAAGAATCGCCCTGGACGCCTATCTTCATCTACACTCTTTTTAATCGCTAATAGTAATTCTGGAGCGCGTTGAATTTCATCAATAACAACCTTGTCTATGTCTCTTATCATGCCAACTGGATCGTTTTTAGCGGAAAGAAGTGTTAACTGATCATCTAATGTCATGTACTTGATTCCCTGCTCAACCGATACTTGCTTAATTAGGGTTGTTTTGCCAGCCTGACGTGGTCCCGCTAGTAAAGTTACGGGTGTATCTTGCTGTGCTTCGAGTAGACGAGGCTTGATGAGTCGAGAATACATATCTATTTTATCCACAATAACATTCCTCGATAATTTGGGATTATACTAACGTAAATTACGGATTTAAACTACTTGCATTTCGGAATATAGGCTGTTGAATTCTGGCGGGACTAAGCTAATTAACCGCAGTGATAAATCTTAAAAAACAAAGATCATATAAGATTTTGACTTACTTTAATCCATTAAAAAAGCCCGCAGACCATAAAATCTGCGGGCTTTAAAGTGTTCACATTGCATGCTTATGCAATGTTATGCACGGCTATGCAATTACATCATGCCGCCCACAAAGAGGCTATCTATTCGTTTTTATTAAGTAAATTACATGGGAATTAGTTTCGATACCCCAACTTATACCCCTAACTGTTTAATGAAATAATACTATTTCAAGCATGTTTACTCTATTGAAAACAGAGCGTTACACTACTTACTATTTCATTCATTTTACTTTCGTTTAACCTTTATTCCGTAACAAGTATATCCTTTTGTCACAATGCAAATAACCTCTTTAAAATAGATAAAAATAAGATTTAATAAAAACTGAATTTCATCCTAAACCTCTATAGAATCATACAGCTGTATAGCTTTTAAAGGCTTAGCATGCGAGTGAATATCTATTTACTGCATTAATCTAGTGCATCACAATAAGGAAGTTATCTGCTGTAATTACAACCTACTTCAATTGCTACATTTTGTTACAGATGATGGATCTTGTTACGTCAATATTCTTTTTACATCGACATAATGTAATCAATTTCAACAACGCAGATAAAACTCATGAATAATAACAAAATAAACAAATCTCTTTTTCCGCAATTTTCTTTGGCCGCAATAATGTTTGCCGGCGCTAGTTTATCTAGTGCCAGCTATGCAAATGATATTTCCCATAAATTACGAGATGCTAGAGGAGAACAAACGACTACCGAAAACTACTTTGAATTGGGACTGGAATTGGCTACAGGTATAGCACCAAGCTTAACTGATGACGATGATAAATGGGCCGGAGGCTATGCTGTTGTCAACGGTAACTATACGTGGAATAACTTATTTATTGAGAAGTATGGTGAAAGCGGTGAAGGGCTTATACTTGGATACAATGCTTACGAAAGTGAAAATTGGTCATTGGATCTTGTTGTCGGCCCCAAATTTCGTGGTCTAAATTTCGATGATAAGTTTAATGATCTTGATGAAAGAAATACAAGTGCCATGTTGGGCGGCCGTTTAACCGGTTATCTAGGAGACAACGTATTACAATTTACGCTAAAACACGATATCAGTGGTAGTAGTGAAGGTACGCTGGCATCGGCTTTAGTGGGTCGCAATTGGCAAGTGAGGAATTGGAATTTTCATGGTTTAGTTGGAGTGCATTTTTTTGATAGCAAGATCAATGACTATTACTATGGGGTTTCTGAGGCAGAAGCGTCACGTACACAATTTACTGAGTACCAACCGGGTTCTAATGTTAACTTTAGCGCTGAAGCTGGGGTAACTTATCCAATCTCAGAAGAATGGGTTTTTCGCAGCACAGTACGGTTTAGCTCCGTATCAGATGAGGACATGAATAGTCCCTTATTTGAAACTACCCGTTCAACAAAAATGTCATTAAGCACCAGCGTAAGCTATGTCTTTTAAAAGAGTAAGAGATTAATTATGCATACTTTATTCCTCATAAAAAAAATAAAACCAACCTGGCTTGCAAGGTCTTTGGTCTTGCCTTTGTCGATAGTGATGCATAGCAGTGTTTATGCTTCATCAACTGATAGTATCAATACCGTACAATTGGAAGTAACGCCAAAGCCTTGTGTCGCATTACGTAAAGGTCAAAAATGTTATCTCGAAGTGACTTTTAACTGGCGACATCCTAAAGTTAGCAATTATTGTCTTGTTAATTCAACGACGAGCAAAACAATGAAGTGTTGGCAACAACAAGCTAAAGGGGAGTTCAGCTTTGATTTTCAATCAAAGCTGAGTAATAACTTTGTTTTACGTAAACAAGAATCATCAATAGATATCGCCCGAGCCACAATTCCCGTGGCTTGGGTATATAAATCATCAAAACGCGCAAAATCAACTTGGAGACTATTTTGACCGAAAGCATTTCTGGCAAGCATATTATGTTGGTAGAAGACGATATGTCGCTAGCCGAATGGTTTGGCGACTATCTGGGTGAGCAGGGTTACTTGGTAACGCTGGCAACCAGAGGAGATGTTGCCATTGAGTTGATTGAATCCGATCAACCTGACCTAGTGATATTGGACATCATGTTACCAGTCAAAGATGGTTTTGAAGTTTGTCAGGCTATCCACCCATTTTATCACGGTCCCATTTTAATGATGACGGCTCGTGATCATGAAACTGACGAAGTGCTAGGGCTAGAGCTAGGCGCTGATGATTATGTGGTTAAACCAGTCAAACCAAGGGTATTACTGTCACGGATCAAGGCGCTTTTCCGGCGTTCTACTTCTTCAAAAGTAGCAGCAGAAATAGATCCAAATAAACTTACCTTAGGTCAGCTCTGCATTGATGCAAATTCTCGTACTACTATGTTGGCAGGCGCTAAAGTGGCTATTTCGTCGAACGAGTTTGATGTGTTATGGCAACTTGCCCAGTCAGCAGACAACCTGGTTAGTAGAAAAGAGCTAGTAATCCAACGCAGAGGTATTGATTATGATGGTTTTGATCGTTCGATCGATATTCTGGTGTCAAGAATTCGAAAAAAACTTGGCGATGACGCTAGCAATCCCTACAGAATAAAAACCGTGTGGGGTAAAGGCTATCTATTTGTTAAAGACGCTTGGGAGTAAACCATGTCTAAGAGTATACAGTGCCCAAATTAACCTTATCTCTGCTATTGGTAATATTACTGGCAGTTATAGGTATAGGTGGCGCACTGGACAATTTGTTTAACCAATATCAAACACAGCCAAACAAAATATCTGATGAATTATCGGCCTATCATCAATTAGGGACATCTTTGGCTGCCACCATAGATAAGCAACAAGACCCTCAACAATTAATCAATAGCTGGCAGCAGAAAAGTGATCTTTCAGTGACACTCGTGCACCTTGATGATTTCTTTTTACCTGACTCATTAAGAAGTGCCTTTTATGCGGGAGAACCACTTGAGTTTGAATCGGATAATAATATTTCAATCCACTTTATTGTTCCTTCCCAGAAACAAGTTTTGATCTTTAGTATTCCTCCTGTTGTTAAAGCAAGTAACCCAAGTACGTTACAGCTACTGTTAACCATCGTTTTCTATTTAGGTATTTTAATGGTCGTGCTTATTTGGCTCTCGCCGTTAATTAGACAACTTAGGCAATTAAGACAAACCACCAAAGCGTTTGGCGAGGGACAGTTACAACAGCGAATTAATGTTAAGTCAGCCTCTTATATCGCCAGCATTGAAAATGAATTTAATCACATGGCTGAGCGGATTGAATCGCTGATCAGCGATAACAAACTACTTAGTGATGCCGTAGCCCACGATTTACGAACTCCTTTAGCAAGGTTACGTTTTGGGATAGAAATTTTACAAGAAACAGAAGAACCAGAAACGAGAGAAAAGTACCAACATCGCCTATCTCGAGATATTGATGAAATGGAGCGGTTAGTCAACGTATTGTTAAATTACGCACGGATTGAACAATCAATGCTGGCGGCTAAGCTACAAAAAATCAACTTAAACGAACTGATCAGTCAATGCGTGGGCGCGATAACGGATAGCAACAAAATCATTAATTGGCATGCTCAATCTGATGCAATGATTAACGGCGATGCGAATTACTTAAGTATGCTGATCAATAATTTGCTTGGTAATGCTCTGCAATATGCTCAGAATGAAATTACGATGACTGTTGAAAAAAGTGACTCAACTTTACAACTTCTTGTGAGTGATGATGGCCCTGGCATTCCAAAGGAAAAACGCAGTGAATTGTTGAAACCCTTTATGCGTGGAGATCAGGCTCATGAAAAGTCTGGCTATGGCATGGGTCTAGCCATAGTCGCAAAAATAGCCCAATTACATGGTGCAACATTTGATATTAGTGATTCAGAAGCGTTGGGGGGTGCTGAATTTCGTGTGACTTTCAACGAATCCCTCAAGTAATAAAACCTAATATTTACAATATTCCCGTACACTTGTAAACGTATAGGGGATACCTAATAAACCTTCCTAAAAACCACCTATATTAATGATCAGTTGTCTTCACCTTCGTTTATGTTTTTTATTTATACACTTTGTTACAGATGATGGAACTTGTTACGTCTCGTTTTTTTATTTTTATATAGTGATCTCACTTCAAAAATAAAGGAAATAAAAAATGACAAACTACATCAACACATTCAATGGAAAAATGAACAAACTAAAATCAGCCATTATGATCACTTCTATAACGCTCGCACTATCTGCTTGTGGCGGCGGTTCAGCACCTGAAGTAACACCTAGTGTTCATGTACCAGTTTCTACAGCTTCGACAACTACACCCGTTGCTTTCGACTATCAAACAGTCATTGATGAAATGGTTTCCGGTATCATTCCTGGTGTCGTATTATTAATCGAGTCCCCTGAAAAGAGGTTCTTAGGTAGTGCTGGGCTTGCAAACAGCGAAAACCAAAATCCGATGCAGGTATATTACACCATGCCAACAGCCAGTGCAGGTAAGCCAATGATAGGATTACTTGCAGTACAGCGCCTGTTTGTGAGAGCACTATGGATAATTTGATTGAAAAAGTACTGACTAACGAGCTTTAATAGCTGGCGCTTATCAAACGTCAGCAATATAGTTAAATTAAGACAATAAAAATGTTGTACACATATATAAATAATAAGAAAGCCCGAATAATGCTATTCGGGCTTTCTTTTGAACACGAGTTTTTTACACAGGATAAAACGTTTAGTACAAGGCGTTATGAGCGTAGCGTACGTTAGTTTGTACGTGAGCAAAATAACAACGACGTAATCAACGTTTTAGACCAGTAAAAAATGTCGGGTAAGGAGCAATCATTACTGATCGCCCCTCCCCTAAGAACCGTACGTGCGAGTTTCCCCGCATACGGCTCAAGCCTTTATAAGTCTATACCTGAATACAGACCAGCGACTTTATAATAAAGAGGGTGTCCGAGCAGTTACCTGCCCGGACTTTTTAAAGTAAGCCACATTCATTAGCTGCTATCATCAAGGCACTAAGTGCATAAATAACTTTAGCTAAATCAATAGTTACTACTGTTTTCAAATCGAACTTCATGGCAAAAGCCTCTAGTAAGATTTGGGCGCCCAAATAATAAAATTTGGCATTTATATACCGCCTTAGCCAAGGCGGTCGCAATGAACTAGTCACGTGATTAGTTTAAAGCAACGGATAAGATCTATAATTTCATTAACTGATACTATTGTTATTCAACTGCTAATAGCACGCAGATGCCGCTTTTAACGTGGACGTACACGACGAAACGTGACACCGCCACCATTTCGATTAATAGTTTAAAGTTCTACCAAACTTGCAGTTTTTTTAAGGTGATTTCCGTAAACACCCAGTTAATTACGTTATTTCAATTTATCCTTAAGCCACCGTATCATTAGTGACAATTGAGCTTGATATGCTCACCTCTTTATATATGCCCTTTTGTACTGAAAATCAATCCTTTGTTTGTATTACATGCAATTGCCTGTGGCAGTTAGGGTGCAACAACACTAAGTTACTCATTTCATCACTACCACCCTTTACCTTTTCAACAATATGGTGAATATTCCATTCTGTTGTCTTCGTAATTGGGTGGCGGCACATGGCACAACATTGCTGCTGTCTGAGCCAAAGCATTAACAAAATTCGTTTACCTTGCATTGAATCTCTCCAAATTCGCTCTTGGCGCTTTTCAAAGTATTCCTCAAATGCTAAATCATACGGATTTGCTTCTGCTTTCATCTTAATGTGTCGCTTTATCGGTATATCATTGGTGTACGTTAACCTAACAACTCTATCGTCAGGAACAATACCCGAAAACGTCCAGTTTCTTGGTCCCACTGATTTAAAGTACTTAGCTTTAATCCAGCGTTTCTGACGATTATTATGTCGTCGTCGGCACCATTGCCACAGAAGTTTCCACACCCGATAATCCACATAATTAAAAGTTTCCTTCGCCACAATATGACGATGGTAGTTAGCCCAACCCCGAAGAATTGGATTTAACTGACTAATAAGCAACCCTGCTGTAATAGTCTTTTGCCTTTTAACTATATCGCGAACCTTCCCAAGCACACTTTTTACGCTTTTACGGCTAGGCTTGATTAACATCTTGCCATTGCTGTATTTTCGTAAATTCTGCCCAAGAAAATCAAACCCATCATTGATATGCGTTATCACCGTTTTCTCTGGTGACAACGTAAGCCCACGTTCCGCCATAAAGGCTTCAACAATGGGCTTAACTTCATTTTCTAATATCTCTTTCGAGATACCTGTAATAATAAAGTCATCCGCGTACCTCACATAATTGACCTTGGTCTTGTAGGCGGCTTTAGTATTCTTCCTCCCAAAGTGGGAATACAACACCTCTTCCAAACCATCAAGCGCCAAATTAGCCAATACAGGAGAAATAATTCCCCCTTGTGGCGTACCTGCATTCGTTGGGTTTAACTTACCGAATTCAATAAATCCCGATTTCAGCCATTTACTAAGTACTTGTTTATCCAACATTACGTTGGCAAGTAACCAGTCGTGACTGATGTTATCAAAGCAGCCCTTGATATCTCCCTCTAACACCCACTCTGCCGAGCTTTTACGACTTAAATTGACAAAACATTGTTCTATCGCATCAGCCGTAGAGCGCATTGGTCGAAAGCCATAGCTATTTCGATCTGCGGTGGTTTCCGACACTGGTTCCAAAGCTAACAGAAATAACGCCTGCATAGCCCTATCTAACATTGTCGGTATTCCTAAAGGGCGACGTTTACCGTTACTCTTTGGAATGTAAATCCTTCGCAGCGGCTTAGGTTTATACCCATGCCGTTTTAACCGAAAAATAGCCTGCCATTTACAATTTGGCGTACCCCATAACTCCCTATCAACACCAGCAGTCCTTTTGCCTCGATTCTCAGTTACCCGTTTAACAGCTAAACATTTAGCCGCAAACGAGCGCACCAACATGCGTTGTAAGGCTTTCACCCTACGCCACTGTTGTTGCTTAGTCGCCTTCGCGATCCGTACTTGTAGCCCTCTCACCTGAAGCTCAACTGAGTACCAATTAATGGTATGCCAGCTTTGCGCCTGATGGGAGAACGCAGGTACAACAAATGCCGTACTCATCTTGCTTTTCTCCTGTTAGTTATAATCCAACAAGAACAAGACGTAATTATCCCCTAACGGGAAGAATTATTTCTTATCCCGTTAGGATCAAATTAAAGACGGCTTTACACGTCTATCTCACGATTAAAGACCAGTTGAAAGTCAGCACCATTTCTGGCTAGTGCATTTCGCACCTATCTAAATCATTACAATTTAGCATTCGCTTTTTCCAACCTCCTTTACCCACTTACTCAACAGTTCACCTTACGGATCCCCTGCTCAATAATGTTTAAACTACAAACATATTAAGCGAATAATTGGGCTTACCGAGTTCCATCAAAGTTACATAAACAACTTAGGCTCTGCCTGTCCACCGACGACTGTATGACGACGTATTTCCAGATGTAAAAGAAATAACCAGCCGCGCACCTTTTGGTTTAAGCGTATCAATAACATTTCGCTTATTGCGGTTGACGGTGTTTATCAGCAGTTCACGTACGTTAACCCTATTGTTTAGCCTAGCTCTCAGCCCGTTTATTATTAACAGACTATATTAACTCTCACGAGTTTAAATACTGCTTTCACAGAGATACATTGTTAGGAAGCTTCGCACAAAACCGTTACCAGTAATGCACTATCCCTAGGCTACAACCTGTCGTAAGGTTGGTCTCACTAACATATAAATGAATATGCTGAGACAATAACTCTAATGGCTTACGCCAGTAGGTCTACTTTAATCGAAACTGAAAACGTTTCTTTCAATAACAATAACGAATCAATACTCCTAAGGAGAAACTGATACAAATTGCTTTCAATTTTGACGCGAAAAATTACATATAAACCGATTTTCTACTTAGTAAACTGATGAAGATCAGTTATTTTACTCTATAGTTCGCTGATAGAAATCGCGATTTACTGACGGTAAAATCAGTTTGGCTTATACTAAACTCTTGCTTTTTTGATCGATGACTGAATGTCTCGTTTACAATTGTAAAACACAATTGCACGACCACTTCTAAAAGAAGTGTCCGGCATTTGGTCTTACCCCCGAATGCCGGAGTCGATTACTATATTTGCAGGTAGGTGAGTGAATGTGTTAGCATTCACTTACGGTGTAGCCTGCTAGGTTAGTGACCTACACGACTCTCGTCGCACTACATCATGCCGCCCATGCCACCCATTCCGCCCATGCCGCCCATATCAGGCATTGCAGGAGCAGCTGCTTCATCTTTAGGTGCGTCAGCAATCATCGCTTCTGTAGTAATCATCAAGCTTGCGATTGATGCAGCAAACTGAAGAGCTGAACGAGTCACCTTAGTTGGGTCAAGAATACCCATGTCTAACATGTCACCGTAGGTATCGTTGCCGGCATTGTAACCGTAGTTACCTTCACCATTTTTAACTGCGTTAGTCACTACAGATGCTTCTGCACCGGCGTTAGCAGCGATTTGACGAAGCGGTGCTTCCATCGCACGTAGTGCTAATTTGATACCGTGAGTTTGGTCTTCGTTGTCGCCTTCTAGATCGCCTACTTTAGCTGCAGCGCGAACCAATGCTACGCCACCACCTGCTACTACGCCTTCTTCAACGGCAGCGCGAGTTGCGTGAAGTGCATCTTCAACACGGTCTTTTTTCTCTTTCATTTCAACTTCAGTGGCAGCACCTACTTTGATGACTGCTACACCGCCAGCTAGTTTAGCTAGGCGCTCTTGAAGTTTTTCTTTGTCATAGTCAGAAGTAGACTCTTCGATTTGACCACGGATTTGCGCAACGCGACCTTTGATTGCGTCTTCGTCGCCAGCACCGTCAACAACAGTAGTGTTGTCTTTGTTGATAACAACACGTTTAGCCGTACCTAGGTCTTCTAGGGTCACTTTTTCAAGCTCAAGACCGATTTCTTCAGAAATCACTGTACCACCAGTTAGTGTAGCGATGTCTTGAAGCATAGCTTTACGACGGTCACCAAAACCAGGTGCTTTAACAGCAGCCACTTTAACTATGCCACGCATGTTGTTTACTACTAGTGTTGCTAGGGCTTCGCCTTCAACGTCTTCAGCAATAATTAACAAAGGCTTAGAGGCTTTTGCTACTGCTTCAAGAGTGGGCAACAATTCACGAATGTTAGAGACTTTTTTGTCTACTAAAAGCATGAAAGGGTTGTCTAGTTCAACCGTGCCATTTTCTTGGTTGTTCATGAAATAAGGTGATAAGTAACCACGGTCGAATTGCATACCTTCAACAACGTCTAATTCGTTTTGTAAAGATTGACCTTCTTCAACAGTGATAACGCCTTCTTTGCCTACTTTGTCCATTGCTTCAGCGATTAGGTCGCCTACTTCTGAATCAGAGTTAGCAGAGATAGTCCCTACTTGAGCGATAGCTTTGCTGTCGGCACAAGGTACAGAAAGGGCTTTTAGTTCTTCAACTGCAACAGTAACCGCTTTATCGATACCGCGCTTAAGATCCATTGGGTTCATGCCCGCAGCAACTGATTTTAAACCTTCAGCAACAATGGCTTGAGCTAGAACAGTTGCAGTAGTGGTTCCGTCACCGGCTTCGTCATTTGCTTTAGACGCCACTTCTTTCACCATTTGTGCGCCCATGTTTTCGAACTTATCTTCTAATTCGATTTCTTTGGCTACTGATACACCATCTTTAGTGATAGTTGGGGCACCAAATGATTTGTCTAGTACTACGTTGCGGCCTTTAGGACCTAGGGTAACTTTTACTGCGTTAGCAAGAACGTTAACGCCTGCTAACATTTTTACGCGAGCGTCATCAGAAAAACGTACTTCTTTAGCTGCCATGATAATTATTCCTCTAAAATTCTGTTAATGGATGGAGTTATTCAACTACTGCTAGAATGTCGCTTTCGCTAAGGATAAGCACTTCTTCGCCGTCTAACTTTTCAGTTTTCACGCCATATCCATCGTTAAAGATTACGATGTCGCCAATTTTTACGTCGACTGCTTTTACGTCGCCGTTGTCTAGCACACGACCATTACCCACAGCGATAACTTCACCGCGAGTTGATTTTTCTGCTGCAGAGCCTGTCAATACGATGCCACCTGCAGATTTGCTTTCTTGTTCGTGACGCTTAACGATAACGCGATCGTTTAAAGGACGAATTGCCATTTTCAAATCTCCTGAAAATTCCAATGTTAATGATATTTTATGCCTTCTATTTAAAGGCGCTGATTAAGCAGAAGACTCATCGTCTGCTTAGAATTCTGTTGTAATAGAACTTTGTTCTGCGTCCAGAGATGGGGTTGGTAGAAGTGATCTCAAGGCTTTTTTTATAAAAAAGTGAAATAAATGCGATGTTTTCTAGCATAAATTTGACATAGGATAGGAAGCCTATCCGTTTAGTATTAATAGCGCTTATTTTAAGGATTAATTTTGGCAGTAGAACATAGTCGACTTTGTTTAGTGAAATATTGGCTTGTTATAGCGATCGTTACCTTAAGTGGCAACGTCAAAGCACAACAAGAAATTTCTCTAGAAGATGATATGCGCCCTGTTTGGGAAGCGGGTATATTCGCAGCGGCGTTTAATGCGCCAGAATATCCAGGGGCAAATAAAAACCAGACGAACGTGATCCCTTCTCCATATTTTGTATACCGTGGCAAAACCTTACGCATTGGTGATGGTTCTATCGCTAGGGCTGTGGCCGTTGATAAAAGTTGGTATGAATTGGATTTGTCGTTGTCTGCGTCGTTTGGCGCTGACTCTGATGAAAACCTAGCGCGCAGCGGCATGCCAGACTTAGATTTTATTTTTGAACTTGGGCCGCAGCTTAAAATGCGTTTGTCCAAGTTTGATTTTGCGGATCACGGCCGAGGTGAGTTATTTGTTAATTTGCAAACTCGTGCAGCGTTTTCTACTGACTTTTCTAGTATTAACAAGCGAGGGTATGTATTTCAGCCAGAGTTTATTTATCGCCAAAAGGGCTGGTTAAGCGAAAAAACTGCTTTATCCATCGGTTTATCACCTACTTGGGCCAGCGAAAAATTACATGACTATTTCTATCAAGTTGACCAAGAGTTTGCGACTGAGCAACGCCCTGCCTATGATGCAAAAGGTGGCTACTTAGGTACACGTTTATTGCTTAGTGTATCTTTCAACGCCACAGAAAACATCAGGATGTTTGTTGGCACTAGTACATCAATGCATACAGGAGCGGCGAATGAAGATAGTCCATTATTTTTAGATAAAAACACTTACTCAGTGGGTGTTGGTTTGGTGTGGAGGTTGTTAGAAAGTGAAGAGAAGGTGTCGGGCAGATAGTTAAGGCGAGGCGTATTAAGGTTTTCAATATGCCTCACCGAAAATAATTGGGGGATGTTTTTAGTTTGTTTTAGAGTAACTCAAGATCACTCAATGTATAGTTTGCTGCATCACATGCCTCAGTACCCGCATCAATAAAGTATTGTTCAAACATCCCGGAATCATTAAAGGTTGGTAATTTAGTAGGCTCACCGCTACTTAAGCCCGCTGCCACTGGCATGAGTTTTAACCTTAGCTGCAAATCAGTGAACAGTTCATCTAAGGTATGATAATCCGCAATGTTACTTAAAAAAGTGTCGTTGTCTAAGTCGTAAACAGAATTAATTGCGTCATCTACTACCTTAATAGTGACCGTTGGAGTAGGGGCAAAAGTCGGGCAATCACTAAAATTCATGTGAAATCGAAATTGATAACTCGCAGTTTTATTGGCTTGCCAAATAGTCGACTGCTCATCCAGTTGGTTAAGTAGTCCATTCTTTTTTGAATCCGAAATCACATCATATTCGCAATGCTCGTCAAATTGAGCGTCTGGCAGAGTAGATAATCTTGAAAAGCCTAGCGATTCTGCCGAAGATAAATCCTTAAAATGAATGGTAAAGATATTTATAGAGCCTGTTTGCGCCCCGCACGACTGAATATAATTCATACCATCACTTCCCTTTTGGGCGCAGTGCAATTCGATGTCTTCATCAATTAACAATTTTCCGTGGGTTTTTACAGAAATTGCGCTGCTATCTTCGCAACTAATGGCTTGATCGTCTTGGAATACGCGTACGTGATGTTCGCCGTTAAGGAGAAAGATCTCGTCGTTACAGCCCGTTAAACTCGCACACATGAACGCGGCTGTTAATGCAGATAGTGCAGAAAATGCAGATTGTTTTGTCATTGGTATTCCTATTAGGTAAAAAGTAGCGACCTAAATAGTAATCACCCTAACTCAGTATTTCTGCTGCGATTTGATACCTATTGTAAACAAATGCAACTCGCTGCAGCTCGGTTGTTATAAAGCATGTAGTTATGCTTACAAGAATATCGATAGCGGTTCTATCTTAGTAGGCTGGTTTAAACTTTAGAATGGTTATGGCTGTCATTTCGGGTGAAAATCTCGCAGCGTGACTCGTTGATTAGTAGCCGTTTAAAAAATAACCAAAAGTAACAATGTAATGTTTGCCTTGGCTTTGCCAAGAAAACTAAGGAATTTATTTAATTTTATTTTGATTTAGGAATAGTGCTGGAACAAGACTAAAGTTATGCTAATATCCTTCGCTCATCTGCATAGCGCCTATAGCTCAGCTGGATAGAGTAACTGGCTTCGAACCAGTTGGTCGGGAGTTCGAATCTCTCTGGGCGCACCAGTTTTCCCTATATAACAACGATTTAACCTTTCTGTGTTTCAATCAATATTTACTTCTGAATGATCAAGGGTGTCTTGATTATCAGGTCTTTTGATTAAGTCGCGAATCATCACTATGCCTTTCAAGATCTCGATGCAAACAAAATCTAGCTGACTGGTTATTGTTGCGTTGACATATGAAATTCTAGTTTATCTTCATCATAAACTGTGAAACCCAAACGTTCATAAAGGTGTTTTGCGGGATTGGCTTTTAGTACGTGAAGTTCCACATGTTTTGAATTGGTATTGGCTAACTCAATAAGATATTCAACTACTTCTCGACCAATGCCTTGCCTTTGATATTTAGCTTGAATTTGCAATTGCATCACAAAAATTTTATCTACTTGGTTGAGGTATTTCACCATCCCAACTATTTCTTCGCCGACTTTGATCAGATGACAATCTTCAAAATGGATCAATACACGTTCTAAATGCCCAGAGTCGTCCATAAACCAGCCTGCCTCATCAAGGTGTTCGCTCATGGTTTGCTTTCGTAAACGCATTAGGAAATCTATGTCATCGTCGGTGGCGCTTCTTAATTTAAAAGTCATCGGAGTTCGTTATTGTTGGCTATGTTTTCATTCTATCGTAACGGGGTTAATAAACAAAAAAGCCAAGGTATTTCGATTTAAACACTTTGTAATCGATGATGCATAATGTGCCATGAAAATAGAATTAAGATGTGTGTCCTATTAAAGGTTTCCTTCATCCAATTATTTGCTCATTAATGGAATGCTAAATATGCGTTTGCATAATTAATTACAATTGAATGTCTGTACCAAAAATGGTACTTTTTTTTGTAATGAAGAAAAAAGCACTAGAGCGAGTTGAAGATAAATTTTACAAGAATAAGGTGGGTAATGAGCCTGTTCGCGATTGGCTACTTGGTTTAGATAAGAAAGATAGAGTGAGTATTGGAGCCGATATCCAGACAACTGAATATGGTTGGCCAATAGGAATGCCTACTTGTAGACCTATGGGAAATGGACTTCATGAAGTTAGAACCAGTTTAACGAACAATCGTATTGCTCGTGTTCTTTTTATTATTTATAGAAACAATTTAATTTTATTACACGGATTTATCAAGAAAACTGAAGCTACCTCAAAAGCAGATTTGGACTTGGCAAAAACGCGTAAGAAGGAAGTAGAAAAATGACAGTAAATAATCATGTAGGCTCAACGTTCGATGATTTTCTAGAAGAGACTGGTGAATTAGTCGAAGTTAATGCTATTGCTATAAAGCGTGTCATTGCTTGGGAAATCAGCGAAAAAATGCGAATAGAGCATATATCTAAAATAAAAATGGCTGAAAAATTAGAAACTAGTCGTTCTGCGCTTGATCGTTTATTAGATCCTACCAACACATCCATAACCTTGAATACTCTAGATAATGCTGCTAGAGCTATTGGTAAAAAAATCAATATTCAATTAGTGTCTGTATAAAATAGTTGAATGGTGCGTAGTCAGGGACTCTATAGAGACACGCACGTTAATTATTGTCGAAGCCATTCAAAACTCTTAGTCGGTAAAGCGCATGTCGCGCGGCCGGTGCTCTTGATCTACTCTCGACTGTATGTTCGCCAATTATCTGTTCACTTTTGACACATCATGAGGGCACTGATACTGACTGATGTAAATACTCCAAGTTGATCAATCACACGTCCTTGATGATAGGCACCCAAGCTCGACGTCCTTGTCGAGCTGTTCAACTGGACGAAGCTGTGCTTCTAAAAAGTCCAGTTTCACCCTAAAAAAGCGAACAACATATCTTGGAGAGAGGCCTCTTTCTTGGCTGTTGACCAAAAATTTAAAATTAACGTGCGTGTCCTGCTAATTTTCACTGCTAATTCTCAAAGGCATGCGCTAGCGCTTACTGACATCCTTGTCAGTTTTTGACTCGAATCCCTTCGAGCCAGTTACTCTTTTTATAAAGTGCATCCTTGCACTTTACCTTCAGGCCAGCTAAAGCTGTTCCCTATTTATCCCGTAAATAGGGTCAACAGCAAAAAAGAGTAACCAGACAAAATGGTCTGGAACCATTTTGAACATCTGCAAGATGGCCCGAAGGGCTAAGTACAGGACGTTCTTTGTAAAATGCCGCTCGCTACCAAAGTTCTTAACCGCACAAAAAGACTTATTTTAGGGCGCCAACCGCGTTGTCGCTACAAATGTGTCCATCCAACTTTCGCTCAAATGGCATCCCGCGCGGCGTCCGCATGCCATTTGCCCCTAAAATAAGCCTTTTTGTGCTGAAACTTTAAATGCGGGAGCCACAGCAGTGGCGGCGCCACCTAAGAAAAAAGCACCGG
Organism: Paraglaciecola sp.; assembly: GCF_039964565.1. Lineage (GTDB taxonomy): Bacteria > Pseudomonadota > Gammaproteobacteria > Enterobacterales > Alteromonadaceae > Paraglaciecola. Next base: position 240,279 of record NZ_JBDVXF010000043.1, read on the forward strand.
CTTTGCCGACAGAGAATTTTGGATGGCTTTGCCATTAATTAACATGCGTGTCCTGTTAATTTTCTGTTAATTTTCTGCTGTATAAAGATTGACTTGCCCTAAGTGATTATAAATTATCGTATCTTTTTGAGCGCTTGAATAAGTTGCAATAAATCATCAGCTCGATTGAATACTTGAGGGGTGATCCTTATGCATGCACCACTATATAAGCCTTTGCGTATTACTGTAAAAATACCAAAATCATGTTCAAGTTTTTGCTGAAGTTGTTGAACCTCGGCTATCGACGTTTTACCCGCGAGTCGAAATGAACTCATGCCAGTCGCAGACGCATTATCTTTTCCGCCAAGAACTTCTATATGTGACAAGTTTTGTGCTTCAGAAAACCAGATGTTACGCAGATATTTTAATCGTTCTTGTTTATTTTGTTCACCGATTGCTTGATGAAAATCAAGGGCAGCAGGTATAGCAAGCATGGCCGCAAAGTTAGATGTGGCCGTGTGAATGCGAGTATAGGCCTTATTATTATCAGGATCTTTTTCGCCTGGATACGGCGCTATTTTACCTAATGAACCTCGGCGCATGTATAAGGCCCCCACCCCAACAGGTGAACCTATCCACTTGTGTAAGTTAAAACCTGCCCAGTCAACATTTAAATCGTTGATTTTATAATCTATTAATCCCCATGATTGAGCACAGTCACAGATAACATCAATTCCACGCTTTTTAGCTTCGTTGACTACTTCTTTGACTGGTATGATTAAGCCATGTTGATTACTGACATGTGTGATAAGCATCAGTTTTAAATTAGGGTTAGCATCAAACGCATTGAAATATAGCTGTTTAATTTGCTGCTGATTAGCAAAAGTAGGTAATACTATTTCGACAGGTTGTACTGCTTGATCTTGCTCTAACCATTGCATGGCTGTTTTGAAACTCGGGTAATCGACATCAGCGATTAATATCGCATCGTTAGGTTTTAAGCCTTGATATTGTCTTATCAGATTGTGCACGGCTTCAGTTGCGTTTCGGGTTAATATAATCTCTCCATCTTCTGTCCCTAATGCCTGCGACACCCGCTCAATAGCATGTTTTACATCACCATAAAAGTCTTTACGGGCATAAAAAGAATTTTGCTGATTGACCATTTTTGTTGCTTTAATATAAGCATCTTGTACTGGTTTGGCCATTTTTCCCCAATAACCATGTTCTAAATTAATAATTCCTTGAGTGCGATCATAGTAATTGGCGATTTCCTGCCAAAACTTTTCATCACTTGCTAGAGAGTGGGCAGAGGTGTTTTCAGGAATACTCGGCATATTTTTTGTTGATTGAGCCAACCCTTTTGTAGAGATAACAGCGATGCCCGCAGCCAAACCTGTTAACACCGAACGACGAGAAACAATGGGCGAATGTGACATAATATGATTCCTAGAATGATCGAATAATTTAAGTAATCTGAACTCGGGTTAACAAGTGTCGTAGTAGTTAAATTTATACTTAAAATTCAATTTGTTACAAATAAACGTTTATTTTAATTTACTTTAACGCTTACTCGATGACGAAATTTCTCGTGGATAGCAAGGCAGTTTTTCGTACGCAATAGCTTGCTATTGTTAGAAAATCCAACGCCGCTAGGCGCAAAAAAAAGCGTTATTGAGAGGCTCGGCTTATCCCGAGCTCAGGTTAAGTATAAAGCTGACTATTAAATAACATTATGATGGATGGATATGATTGTTTAATGAATAAAATGTGTCATCTAAATTATCAGGTATGAATGTTTGATGATGTCTTAAATACTTCATTAACTTGTCATTTAGAACTGACAGAGTGCGCCCTCAATTTAAATATTTAATCTATTTTTAATAGGGTCGTATATGTTTGTTCCAAAAAATATTTCTCGTTTAGTACATTTATGCTGTGGGCTAACTACTGTTTTTCCGGCAGTGTCTTATGCTCAAGCAAATGAAGAGTCATTGGTTATGGAAAGCCTTATTGTAACAGGGACACGTAGAGCAGAAAGAACATTATTTGATTCAAGTGCGCCGATCGATGTACTTGAATCACAAGCTATAACGAATACAGTGTCAGAAGATTTAACCGATACGTTAGCACAGCTTATCCCTTCTTATAAAGTACAGCGGTTACCTATGGCTGATGGACAGGTTTTTGTACGCCCAGCTACGCTGCGTGGTTTATCTCCTGATCATACTTTAGTGATGATTAATGGTAAGCGTCGCCATCGTTCTGCTTTGTTAGGAGGTAACGGTGCCCAAGGACCAGATTTAGCTCAGATACCTAGTTCAGCAATTAAACGTATTGAAGTTTTACGTGACGGCGCCTCAGCACAATATGGTTCGGATGCTATTGCGGGGGTGATTAATATTATCTTAGATGACAGCGCTAACCTTAGTGGTTTTGGCCAATATTCACAGTACAGTGAAGGTGACGGAGAAAACACTCGATTAGGGATTAAAGGTGGAACAGCATTAGGTGATGATGGTTTTATGACCGCCACTTTTGAATATACTGATGCGAATAAAACGTCTCGTAGTCGTCAGCGCCCAGATGCCATTGAATTTGTAACTAATCATCCTGAAGTTGATGTACCTAACCCAGTGCAAAATTGGGGGCAACCTGAAAGCGAGTCTATTCGATTTATGTTTAACTCTGGCTTGGGGTTAACTAAATCAGTCTTAGCTTATTTGTTTGGCTCTTATGGCTCAGGTGAAGGTGTGTCAGATTTTAACTGGCGAAATCCTGACTCAACCAGTGCTTTTAATCTTACTGATGTTTTTCCTGATTTTGATCTTCGTGACACCTATCCTGCTGGTTTTTCTCCCCAATTTGGGCAAGAAGATACTGACAGCTCGTTAACCGGAGGCGTTAAAGGTGAATGGTCAAATGGCCTGCGCTGGGATTTGAGCGCAGGCTATGGCAGCAATGAGATAGCATACAATATGTCTAATAGTATTAATGCTTCATTAGGCCCAAACAGCCCAACCAGTTTTGATATTGGGACTTTAAGTCAAAGCGAATTAAATGTTAATTTGGACTTCAATTATGCATTTCAACTTGCTTCTATGTTTGACATGACAAGTGTGGGATTTGGCTTGGAGCGTCGTAAAGAAACCTATGAGGTTAAAGAAGGTGAATTGGCTTCTTATCAAATAGGTCCAGGTGCATCAGTAGGCTTGCCTTCTGGCTCTAATGGTTTTCCGGGCTTTAGCCCTGAACAATCGGGTGAGTCAAGTCAAAGCAGTTCGTCAATTTATATTGATGTGGAATTACCTTTCAGTGAAAGCTTTACTTTAGGTATGGCTGCACGTTATGAAAACTTCTCTGAATACGGCACCGGTACCACAACAGGTAAACTCTCTGGTCGCTATGAATTAAATGACAACCTTGCTTTAAGGGCTACTTTATCTACAGGCTTTAGAGCCCCAACTCCGGCGCAGTTATTTAGCGAACGCACTTATCAGGGATTAGATACCGTTACTTTAAATATTTTTACTAATGGACGTTTCTCCCCTGAAGGAGAGGTTGCTAACATAATATCAAACAGAGATGATGTAGATATCCAACAGCTTGATTCTGAAGACTCCACCAATTTTAGTGGTGGTATTGTTTATCGAAATGCCGGTGGGTTTAATTCTTCAATAGATTTTTACCAAATCGATGTTGATAATAGATTTGGTACGTCGCAAACCTTTACTTTGACTGCTGAAGAGAGACAAGAATTAATTGCATTAGGCGTACCTGGAGGAGAAGGTATAACTGGCGTGAGTTTCTTCCAGAATGACTTTGATACTCGTTCTCGTGGAATGGATTTGGTCGTGGGTTACACTTCATCTGTTGCCGATGGGCAAATCAATTTATCAGCTTCGTTTAATCATAATAAAACAGAAGTGTTAAACGGCTCTTTGGTTGGGAATGATACCACTCGTATTCGTTTCGAAGAAAATCTCCCCAAGAACACAGCTAACTTTACCGCTAATTATACTCTTGGCGAGTTAGCGTTTATGGCTAGAATTAGGTACTACGGAGAATGGACTGATTACTCTTTTAATTCCGATGGTGATATTCATCAGAAGTTTGGAGGGGAATTTTTCACCGATCTGTCTGCAAATTATCAGATAACACCAGTATTATCAGTTCGTTTGGGCGCTGAAAATATTTTTGATGCTTATCCAGATGAAGCTGATTATCAAGCTAATCGTGGTCTGATTTATTCACGTAATGCGCCATACGATACGGACGGCCGTAATGTTTATATAAGAATGAATTTCAGTTTGTAAAAATTTTTTATTATATTTACTTTTCATTAAAACGGTTCTATTTAGGACCGTTTTTTATTTATGTTGTAAGAGTTATAGTATTTTAATCATTGTTACTTTTATCAGGTTAACTATTTAACCTGAATACTGGATAAGCCGAACCTCTCGATAACGCTCTTTTTGTGCCTAGCGGCGTTGGATTGTCTAGCAATAACACGTTATTACGTACGACAATCCGCCTTGCTATACACGAAAAATTTCGTCACCGAGTAAGCATTCAGTTGGGGGATTTTGGCGAGTGTGGTTAAGTTATTGAATTATATTGTTAAATTTAGTTTGGACGATACTTCTTATCCAGAACTCAGGTTATTTAATTGTGCATTTCTACTATCTTCAAAATCAGCATCAATAATATCATCATCGTTGGCGCTATCATTTGCTTGTTGAGCTTGTGGCTGCTCAGCTTGTTGTGCTTCGGCCAAACTTGTCATTGAAGTTTGCACCGTATGAATTAATTGATCAGCCTGATTACGTTGTTCAACTAACTCACGTTTTTGCTTAATGTATCACTTTGTTTGGATACCCAAATATCGACATAAAGTGTTTATGGAGTCTTATCGCGAAGCGATGAAAGCGATTATTCGCAAGATAGGTTATGACTACGATATTGATATTCAAGAGCTAGAAATTCCAGATGATCCCATTCATATGGTGATAAAAGGAGATCCTAAGTTGGCTCCTAGCCAAGTAATGTAAGTGGTTAAAAGTATTTCAGCTAGAGAGTTTTTCAAATTGTACCCAGAGATAAAAAGAAAATATTTTTGGGGTGGCAAACTTTGGACACAAAGTTATTTTGTTGAAACGATTGGTAATGCTAATGAAGAAACAATTAGGAAGTATGTGCAGAACCAACTAGCCGAGCTTGATCTCAAAGAACAATACGCCAAACAGTTGGGTCTGTTTTAAACTCGGTCGCTTGCGGCCGATTCTTTTATTTTATATATCAGTAAGTGAAATATCCATGATTGATTTCTTGACTGCTAACAATTTAATGTCGTTTATTTGCCGAATATTGATTGGTTTGTAACTTCACTATATTAGTAACAAATATATTAAAGGCTTGCGACTATTGAATTATATTTAAGTTAACTCATTAATTCGATAAAACTGTTTGTATTGTTATTCCTGCATGTGTAGTTAGCAGAAATCTATTTTCAGCTGCTTGATGCTGCAACAATCTGGGCCACTCTGTTTATTCTGCTTTTGGTGTGCGAAGCACATGCTTTTGATTTTGTCGCGACTCAAAGCTCGCTATTTTTTATTAAAAACTCAATAGGACAATTGGCATGGATAGCCAATTGAGTGGTGTTTTGTCGGGAACAAATCAGCACGGCCTTTTGAGTTTATAAAAAATAGAATAAGAGCTTTGTTAGAGGCCGGCTTCTTTTGCTTACTTTTCTTAGCTGTTGAAGAAAAGTCAGTCGAGCCGCAGGGACGAGGCTTGAATAAAGTCATGGATGACGGTAAGCGAAGCGCATGCTCTATGGCGCAGCCATGCTTGGTTCGCGAAGCGAATAACTCCTGCGTACGCAGTACATGCCTTTCTCTTTTAAAAACACAAATAAACCTTGTACAAAAAGCCCAGTTTATATACAATCCGCGCCGCTTAAATCAGTCACTAATTTTAGTTCCTTGTCTCTATATAGTTTGACTGTGCTATCGAGGCTACAACCGTGAGGAGCAACATACATGCGTCATTATGAAATCGTATTTATGGTTCACCCTGACCAGAGTGAACAAGTTCCAGGTATGATCGAGCGTTATACTGGAATTCTTACCCAAGAAAGCGGGGTTATTCACCGCTTGGAAGATTGGGGCCGTCGTCAATTGGCTTACCCAATCGATAAACTTCATAAAGCACACTATGTTTTAATTAACGCTGAAGCAACTGCTGAAGCTGTTGAAGAACTAGAAACTGCTTTCCGTTTTAATGATGTTGTTTTGCGTAACCTAGTTATGCGTACTAAAGCTGCTGTGACTGAACAGTCTCCAATGGCTAAAGAAGAACGTCGTGAAAAACGTGAAGAAAAATCATATGACAAGCCAGCCGCTGCTCCTGCTACAGAAGCACCAGCTGAAGCTGCAGACGCACAAGAAGGAGACGAATAATGGCTCGTTTTTTCAGACGTCGTAAGTTCTGTCGTTTTTCTGCTGAAGGTGTTGCTGAGATTGATTACAAAGACATCGCAATGTTGAAAAACTACATCACTGAAAGTGGTAAAATTGTACCTAGCCGTATCACTGGAACTAGCGCGAAATATCAGCGTCAGTTGTCAACTGCAATTAAGCGTGCGCGCTTCTTGGCGTTGCTTCCATATACTGATTCTCACAAGTAATCGATAGGTAGCAAAGATGGAAATCATACTATTAGACAAGATCGCAAACCTAGGCGGCTTGGGTGACAAAGTCACTGTAAAATCAGGTTACGCGCGTAACTTCTTGTTCCCACAAGGTAAAGCAGTTCCCGCTACTAAAGTAAACGTTGAAAAATTTGAACAGCGCCGTGCTGAGTTGGAAGCAAAAATTGCTGACCAACTAGCTGCAGCACAGGCTCGTGCAGATAAAATTGCTGGTTTAGGTGAAGTAACTATTGCTTCTCCTGCGGGTGATGAAGGTAAGTTGTTTGGTTCTGTCGGTACTCGCGACATAGCTGCTGCAATTACTGCTGCTGGTGTTGAAGTTTCTAAATCTGAAGTTAAATTACCTGTTGGTACTTTACGTGAAACTGGCGAATTCGATATCGATTTGCAAATTCACTCAGAAGTGACTACCACTATCAAGTTGATTATCATTCAAGAAGCTTAATCGCCTTTTGAGTATTAATTAAAAAACACCGCTAATTTTAGCGGTGTTTTTTTATGTCTGTTGTTACCGTTATTTCACTACTTCGCTTGTTCATACGCGGCTTTAAGCCACTGCATCAATTCATCGTCGATTTGACCTATTTCGGTAATTTGTACTCTATGGCTGCACATAGTCCCAAACGGGCCAGATGATTCAAGTCTATCTGTAAAAGGAGTGTCATTTAGTTTCAAACCTAAATCGATACGCTTTTTAGTTGAAGGTTGAATAAGTGCGAATTGCCTTTTAACCCTTAAGCTTACTGCCGATTTTTTAGGGGCGACGTCGATATCTGCTCCCAATTGGGTGATGGCTGCCAGCATCTTATCAAATATAGGTTTCAGGTTCTCTTTACCTCTATACTGGTTAACAACTAAATCATCAGCGTCAAATGAAGCGGCATCGGCTTCTCGAAATTTCAAAGTAATGAAATTTGCGAAGCCATGGGTAATGCCATGTTCCTTTTTAAGAAAAGTCATATATTCGCCATGTTTACTAAAGGACTGTTGGGCCAATAACTGTTTCCACTGTTGTAATGTTCTACCTGTCTTTTCTAGTAAATTTTGTTCCATGATTTGTCTCTCTGTATTAAGCCAAATGGTATTTTTTTTGTAGTCGACTTTGCCATTGCGGGTCAAGTCCAACAGCGTGAATTGCGAGTTCAGTTGTTTGATTATCAGCCTGCCCATGAATAACCTTAAGCATAGTATCTATCGTAATATGTGGGTTAGGCTGTTGTTGCAGTTGAAATTCATCATGGATAGTGATCTCGCCGCTTTGTAAGACTCGGTAGTACCAACCATTTAGCCTTTTTTCGCTGATAAAGCGATTTAAATCGGGTTGTTTGAATTTTGCGTCTATTTTCCAACAAGGTATACGCGGTGAACTCACTTGTATTATGGCTGTGCCTAAGTTGTAGATATCGCCGATACATACGTTGTGTTCATTCATCTCTTGGGCACTGAGGTTTTCGCCTATCATTCCAGGTTTAGCTTTACGATGTAAAAGTGGATATCGTTTGATGATTTTTTCATAACTTCTTAAGGCATATTGATGCAGCGCTTTTTCTGGTCCGCCATGAAAACGTTTGTCTGCTTGAATGTCGCCTTTAATGCCTAGTTCATCCACAGAAACTTGGTTAACTGATTGCTTATAAATACCAGTCGCACTGCGTTTTTCACCAATGTGATTTAATTTTCCAGTATATAACCCAATGACTTTCATAATTATTCCCACTAATTATATTTTTTATTTTTGTGCTTTAAACCTTTGTGATTTACTCTGCGACTAATCTTTTAACACAACAAGAATAAGACGTTAGATTGACTACACAAGGAAATGTCGTTGCTGCCCAACATAAGTTTGCCTCTCAAAGTGAGTGGGACTTAATAAAAGCTGTGCAGGGCGGAGACAAACAAGCATATAACCGATTGTATCAAGAATATATAGGGCAAGTGTATGGACTGTGTTTTCGGCTGACAGGTGAAAAAATGCTAGCAGAAGATGCAACACAGGAAGTGTTTATTCAGTTATGGCTAAAAATCGGTAATTTTAAAGGTGACAGTAAGTTTTCCACTTGGCTGCATACCGTCACCTCAAACATCACTATTTCTTACATACGCAAGCAAAAAGGTTGGTTGCAGAAGATGTTTAATATTGAAGACTCTGTTGCCATGAATACAGAGGCAGATGTATCTAGCAGTAGTGTTGATATTGAGAGTTATGTTGTAAGACTGCCTGAAAGAGCGAGGATCGTTTTTGTTCTACATGCTATTGAAGGCTATCGACATGAAGAAATAGCGTCGATGACGGATATGGCAGTGGGTTCAAGCAAAGCGCAATTTCACCGCGCCAAACAGTTGTTGAAGGAGTGGATGGGATATGAGTAAAGGTAATTTTGACAAGGCGTTAGCGGATCAGTTGGCGGACTTAGAGAAAGATCAACAACCGGATAGAGACTTGTGGCCAGGCATAGAGTTGGCATTGTCGAGTGACATTGCAGAGTCATCTCCTACAGTGGCGGGTAAAAAATTGTATTTGGTTGCAGCAACAGTTGCAGTCTTTGGTTTAATTGGCTGGTTATCGATTAATCAGCAAGAGGTTTCGTTAACCGGTGATGAGTTAGTTGCGTCATTAAGTGCACAGCATCAAAAGCAAAAAAATGCACTTTTGGTCAGATTTCAAGACCAACCAGCGCTAACTCAAAATTGGCAGACGCAACTTACGGAATTAGATGATGCAGCAGAAGCCATAAAAATGGCTTTGGAAAATGAGCCAAACAACATGGCGTTATTAAAGATGCTGCAAAGTGTGCATCAACAACAAATTAATTTAATTGAGCGCGTGCATTCACCAAAATGGCAACAGATGTCACAAATTTAAGTGCTGAAGTTTTAGGAGTAGAGAAATGAAAAAATTACTAATTTTTGCTGGATTGTTAGGCTTGAGCTGGGCTGTGCTAGCAGAGGAAAAGATTGACCGATCATTGGAGGTGTCAACAAAACCTTATGTGCAAATCGAACATGTAAATGGTTCTGCCAAAGTGACTTCTTGGGATAAATCCGAAGTAAGAGTGACAGGTACGTTAAGTGATAGAACTGAGAAATTTATCTTCGAGCAAGACGACAACGAAGTGCTAATTAAAGTCAAAATTAAGAATAATAAAGGTTGGGGTAATTGGGGCTCAGATGATGGTGACGAGTTAGAAATATTCGTGCCCCGTCAAAGTAAAGTGTATTACAGCGCTGTTAATGCCGACGTTGAAATAGAGCAGGTGCTTGGTGGCGCAGTGGTAGAAACTGTTAATGGTGCAATAGAAGCGAAAGAGTTAGCGGGTCGTATTCGTTTAGAATCAGTTAATGGTCGAATCTCCGCCGATAGTTTAGAAGGGGATGTAAAAATAAACACAGTAAACGGCGCGATTGATTCTCGGAGTTCTAAAGGAAAAGAAGACTCCTACGAGTCTGTAAATGGCGATATAGAAGTGACTAGTGAAAGTGGAGATATTAGGGTAGAAACCGTTAATGGTGATATTGAATTGGATCTTGGACAGGTTAACCAGTTGGATATGGATACGGTTAATGGTTCAATTGAAGCGCATCTAGAACTAGATAAAAACGGTGAGATTGAAGCGTCGTCTGTAGGTGGCTCGGTTTATCTATTTTTACAACGGGATGTTTCGGCAAGGTTTGATATTGAAGGTCATGCAGGTGGAAGAATTACCAATAATTTATCTGATGATAAAATGCAGAAAGCCAAATACGGACCGAATCGCTGGTTAAAGTTTTCTTTAAACGGTGGCAGCGCCAAAGTAAATGTATCCACTGTCAGTGGCAGAATTAAGTTAGATAAAAAATAATCACCTAAAAATGAAGTTCGAATTGGTTTTATCCTACTTCGAACTTTAGGGTAATCAATAAATGTTGTTGGGTGTGTTTGAATTAAATAACTTAAGCCGCACGCTCAACTGCAATTTGTGCTAACCCAATTAGTGCGGTTTTATAGTCAGAATCTGGTACAGCGTCTAAAGACTTGATCGCTTTCTCTGAAGCTTCGAGCGCAAGCTTTTTGGTATAATTTAATGCGCCTGTCTGCGCCATGGCCGCCATTATTTCAGTAAAGTGCTCTAAGCCATTTCCTGTTTCGATCGCTTCTTTTATCAAAGCTTGTTGCTGCTCAGTGCCATTCCACATTGCATACAATAGTGGTAGCGTGGGTTTGCCTTCGGCTAAGTCATCACCAACATTTTTCCCCATTTCTTCTGGATCTGCTGCATAGTCGAGGATGTCATCCACTAACTGAAATGCTGTACCTAAATATTTGCCATAGGCTTGCATGGCAAATTCAATTTCTTCATTTTGTTCAGTGAGCACGGCGGCGAGCAAAGTAGCGGCTTCAAATAGGCGAGCCGTTTTACTATAAATAACCTGCATATAACTTTCTTCGCTGGTCTCAGGGTCGTTGCAGTTCATTAATTGTAGAACCTCGCCCTCAGCTATCACATTAGTTGCGTTCGATAAAATTTCCATGACACGCATGCGTTGTAAACTCACCATCATTTGAAATGAGCGGGTATACAGAAAGTCACCGACTAAAACGCTGGCTTGATTGCCAAATACGGCATTGGCGGTTTCTTTACCGCGGCGCATAGTCGATTCGTCAACTACGTCGTCATGGAGTAGGGTGGCGGTATGAATAAATTCTATTATCGCCGCGAGAGTATGATGCTGAGTTGTCTTAATGTTAAGTGCTCTAGCAGCGAGTACAGTTAACAAAGGCCTTAAACGTTTGCCGCCACTATTAACAATATAAAAACCTAATTGATTAATTAAGGATACATCTGAATCAACTTGTTGTTGAATGAGGCCATTTACTGCCAGCATATCGTCATGAGCAAGTTGATTAATTGTTTCTAATTTCATACTGCCGTAATTACCTATTTCTAAATCTAATTCAGTTATGTGATGTTGTTCAGCACGTGGATTTTACAGATATTTATGGGGGTATCCAGTGCCACTTTGGCCCTGTAGAGCGAAAAACTTAGGACTAAACTAAAACGTTTGATATTTAACCAAATTAATTCAGGAATGTGCTTGATCGGTGGTATGTGTTCACGTACAATCCGCCGCCTGTTTTATGAATATAAGTGTCAAGTGACACAGTGCGGAGTTTAATTATGTACGCGGTTTTCCAAAGTGGTGGCAAACAACACCGTGTGGCTGAAGGTCAAACCCTTCGCCTAGAAAAAATCGAAGTGGCTCCAGGTGAGTCAATAGAATTTGATGACATCTTAATGGTTAGCAATGGTGATGATATTAAAATTGGTACCCCTTTTGTAAGTGGTAGCAAAGTTACAGCTGAAGTTGTAACTCATGGACGTGGCGATAAAGTTAAAATCGTTAAGTTCCGTCGTCGTAAACATTCACGTACCCAAATGGGTCATCGTCAGTGGTTCACAGAAGTGAAAATCACTGGTATTAGCGCTTAATAGGAGTAGTTACAAATGGCACATAAAAAAGCTGGTGGTAGTACTAACAACGGCCGTGATTCAGAAAGTAAACGCCTAGGTGTTAAGCGTTACGGTGGTGAATCAGTTCTAGCTGGTAACATTATTGTTCGTCAACGTGGTACTAAATTCCACGCTGGTAACAACATGGGTATCGGTAAAGACCATACTTTGTTTGCTTTATCTGATGGTAAAGTTCAGTTTGAAGTAAAAGGTCCAAAAAATCGTAAATTTGTGAGCATTGTTGCTTAATAAGTAATAGTTCATAGATTTTATAAAAGCCCCGCTTTATGCGGGGCTTTTTGTTGAAAAGCTAAAAAGTGAATCCAATTAAGAATGCAACAGACTATACTGGATTCAAATAAGTAACATTCAAGGTGTCATTGAGTAATGAAATTTGTAGATGAAGCTGATATCCGTGTTGATGCAGGAAATGGCGGTAATGGCGTAGTCGGTTTTCGCCGTGAAAAATACGTACCTGATGGTGGCCCTGACGGCGGCGATGGTGGTGATGGCGGTAGTGTCTATTTGGTCGCAGATGAAAACTTAAACACTTTGATTGATTACCGTTTTGAAAGATTTCACCGTGCTGAACATGGTAAAAAAGGTCAGAGTGCTAATTGTACTGGCAGAGGTGGCGCAGACTTAGAAATAAAAGTGCCAGTTGGAACCCGTGCAACTGATAGCGATACCGGCGAAGTGTTGGGTGATTTGACTAAACACAAGCAGCGCATGAAGGTGGCTCAAGGTGGTTATCATGGTTTAGGCAATGCACGTTTCAAAACCAGTACTAATCGCGCTCCAAGACAAAAAACTGATGGTACTCCTGGTGAAGTCAGAAATCTAAAACTAGAACTGATGTTGCTTGCCGATGTTGGTTTACTTGGTATGCCTAATGCCGGTAAATCTACTTTTATACGCAGTGTATCTGCTGCTAAACCTAAAGTTGCTGATTATCCGTTTACGACACTCGTACCCAACCTAGGTGTGGTGCGACTAGACTCAATGCGTAGCTTTGTTATTGCTGATATTCCAGGTTTGATTGAAGGTGCTGCAGAGGGAGCGGGTCTTGGGATCCAATTTCTAAAACATTTAGAGCGCTGTCGCGTGTTATTACATTTGGTCGATTTGATGCCTGCAGACGGATCAGACCCGGTCGAAAATGCTAAAGCGATCGTTGCTGAGCTGGAGAAATACAGCCCTAAGCTAGCGGCTAAACCACGTTGGTTAGTTTTCAACAAAGTCGATTTGTTACTTGAAGAAGAAGTCGATGAATTATGTGAAAAGATAGCCAACGCTCTTGAGTGGCAAGGTGAGTATTTCCAGATTTCTGCATACCAAAAAGTTGGGACGCAAGCTTTGTGCATGAAAACTATGGACTTTATTGAGGAAATGCCTGAAGAGGAAGAGGCTGAGGTTGAGGAAGAAACAGGTTTTAAATGGGATACTTATCACAAAGATACCATTGAAGATGCCTATGATAATGACGACTTCGACGATGATGATGACGACGACTCTGGTGTAGAAGTTATTTATACTAAGGGGTAGTTTAATTCTCAATAAAATACAAACGAGCCAGAAACGTATTTCTGGCTCGCTGTAATTCTTATATACTTCAAGTCATTCCTTTTCTTAAAAAGATCTCCCCCGATATGATGCAAATTTCAATGATTGCGGCAATGGCTAACAACAGAGTTATCGGCGCTAACAATGCTATGCCTTGGCACTTACCCGCAGATTTAAAACATTTTAAGAAAGTAACATTAGGCAAACCTATTATTATGGGCCGCAAAACTTACGCTTCAATTGGTAAAGCTTTGCCTGGTCGACTAAACATAGTGGTGAGTTCTGATCGCACTTTCAAATTGAGCGATGCGACAGTAGTTAATAGTTGTGAACAAGCTATTGAGGTGGCAGCTAATTATTGCGATGAGCAACAAATAGCATCTCCAGAAGTTATGATAATAGGTGGTGGCACCATTTATCAGCACTTTCTAGCCTTTTGTCATAGATTATACTTGACCGAAATAGATTTAGATGTAGAAGGTGATACTTACTTCCCTAACTACAAACTTGACTATTCATGGCAAGAACTAGCAAGTGAATCTTATCAATCAGAGCCATTAAATCCCTATGGTTACCGTTTTGTTACTCTTGTAAAACAGGCTGTTTAGGTTTCGATAATAAAGCGAAAGTATAAACATATCCGTAAATAGCTGTAATAAAAATGCTTGGCGCAACGGTTAGCCATAAGTTGGGAGTTTGGTTGAGCCAATTCACTCCAATTGCGATGCTAGTTTGTATCGAAATAGGCAATAAAGGCGCCAGCAAAGTACCAGGCACTACATTGTTGTTAAGGTATTTGGCAGAATTGTCTAGGGCATTTTTAAAGGTCTTAAAAATAGCAATATTTTGAGAGGTTTTAGAATGTACAGTACAGATAATGGGAACAACAAATACTAGGGATAAGTAACTTTCGCCGAATTTAGCAACCGATTTTTCCAAGATAAAAGTAAACAAAATGGTAATAGTCGCGCTTAGTGTGCCTTGTACTAATGCAGATCTAAGTACTAATGCCTGATTATCGGTTGCCATGCTGTTTGCCCAGTATGACCATGCAAAGTAAAAACTAAAGGAGACTATCGCTGAGATGATTAATCGTAAATTAGAATTCATAGAGTACATCTTTTAAAATTTAGATTAATCATACTTTGATAAATACTATCTCGCGAATGTTATGTGATTATGCGCTGAGTATTTTTGAGCTACAATACCTCTTCTTATTACTTCGATACCTTAGGAATAGAACATGGCTACAGTAACATTGCAAGGCAACGCCTTTAATACAGTAGGAGAGTTACCTGAAGTTGGAACTCAAGCTCCAGACTTTACGTTAGTAGAAACTGATTTATCAGAAACAACATTAGCAGACTATGCTGGTTCAAAACTCATCTTGAATATTTTTCCATCGGTTGACACTGGAGTATGCGCTACTTCAATCCGAACGTTTAATCAAAAAGCCAGCGATTTAAGTGATACAAAAATATTGTGTGTGTCTGCAGATTTACCTTTTGCTGCAGCAAGGTTTTGTGGTGCAGAAGGCATAAAAAATGTCGCCACTGGTTCAAGTTTCAGAGGCAGCTTTGGTAACGATTATGGTGTTAACTTTAGCGACGGCCCCTTGGCTGGTTTATTATCTCGTAGCATAGTTGTGATTGATGAAAAGGGAACAGTTATCCACACTGAGCAAGTTGCTGAGACTACACAAGAGCCAGATTACGCAGCAGCCATTGCTGTATTGTAGTTATTTAGAAAGTGAATCTTGTAATTAAAAAGCCTCAATTGAGGCTTTTTTAAGTTTTACGTTTTGAAGTTAGTCTAGAAAACAAAAGAGTGATTAAGTTAGCTTATTAAACAAAGCCTCTAAGTCTAAACCTTTATGACCTAACATATCTCTTAGTCTTCGTAGTGCCTCAACTTGAATTTGGCGCACTCTTTCTCGCGTCAGACCAATTTCAATACCCACATTTTCTAAGGTCGATGGTTCGTAACCTAATAGTCCAAAACGTCTTGCTAATACTTCTCGCTGTTTAGGATTCAAGTCTTCTAGCCATCTGATAATATTTAGTTTTATATCTGAATCTTGTAAATCTTCTTCAGGCCCATGACCCCTATCGTCAGCGATAACATCTAACAAAACTTTGTCATTTTCTCCACCAATAGGGGTGTCTACTGAGGTGATCCGTTCATTCAATCTCAACATTTTAGTGACGTCGTGAACTGGCTTATCTAGTGATTCAGCAATTTCATCTGCGGTAGGTTCATGATCGAGTTTTTGTGCCAACTCTCTCGCTGCGCGAAGGTAAACGTTTAATTCTTTCACTACATGGATAGGTAAACGAATCGTACGAGTCTGGTTCATGATGGCGCGTTCTATAGTTTGCCTAATCCACCAAGTGGCATAGGTTGAAAATCTGAACCCTCGCTCTGGATCAAACTTTTCAACGGCTCTAATTAGGCCTAAGTTGCCTTCTTCTATTAAATCAAGTAATGCCAAACCACGATTATTATAACGTCTGGCTATTTTTACGACTAAGCGCAAATTGCTTACGATCATACGTTTTCGTGATGCTTCATCGCCTTTCAAGGCTCTTCGTGAAAAGTAGACTTCTTCTTCTGCGGATAAAAGTGGGGAAAATCCTATTTCGCCTAAATACAATTGGGTTGCATCGAGATTCTTAGGTTTGTCTTCTGAATTGGCTAAAATATCTTCTAACTGTTCTTCGGCTTTTTTTTCAGCCTTGGCAAGTTCTCTTTCTACGGCATCTTCAATATCGCTGAAAGCATCTACTTCCACTAAAACTGTTTTATCTTGACCCATAATGATCACTCCTCAACGGTGGTGTTTTTTTAACTTCTCCTCATATATTTTTCTTATTTATTGTTATTATCTGTTTGGTAGAAAGCGCAAAGGGTTAATTGATTTCCCTTTGTATCTGACTTCAAAATGAAGCTTAACCTTATCGGTCCCACTACTACCCATAGTGGCAATTTTTTGGCCTGCCGTGACCCACTGCTGTTCTTTTACTAATATCTTGTCATTGTGAGCATAGGCCGTTAAATAGGCGTCAGAATGCTTGATAATGACTAATTTTCCAAAACCACGTAATGCATCGCCCGTGTATACTACTTTCCCATCGGCGGCTGCCAAAATTGGCATCCCAAGTTTTCCTGAAAAATCTAAGCCTTTGTTGCCTTGCTCTTTGGCCGAAAAACCACGTGAAACTCGTTCAGATGTAGGCCAATGCCAACGTTTAACTCGATCAGGAAATTGACCGGTAGCAGATCCAATTGGATCCTTGTTTACATTGTGTTCACTTTCACCATACGCCTGCTTTTTGGGAGGGTCAACAGATTGATTTATAATTATTTTTGAAGTCTGACCAGTATTAGTCTTCGACTTTAGTGGTATTGACTTAGGTAATTCAACAAGAGTCAAAATTTGCCCGGGTTGTATTTGGTATGGAGGAGAGATCCTATTTATTCTTGCTAGATCTCGATAGTCGTTACCTGAATACCAAGCAATTGAATATAAGGTTTCACCCGATTTGACTCGGTATGTGTTAGCTGAATAAGCTTGTGCTTCAAAATCTCTAAAGGTTTTCCCTTGGTAGAGCTCAGAAACTGGAGCGGGTCGACTGCGGTTTGAACAACTTGTATTGATTAAGCAGCAAAGCAACGTCCCGATAATTATCGAATTTTTGTTAAGTAAAAGACTGTTTTGCGTGCGGATTTCCATTAATTATCTGCTGGCTTTTGTCCCATTTTTTCGAGCACAACCACCATTAGCATGCCAACTATCATTAATGCAATGGCATACCACATATACGCTGGTTGTGAATGAAGCGATTCAAATGAGTGCGGCAAGATATTGTGTTGAACCAAAGGAATTTCTTTTCCGTGACGGTCAATCACTGATTCGATAGTTTGTTTCCAAGGCCAAACTTTGTTTAATGAACCCAACATAAATCCACCCAACAAGGCTAATGTCATGACTTTGTAGTGCTTAAACATCCAACTTAGTACATGGGAAAAGCTTAATAAACCGGCTGCACAACCTGCGGCAAATATGCATAAAGTGATTAGCTGTAACTCTTTGACTGCGGTTAACATAGGGGCGTACATTCCTAATAGTAGCAATATAAAACTGCCAGAAATTCCCGGTAAAATCATGGCGCAGATCGCAATCATTCCAGAGAGAAAAACAACAAATCCCGATGTTTCTATCGTGGTTGGGCTAATGGTAGTAACGAAATATGCCGCTGCCGTACCTACGACGAAAGTAGTAATAACGCCAATATCCCATTTTTGTATATGTCGAACGACAGACCATACCGCTGCCAATATTAATCCAAAAAAGAAAGACCACAATAAAATTGGGTGAGTATTCAGAAGATATAAAACCACACGTGACAAGGTTAGAATACTGATAATAACGCCACCAAATAACGCCAGCAGAAACCCCCCATTAATATGTTGCCAAGTAGACTTTATGCCTTCTTGGAACAATTTTTTCACTGCGCTGACACCACATTGTTTAAGTGAAAAGATGAGCTCTTCATAAATGCCAGTCATAAACGCGATGGTGCCGCCTGATACACCTGGTACTGAATCTGCTGCACCCATTAAAATACCTTTGGCTGCGATCCCCAAATAACTAGACATTGTTTTAGATGTTTTCAAATAATATCTCCGGCCACCAAAGGCACAAATCTGACAGCTTCAATAATTTTTGATTCAAATTCATCATTTCGTTTGGTAATACAATGTAACTGCTGACTTGCCTCACCAACTGGAATAATCAAACGGCCCCCTTCGTTGAGCTGCTGCAATAACTCTTCTGGCATTGAGCGAGCGGCAGCGGTGACTATGATTGCATCGTAGGGACCTTTACTGTTCCAACCTAACCAACCGTCACCGTGTTTCATTTTAACGTTATGTAAGTCCAATTGATTCATTCGTCGTTTGGCTTGAAATTGCAATGTCTTAATTCTTTCTACGGAATAAACACTAGCGAATAATTGCGCCAGGATTGCTGTTTGATAGCCAGACCCTGTTCCTATTTCCAACACGCTTTGTACTGGGTTGTCTGACTCTAATAATAACTCAGTCATGCGAGCTACTATGTAGGGTTGAGATATAGTTTGACCTTGTCCTATAGGTAAAGCTGTATTTTGATAGGCTTTGTGTTTCAGGGCGTCAGGCAAAAAAAGTTCTCTTGGGATTTTGGCTATAGCGGTCAGTACTTTAGTATTGCTAATGCCTTCTTTATGTAATAGTTGAGCAAGGCTTTCACCTTTACGTGATGTTATTCTCATTTAATGCCTATTCTTATTATTATTTGCTGCAAAACGGTATGATCCATATCTGGAATTTAAACAAGGTTGTTTTCTTGCACATCAAGTAACTCTCGCAGAACTGAAGTCGCAAAGGTACCTGCTGGAAGTGAGAAACTTAGGTTTAATGTATCATTTGTTATTGACCATTCAAGATCATTTGGAAATAAGTTTATGGCCCTTCTTTCTTGCTTTAACCCTAAATCTTCAAGTGTTTTGGTAATACTGAGATGTTGTTGTGCAAATTCACTTTCAAACTGTAGCGCTTCGCCTTCGCTTGCTAATTGTCCTTGTCCCCACAACGGCGCTGATAAGTATATATCTCTTTGAGCAATTCTTTGTTTAATACTGTCGTCTATATGAGTTGCACAGAAAAAACTATGACTACCAGCCAATTGCATCACATCACCATTCAATGCGTGACTAAAATAATCATTTTGTAGTCTGCGGTGTAGTACTTCATTAAATAGCCAAGAGCGCAGCGCAGAAATAGCCATTGAACGTTTGTTTCTATTACGAATGGCTTCGCCGTTGAGCATCTTATCAGCTAAAACTAAATTTCCCCCTCTGGGGTCGTGCTGTGTGCTTCCAAATCGCTGTGAACCATAATAATTAGGTACGCCGCTGCGCTTTATCTGCTCTAGTCGTGCATCAATGCCGGCAGTTTTAGATAGCTGTCTAAGTGTGATATTAAATCGATTGCCTTTTAATACCCCGGTTCGTAGCTTTTTATTATGGCGTATCGATTTCAATATTTCAGCGCCAGGCTCGTTAAATTCCGCCCAGTCAAATTCACCTTTACCAGGCAGATGCACGCTAAACCATTGTTCTGTTTGGGCGTGTTTGTCTTTACGGCCAGCATAAGTCACAGCCCGCAGTGGTAATTGAGTGAATTTGGCAATTTGCTCTGCTAAATAAGCCGTGTTCAATCCCGTTTTACGTACCCATAAGTAGATATGCTCTCCTTCACCAATGGGTTCATAACCTAAAACTTCGGTCACTTTAAAGTCTTCAGGAACAGACTTAAATTGTCCTGAAATGTCGAGTTTAGGATATAGGTGTTGCCAGTGATCAATTTGCATTACATGTTGTCTGATTGTTGAGTTAATAGCACCACCGCATAAGCTGCAATGCCTTCTTTGCGGCCAGCAAATCCTAGTTTTTCGGTGGTGGTGGCTTTAACATTTATCTGGTTAACATCAGCGCTTAAGTCAGCGGCGATATTTGAGCGCATAGCTTCAATGTGAGGTGCCATTTTGGGGGTTTGAGCCACAATAGTGAGATCCAAGTTTCCCAGCTGATAGTGTTTTTCTGTCACGAGCTTGTAGACATGACGAAGTAACTCGCGGCTGTTTATTCCTGCTAGTTGCGGATCGGTATCTGGGAAATGTTTACCAATGTCTCCTAAAGCTAAAGCACCTAACAAAGCATCACATAGGGCATGTAGTACAACATCGCCATCAGAGTGGGCAAGTAACCCCATCTCGTGATCAATTGAAACGCCAGCAATAACGATAGGACCCGAACCTCCAAATTTATGCACATCATAACCGTGGCCAATTCTTATACTCATACTTCGCTCAACTTCCTTTCATTACTTTGCTTGTTGTTGAGTCAGATAAAATTCTGCCAATAACAAATCTTCAGGTTGGGTTATTTTGATATTTGAGGCTCGACCTTCAACCAATATCACTTTTTCGCCAAGATATTCAATGGCTGATGCTTCATCAGTAGTAGAGACGTTTTGGTGACGTGTCTCGTTTAGTGCTCGGCGTAATGTGCCACAATTAAAAAACTGTGGAGTTAATGCGTGCCACAAGTTTTCTCTGGGTTCAGTATGTTTGACATAACTCTGTTGGCTTGTTTTGCATTCAGCTGAACGTTTCATTGTATCGCGAACAGGAGTAGCTAAAATCCCGCCGATATTACCTTGGTTTGCCAATTGCAATAATGCAGTTAAATCTGATTGAGCTAAACAGGGGCGTGCAGCATCATGCACCAGCACCCAATCTTTATCTTCAGACAAATAATTAAGTCCAGCTAATACCGAATCACTGCGTTCTTGACCACCTTCAACTACTTTAATATCAATATGATTCGCAATAGGCAACTGCGCGAATAACGTGTCATTTGCATTGAGCACCACAACAACTTGTTTTATTTGTTCGTGGGCTAACAAATTCGCCAGAGTATGTTCAATGATAGTTTTACCGGCAATATGCAAATATTGTTTCGGGCATTCGGCTTGCATACGTTTGCCTATGCCTGCAGCGGGTACAACAGCAGAGTATTGGGGAAGTGAAGCCATAGAAACTAATCGACTGAAGGCAAAATACGATAAAATGTTTCGCCTTGTTTTATCAGGCCTAACTCATTTCTTGCACGTTCTTCTGCCGCTTCCAAGCCAATTTTCAAGTCATGAATATCTGCTTTCAACAAGCTATTTCGTTGCCTTAAATTAGCGTTTTGAGTAACTTGTAAGGCGACTTCTTTTTTTAAAATGATAAAATCAGGAATGCTATTTTTACCGAACCACAGACGATATTGGAGCAAACAAAATAGTGTGAACAATAGCGCCACCACCCATTTCATCGTTTTTGCCTCCAATTCATCGTCATCGCCTTATTATGTAGAGGTTTGATAGAGAGGACTCGTGGTATCCAATATCTGCGTAGTCCTTCTACATTTTGACCTTATTAAGGTTCACTTATTTTAATAACTAGATACTACATCCAATTATCGTTTCTGCGTCTCTTCTTGGGTAAATAGGTAAGCACAATTCCTAACAGTAAACTAATAACTGCAACAATTCCCCCTCGAGTAAACCATTCCATTTGTGCAGTTTGGTCATAATCGGCAAGGGTTTGCGTGATTGTTAAATTTTCTTTTTCAGCTTCACTTAGCTTCTTCTTCAAGTTGCTATTTTGTGAAGTGAGATCAGCAATTTGCTGGTTAAGTAAGTCATTACTTTGGCGTTGTTGTTGGATAGTTTGTTCAGCACTTTGAACTTGTTGTTGAAGACCGGGCACTAATTCCCTAACACTGCTGCTGACACTAATAAAATCAGCATCAACCCAACCTGTGCGTTGTTTGTCATCGATTATTTCAACAAAATTTTTCTCTGTGTCTTCTTGTAGTAAAGTTACCCGAGTTCCCGCTACTACTGAGCCCAAAATCCTGAAATTTCGTCCTGGCCCTGCATGTAGATAAGTAAACAAATCATCTGAAATAAAACGAATTTCACCTTCGCTATCATTCGGCTCCTGCGCCAGTGTCTGTGCACCCAATAAACTACAAGTTATGAATAAAAAAAGTAAAACTATTTGTTTGCGTATAATCAAAAAAACGTACTCCTAAAAATATGCTGTAAATGGTATTGCCTGACTAAAAGAAAGGCAAGGGACTATTTGCGTTTAGAGCAATACAGTTAACGCACTGATGCGCTTTTGCGACACTTCTTATATTGTATAGTAGGATTTGAACCGCTAAGGTAAGTCCATCACTCAGAGACTGACGTTTATCTGCCCAAAAGGTTTTATGGAATACGAAATTGAACTCAAGTTGCTCACCAGTCAAGATGCTGGTGATATTATAGAAAAAAAACTACTTCCACAGCTCAATGCTAGCATCACTCAACAAACGCTAGTGTTAACTAACCACTATTTTGACACGCCCGATAGAAAATTGCGCCAAAACGATATAGGCCTGAGAATAAGGGGGTTTAATCAAAAATATGAACAAACGCTAAAAACCGCAGGTAAGTCTATCGGTGGTTTGCATCAACGTCCCGAATATAATGTGGATTTAGACGAATCAAAACAGCAAAGTGTTAAAGTCCCCAATCTTCGATTGTTTCCACGTTCAGCTTGGCCAGAAAGTATTGAGGTTGACGATATACAGTCTGAAATAGAAACGCTGTTCACCACCCATTTTCATCGAAGTGTATACTTGCTGGAATACTCACAGGGGGACGTTGTAGAGCTAGTTTGGGATTTAGGCGAAATAGAGTCAGGGGGTAAGAGTATCCCCATTTGTGAGCTTGAACTGGAACTCAAACAAGGCGATACCAAGATCCTTTTTGATTTAGCTGAATCTATTGTTGCAATAATGCCAACGTCTATAGGTACGCAAAGCAAAGCCGCTCGAGGCTATAGACTGCTGGATGGATTTCCCGCTAAAACTTTCAGGCAATATCAACCACAAACTAAAGATAATACACCAAACTCAGCCCAAGAGTTTTCCCTCGTGTTGACTGAAAACTTACAATTTTTTCAAATGCTTAGTGTTGAAATACAACGCCAGTATAGCGAGCAATTAGCGAACGATATCACTTTGGTACTTGGCGAACTAAGCAACAGTTTATTTAAATTTACGCAGCATTTTCCTTGTGAACAATTAGATACTATTCTCAGCAAAGTCAGAAAGTTGCGCGATGACTGGTTGTTAGGGATACAGCAAAAAAACAAAGTTGCAGCCAATAATATACTGACTAATGCCCAAACAACTCAATTACAGTTAGACATTGTGCAATATTTAGTTGAACAGCCTTGGGTCTCAACGGTTGTGGAATAAGTGAAATAAATTTAGTGAATGGGTTGCAGAAGGTTTATTTTTAACGATGAAACAATTGTAAAGTTTTGTTCCATATAAAAAAATGATTTAACTAATCGGTTTTTTATACTTTACCAGTACTACTAACATACGGATTATGTATCAGATACAAACTAAGGTTTTACTTTTTTTGTTAACCCTACAGTCTTGATTAGGAGCGTCCATGAAAGCGTCAGATTTATTTGTCAAAGCCCTTGAAGCAGAAGGTGTCGAGTATATATTTGGGATCCCAGGGGAAGAAAACCTAGACTTATTGGAATCACTTCGAGAGTCACCTATTAAATTAATTTTAACTCGACATGAGCAGGGAGCGGGGTTCATGGCGGCAACTTATGGTCGATTAACTGGGAAAGTGGGAGTCTGTTTATCGACCCTCGGTCCTGGAGCGACTAATTTGGTGACCCCAGCCGCTTATGCGCAACTAGGTGCGATGCCAATGATGATGATCACTGGACAAAAACCTGTGAAAACGAGTAAGCAAGGACGATTTCAAGTTATTGATGCCGTAGACATGATGCGTCCAATTACTAAATACACCACCCAGTTGGTGAGCGGAGACCGGATTCCCTCTGCTATCCGTGAGGCCTTCAGGTTAGCTCATGATGAACGCCCGGGTGCAACACACATTGAATTACCTGAAGATATCGCTGCTGAAGAAACTCATGCACACTTGCTTACGCCGAGCATCAGTCGACGCCCAATTGCTGAATATAAAGCGATCAATAAAGCGGTTGAAATGATTGAAGCGGCTAAGTCTCCGCTATTATTAATCGGTGCGGCAGCCAACCGTAAATTGACCTCTAAAATGTTGAAAGAATTGGTTGATAAAACGGGTATTCCCTATGTGACGACACAAATGGGTAAAGGCGTGTTAGATGAAAGTGATGACCTGTTTATGGGTAACACTGCGTTATCTGCAGGGGACTTTGTGCATCGCGTTATCGACAGTGCCGACCTAATCATAAACGTTGGTCACGATGTTGTAGAAAAGCCACCATTTTTTATGAAACATGGTGGTCGGCAGGTTATTCACGTTAACTTTGAACCAGCTGCAGTTGATCCAGTTTATTTTCCACAACTAGAAGTAGTAGGTGATATTGCTAATACGATTTGGCAGCTTAAAGAACAGATAAACTCACAACCTAATTGGGACTTTAGTTTCTTCAGAAAGGCCCATAACGCCTACTTAGAGCATAAAGCTGAAAGCGAAAATGATGATCGTTTTCCAATATTGCCCGAGCGCTTTGTTCGAGACATACGCGAAGCTATGCCCAAAGACGGCATAGTGACCTTAGATAACGGCGTATACAAAATTTGGTTTGCTCGAAATTATCCAGCTGCCTTGCCTAACACATTATTGTTAGATAATGCCTTGGCCACAATGGGGGCCGGCCTACCGTCAGCAATGGCTGCGAAAATGGTCTACCCAAATAAGCCAGTTATTACCGTGTGTGGCGATGGCGGTTTTATGATGAATAGCCAAGAATTAGAAACCGCAGTGCGCCTCAAGTTGCATATAGTGGTAATCATCTTACGTGATGATGCCTACGGTATGATTAAGTGGAAACAAGCCAATATGGAGTTTGAGAACTTTGGTTTGGATTACGGTAACCCTGACTTTGTCAAATATGTAGAAAGTTATGGAGGTTTCGGCTGGAGAGTTGATTCAGCTGCTGGTTTGTTACCACAAGTTAAAAAATGTTTAGCCGAACCTGGTGTCCATTTAATTGATGTACCTGTTGATTACACGTTAAATGATGAAACACTTAATCAAACACTTCGTATTCGAAGTGAAGCCGTTTAAGGAGTCAACATGTTAGAGAAAGCTTACCCCTATTATTTGGCAAATGAAGCCGTTTTTGCCAACCAAGATTTGGAAATCACTAACAAATATACCAATGAGGTGGCAACACATGTGGCTATGGCCGATGCGACAGTCATAGATCAAGCCATTGCTGCTGCGCAAGCCAGTCAACCTTTGTTAAATAAGATGGCACCTTATGAGCGTCAAAATATTATTAACCATTGTGTTAAACGTTTTGAAGAACGTTTTGATGAGTTGGCCCATGCTTTGTGTATCGAAGCTGGAAAACCCATTAAAGACGCTCGCGGAGAAGTGACGCGTTTAATTGATACCTTTCGTATTGCTGCAGAAGAATCGGTTCGAATGCATGGCGAGGTGTTGAACCTCGAAATTACCCCTCGCGCTAAAGGCTACACCGGTATGTACAAACGTGTACCGATTGGCCCTTGTTCTTTTATTTCGCCTTTTAATTTCCCGTTAAACTTAGCTGCACACAAAATTGCTCCCGCCTTGGCCACTGGTTGTGCGTTTGTACTTAAGCCAGCTAGCCGCACTCCCTTAGGGGCGATTATCATTGGTGAAATTTTAGCAGAAACTGATTTACCTAAAGGCGCGTTTTCAATCTTACCTTGTAGTCGAGATGGTGCGGATTTATTCACTACTGACGACAGATTTAAATTGCTTAGTTTTACTGGCTCACCGCAAGTAGGTTGGGACTTAAAAGCAAAAGCCGGTAAAAAACCAGTGATCTTAGAATTAGGTGGCAACGCTGCTTGTGTGGTTGACCACGACTCTGATTTAGATGATGCCATCGAACGTATAGTATTTGGTGCTTATTACCAATCAGGCCAAAGTTGTATCAGTGTGCAGCGGGTAATTGTACATGAATCTATTTATGATGATTTCAAAAAACGTTATACCGATCGAGTCGCTAACTTAGTACATGGTGATCCATTAAAAGAAGATACCTTTATTGGTCCGATGATTTCTGAATCTGAAGCATCACGTTTAGACACTTGGGTTCAAGAAGCGGTCGCAGCGGGTGCCAAACTATTATGTGGCGGTAAACGTGACGGAAACATGTTGCAAGCGACTTTGCTTGAAAACGTACCCGCTGATGCCGCTATCAATACCGAAGAAGCCTTTGGTCCAGTATCAGTATTAAGCTCATTCAGTGATTTTGATGAAGCGCTAAAAGAGGTAAACAACAGTCAGTTTGGTTTACAAGCCGGTGTATTCACTCGTGATATCTATAAAGCTCACAAAGCTTGGGACGAACTAGATGTAGGCGGTGTGGTGATTGGTGACGTACCTAGCTGGCGCGTAGACAACATGCCCTACGGCGGCGTGAAAGAATCAGGGTTAGGACGTGAAGGGATCACTTTTGCAATGGAAGATATGACGGAGATTAGATTGATGGTCTTAAGGACACCAAGTTAATCCCTGAAATACACGCCACATAGCGATAAGTGTGAGTGACAAATTCATGCTTATCGCTATTATGGGACATTATTGAAAAAAGCCTGCAGAATTTTTCCAGTGAACTCTTTTCTTAAGTAAAATCCTCGTGGTCTAGTTTCAATTATCTGTCCATTACTTCCCACTGCTTTTGTTAATGCATTACCGTTGGCGGCCTTGGGTCTTAATTGCAAGTATTGTCCGTGCCTAGCAGTAATTTTTTCTATCTGACCTAGGGCAATCATTTCCATTAACTCTTCCCAGTCAGTGCGTAATTGCTCGTCTTGTTGTTTATCGGGCGACCATAAAAAGGGGGTGGCTATACATCTATCTCGTGGCGCGACTTCTCTTCTTCCATCGATAGGGATCCAAAGTACTTGTTGGATCTTGTTTTTAACGCTGCTGGTTTGCCATTCTATGCCAGCAATGTTTGTCAGAGGTGCAAAACAAACGTAAGTCGTTTCTAAAGGTTTACCCTGCTCATCAATAGGAATTGTTTTTAACTCTACACCTAAACCGGCAAAATCTTGTTGGGATTTAGAGCCTGCACTGGCTCCGAGGCACAGCTCCAGCAGTTGCCCAGTCCAGCCTTTTTCACGCTTGAAGTCATTGGGAACTTTTACGCGAGCCAACTCTGCTACCTCACCTAAGGTGAGTCCTGCCAACGCTGACGCTCTTTGCATTAACTCTAGCTTAGATTTAGGTTCGGTATTTGGCATGCTAAATAGTTTCATTTGGATACTTTTACTTATTGAATACTTTTTTTATTCCTTTGAATGCACGGTAGTTTATGGAAGAATGCATGACATTAAAAGAATTGAGTTCTCGGGAGTCTAAGTGATTGATGCCGAAGGATTCCGCGCCAATGTTGGTATAGTGATTTGCAATACGTTAGGCCAGGTTTTTTGGGCTAGACGTTATGGGCAACATTCTTGGCAGTTTCCGCAAGGCGGAATCGATGAAGGTGAAACTGCTGAACAAACAATGTATCGCGAACTCCATGAAGAAGTAGGGTTAAAGCCGGAACATGTAAAAATTCTGGGGGTCACCAAAAATTGGTTGCGTTACAAATTGCCTAAGCGATTGGTTAGGCAAGGGAGTAATCCTGTTTGTATCGGACAAAAACAGAAATGGTTTTTACTGCAACTTGTCTGTAAAGAAGAGGATGTAGACTTATTACAATCAGGCCATCCTGAATTTGACGACTGGCGCTGGGTCAGCTTCTGGTACCCAGTTCGCAATGTGGTGTCTTTCAAACGGGATGTTTACCGTCGCGTGATGAAGGAGTTTTCGGCAACCGCAATGCCAGATACGGTAGTGCAAAACCAAGGTGGCTATCAAAAGTCAAAACGGCGCAGAAAGGCTTAGAAATTGTTGACCATTTATTTGTATGGAAATGAATGGTCATGTCCGAAGGGTTTTCCTCAAAACGCACTCAGTCGGCGTTAAAACCCGTTTACTTGGACGACTAAACTTCATAGATTTCGCCTTGATAGTGTACATTTTAAGGAAATCTTGGCGACATTTGAATGGTCACTAGGTCCTAATTAACCAGATATTCATGAGAGATAAACAAGTTTTATGCTAACTACGCTTAAACGTATCGTTCAAGAAGTGAATCAAATTCCCGTATTTGATGATGCCTTGAGCTGTTTGGCAAATAGGTTAATAGAAGCGTTAAAAGTTGACTCATGTAGTATTTATTTAGCTGACTATGAGCAGCAACACTTTATGTTGGTTGCGACTAAAGGCTTAGCAAAGACCGCTGTTGGTCAAGTATCAGTTGGCTTTTCAGAAGGGCTAGTGGGCCTAATTGGGCAGCGTGAAGAACCACTCAATATAAGTGATGCGCAAAGACACCCTCGCTTTAAGTTCTATCCAGAAGTTCAAGAAGACAATTACCATGCTTTTTTAGGTGCCCCAATCATCCATCAGCGCAAAGTGTTGGGGGTGTTAACGCTACAGCAAAAACGCAAAAGACGCTTTAGTGAAAACGAAGAAGCCTTTTTGGTAACTTTAGCGATGCAACTGGCTGTTGAAATAGCTAACGCAAAAGCCCGTGGGTCAATTAACTTATTACAAGAAAATGTTCCCAAAGACTGGCAAAAATCTTTAAAGGGTGTGCCTGGCTCTTCAGGATTGGCAAGTGGCGTGGGTTATCTACAAAACATGATGGTCAGCATTCACAGCCATGTGCCTAAGCGCAGTGACGATCATGAAGTACAAGTACAGAACTACCGACATGCAGTAAAGCAAACGCAAGCCGATATGGCAGTGTTGTCAGAGCGTATGCAAGGAGAAGTGCCTGACGATGTGCGCGCGATTTTTCAGTTGTATTATCACTTACTCGATGCAAATAGTTTAGGTCGGGACGTAGAAAAAGAAATCAAATCTGGGTGGGATGCGGCCACATCTTTGAAAATGGTTGTCGAGAACTATATTCGTCAATTTCAAGCTATGAATGACCCCTACATGCGCGAACGAGCTGTAGATGTTGAAGATATGGGCAATAGGGTGCTGGCCAATATTTTGGGATTTACTGCGGTAAAAAATGAAAAGCGCGAGATCCCTGAACAGGCTATCTTAATTGCCGAAGAAGTCACTGCCGTGATGTTGGCTGAGTTCCCTAAGGAAAAGCTCGTGGCCATTGTTTCTATGCGGGGGTCAAACAATTCCCACGCAGCTATTATGGCTCGAGCCATGGGAGTGCCTGCTGTTATGGGGCTGAGCAATATACCCATTGCTTTGCTGCACGATAAAGAAATTTTACTCGACGGTTACACCGGTGACGTGATTGTTTCACCGAATACCACGATAAGACGGGAATTTGAGCAGTTATTGCTTGAAGAGCAATTATTATCAGAGCGTATTCATTCTGAAGATTCGTTACCGGCTATTACTACGGATAATTGTGAAATCCGCTTGTTTACCAATGCCGGATTATCACTAGAAGCCGAAGCAAATGATAATCCTTTCTCCGATGGCGTAGGACTGTTCCGTACCGAAATTCCTTTTATGATGCGAGAACGATTTCCTACCGAATTAGAACAAGTAGAGCTCTACCGAGGCTTGCTTGAAGCTGAACCCAATAAACCCTTTACTATGCGTACCTTAGATGTGGGGGGAGACAAACCTTTACCATATTTTCCTATATCAGAAGAAAATCCTTTTCTTGGCTGGCGTGGGATCCGTCTAACCTTAGATCACCCTGAAATTTTATTGGTACAAATCAGAGCAATGCTCCGTGCTAGTATTGGTTTGGAGAACTTAGGTATCATGTTGCCGATGATCACCTCCGTAAGTGAAGTAAGTGAGGCAAAACGCCTTATTCGCCAAGCGTTCCATGAGGTTGAAGAAGAAGCCCAAGAGCAAGGGCAAACGCTTCATATGCCTAAAATTGGGGTGATGTTGGAAGTGCCAGCGGTTCTCTATCAATTACCACAACTTTCCAAAATTGTAGATTTTTTCTCGGTAGGCAGTAATGATTTAACTCAATATCTGTTAGCTGTAGACCGCAATAATGCACGGGTAGCTGATTTATACGACAGTTATCACCCAGCGGTGTTAAGCGCTTTACATACTATTGCTAAACATTCTGACCTATTACAAGTACCGGTCACTGTATGTGGTGAATTGGCAGGGGAGCCTGGTGGGGTGGTATTATTGCTGGCAATGGGCTACAGAAAACTTAGCATGAATAATCATAATCTACTTAAAGTAAAGTGGATTATTCGCAATATTCACCGTGGTAGTGCCGAACAATTATTGGCTAAGGTACTGACCTTAAATAA
Source organism: Paraglaciecola sp. (assembly GCF_039964565.1). Taxonomy (GTDB): domain Bacteria; phylum Pseudomonadota; class Gammaproteobacteria; order Enterobacterales; family Alteromonadaceae; genus Paraglaciecola. The sequence continues at coordinate 271,019 of NZ_JBDVXF010000043.1, forward strand.
TCCTATAGATGTACGTGAAGAAATAAACCTTTATCTTGAATCAGTTGGGTTGGGCGGATTGATGCGCGCCGGTATATAAATAATAAATTTTAACCTATTAAGAGATTAAGCAGAATGCAACAATATTTACAGCTAATGCAACATGTATTAGACACAGGTGTAAAAAAAGAAGACCGCACTGGAACCGGAACATTAAGTGTATTTGGTTATCAAATGCGCTTCGACCTAAACGCCGGCTTTCCTTTGGTTACCACTAAAAAGTGCCACTTACGTTCCATCATTCACGAATTATTATGGTTTTTGAAAGGCGAAACAAATATCGCTTATCTAACCGAAAATAATGTAAAAATTTGGGATGAATGGGCCACAGACGATGGTGAATTAGGACCTGTATACGGAAAACAGTGGCGCAGCTGGGAAGGTGCAGACGGACAGGTTATTGATCAAATCAGCGAGTTAGTGGAACAAATCAAAAACAACCCTGATTCAAGGCGATTAATAGTTAGCGCTTGGAACCCCGCTGTTTTGCCCGATACCCGTTTTTCTCCCAAGGAAAACGCAGAGCAAGGTAGGCAAGCTTTGCCACCTTGTCACACAATGTTCCAATTTTATGTGTTGGAAGGGAAGTTATCTTGTCAATTATATCAACGTAGTGGTGACATATTTTTGGGCGTTCCCTTCAATATTGCAAGTTACGCATTGTTGACTATGATGTTAGCGCAAGTTTGCGATTTAGAGGTGGGAGACTTTATTCATACCTTAGGAGACGCACATTTATATTTGAATCATTTGGAGCAAGCAAAATTACAACTCACTCGGCAACCTTACGCCTTGCCGAAAATGAAAATCAATCCTAGTATTAGCGATATCTTTGCTTTTGAAATCAAAGATTTCGAATTACAAGACTATCAGGCACATGACCACATCAAAGCGCCAATTGCTATATAAAATTGGCGTTAGGCTGACTAAAATCAGGTGACAATTTTCATATGACTACTCCTGTACTTATTTGTGATGATTCAAGTTTCGCTCGTAAACAAATGCAAAGATCTATTCCTGACGGCTGGGATGTCGAAATAAATTTTGCCGAACACGGGCAAGAAGCGTTGGAGTTGATCAGAGCAGGAAAAGCGGACGTGATGTTTCTGGATTTAAACATGCCTGTAATGGATGGTTATCAGACCATGCAAGCAATCAAGGATGAAGACTTACCTACTATGGTGATAGTGGTGTCTGGAGACGTACAACCCGAGGCACGCAAGCGAATGTTAGCGCTGGGTGCCCTCGAATTTATCCGTAAGCCAACTGACAACGCAAAGTTGGCAGAAATTCTTAATCAATTTGGACTATATACTGGAAAGGCTTCTGCGAATAAGCGTGTTACAGACGTTAAACCAGCATCGGAAAACTCCCAAGTAGAAAAGTTAGATGCTTACCGAGAAATGGCCAATGTGGCTATGGGGCAAGCTGGAGAAAGCCTTGCTAAGTTGCTTGGTGAGTTTATTGATTTGCCGATCCCAAATGTTAATTTGATCACCAATACTGAACTGCATATGGCAATAGCTGATATTCAACGCAATGAGAGTGTATCAGCCGTTTCACAAGGTTTTATAAGTGCAGGTATTAATGGGGAAGCCTTGGTGATTTTCAACGATTCTAACTTTGGTAATATGGTTAAGTTGTTGAAATATTCAGGGGATAATAATAGCAGTTCTTTAGAGCTTGAAGCGCTGATGGATGTTTCAAACATATTAATTGGCGCCTGCTTAAGGGCATTGTCGGAGCAATTGCACTCGGTATTTAGTCATAACCATCCAATCATTTTGGGGCGACACTGCGATTTGGATGATATTTTAAAAAACACCACCCGTAGAAAAGAAGATATGTTAGCTATCGAAATTGCATATTCGATCAAGAGTCAGGACATAAGCTTTGATTTATTGTTGTTATTTCCTAATAAATCTATCGACTTAGTATTCGATAAACTTGTCACATTTCAAAATTAAGGTCTGATTTTATGGCGGTAGACAGTAGTCTGGAAGAAATGCATTGGAAACATGATCTCCTCGGATCGATTGAGGTAGGGATCGTGGTTTTGGATAAGAATTATAATGTACAAGTGTGGAATCAGTTCATGGAGAACCATAGCAGCATAGTGCCTGGGATGATCCAAGACAAAAATTTATTCGAGTTTTTCCCTGAAATTGATCAACATTGGTTTACTAGTAAGGCCGCACCAGCGTTTTCTTTAAAAAGTCCGGTGTTTATTATTTGGGAACAACGACCCTATTTATTTCATTTCGACTGCAATCGGCCTATCACCTCGCAAGCTAATTTTATGTACCAGAATATTACGATCTTTCCTTTAGCTTCGTTGACTGGAAAAGTAGAACAGGTGTGTTTGGTTATATATGATGTCACCGACGAAGCAGTGACTCGATTGGATATGCAATCTCTCAATAGTCAGTTAGAAGAACTTGGTCGGGTAGATGGCTTAACGGGGCTTTATAATAGACGTTTCTGGGAAGAACAGTTCGTTATGGAATACAAAAGAAGTATTCGAAGTGATAATCCATCAACACTTATTATGTTAGATATCGATCATTTTAAGAAGGTTAATGATACGTACGGTCATCCTGCCGGCGATGAAGTGATCAAGGCTTTGTCCAATATTATTACAAAAGCTATCCGTGAAACCGATATAGCTGGCCGCTATGGTGGTGAAGAATTTGCGATTCTTTTGCCAGATACGCCTGTTGCCAATGTGGAGTTCGTTTCAGAACGTATTCGCCGTTTAGTTGAGAAATGCACAGTGAAATATGATGAGATTGATATTACATTTACAATCAGTATTGGAATTGCTGCTTTTACGAAAACTTACAACAACAGTACTCAATGGTTAGACTCAGCCGACAAAGCTTTGTATCAAGCAAAAGAGTCAGGTAGGAACCGAGTCGTTCTTGCTGTATAAATCTATTTCATGTCTGCAATTCGCAAGCGTCTTAAATAAAACTAATAACAATAGCGTGTCTTAATGTCTAACAAAACCTTCAAAGAAGCGATCTTGAATAAGCGCATGTTAATATGCATTACAACAGGATTTTCTTCTGGCTTACCCCTTTATTTACTTATTCAATTTGTACCAGCTTGGTTGCGTTCTGCTGAAGTAGATTTATCAACTATTGGGCTAATCAATCTCGTATTGTTTCCGTATACGTGGAAGTTTTTGTGGTCACCAGTAATGGATAGGTTTGTGTTGCCCTTTTTTGGACGACGTCGAGGGTGGATGTTTGTAACACAAATCATGTTAATCGCATTAATGAGTGCGTTGTCTTTGTTTAATCCAGCTACTCAGCTTAGTCAGATTATACTGATTGTTTCGGCAATTTCTTTTTTCAGCGCCAGCCAAGACATTGTGATTGATGCTTACCGGAGAGAAATATTGCCGGATGATGAACTGGGAGCAGGTAATGCTTTTTATGCGCAAGCCTATAGATTGTCGTCATTTATCCCCGGTTCACTGGCGATGATCTTAGCAGGGTTTTTCCCTTGGTCAGTGGCCCACTTGAGTATTGCGGTTTTTATGTTAGTTGGCTTAGTCACTACTCTTTTAATCAAAGAGTCATCTAAACCTGGAGACGAACCACAAACAATGCGTATTGCAGTTATCGAGCCTTTTAAGGAGTTTTTTCAACGAGATGGTTGGCAGCAAGCTGTTTGGATGTTGCTGTTTTTGGTTTTGTATAAACTAGGCGATAGTATGGCTACTGCCTTAGAAACGCCATTTTTCATGGACATGGGGTTTTCAACAGTAGAAATTGGTTCAATCGCAAAAATATCCAAAACAATTGGCGCTACCGTTGGGACGGTTCTGGGCGGTTTAGCGATGGTTAAGTTGGGTATCAATCGAAGTTTATGGATTTTTGGCGTATTCCAATTGGTTTCCATCTTGGGGTATGTATTACTTTCCGTCATTGGATACAATCATCTTATGCTCGCGATTGCTAGCGGCTTTGAATACTTAGGTGTTGGCTTAGGTTCAGTTGCACTTATTGCCTATATGGCAAAGTCTACCAATAAAAACTTTACGGCTACTCAGTTTGCGTTATTTTCTAGTATCGCGGTCATCCCCCGCACTTTCGTGAGTGCGACTACTGGTTTCATAATAGAGTCCGTAGGTTACACACAGTTTTTTATTATTTGTTTTGTTTGCGCCTTACCGGGAATGTTGATGTTGCTTAAAATCGCACCTTGGAATAGTAAGCAAGGCGAAGAGGCAGACAAAGAGCAAGCTATCTAGGGTCTTATACCGATGCAGTCTAGGGGCATCGGATAATCACCATCACTTTCTAGGCAGCATAAACAGGTTTCTAGTTCACCTCTTAAATAGAGATCTTCGGTGAGCGCCTTTTTAGGCCAGTAGTGTACTTGATGCAACAAGTGCCAAAATACTTGTTCAGTGTTTTCGTAAGGTAAATTCTTTCCTTTTTTTATTTGTGCCCACTCCTCCATAGTATCCCAAAAAAACAAATCTAACTCAGAATAGGGGATCTTGTGTTGTAAGAATCCACGGACAAAATATGCCAGCTGTTTGGACTTACTATGTACAAAATGACTCACGGTAGACACTAACTTAACCTTTGCAATAAGATGGTGACAATTGTGATTAAGTATAGCTAGAATTTTTATTTTTACAGACAATAGAAAGGATTCTTAAAGCTCGCTGCATTTGATGAAGTGATCGGGAGTGACATTAATTAGGGTTAATTACCAGCCCATACGGCTGACCCAACCATAAATTTCTTTACTAACGTAGCCGCTATGATACGAAGAGGTATTAAAGCCCAACAATTTTCTTTGTCGGTACTGCAGCTTGAGTGCTTTGATTGCAGCAATTTGACGTTCTGCCACTGTCATTTGTGCCCATCCATTGTCTCCGCCACTAAACAGATCCAATACTGGCATTGTAGTGTTTGCAATCCAAATTGGTAGACGCTGATTGTGTTTTCTATCAGGCCAAAAAGGGCTGATAGCAACAAACGCATCGGGACTTTCGACGGTTTTTTCTGCGTAAATTTTACTTAACCATGCTGCACTTGTACCTTTGCTGATAACTAAAAAGAAACCGGGATATTCTTTGGCTTTTTCGATAACAGCCTGCAAAAGAGCAACCAATTGTTGCTCGTGTTTGATAAAAGCGACATTATCGATCACCGATACAGCTGCTTGACTGATATCCATATTCGTTGCCGTTTCGGTGGGGGCTAGTTCTTGTGGGTCGGTTGCCGCAACGGGCTCTGCCCCCTCAGCAATGATTTCATTCTCGACTGAGTTAGGCGCCTGTTCTCTATAGATAGTTGGCGTAAATCCAGCATCTGGTGCGGGAAGTAAAATAGTGACCCAGCCAATTTTATTGAGTTCGTCAGCTAATCCTGAAAATCCTGCTTCACTCGTGATGGGCACTCCTGTGTCTGCAATCATAACCGCTACTCCACGAGCAATGGCTGTGGTATGTTCTCGTAATACATAGATGACTTGCTGTTCATCTATTTCAAAACTTTGATAAGTGTCAGAAAATAACCCACGCTGAATATCCAATCTTCTTAGTAATTGTTTATCTGGTGCCCCATAACTTTGGGAGCACAACGTGACTAGAATGAATAAAAGCAGAAATTTAATAACGGTAATAACTCTGATTAAGTAACCCAACTAGGTTATCGGAAAGACATAAGTAGTTCTTTAGTTTTGCACTCGACATTATTTAGTTAATAATGGGCTCACAGTCATTTTTAAACTAGAGATTTGGTGACCATTCTGAAATTTCCAATCATTGAGACTCAGCGATTGTTACTCAATAAACTCACAGTAGAGGATCGCGATACCATATTCGCTATTTTTTCAGATCCTAAAACTGTTGAGCACTATGATGTAGAACGCTTTAAAAGCGTCGAAGAAGCCGACCAATTGATGGCATACTTTGACGCAAGGTTTGCCAGTAATACTGGGATTAGATGGGCAATACGTGATAAATCCAGCGGAAAATGTATAGGTACGTGTGGCTATACCAATTGGAACGAATTTGATCACAGTGCCGTTGTGGGCTACGAGTTATCTAAAGAATATTGGGGAAAGGGATTTGCCACTGAAGCAGTCGCGAGTATTTTGGATTTTATTTTTGCAGACAATTTTCATTTCTACGTACATCGTGTAGAAGCACTCATTTTGCCAACCAATAAACCGTCGCAACAATTGGTAAAACGTTTAGGGTTTCATTTCGAAGGTAAGCTACGGGGAAAATGTTACTGGAACAATGATTTTCATGACATGGATATGTTTGGAATATTACGCCATGAACATCGCAAAGAAAATTTTTAGTTAATCAATTAAAACGGCACCGGTGTCTCAAAATGTAACAGCTGCTCGCTGCTTGGATGGCGAAAACTAAGGCGCATAGCGTGTAAGTTTAGCCTACTCGCCATACTTAACGCTTCTTCATGGGCGTATAGCCGATCTCCTATAATGGGATGCTGCATACTTAACATGTGTACTCTTAGTTGATGTGAGCGGCCAGTAACTGGTGTCAGTTCCATTCTGGTTGAGTGATTGTTTCGTTCAAGCACTTGCCAACGTGTGAGTGCCTTTTTACCGCGTTCATGGTCTACCATTTGTTTTGGACGGTTTGGCCAATCACAAATAAGAGGTAAATTTATCTCTCCTGCATCTTGCTGTACTTTTCCAAATACAATGGCTTGATAGGTTTTGGATGTTTCACGTAGCTCAAATTGTTTGGAAATATGCCTATGGGCGGGCTTATTCAATGCCATGATCATCAATCCTGAGGTGGCCATGTCTAAGCGATGAACCACTGTTGCACAAGGAAATACTCTTTGTACACGAGTTTGTAAACTATCAGCATGTTCTTTAGCCTTGCCAGGAACGCTCAATAGACCACTCGGTTTATTGAGCACTAGAATATCGTCATCTTGTGCGATGATTTGCAAATACGGATTGGTTGGAGGGGTATAGTTAAGAAGAGCCATCAGATAGTACCTATTTAGGGTTATTTACAATTAACCTGACCGCTTCAAGGTTTAACTTCGCTTCGCTCATGATATTTTTTAGGCTATTGATTTGGTTCGCAATGTGTTCAATTTCTTCATCACGAATAGAAGGGTTCACTTTTTGTAAGCGTTGCAGTCTATCGTGCTCTGTAACTAACATTTCCTGCATCTGGTCTATTCGTTTAGTTCTCACTATTTGTGATTGTTGTTCAGCTTGCTGTTGCGCGGTATCCAAGCACTTTTCTAATTGTGCTTTTAAGGCGCTGATTAACTGATTCCCCATTTTGGGTAATACCGGTTCTAACTGAATAAATTGGCCATTCACCAAAGTTAGATTGGCATCAATGCATATTTTAATGGGGGTAGGTGGTAAAAAACGTGACAGTTGAAGGCCGTGAGCCGCTTTGGCTGAAAGTACAAAAAGGCATTCTAACCAATAAGCGCCAGCGGGTTTGCTTTTGTCACTACAAAAAGCGACAGAGCTTTTGCCTATGATATCTGTGGTCAACATATCCATGGCATGATGAATCATTGGATGATCCCAGCTTAAGAAAGTGACATGTTCTAAAAGTGTTGCTGTGGTGCGTTCATAGGTAACAGTCATGCCTTCTTCGTCCAACCCAGGAAGAGGACTAATCATGGTTTCTGTCGGGCGCAACAAATAACAACTCTCACCATGGTCTTCCTGTAATAAACCAATAGCATCAAATAACCGTGTCATAAATAGTTCTAGTTTGGGAGATTGCTCGGCTTGCAAAATTTCGTCTAAGAGGCCATCAATTCGGCCTTTACCAGATGAATTAAGTTCAAGTAATTTATCTCTGCCTTGCTCCAGTTTTTGTTTGAGCTGCCGGTGCAAACTCGCCGTTTGGTTGATTAGCTGTTGTGATTTTGGGATATCGTTGGGATCTTGAATACAGGCATGCAGTAATTCTTGGGTTTCTTCGTAAACAGTCATGCCGGTCGGACAGGTATGCTCGAATGCTCCTAAACCCTGATGATACCAATCGAGCAACACTTGTTGAGCCGACATATCAAAATAAGGCACATGAATACACACATCGTGTTTTTGTCCGATTCGGTCAAGGCGGCCAATTCGTTGTTCTAGAAGATCGGGTACTAAAGGTAAATCGAACAAAATTAGATGATGTGCAAACTGGAAATTGCGGCCTTCACTGCCAATTTCACTGCAAATCAATACTTGAGCTCCTTCTTCAGACTGAGCAAAATAATTGGCAGCTCTGTCGCGTTCAACTATTCCCATTCCTTCATGGAAAACAGTGGAACGAGTACCCGCTTTGATACGTAAAGCCTCAGACAGTTGCAAAGCGGTACTGGCATTGGCACAAATGGTTAGGACTTTTTCACCTTTTAGTGATTTTAACTGCTGAATAAACCACTCAACTCTAGGATCAAAATTAACCCAAGTATTAACGACATCCGGGTGTCTTTCTGGAGTCAACTGTAATTGCAAGTTGTTAGGATCTTCGGCGAGCAACAAAGAATATTCAATTGGCTGCTGCAAAGAGTAGCCAAATAACTTTCTCGTTGGAAAACCACTGACACCTGCTCGACTGTTTCTAAATAACAAACGACCAGTGCCATGTTGGTCCAATAAAGTATGCAACAGTTTGGTTTTCGCGCTCATTCCTGACGTGTTGATATCCTTTAACATCTCAGGCGCTGCAAACTGACCAATTGCGTGAATATTATCATCGTTAAGTTTTGCACCACTAAGCAAGGGGCCAATAGCGGTGGCAAGTTGACTATATTGTTTTTCTTCGGTTACAAAACTGTGATAGTCATGAAAACGTGCAGGATCGAGTAATCTAAGCCTAGCAAAGTGGCTTTCGTGGCCCAGTTGATCGGGTGTTGCTGTGAGTAGTAAAACACCTTTAATGACATCAGCTAAACCTTCTATGATTTGGTATTGTTGAGAGGGCTGACCCTCAGACCAAGTTAGATGATGTGCCTCATCTACTACCATTAAATCCCACTGAGCTTCTAATGCTTGTTGGTAATAACGACTGTTGTGAGTTAAAAAGTCAAGACTACAAATGATCAGTTGTTCTGCTTCAAACGGATTGCCAGAGTCATCAGACATGGCTTCGCAGCGCTCTTCATCGAATACAGAAAAGGCTAAGTTCACTCGGCGTAACATTTCTACTAACCATTGGTGTACTAAGCTTGAGGGAACCACTATTAATACTCGCTGGGCTCTGGCTGTTAATAGTTGCTGGTGGATAATGAGTGCTGCTTCGATGGTTTTACCGAGTCCAACTTCATCAGCTAATAATACTCTCGGGGCGTGACGTCGTCCCACTTCCGACGCGATATGTAACTGGTGAGGTATGAGGTCGACGCGGGCGCCCACAAAGCCTAATAAAGATGAGGTGTTGTGCTCGAATTGATGAGATAGGCACTGCTCTCTCAAGTCAAACCACTTGGGATCGTCGAACTGACCATTCAATAATCGTTGTTCAGGTTGATTGAGCTGAAAATGGTGGTCAATGAAAGTTTCTTTTAAGGTGACAGTTTCGCCATTATCAATTCGATTCCCGATATACATAAGTTGACCGCTTTCTTGTTTTACTTGCTCAACCAATAACTCCCAACCTTCGTGACTTTTTACCGTGTCGCCCATTAAAAATTCAATTCGAGTTAATGGGGCCGTTTGCGCGGCATAAACACGGCTTTCTCCTGTAGCAGGGAATAACACTGTCACTGTACGTGATTCAATTTGTACAATAGTTCCCAGACCTAAATCAGTCTCGGTGTCACTGAGCCAGCGTTGCCCTAAGGCAAATATTTGTTGCTTAGCCATGGTCTAGTCCTTACTTATCGAATTACTACTTTTGATGCTCGCCTCACGAGGGGCGCGCATTGTAGCAAAAAATTAACTGGTAACAGTTTAAAAGTAGATGATTGTCGGAAGAAAGTGTTTTATTGTGGGTTGGTAAACCTGTAGTTAAATTTGTTTGAGCACAAGTGTTTACTACTAGAGCGACAGCATGATTTAACTGACAGGCACTTTATCTAAGTCCTTCAGGAGCGCCGGATGCCAAGAAAAAAAGCATTAAGTTCAAAGATTTACGTTTTAGATACCAATATTCTCCTCCATGAACCACTCGCCTTTTTGTCCTTCAAAGAAAACGACGTTGTTGTTCCTATGACTGTGCTAGAAGAGCTGGATTATATTAAAGACAGTAAAAAAGATGTGGCTAGAGATGCCAGGGTATCTATTCGCGCAATGGAGGATTTACTCCATGAAGCCACACCTGAAGAGTTAATGCAGGGCGTATCAATGCAAGGGATGGGAGCGGGGGATTCAGCCCCTTCTGGTAGCCTTTCTATTTTTGTCGATCATGGAATGCCTGTATCGCAGCAAGTGTTCACTAGCAACGAAAACGATAACCGCATTATCAATAGCGCGTTGTATTTACAAAAAACACAACATTCAAAGCAGGTAGTTCTGGTTACTAAAGATATCAACATGCGACTAAAAGCGAAGGGAGCAGGATTAGCCCACGTTGAAGATTATCGTACCGATCAGATGGTTACCGACATCAAATATCTGTCCAAAGGTTTTCACCAGTTTGCTGGAGATTTTTGGGATGAAGTGAAGTCTGTCGATAGTCGTACCGAAGGTCGAGACACGATTCACACTATTGAGCGTAAAGTGTTACCAGAAGCTTATGTAAACGAATATTTATTAGATGAAAGTCAACACTTTGCTGGGTTAGTCGAATCGGTCACTAGTGAACATTTAGAGGTGTTAGATCTTGGTTACGAACGCCTTATGGGTCGCAAAGCTTGGGGCATTTCGCCAAAAAATATCGGACAAGCCATTGGATTGCATTCGTTACTTGATCCGCATATTGATTTAGTCATATTAACCGGGCCTGCAGGCAGTGGTAAGACTCTATTGGCATTGGCTGCTGCACTAGAAATGGTGGTAGAAAGAAATATGTACGATAAAATTATCGTTACTAGAAGTACCCCAGAAATAGCTGAATCTATTGGCTTTTTACCCGGAACCGAAGAAGAAAAAATGGCACCTTGGCTAGCGGCCATTACCGATAGTTTAGAGGTGCTACATAAAAATGATGAAAACGCCAAAGGCTCCATGAGTTACATTATGGAGAAAGCTAACATTCAGTTTAAATCAGTCAATTTTATGCGTGGTCGCAGTATTCAAAACGCCATAGTCATTCTAGATGAGTCACAAAATCTTACGGCATCGCAACTTAAAACTATCATTACTCGATGTGGAGAAGGGACTAAGTTAATTTGCAGCGGCAATTTGGCGCAAATCGACAGTAATTATTTAAGTGCTGTCACGTCAGGTTTAACCTACATAGTTGAGAAATTCAAAAACTTCTCTGGTAGCGCAACAATTAATCTAGACGGTGTAGTGCGCAGTCGACTAGCTGAATTTGCTGAAGAGCAGCTCTAAGGCTCGGCTAATATCGGTTGCGTTATTCCATCTGTTTTAAGTCAAACGACTATGGGGTGGTATAGACTCGCCTGAACTCAGAATAACAAAACGTAAGTCATTCTGAGTTCAGTCAACATTATGTTTGGGTGTTGCATCACAAATAACGCTTTCTCAAATTGGTAAGGCCACTTGACACTTTTGTCTTTGAGGTTGTACCATCCTGTGTAATCACTGAGCAATTCTCAACGCTCCTTTTATAAACTCGTGAATAGCAGGCAGACTATGCGCCAAAATCTCAGACAGTTAAGTCAAACCTGTTTGCAATCTAAGGATTGTGTCAATCATGCTTCGGATGTTATCTACCCTTCGTACCAGCGAGAAAATGTGAATATTGGTATTGTGCATTTAGGTTTGGGGGCTTTTCATCGGTCTCATCAGGCGATGTACACCGAACAATTATTAAATCTGCAAGGTGGAGGAGATTGGGGAATATGTGCTGTTAGTTTTAATAATCAAACATTACAACAGCAGCTAAATAAGCAAGATTGTTTGTACACTACTGCCATTCTAGATGTGGAAGATAGCTATCAAGTGGTAGCGGCAATTAAGCAAGTATTAGTGGTTAAGACACAGGCCGCGGCTGTTATAGAGCGTATGGCTGATAAAGCAACGAAGATTGTTTCCCTTACTGTCACAGAGAAAGGTTACTGTTTGAATGCCGAAGGCGTATTGGACCAAACTCTACCTGAGATCATTAGTGATTTAGGTGCACTCGAACAACCTAGGTCGACGATAGGATTGATAGTTGCAGCACTTAAGTTACGCTTTGAACAAGGTATTCCGCCTTTTAACGTCATCGCTTGCGATAATTTGCCTGAAAACGGCCAAAAGCTAAAATCCGCAGTGATTCAATTTGCGACTAAAATATCTGACAATTTGGCGCATTGGATAGATCAAGAAACCCAGTTCCCGAATACCATGGTCGACAGTATTACACCTAAAACCGAACCCTCTACTGTTGAGCTGATTAAAAATAAACTGGGTTATATTGACGAAGCACCGGTGCAACGAGAATTGTTTTCTCAGTGGGTAATTGAAGACTGCCCGGGTATGGTGCGACCCGAATGGGAAAAAGTAGGTGTGGTTTTTACTGATAATGTTGAGTCTTTTGAAAATGCAAAACTCAGAATTTTAAACGGGCTACATTCGGCACTTGCTTATTTGGGTCTACTAATGGGTTATGAAACCGTATATCAAGCAGTTTCCGATAACAACGTTAAGGCGTTTCTAGTCGCTCTGGTTGATGATGAGGTAATTCCCACAATTGAAGCACCGTTAGGTCTCGATTTACACCAGTATTCTCGGGCTATTTTGGCGCGATTTGAAAACCCTAAAATTAAACATTTACTCAGTCAAATAGCTTGTGATGGCTCAATTAAAATTCCAGTGCGTACCTTAGCGGCAATCCAAAATAATATTGCACACGATAGAAGTTTTAAAATGTTATCTAGGGTTGTGGCCGCGTGGATACACTTTATACGAGTCAGTGTTGCCAAAAATCAAGGGTTACATGATCCAAGAGCAACAGAATTAATCGATGCAGTGAATAAGTTTCAAGGCAATAGCAGTGAAGATGTGAAAATATTATTAGGTATCAATGGGTTACTGCCAGATTCTTTGGAAAATAACCTTAGTTTTATTTCCCATGTACAAGACGCGTATGCCGACATTGCGGTCACATTAAAATAAAATTTTCGCTGCAAGTAACGGCATGAATAATGAGGATGTTTGAATGATATTTATTGTAATGGGGGTAAGTGGTTGTGGTAAATCCACAGTAGGACAGTTGCTAGCCGAAAAGCTATCTTTACCCTTTTATGATGCCGATGATTTTCATTTTCCTGAGAATGTAAAAAAAATGCAAAGTGGTATCCCATTAACCGATGTAGACCGAAAGCCATGGTTAACATTGTTAGCAGATAATATTAAGCTATGGGAGTCATCTGGCGGAGCGGTATTGGCGTGCTCCGCATTGAAACAGATTTATCGAGACTGTTTGTCATCAACAACCAATCCAGGTGTGGTCAGGTATATCTATCTTCAAGGAGATAAAGCGTTATTGCATTCTCGATTAACCAGCAGAGAAGCGCACTTCATGCCAGATACTTTGCTCGATAGCCAATTGCAAACATTGGAAACTCCTGCGGACGCCACACATGTTTCAATCGCACAGCCTTTAGATGACATGCTGTCGCAAATTCTAAAGGACGTTAATTTATGACCTATCCAATTCATTGTGTTGACACCCAGAACACGTTTTCTAATGATGACTTGACAAAAATCATCGATGATTTTATTGCCCAAAAGGCAACCCATGCTAAGCGTATTTTGATTCTTCCTCCTGACATTACCAGGTTTTACTCAAAAGCAGGCTTTATTACTGCTTATCTGTATCAGCAACTAAAAGACCAAGCAGAAATCTATTTTTTACCGGCTCTAGGTACCCATGAGCCTATGTCCGAAAAAGAAATTGATGCCATGTTTGGCACTGAAATTCCTAAAGCGTTATTTCTTCCACATTTTTGGCGCAGTGATGTGGTTAAGCTAGGTGAAATATCAGCAGCTCGAATTTCTGAGTTATCTGAGGGTAAACTTGATTGTTCAATGGAAGTGGCGGTCAATAAACTGTTATTAGATGAAAAGTGGGATCTAATCATCTCGGTTGGGCAAATAGTGCCTCACGAGGTTATTGGTATGGCTAATTACACCAAAAACGTATTAGTCGGTACAGGTGGCGCAGACACTATTCATAAATCCCATTATTTAGGTGCGGTGTATGGAATGGAGCGCATTATGGGGCGCACCTACACCCCAGTTCGTCAAGCCTTAAATGAGGGATTTGACAGCTACCTGCGCCACTTACCCGTTGAGTTTATCCTCACTGTATTAGGCAAAAAAAATGGTTCGTTAGCGCTGCAGGGGGTGTTTTGTGGCAACCAAGATGAAACCTATGAAGAGGCCTGTCAGTTAAGTCAGCAGTTAAACTTAAACTTATTAGATAAACCAATTAAAAAAGCCATAGTATTTTTAGAGCCCGCTGAATTTAAAACTACTTGGTTAGGAAACAAAGCTATTTATCGAACCCGCATGGCGATGGCTGATGATGGCGAACTGATAATATTGGCGCCAGGGCTACATCGTTTTGGAGAAGATATTGAAATTGATCAACTCATACGAAAGTACGGTTATAAAACCACAGATGAAACTTTAGCGGCAGTCAATCAAAATGCGGAACTAGAGAACAATTTGTCGGCTGCAGCACATTTGATTCATGGTACGGCAGATAATCGTTTTAAGGTGACTTATTGCCCTGATGGTGGGGTATCTAAGGAAGAAATTGAATCCGTCAATTATCAATATTGTCATTACAAAGACATGCTTGCGCGTTATCCCCTTGAAAAGATGGTTAACGGCTGGAATACCCTTGAAGATGGTGAAGAAGTATTTTACGTCAGTAATCCCGCCTTGGGTTTATGGGCCACTAAACAAAACTTTGAACATCAATAACTTCCTTGTTTTAAATTAATTCTCAGCGGTAACTACATATGGTTTTTGATCCTAAATATTTGCATATCCATCTTGATTTAGTGGGAGGTATCGCAGGAGATATGTTTATTGCTGCGATGCTAGATACCTTTGATGGGTTGCAAGCCGATGTACTCAAGTCAGTTGCAACAGTGTTACCGCCAGAACAAGGTTCAGCTGTTCTATCTCAGGGTATTAACTCAGGCATAAGTGGTTTGCGTTTTCAACTGCGACCACTTCCAGCTGAGAAAACCGATGCTGACTCTCATCCTCACTCTCATGCTAAAGACTCTCATCATCACACAACCTATAAGTATCTTTGCGAGTATCTGCAAAAAAGTGCACTAGACCCAGAGGTGGTTCGAGTGGCAACCGAGTTATTGACCATTGTGGCCAAAGCAGAAGCCAAAATACATGGAACCACATTAGAAGAAGTGCATTTTCATGAGTTAGCGGATTGGGACTCTTTGATGGATGTTGTCGCAAGTGCCAGCATTTTAGTGGCACTTTCACTCAGTTCTTGGAGTATTTCAAAATTGCCTTTGGGTGGAGGCTTAGTGCAAACCCAACATGGGCTTATTCCTGTGCCTGCGCCCGCCACTTCTGAAATTTTGATAGGATTCGATTTTTTTGATGACGGCATTCAGGGGGAGCGTATTACCCCAACAGGGGCGGCAATTTTACGTTATTTGTGGAATAACGAATTAATCACTCAACCGCAACAAGGTGTGTTACAAGCAACTGGTTATGGCTTGGGCACTAAGGTATTTTCCGGTATGCCTAATATACTGCGTGGCATGGCATTTGATAAACAAACCACTACAAGTGAACAACAAGATACTGTGGTGTTGATTGAGTTTGACGTGGACGATATGACTTCAGAAGAGTTGGCATTATCAGTGGATTTATTGAGAACCTATCAAGGCGTTGTCGACGTGGTCGTGCAAACTGCTAGGGGCAAAAAAAATAGGACGGTAGAAGTAGTTCGTATTTTAGCTAGCCCTGAACACTATCAAAATGTTATTGACTATTGTTTCCTACAAACCACCACTATTGGTTTACGTTATCGTTTTGAAACAAGACGTTTTCTGAAAAGAGACTTGTTAGAAATTGATGGTGATAATTATAAAAGTGTCACCCGCCCAGATGGCAGTCAAACCCTTAAAATTGAGCATGACCAATTAAGCTCAATCGCTACGTTACAAAAGCGTCGCATTAAACAAAACAAGATAGCGCCGTTTTAGCCAGCGAACTATTATTAGGTACTCATATGACACCCAGTAACGTCAAAAAGCTTGTTGCATACTTTAACCAATTTGAACGCTTTTCAATTGCAGTAAGTGGCGGTATCGACAGTATGATATTGGCTTACATTGCGAATCGTTTTTCCAAAGCAAAAGTAAAAGTTGTGCATGCGTTCTCTCCAGCTGTACCTGAAGCAGCGTTACAACGAGTGAAAGCACATGCCAAGCGTTATCAATGGGATGTACAGATTGTGAATGCACGAGAATTTGCAGATCCCAACTACATCAATAATCCGCTTAACCGCTGTTATTTTTGTAAGAGTAATTTGTACACCAGAATTGCTGAATGCAGCCAAGGTGTGATTTTTTCGGGTACTAACTTAGATGACCTTAGCGACTATCGGCCTGGTTTAGAAGCCGCCAAAGAACAAAACGTGAAACACCCTTATGTCGAAGTGGGCATAGATAAAGTCGGTATTTACGAAATTGCTGATCACTTTGGTCTGGCCGAATTACATGCCTTGCCCGCACAACCCTGTCTCGCAAGCCGTGTTGAAACAGGTATAAAAATTAACGCAGGTGATCTGGGTTTTATTAATAAAATTGAAGAAAAGACACGGCTACTATTGCCCAAGCAAAAAAACATCCGTTGCCGAATAACCCTCAAAGGCGCCTTTCTAGAAGTAGATAAGTTACCAGAAAGTCGTCTTTTTGATGAGCTATCAAATGTATTAGGTCAAATGTGTGAACAAGAAGGACACATATTTTCAGGCATTAGAACTTACCAGAAAGGTTCAGCCTTTATAAACGGAGTTGCCCATGTCTAACTTTGTGTGGGATAAAAACAGAGCGTCACGCACCGCAGTTGCGGAAGCAATATTTTGCGAGAATAAAAATCCCGTTGATTTATGTAATATCATTGAGTTTAATCTAAAAAACAACACGACTGTGTTGTTGACTCGCTTAGCAGCAGCACAATGGTTGGCCCTGCCTAAAGCGCTCGGACAACATCTTGATTATGATGAATACTCGCAAACCGCCATACTCAATTACACACCTCAAGCACAACTGCATTCCGGTGTTTGCATTGTAACAGCTGGCACATCAGATATGCAGGTCGCAAAGGAGGCGCAACGCACCTTGTTCTTTAATGGCTTCGATTCCCCTATTTATGCGGATCTTGGCGTGGCGGGGTTGTGGCGTTTATTAGATAAAATAGATGATATCAGAAGGCATAAAATTATCATTGCGATGGCTGGTATGGAAGGTGCGTTATTTAGTGTGCTTGCTGGATTAGTTAGTGCGCCAGTTATCGCAGTGCCTACTTCTGTTGGTTATGGGGTGTCAGGTGGTGGAAAGGTCGCCCTCGATAGTGCTCTCGCGTCATGTTCTCCCGGAATATTAAGCGTCAATATTGATAACGGCTTTGGCGCGGCAAATGCGGCGATTAAAATCATGAAGCAATTTGTAACTGATAGCGATATATCATGATGTCTATCGCTACTATTCGTTTAACTAAACAAAGGTTTGATTGTCTCAGCCACAGTAGAGGAAAAATACAATGAAGGGGTTGGAGCAATTCCAGGTAATCACTACACAAAGGCTGTACATCAAAATCGCTGAGCAATTGCGAGGTTTGATTGAAAAAGGAGTTTATCAACCCGGCGATCGTTTTCCCGCTGAGAGGGCGTTAGCAGAAAAACTAGGAGTGAGCCGACCTACTATTCGTGAAGCTATGATTGCCCTCGAAATCTCAGGCATTATCGAAATTCGCACCGGATCGGGTATTTATGTCTCAGACAAACCTATTTTACCGGCACTGCAACTCATGGACTCGGGAATTGGACCATTTGAAATATTGGAGATGCGCAGCGCACTGGAGCCTGAAATATGCGCATTAGCAGCACAAAGAGTTACCGATGAACAAATTCAGCGCTTAAATCAAATCATAAAAGCAATGCAAGAAGAAGAAAAGCAACCTAACGCTTGTGAAAAAGCTGACGGTGAATTTCATTTGTTGATAGCTGAAGCGTCGCAAAATAGTGCGATGTACCAATCTGTGAAGTGGTTGTGGGATCTGAGAAATCAATCTGTTTTAAGTGATGCCTTTTTGAAAAAAATTAGGGAGGAGGGAGTACATCCTTCAATAGAAGATCATAAAAATATTGCGAAAGCGTTAGCAAAGCGAAACCCCGAAATGGCAAGGCTAGCTATGAAAAATCACATAGACAACGCTACCGCAAATGCTGCGGGGCATTTTGAAAAAAATAGTGAGTAAAATAGCCTAAAAGGTGGCTGTTTTCACAGCTTGAATTGATTACAAAATCTCCTCAAGGCTATACATATTTTCCGCTATATCGCGTGCGCTACTGCTGGCTATTTCCCCTAATGGGATTTTCGCAGGACCGGTTGGCTCCATCAACAAATAGTCCAACCCATCTATATTTAAAGTTTGTTCGTTGTTTCTAAAAGGCAGAACGACTCCTAACAAGGCATGCTTAGGTAAAAATATCATCGACATTTTAACCTCAGGTAAAAGCGAACGTATCAAACTCGCCATTAACACTGTTTTGCTGTCACAGTCACCATGGTTATTGGCTACCACAGAAAGTGGCGGTAAATATCCTGCTCCGTTAGACGTCACTCGATTTTTTAATTCATTATAGGGAATACTTTGTACCCAACTGAGCACTAAATTGACGTAAGCACGGGTTTCACTATTGCTAGGAAGCTTGTCGTATACTGCTTGCGCAATAGGTAGTAAAGCGGCTTGGTTTTCTTTGATATAACGCAAGTGGTCAGGTTTAATGGCTTCTTGTCCCAAGTGAGAATAAAAGCGACTGTAATAGTTATCTTGAAGGTATTGATCTAAGGCTTTTTCTTTACTTTGATTCATAGACCTTTGCCATCTAGTCAACAGTTTGTCTGAGCGGCTAGTGACTTCAATACTAATATCATCGCCGCGACGTTGTATTTGTACCCGCGCTTCTCTTGGATCAATCTTACGGGCTGCTTTATGCAATTCAATATAGACATACTGTTGGGCTAACTCTGGTATAAATTTTTTGTGATTTTGACGGTTCAGTTGACGGGTTGGTAAAGTGAAGGTGAGCTCTCTATTCTGCTCTTGATTATCAGACCAAGTGTAATTGAATACTAGCTGATTATCTTGCTTAGACTTATTAAACCTTAATTGCTGTGCAAGTCCAGAAAGATGAACCGTTAAAAATACCAAGGGCAGGATTTTAAAAGAATTACTAGGTATCCGAATCATAATTACCAAGTTATTTTTACCAAAATACACAGCGCTAGATTAGCACCAACTTGGCTTAAACAACAATTTTCCTAAAGCGAAGTGACTATAAGGTGGATGGATTTAGGCAATCAATCCACCTTTGAGGTTATTCACTATCAGTTGTGGCAATAACGTTAAACTTATCGTGAATCCCAGTCGTAACCACGATTTCAATTGGTGAGCAACAAATCCGGCAGTCGATAATTTGTTGTTGATTTAAATCGTTGTCCTCATCAATTTCAATGTGGTTGGTGACCATACAATAAGGACAACTATATTCTGCGGTGGTGGTTAGACTCATTTTTTCTTCCTTAAAAAAGCTACGACTCAATGACTAGCTACTATAATCATAGCCCATTAATGCTCCCTTGCTGAATCCTTTAACTAAGACTCGCGATATATTTTTTAAACTCGATGTTAGCGAGTTTTCTATCTTCAGCAATTTGAATTACATCATCTAGTTGATTCAATTTATCCATGAGTTGTTTGGCACCTGGTGCCATTTCCAGTAAATCTACCGCAAATAATTTGCCAGCAACCGCAGCGGCTAGGTCAGCACTATAAAGAAATACGATATCTGCAGCTGTTAATTGTTCACCCGCCAAGTATGGATTAAATTTGGCGCTTCGAGCTATTCCTTCGATGCCCTTATACAAGGCTCGCTTCACTTCCTTTTTGGTGAGGTCGTCGACTTTTTGGCCGAAAAATGCTTCAGAGTGACAGCGTCTTGCAGGCAGCTCTATATATAACTCTGCCATTTTTACTAGTTCTCTGATTTTAGCTTTTTCGAAAGTAGAGCCCGGGTATAAAGGGCTATTTGGGTAGGCTTCGTCTAGATATTCAAGAATAACATTGGTTTCAGTCAATACACCCTGATCAGTTTCTAAGGCGGGGACTTTTCCCATTGGGCTTTTAAGCAAATATTCATCTGTTTGATTCGGATAAAGTATGACAGTTTTATACTCTATCCCTTTGATAGCGAGTGCCAATTTTACCATGTTGAAATAGTTACTGACGTCAAAGCCAATTAAAGTTAGCATTTTTATTCCTGTGAATTAAATATTTTAGGCTGTTATATCTTGGTACAACTGGTTAATTCACTCAACATGGTTTTATTGATGGTTAGCTATCACTGATTTTTTGGAATTAAGTTATAATACCGACATTAAATTTTGAGGGTAGAGTGTTATGCGAGTAATTGGTGTTGAGTTGAGTGGCAATGATGCCAATGTATGTTTGTTATCTTTGGCTGATGAAGTGTTTCAAATTCCGGATTGCCGCGCGCGCAAATTAACCTTGCCCAAAAATGCAACGGCCAAAGATTTACGTTATTTTCAAAAAACTTTCGGGCAATTAGTACAAGATTACCAAGTTGACGAAATTGTTATTCGTCAGCGACCGATGAAAGGTAAATTTGCTGGTGGTGCGGTAGGCTTTAAGTTGGAGGCGGCATTAGAGTTGTTGAGTGACGTTGAAGTTGTGGTCTTAACACCAACAGAAATTAAAGAATCATTAAAGCGTAACCCTGTGTTGGTGCCTATGGCCGACACAGGTTTAAAAATGTTTCAAGAAGTGGCTTTTAATACTGCCTACGCCTATTTAATGAAAGACAAATACGCACTTTAAGATCTATGGTTTTTTAGTTTGTAGTATACGGATAGATAGTGAACATAAAAACGGCGTTATTGTTAAAAATAACGCCGTTTTTTAATATTTAAATCAAGCCAGCAATGGCGTAGCTTGCACCTAAAACCTAGTTTTCAGCAATTTGCCAAACCGACACTGTGCCACTCACTTCATTACCGACAATCACTAGCGCATCACCTGTTGGGCTATCAGATGCGTCAACAAACACCATGCCTTCGGGGGCGCTGTCACCTATTAAATCACCACCTTCGCTAAGATCTCTATTGATGACATAATCAACAAATTTAGCGTCGTACGGGTTAGTGACATCATAAACAAAAATCCCACCTAAACGTTCCATACCAATAAACGCGTAGGTATTGTCTCCGACTTGGCCAACGGTCAAGGCTTCAGGCTCAGGTCCTTTGTTTGCAGACCGAGAGTCACCTTCATTTTCGTCGTTATTGTTGTTAAAGGCATTACCGTGAATCGAGGCACTGATACGCTCAAAATCATCTCCAGAATCAAACACGACTAAACCGTTGCTGTCCCAAATAGTAAATGAACGTGCTCCGTAAGCATAAAGCGCTTCATATTCATCGTTATTGTCACTGTCGCCTAATTCAGCCGTGACGGTTAAACGTCCTAAAGGATAAGCTGTAAAATCGAAGTCCTCTGGATCATCACCGGCTATGGTGTCTAAGTTAGAACCCGGCGCATAATCAAGGCGGCGACCTTGGGTTTCATCTGTGTATGATAAACAGCCATCATCTTCGTCGAAATCTTGTCCACCTGCTGCATCACATAAGGCTTCATCTTGGTCGCCATTCGCATCTAAGGTATCAAAAAAGTATTCGCGAGCATCCCCTTCGTTTGCAGTAAGTAGAAAGTTAGCCCCTTTCCATTGATACGACGCGATAGTATCAGGCATATATACACCGTATAGATCGTCATATTGCCCAAAACTCACTGTGCCATCTTCCATGCCATCTAACTGGTAGTCACTCCAATCTTTAAAGCCAAGCCCTATGACTTTGACACTGTTATCAGTCAAATCAACTATGGCTAAACCGTTGTTTTCTTGCAACGTCACGTAGGCAACGTCATTCGTGGTCGTGATGTATTCAGGCTCTAAGTCTTGGGCCACTGTGGTGCTGATCAATGTGCCATTAATTGTACGACCTGAAGGATTAGGGAAATGCATTCCTTGGGCTTCAAGTTCAGCCTGTTGACCGTTATAGCCTGTGAAACCAATAGTGGTTGATGTGTCACTTGGCGCGCCATTGCTAATAGTAATGATTGATATCGAACCTTCTGGGTCGATATTGTAGTCGCCGCTGGGCTCACCTTCGTTCGCGGTTAATACTTTGCTTGCATCCGGTGTAAAAGTGACCATATCCGGTAAGTTACCCACTTCTACCGTTTTTACAAAAACGGGCGTTGCGGCATTCATCCCGTTGTAGAACATCACCATGCCGTTTGTGGCTTTATCTGCCGCGGGTACGGCTACAGCCATCCAATCTCCTGAAACCGCAACACTAGTAGGGCCATCTAACGCAACCCCGTTTTGCTCCGTTGGGAGTACCAATGTGGTTGATGTGAGATTTTCACTTGTTAACGGGTTAGATAAGGCTTCAGAAGTCAAAGAAGAAGCATCAATTACTTCGATAGTAGGTTCGTCTGCAGCGCTATTGATTGCATAAATAGTATTAGTGGCAGAGTGAAATTGCACGATTTCCGCGGCACCTTCTGGGTCGCTGGGGTTAAGCTGAATTCGACCAACTAGACTTAGACTGATGCCTGCATTGGCATCAGTTCCATCAACACCATCGGAGCCATTGGTACCCGGTGCACCTACTGCACCTTGAGATCCAGCCGCGCCTGTTTCACCGTCATCGCCTTCTAAGAAACAACCTGTAAGAGACAAGCTCATCGCCAAGGCTAGGGCAGAATACTTAGAACATTTTACTATTTGCATCACTTTTTCCTTTATATGCTGTTTTGATGACAAGCAGCATATGAAAGTGCGATGACACTAATGTGATAGAGAAATGACAGCTTTGTGACATTCAGTTGTTGCCTACAGAAATAAATCTCTGTCTAAATAGGGCAACATTTGGGCTGAGGGTTGATGGGGAACTTGAATAAATTTAGTGAGTTGCGTATCACGCTGGCAATACAGTAGATCTAGAACAAGCCTGTTATTGCCATATAAACCACGGTGAATCATATTGGCAGAAAATATCAGGGTATCGCCTAGCTGCAGTGGTATTTCAAGCCCGTTAGGCAGGTCTTCAGAATTGTTATGACCGTTGAGTTCCAATCTGACTTGTAACTCTTCGTTACTATCCCAAGCTTTATGGGATCCTGGAATGACTTCAATACCCGGGTCTGCGGTCAGAGGAATTCTTACATGTAAAGGTTCTGGCCCCTCAAGTGCCAACTTTTGGTCCTCAATGGATAAATCATATTGAGAATCACGATGCCAATAGTTAGGCTGTTTGGGATTAACAGGGTCGAAAAAAAGTTGTGTGCCCACAAAAAGTGGTTGCGGAATAACCTGTTTAACTGCACTTAATAACTGACGATGACATACTAATTGAAATAACAATAACCGCTGTTTATTGGTCAAGTATTGTCCCGAAGTTAACCCAGAACTATTGATGGCTCTAGTGGAATAAAATTCTTGGTTATCAGCGCACCATAACTGATGAAATTGCTCCACCACGTGTTTAATTGCAACCAATTCCGAAGGCTCAAAAAAACCATCGAGTTTTACCACTCCGAATTCTCTATAGGTTGCTGCTACTGATTTTATTGTCATTTTTTTATATATAACCAGTAGTCTCTAACGAAGGCGCATACTGAAAGCATTAATAGAAAAGAGCCTAGCGCTTTTAGCCAATTGTTTTCTGAACGGGGAATATTACGGGCTCCAATTAAGGTATACTGGTAAGGAGTTTGAGCAAATATCTCGCTGTAACTCTCGCCTAGGTATTGATCTGTAACGTGAAAAGTCACAACATCGGATTTATGTAAACTTACTGCTTGGTAGGTATAGTATGTTTGACGAAAGAACAATTCTAAAAAGCCGCTGCTTAAAAGGAAAAAGCCAACAAGAAAAGTAAAAACATAACGTTTCTTGAATACTAGTTGCGTCTCTGGCTTTTTTATAAATGGGGTGAAGCTAGAATCTGACAAATCGTACGCGAACTGGATTTTTTCCAAAACGTCCTGTGATGGAATTAATTGATTATTTTCTATCTTCGACAAATACGATTGCTGAATACCAATCTCTCGAGCAGCAAACGCTTGAGTCCAGTCATTAGACTTCCTTGCATTGCGAATAAACTCTCCTATTTCCATAGTATCCAATCATTGTGTTGTTCATTGCGTAAATTATTCACGAAATTTGCGTTTATGAATAGGTGCAGGTGAATATTCACTATGATGAATATCGCGAATATTCAGTGCCAAGCTTTCTATGGGGCTAAAAAACATTATGCTTTGAGTTTCTAAATTCAAAGGAACAAAAGATGAACATTCTGACTAAAAATCTGTTTTATTTAAGTGTGCTAATTACTCAATTAGTATCACCTATATTCGCCGAAGAGATGATCAGCTATCAGGTAGAAATATATCAACTTCCACAAGGTGATGTTGCAGACATTGAGATAGATGAATTGATAGAACGTAGCGAGTTGATTCATCGGCCTTCATTGATAGTTAAGCCTAATGAAGAGGCGAAAATTGAAATAGGCATACAAGACATACGAACCCTAGAGATATCACTTAAATCAGACGTTGAATCTACCGCCTATTCTTTATCTGTTAGTCAAAAGCAAAAGTATGAGAGCGAGTTGAGTGTTATGAGTTCAACAACCCCATATATCTACATGGGGCAACAAATAAGTTTGAGGATATCAAACGACGGTTGGAGATATCTCGTTAATGTAAAAGGTGAAATAGTCGAACAACCGTAACTACTATAAAAACACTAATTTTTGCTAAACGCTGCAATACATTCCACTTCAACTCGCGCGTTCAACGCCAAACCGTTTGTAGCAAAAGCACTGCGAGCAGGAAAATGTTTTGGAAAGTAACTTTTATACACTTGATTAAAATCGCCCCATTCTTTTATGTCTGCCAGCATAACTGTGCATTTGACTAAATCATTCATGGTTAGGTTGTGTGCCGCCAAACTCCCTTGAATATTATCCATGGTTTGTTTGGCTTCGTTTTTAATGCCACCTGCAATTAGTTTGCTGGAGTCGGGAAGGGTGCCTATTTCACCTGATAAAAATAACAAGTTTCCTACCCTAACGGCATTTGAAAAAGGGTAATTTTTCTCTATGTTGCGCTGCGATGAAAAATATTCGATTTGTTTAGCTAAGGTTTGTTGCGGAACCAAAAGACTTATCATGATGATAATTAAATACAAGAATAATTGTGAGTTAAGATGTTTCATTATGGATCCTTTACAGTGTTAACGGATGTGACTTTTACGTTTTCTAGATTGTATCCCGTAAAGCACTAAATAGATTATAGTGGTTGCTATGACCCCAAACGCACTCCACTTAATAGCGGTGATGTATCCGGCCAAATTTGCAATATCAATGTGTTTAGTGGGAAAAGAGCTGAGTAAAAATACTAAAAGCGAATTTTCAGTAAGGTCGAACAGTACTGCTACATAAGGTACAAGAATAATTTTTTTAGAAAAAGGGATGGCGAGCTTTGTAAACACCAAAGCAAAAATTAAGGCCAACAAAGTGCCATAATAAATAGGGTAGGCTACGTCTGCTGTTAGCAATCCAATCGTATATCGACTGCGAACCGCTTCACCATAGCTGCTTAACATCTGATAAAGCGTAGCGTGATCGTACCAAAAGAGTAAGTCCAGCGGCCCAACACTTCCCGTATTGATAATGTTGGGCAATAAATACAATGGAAAAATTAAATAAATCACACACATGATGATGACTAATCGAATGCGGGTGACCCTGAAAAACCAAGCAATGATATTCTCCATAACAGCCTACTTCCTAATGCGATGAATTCCTTAGTCCATATCATCTACCTAAACCTAACGAAAAATCTAGGTGAAAATGCGTTTTTTAACTATTTTATATTAGTGGCAACTGCTCTTGAATTCATTAATCGGCCTTTCTAGTAGTACTTCAAGTCTTGTACTTTTCCCCAAAATACTCGATAAGAAAATACTGTATACCCCAATATACAAGGGATAACGACTAACGCCCCATACAAAATAAAACGCAAAGATTCAGGCGCACTGGCAGCTTGCCAAATGGTTAATTCACCAGGTACAACATAAGGGTAAAAACTAAAAGCAAAACCACAAAAACAAAACACGTAAATCACTACTGTCATAAGAAAGGGTAACCAGCAACCAGTGTCATCTTTGAGGGGTAACTGCTTCAACACTAAATTGCCAATGTAAAACAGGGTAAAACAAACAAAAGGTACCAACGCCATAAAATAACCGAAAGGCGCACTGGTCCAGCGTTCAAATACAAATTGATTGATTAGTGGGTTGACGATACAAACCGCCAATATGCCGATAAAGCTGACTTTCCCTGCAAGTTTGGCCCATTTTATGGCAAGTAATTGTAAGTCGTCTGTGGTTTTTAAAATTAACCAAGTGCTGCCAATTAAGGCATAGGCACAAGTCACGCCTAATGCACTTAAAATCGAAAATAAAAAAGCCGTGACAGAAGTGTCAAATCCCATGACAAAATTACCCAACATATAACCCTGACTGGCAGATGCTATAAAAGACCCAAGTTTAAAAATTTGATTCCAACGGTGTTTATTAACCTGTGCCACCTTAGCCCGAAAATCAAATGCGACACCTCTTAAGATCAGACCAACCAACATGATGGCCGCTGGAATATACAGCGCTTTTAAAATGACATTATGCGCCGATGGAAAGGCAATCAATAATAATCCCACCGCCAAGACTAACCATGTTTCGTTGGCATCCCAAAAAGGACCAATTGAGGCGATCATTTGATCTGCTTGTTGATCATTGTCTAATGGGAGCAGTAAGCCTACTCCGAGATCATAGCCGTCTAAAATGGCATACACAATGACAGATAAGGCCATTAACCCAGCAAAAATGACTGGTAAGCTAGCGTCACTAATCATGATAATTCTCCCGCGGTGGTGTTACGAGGTCGCCGAAAATGTTTTTGATGCAATCTTTCTTCAGGTTGGATTTCTTCTATTTCAACCGCCTTTCGCGCCATTAAAAACAGGGTGTGTAAATATGCTATCAACAACGCAACATAGACCGATAAATACAAAACAAAACTAAACACGACGTTTTCTGGCGCGATGTTAGTGACCGCATCTGACGTTTTGAGCAAGCCAGATACCAAGTAAGGTTGACGCCCAATTTCCGTGACATACCAACCCGCTAGTGTGGCTACCCACCCAGAAAAACTCATTGCGATTAGGTAATATAACAGCCCTTTATTTAAATGATGGTTGCGGATCAACTTGTAACTGCAAAGCCAGGCGATGCCTAACATTAAGAGTCCTATTCCTACCATTATTCGGAACCCATAAAACACGGGTTTAACGGGAGGATGTTCGCCAATAAAGTCATTTAACCCTTGTACTTGGCCTTCAGCATCGTGGGTTAAAATGACACTAGCGAGATTAGGGATCGCTAATTCATAATGGTTGCTTCGTGTTTTTTCATCTGGAATCGCAAACATCAACATAGGCACTGCTTTTTGGGTTTCCCATATGCCTTCCATTGCCGCAACCTTTTGAGGTTGGTGTTTTAGGGTGTTTAAGCCATGTAAATCACCGACAAATATTTGTAAAGGCACTAAAATAGCAGCAACAAAAATCGCCGTCTTTAGTGCCAAACGAGGGGCTTTCTTATTGTCTCCACGAATAATTCTATAGGCAGATATCCCTGCAATTAAAAAAGACGCGGTTAGGGCTGAGGCCAATAAAACATGGCTCAAGCGATAAGGAAAAGAGGGGTTAAAAATGATGGCCCACCAATCTACAGCGTGAGCAACACCGTCTCGCATTTCAAAACCTGCTGGAGTTTGCATCCAAGAATTAAGCGCAATGATCCAAAAGGCTGAAAGGGTTGTGCCAACAGCGACCAATAAGGTAGCCAAGGTGTGTAACCAACTTGGTACGCGGTGCATGCCAAATAACATCACCCCTAAAAAAGTGGCTTCCAAAAAGAAAGCTGTGAGTACCTCATAACCCAAAAGTGGTCCTGCAATATTACCTACTGTTTCCATATAGCCAGGCCAATTAGTACCAAATTGGAACGACATAGTGATGCCGCTTACGACTCCTAAAGCAAAGGTCAGCGCAAATACTTTGACCCAAAAACGGTAAATACGCATCCACACTGGATGACCACTGAGGTTAAAACGTAATTTAAAATAAAATAAGAACCAGCCAAGGGCGATTGTGATACTGGGAAACAGGATATGGAAGCTAATATTGGCCGCAAACTGCAGGCGAGACAACAAGAAGACGTCAGCCATAAGGCACCTCAATTGTAAAGTTTAGAAATGAGTGAATTATATGTAGTCTGAAGGGCAGTTTATTCGTTGCTACGTTTTAATAACTTATGTTTCATATCCAGCACTTTGCCTACGCCTGAACCTAGTTTCATCAGGGTATCGAGTTTTTCCGGACTCAAACGTTGCAATTCGCTAGACCACTTGGTGATGCCCTCAAGTAAGTCATGCACTTCTCGGAGTTTTTGTTGTGCATGCTGTTCTTCTGCATTGGCAGGCGTATCAAGCAGTATATCGCGCAGCAATGAAAGAGTAGGGTCCATTTCACGCTTACGACGCTCCTCAAATACCCGATTGGCCATATCCCAAATACTACCGTTAGTCTGAAAATAGTCTTTGCGGTCTGCAGGTTTATGATGCAATTGAATTAATTGCCATGACTGCAATTCCTTTAATCCCATACTCACATTACCGCGAGAAATACTCAAAGCTTCAGCAATTTGATTGGCGCTGATAGGATCTTCGGTGATGACCAATAACGCATACATTTGTCCAACGGTGCGGTTAAATCCCCAACGACTGCCCATTTCACCAAAATGCATAACGAAGGTTTCTATCATTGGTGTCATTTTCATATTTTAAACATTCTAAAGTTTCAGTAATTATTGAAACTTTAGAATGTTTGCTGATCTAAGTCAATATGCAAGTTGCAGAAAAATGTACGGAGTCGTTTCACTAGCAGCGAATATTGGTATTAGTGTGGGTACGGAGCTTAATCCCTGCAAAATACATTTGTTATGACAGGCATTCGATTTCGATAGCGCTCCAGCTATAGATTTTTGGGAAAAATACGCCTATTCTAGCGGGCTATATTCGCCATATTTTTCTGGTCTTGGCGCATCATATATAGAATTAGCGTGTTGTTGCTTTGCAAGAGGACCCGAAGGGGATGCTAGCTAAGTATAGGCTTGTCAGTAAGTGGACGTTCTTCTTGAGTTCACATTAACAGTTGAAGTGGTTGTTCCTTTTGATTCACAAAAATACTGAAACCCAAAGTCATAGTGAAACCATTGAGTTTCTTAAGCCTGTCGCTTATTTTTTTGTCGTCCTTTATTCTTTTCTGACAATTGCGCATCTTTTTCTTTTAGATGATTCTTACAAATGGATAATGATATTTGTAGCCTTAACAACTGCAGTTGTTAGTTTGGTTGTTGGACTTACTTCAACTAGTATTTCATTGATACACCATAGCCGTTTTATTTTATTGTTATTGCTCATGGGTAGTAGTAATAGCCTACTACATTTATGGTTTTCTCAAGCTCCAGAACACACAACCAACATTTTCGTCGCCATCATTGCATCGGGCATAGTGTTATCTAATCGGAGTCATTGGATAGCTTCTATTATGTTTAACTGGATAGGCTGGAGTTTCATTAACTTTGCGCTTGAAATGGCCTTGTTCCAGCATTTTTTCTTTGCCATGGCAATGAGTACATTGCTCAGTTGGTTTGCTCATTTGGCGCGAAAAAAGTTGGTAGAAAAACAAGTGGAGCTTTTACAGGAGCGCGATCTTGCAATACAACATGAACAAGAAGCCAAAGCCGCCACATTAGCAAAAAGCGAATTTTTGGCGGTTATGAGTCATGAAATTCGTACCCCAATGAATGGTGTTATTGGCATGATAGATTTGGTGGCTCGCTCAAAACTGGATGAAAAACAGCAAAGTTTTATTGCGTCAGCTAAACGCAGCGCAGATTCTCTTCTAATCATTATTAACGACGTGTTAGATTTCTCAAAGATAGAAGCTGGTGAATTGGCGATAGAATTAGTTACCTTCGATTTAGAGCAGTTTTTTGCAGAATTAATTGCAGATCAGCAATATTTGGCTTTCGAAAAGGGCTTGAAGCTGACATTAACTAAACAGAATTATCCGCCAAGAAAGGTCGTGGGCGATCCCCATAGGATTACCCAAATACTCAACAATCTGTTATCCAACGCGATCAAGTTCACCGAGTCAGGTTATGTCAATGTTCAATATGATTTGCTGACTGTGGACGAGCATTTACGATTGAGCGTAGAAATTAGCGATACGGGTATTGGCATCAGTGAAAAATCACTGCCGTTCCTTTTTGACTCCTTCTCTCAAGCAGATATGTCGACAACCAGAAACTTTGGTGGCACTGGATTAGGATTGGCTATTAGCAAACAACTTTGTGAATTGATGGGAGGCAACATATCGGCCCAAAGTAGAGTAGGAGAAGGATCCACTTTTCGTTTTACTGTTAAACTTCAAGAAGCAAAGCCCACATCAATTTCAGATGAAACGCCTCAAAATCACCAGACCTTGGGCAGTTTTGTTAACTTACAGGTATTGTTAGTTGAAGATAATTTCATTAATCAAGAAGTGATGAAAGCGGTTTTGGGTGAGTTTGATATTAACGTTGAACTTGCAAATGATGGGCTCGAGGCTTTGTCTATTATAGCCGCTCCTGAATCGACAAAGTTTGATTTGATATTGATGGACTGCCAAATGCCGAAAATGGACGGCTATGAAACCACTCGCCGCATTAGGGCTGACG
The DNA here is from genome assembly GCF_039964565.1 of Paraglaciecola sp. GTDB lineage: Bacteria > Pseudomonadota > Gammaproteobacteria > Enterobacterales > Alteromonadaceae > Paraglaciecola. The sequence goes on from NZ_JBDVXF010000043.1 coordinate 302,364, forward strand.
AAGAATCAGGGCGCATTCCTATCATAGCGCTGACAGCGAACACTATGAATAGTGAAAAAGAAAAGTGTCTTGAAGCAGGTATGGATGATTATCTCTCTAAGCCGATTAATACCGACGCTTTGTATGCTATGTTGGCGAAGTACCAGCCAAGCCAATCCTAGTAGAACGGACTCCCTGAGATCCCTCGCTAACATTCAAATGGTTTGGTTTTAGAAAATCATTCAAACAAGTCAACCGCTCCTATGTCACTCACCAATATTGGTATTACTGCCTTTTAAAAGTGAGGCATTGCGCAGTAGTAAAGGGATCATTCCTAAGATTGCCGTCAAGATCCCTAATGCTGAATCAATCGCTTGACCACTACTAAAAACGGTGACCACTAACAATACCAATACAAGAGTAAATACTGGGATCCTAAGCATTGACCAAATACCGGTATTCGCATCTGCCTGCCACTGTGCCACGTCGCTTTCTCTTTCAGCATGTAGAACAAAACGTTTGAAACTATCGTTAACTAGGTGCCAACCGGCATCCCGATAGATATAACCTCGTCTCATTAGGTGTTCGAGGACTTCCGAATTCAATGGATTCACATGACAACCTGATGCTATCTGAAATAATAAATAACGTTCGTCCTTAGTACATAACTCCCATTTCATCCTATACAAGGCTCCGCCATGCATCGCGAAAAAACCAATAATTTGTGATGGCTTCCAAAACGGTTGTAAGTTTTCTGCGGTTATTCGCGCATTCGTGTCTTGCAACTTAACTAGGCGGTGATAATCCTTAAAGGCTTCTTCAATCTCACGCAATTCAGCCCAACCATTTGACTCGTTCTCAATTAAGTGCAGCACATCACCGACCGCTCTTGGCATATATTTCCTGCCTGGGGTCCAGTCGTAGTGTTTAGAAAAATTTGCAAACAACATCGCCCAGCCTAATTCTTCTGTGGTGCTTGCAACCGTTTCGGTTTTAGCGTGTGGATACTCATCTTGTTTGGTTAATCGAAAAATAGGGGCCGTGTCGGCAATAATGACTAGGTGTATATTAGGCATTTTTATCAGGGATTCTGTGAGTGATAGTGCGAGTAGTCGTTGTTTAGGTAAAAATGCTAGAAGTTCATAACCTTCGAGCAACAAAACCATGGGGATCTGTTTTTTATGTTTAGATAATCGCTGCAAAATTTCAAAACTACCCTGTTCTTTTTTGAGTAAATCGGCAATGTTAAATACCGTATTTTCGAAAAAAGTGACCTCTCTTGTTTTTACTTCGTGCACAATACGCTGTCGCGTGGAATGTAACAGCAGAATTCTAACTGCAGCAGTTTGTTTGAGTTTTGCTGCAAGAATGCCCCATTTCTCGGTTGCAGTTGAGTGTTCTCTTGGATAGGAAATTCTAAAATCATTGGTTAAGTGATCACCAAATAAACGCCTCACCAAAACTAACGTAATTAGGCGATGTATAATAAATAGTTGCAGAAAAATTGAAATCACAATAAAAACAATACTACGCTCACTTGCAAGCAACATGAATGAATCAGGATGGTACTGTAAAATACTGTTGTGGCTTGAATCAGCCAATATTTGTGGTGATGTGTTATTTGCCTGAAGTGCCAAATGATTATGTGATTCTGTACAAGTATCTTTTTGAGAAGAAGTAATGCGTTTTGCTAGATGGGTTATCTCAGCCAGCAAGGAATCAGCAAAGGCGATATTTGAAAATATCTTCTGTATAACTTTATCTGTATAACATTGGTTGTCTGTATCCACGGCATTTATCCAATTTCCAAAGGCGGGAAACATTTGTTTTAGTGAATTTTCTGCTAACCAATCTTTACCCTTAAAATTGTCTTTATCGGCTTCGCCAATGATTAATTTGTAATCCGCTAATTGAGATTGATAGTTTTTTTCTGCGATTTGTAAATGTTGGGTTTGTAACCTTGCCTGATGTTGTAGTAAATACCCATTAGCGCTATTTACAATTAGACTTGCAGGTACAGCCGCTACAAGAAAAACCACGGCAAGGATAAAACACAGGTAAGTCTTGGTGTATCGCTCCTTGTCAAAAACCGTGTCGGTGTAAGATTCGGCGAAAGGTACACGAAAATAAAAAATTAGTGCCCCTAAGAAAGTACCTAAACCCACCAGGAAAAACACCCAATTGACAGTGTTATCATTTGCGTAAATAGGGCCCATATATATTCCAATTAGTATGATTACAATAGCAACAACAACAAATGGAGTTAACTTGGGAGAGGCGCCACGTAAAACCGTCCTGTGAGGATCAAGGCTCTGCATAATAAGTTTTAGGGCCAATACCGCAACCAGTAGCCAAATGCCAAGTCTAAGTGTTAGGTCGAATACGACTCCCATCATTAAAAAACAAAACGCACTTCCTCCAATTAACAAAAACAACCAACTACGATAACGGTTGGCATGGCGCGGGTTGAAGTATAAAAGACTGGCCCAAAATGGTTGGCTGCTGGTGTATCGAAGGTAAGCGAATAATGGAATTATAAGAAATAGAAACAACATTACTGCCATAAAAAGTAACAGCATATTATTTAACTCGGCTCCAGTTTGGTCAAAAAATATGATTAGGGTTAATGGTGCATTTTTGTAGCTTTTATCGATAAACAAATCACCCACTGAAAATAGGTGTGACTTACCGCGATAAACCGCATTGAAGGTAATGGGATCCATGCGTTTGCCAGAATCATAATCTTGGTTGGATACAAAGGCATAAAGTTGTTTATTGTTGTCAGTTTCTACAAAAACATTTTCAATAAGACTTCGTTGCTCGTCGCTGTGAAATAGCACCGTTCCTGATTGGTCAAATACTAAATACCCATAGTCTCTGGGCATCACTCTGTGAAAAAAAGTCCGTAAACGAGTGCCAAAACTTAATATTTGTCTATTTTCTTGGTGCTTTCGGTCGAATAGAGGTATGGCGAACTGAGTGTTTTTTCTGCCATCCCTAACGTTATTGATGCGCTCAAATATTACGCCTTTGCTGCATTTTCGACTATTGTCTGTTTCACCCCAAAGGTCGCAATCTTTAGCTTTCCGGAAATATTGCCGATGAGCGAGACTAATATCTCGACCGGCCAATAGGTTCTTTTGTTTCCATATGGTGGTCGCATTTTCCAGAAATCGTCCTTCCTCGTTGAGGATAAACGCACCTTCAATAATATAATCGTAAATATCTAGGTTGACTTTGTTTTTGATAACTAATGAGTCATCTTGGCAACTCGAAAATCCCCCTTCTTTACCAAAACGATTAGTTTCAACATAAAGGCATTTGTTGTTTGATGCATACGCCGACTTGCCAAGCGCATGAGGTGTTTTCAGTTTATCGCTATTCAGGATCGCCCAGCTTTTTAGGGTATCGATTTCGGTTTTGAATTCTTCGGTGATTTGTTTATAGAGTTGTGTGGCTTGGTGTGATTTTTCTGCCATTAAATAACCATAAAATAACTGGTGATTGATAGCAATGCTCGACATGCCAACTGCCACCAACAACCCTAAGCCAATTTGGCTGACATCGCTGCGAGTAAAAGCATATTTCACTGAAACAAAACGTAATTTTAATAGCGGCAACAGTGAGATAGATATGATTAAAATAAGAACAAACCACAGCGCTGTGTTGGGTGAAACATTTAGCTTAGCTAGGCGTAATTCATCAGCTGGAACCAAACCTAATATATATAATTGATCGGTGCTGGTATTAAATGCAGTTAAACTAGATGGTTGTAAAAATACTCGGTAGTCGACTCCGCCAATTGTGGTATCTAATATTTCACTCGTAGTGGGTTTGAAATCATTAATGTAGTCTTTATTTTCTGCGCGCAGAGTATGTTTTGCGGCTATCTGTTTAAATAAGCTATTGACGTCTTGAAATTGTAGATCTGCAGTCTCCACCCCCTTTTTGTTGATTTGGCTCGCGCCAATCACAGTGCCTGTTTCGTTCGCGATGAGTACTAAGGGAAAGCGCTCAATATTGGCTGGGACGAAGTTTTTAGTTTCAACTTCGAGAACATTTATGGACCTATTATTAGCGTTGTTGACAGGGTTATTAGATTGGTTTTTGAGTTGCCTGTTGGCAAAATTTGGGGACGAGCGTCTAGCAAGAGGTGAGGTTGTTGATACTCTGATATATGTTTTCCCGTCGGTATGGAAAAAAATTCTGTTGTCCTGAAAATCTGGTTGACCTATTTGTGTCGAGCTCGATACTTTTAAGGTTCTTAAATTTGCTGAACGATTAGCTAATGCAACTCGGTTTTTGAGTAAGTCTTCACACGAAGAAGACGAGGCCTCTATCTCTTCACATACTTTTGCTATTTCGGTAAGTTGCTCAGCAGATTGAATAAAACTTCTGCTAACCTCATTGAGACCGCGAAAGTGCAAGCGATTTTGGTAGTCTTCATTTTTTTGGATTTTAAAAAAGTACATGGCACTAGAAATACTAACGGCCAATAACACAGTAACCGAAAAAATAATTAAACTGGAATAACGCTTTTTAAATGATGACATTTTCACCTCCCTGTGTGGTATATGCTTTGTTCTTTGGGGCTTTACAAAACTATAGTCACTGCCAGAAAAAATGCGTTAGTAAAAAAAGAGGGGGAGTTAATATTAGGTAATTGAGGCTGAAGAAAGGTAGTAACTAGTGAATTTTTAAGCGCTAGAAACCCAATTGGGAGAGGCTGTTTTGCACTAACATTAATGCAAAACAGCAGTATTGGCATTAGAACTAAAGATAAGCCATAACAAACCTATGTTAATTTAACAGGTCTTTGAGCTTATCATTGGCTTTTTCTAGCAACTTATCCTTTTGTTTATCCAGCTCTTTATTGACTTTTTTCTTGGCTTCTTCTGCTAAGCGTTTTTTAGCTTGTGCTTTAGCAGCTGCGATCACATTATCTAACATGGCATTGACCACTGCAGCCCCTACTTGATCGGCCGGTATACCATTGGGTTGGCCTATGGCTCCGGCATTAAAAGTAGGTAAGGTTACCTCATAAGCTTTAGTTTTTATGTCTAAATCACCAGTAGACATGGCTTCAAAGTTTAGTTTGAGTTGTACATTACTTATGTTGACATTTTCCACTACGAGCAAGGGGTTAGCGGTCTCTTTTGCCACTGGTTTATCTGTGGCTTTTGGCAAATTGGCTGTTAAATTATTTTTCAGTGCGAGCAGGTTGCCTTTACCGTTTTTATCGACTTCGTAAAGAATTTCTGGTGCATCGATGTTAATCGCCTGAACTACGTAAGGTTCATTTAAAACCTCTCCTAGGTCTAGAGTCATTGCATCAACCTTGAATGCATTTTCATCGCTAAAACCTTGGGGATTGTTTACCTGAACACCGCTTATGGTCATTCTCCCTTCAGTGAGCACTAGATCAACATTTGCAACTGACACCTGTGTATCCAGATATTGGCTACCCTGTTGCTCTATTTGCACACGAATAAAATCACCCGCTCCGCTCAACATATAATATGCACCGCCAGCAACCAGCAGTAGCAACAAAACAAAAATTCCTAAACCTTTTTTCATATCACACTCATATCGCTATTTATTATGGGTTCATTGTAACAAATAATAGTAAAACGAAACCAAGGTTAGTGCCTAGTGTTGACAATAAATATTCTCACGACATCATTAAACACAATGAGATGGTTACTACCTGAGCGGACGATCACTAACGATGGACAATTTACTCCTTTGTTGATGAATAAATCTTGGTGTGTGTACAGCAAACCCTGCTTGTGTCAGCCTAAAACGGTTATTCGTTATCTAGGGCGATATACGAAAAAAGGGATGTTAAATGAGTCGCGATTACAGGCGATAAGCGAAGACAACGTCTCCTTCAGTTATAAAGATTATGCAGATGGCAATCGGCCTAAACAAATGACGCTAAGCGGTAAAGAGTTTATTCGTCGTTATCTCAGTCATATTCTGCCCCAAGGTTTGAAGCGCGTGCGGCACTTTGGTTTTTTAGCCAATTGTTGCCGACGTAAGAAACTTGACGTTATTCGACGACAATTACCTGACGAGGTGGAGAAAAAGGACAATGCAGAAACTAATGAACGAGCCAAGTGCTGGCCTTGTCCGATGTGTAAAGTAGGCGTGCTAGTGTTGATGTCAATGGCTCTACCTACTATGAATGTTCAGAGAATAGCAAGTGGCTAAGATTATTGTATGACCGTTTAAGACAAGGTGGAAATGGGAGGTAATAGGGCAGCCATAACGCTGTCAGGGGACAGGCTGCCCTGCAGTTTGAAAAACAAGATAAAGAGGCAATAAAATGATGAACAGTACGTGTTTAACATGAAAATATCGCACCTAGTGGCAGATATGTATGCGAATAAACTTGCCCTTGATACAAGCTCCGCTATTCCTTTCAAAAACAAATTCCATTAGCATAAAGAATACCAAAAAATTTAAGGTCAAGGTCTCGGCTTTGCCCAACAAGATGATTATTAGTCACACACTACGTGCCGTATAATCACTAAGTAGTTATGACCTCATGAGGAAGCTATGGTAACACCAATAATTATTCTTTTTATGTTGACCAGCCCTTTGATCATCGCCTTTCTCTATTCAAAGTTTAGCGATAGACCACTAAATATAACAAAGTATGCCTGCTGGGGATTGGGAATAGCCTTTATATTCTTCTTTGTTGGACACCTTGTTGAAACGGAAGGAATGGTGGAAATGTTACCGTCTTGGGTTCCTTCCCGCTTAGCACTAGTCTATCTCACAGGGTTGATTGAGCTACTAATTGGTATCGCACTTTTTATGCCGAGGTATCAACCCCTTGCTGCAAAGCTTGCTATTGTAGTTTTTGTTATTTTCTTTCCGGCAAATATTTATGCTGCATTAAATGGCATTGGTCTTGGCGGGCATCAATGGGGGCCTGTTTATTTACTAATACGCGGGCCGCTACAAATTATATTAATTGCATGGGCATATTTCCTCTGCCTAAAAGGTCATAACACATATGAGCCTCCGGTCGGTCAATAGGTACTAGTCATCTTTTGACCGCTTTTTCAAGATCAATCCAAGTCTCTGAGCTAAGCCGCATACTTCATCTGTCATAATGGCTGTTAAGTCATCGCTTACAGCAAACAC